>NZ_JBQCIV010000031.1:0-39166 GCF_051953405.1 Trinickia sp. | reverse complement strand
ATCGGTATTTTTGGCGCGCTCGTCGCCGTGGGCGGCGTGATCGCATGGCGCTGGGCCCAAAAGCATCGCGCTTCGCAGGCACGGCTTGCGAGCGAGTTGAACCGGTGGGAGGGCGAAGGCGGCGCAGTCGCGGCTGGGATGGCTGCGGCGCCGTCGATGTCCGATACCGCCCCGGCGCGCGACGTCATGCCCAATGGCGCCGGCCACGGCGCCTTCGGGCGCATCGGCGGCACGCGCGACGCATGGATCTTCCCGCACGGGCATAGCTGACGCCGCTTCCCGCGAGCGATCGTATCCACGGCGCCGCCAGTTCGGCGGCGCTCGTTCGTACCGGTGCACCGTAGTGCTCGCCTGACTCGGCTCGTCTAGGCACAATATCGTCGAGTCGAGCGGGGTGGCCCGCGTTCGTTCCGAACGCCCGGGTATGCCCCTTTTTTCAACCACGATTCATCACCGACAGCGAACACCGATGCCACATGTGCTGATAGTCGACGACGACCCCGAGACCCGCGAAGCCCTCGTATCGATCATTGCCGCCGACGGCTTGACGACCGCGACGGCCGGCGATTTGCGCGAGGCTCGCATCCAGCTCGTGCGCCAAACGCCCGATGTCGTGTTCACGGATCTGCAACTGCCCGACGGCAGCGGCGTCGATTTATTCGAGGATCTCGATCCGCGCTCGGGCGTCGAAATCATCGTCATCACGGGTCATGCAACGGTGGAGTCGGCCGTGACCGCGCTGAAGATGGGCGCGACGGATTACCTCGTCAAGCCGATCAACATGCAGCGCGTGAAGGCCGTGCTCGATCGCTTGCCGCGCGCGGGCGATTTGAAAGCGCAGATCGGCACGCTGCGGGGCGAACTGCGTCGCATGGGGCGTTTCGGGTTCATGCTCGGCAATTCGCCTGCAATGCAAACGGTCTACGACCAGATCGGCCGCGTGGCTCCCACAGCGGCTTCCGTGCTGCTCGTCGGCGAATCGGGCACGGGCAAGGAAGTGGCGGCGCAGACGATCCACGAGTTGAGCTTGCGTCGCAAGCACGCGTTCTTGGCAGTCAATTGCGGGGCCATTTCGCCGAACCTGATCGAATCGGAAATGTTCGGACACGAGCGGGGTTCGTTCACGGGCGCGGACCGGCAACACAAGGGCTATTTCGAGCGAGCGAGCGGCGGAACGATCTTTCTCGACGAAATCACGGAAATGCCCGCCGAATTGCAGGTGAAGTTCCTGCGCGTGCTCGAAACCGGTATGTTCATGCGCGTCGGCACGACCAAGGAGATCGAAACGGACGTGCGCGTGATTGCGGCCACTAACCGCGATCCCGAGGAAGCGGTGCTCGAAGGCAAGCTGCGGCTCGACCTTTATCACCGGCTCAACGTTTTCCCGATCAGCTTGCCGCCGCTGCGCGAGCGCGGCAGCGACGTTTGGTTGCTCGCGCAAGCGTTTCTCGACGAACTGAACGAACGTCACGGCTCGCGCAAGCAATTCCCGCCCGCGGTCAAGGACATGATGCAGTCGTACCCTTGGCCGGGCAACGTGCGCGAACTGAAGAATTACGTACAGCGCGCATTCATCATGGCTGCGCCGGATGCCGACTGCACGGCGGCCGTCCCGCTGCAAATCTCGTTGTCGAAGCCGTCGACGGGCACCGCGGTGACGATTCCGTTCGGCACGTCGCTCGCAATGGCCGATCGCCAACTGATTCTCGCGACGCTCGAGCAGTGCGGCGGCGTGAAGACGCGCGCGGCCGAGATCCTCGGTATCAGCCTGAAGACGCTCTACAACCGTCTCGTCGAATACGGCGAGGATGCCAAGTCGGCTGCGAGCGAGAGCGATGCGGCCGGCGAAACGGGGGAAGCCACGGCCGGCAACTGACCGGACACGGACATGGCGGGGTGGCCGTCCCGCGCCGGGGCGGGCACCGCGCCGTTGCACGGGACCGCCTCGCGGATGGCAAAGGACTTGCTCGTTTGATGTCCTAATCCCATTGGTTGCTCGGCGAGGTACGTTTCGATGTCCGCATCAATGTCCGCATCAATGTCCGCATCAAGCAGCACGCTTATTCGCTTTATTCGCCTGCATACGCCGGAGCCGGACCCGCCCGTGCCGCCGCCGCAGGAGCCGCCGGTACCGGGGCGTGTCCCCGAGCGCGAGCCCCCCGAACCGCGGCAGCCGCCCATTGGCGATCCGCCCCCCGTGCCGACGGACGTCCCCCCGCTGCACTGATCGGCGGCTGTACCGGTTACAAATCTGACGCAATTGTTACCGCGCGTTTGCCCCTTCGGCGTCCTAGACTTGAAACAATCATGCTTTGCCTGCCCGGGCAGTCGCTCGGCTCTTGGAGACCGTTCCATGAGACACCCCGCGTTGCGGCGCTCAGCGCGCCATTCGATGAAGCGCGAAGCGAAGAACGGAGGCAGTTTTCCCGCTCGCTCGTCGTCCGAATTCGATCCATCGGGACAAAACCGCGCGGCGCCGGATACGCCTGCCGACGGCGAGCACAATCAGGGCGGTGCGCGAGCCGAAGGGCTCGACTATCAGCGCGACCTGGGCTCCGAACAGGACGCTTAGCGGCACCTTGGTGCGTGCAGGGGGCCTCGCGCGGCTTCGCGGGCGCGCGGGCAGGTTTTACGCGCTTGCGCTGCCCTCGTATTCCCCCGGCGCATTCGCATACGGCGCTCGCCCGCGCCGCGCGTTGTCGCGCCTGTTGCTGGCTGCCTAGGTGCGTCGCGGGGCGGACGATGCGGATCGCCTCGGGCGCGCGATTGCCTGCGCGCATGCCATATGTATGACAACTGAGGGTTGGCGAGGCACGCGTCTTGCGTGTCGACTATCCAGCGACGGCGAGACGGTTCGCCGCGCGAGAAATGCCAACCGAAGAGGTGGAGCCGCAATGAGCAGACTTATCGTGGTGTCGAACCGCGTCGCGCCGACGCAGGAGGGCCGCCCCGCGGCGGGGGGGCTTGCGATCGGCGTGCTGGACGCCCTGAAGGAAACAGGCGGCGTCTGGTTTGGGTGGAGCGGAGAGATCGTCGGCGAATCGCAGGCGCCTTCGATCGAGAAGCAAGGCAAGGTCACCTATGCGACCGTCGGCCTCACGCGACGCGATTACGACCAGTACTATCGAGGCTTTTCGAACGCGACCTTATGGCCGACGTTCCATTACCGCACCGATTTATCCCGCTACGATCGGCAAGAGTACGCCGGCTACCTGCGTGTCAATGCGACGCTCGCTCGGCAACTGAGGGCGATGCTCAAGCCCGACGACATCATCTGGGTTCACGATTATCACCTGCTGCCGTTCGCGCGCGCATTGCGCGAACTCGGCGTGACCAATCCGAT
This sequence comes from Trinickia sp., assembly GCF_051953405.1. Lineage (GTDB taxonomy): Bacteria > Pseudomonadota > Gammaproteobacteria > Burkholderiales > Burkholderiaceae > Trinickia. The sequence continues at coordinate 35,823 of NZ_JBQCIV010000031.1, read as the reverse complement.
CGGGTTCTTTCTGCATATCCCGTTTCCGGTGCCCGAGATGCTGCGCACCGTGCCGCCGCACGAAGAACTCGTCAAGGCCATGTGCAGCTTCGATGTGCTGGGCTTCCAGACCCAGGCGGACCGCCAATCGTTTGTCGACTATATCGAGCGCGGCGGCTTCGGCACCGCGAGCGACGACGGGATGATTCACGCCTTCGGGCGCGTCCTGAAGGTAGGGGCCTATCCGATCGGAATCTATCCCGACGCGATCGCCAAAGCGGCGCAGCAGTTCTCCGATCGCAAGCAAGTGGGCACGTTGCGCGACGCCATGCTGGGACGCAAGCTCATCATGAGCGTCGATCGTCTCGATTATTCGAAGGGGCTCGTGGAGCGCTTCCAAGCGTTCGAGCGCCTGCTGCTGGGCGCCCCGCACTGGCACGGTAAGGTTTCGCTCGTACAGATCGCGCCGCCGACGCGCTCCGACGTGCAGACCTACCAACGCATTAGGCAGACGCTCGAGGGCGAAGCGGGCCGTATCAATGGGCGTTTCGCGCAGCTCGATTGGACGCCGATCCAATATTTGAACCGAAAATACGAGCGCAATCTGTTGATGGCGCTGTTCCGCTTATCGCAAGTGGGCTACGTGACGCCCTTGCGCGATGGGATGAACCTCGTGGCCAAGGAGTACGTCGCATCGCAAGATCCCGAGGATCCGGGCGTGCTCGTCCTGTCTCAGTTCGCGGGCGCCGCCGAACAGCTGCCGGGCGCGTTGGTCGTTAATCCCTTCGATCTTACGCAGATGGCGGAAGCGCTCGAGCGCGCGCTGTCCATGCCGTTGGAAGATCGCAAGGCGAGACATGCCGATATGATGGCGCAACTGCGCGCCGGCGATCTGTCGACGTGGCGCGACGCGTTCTTGAGCGATCTGCGGCATGTGACGACGGCGGCATCGGTCACTCGCAAGGCGGTCAAGCTGGCCGATATCGCCGCTTAAGGCGGTATCGCCAAACATCCCTCAAGGCGGTATCGCCGAACATCGCTTAAGGCGGTATCGCCGAACATCGAAGAGGGCCGGCGTATTCGTCCCGGCCCTCGCTTTTTGTCCTCGTTTTTTTCCTACCCGATTGATTCGATGCATCCCGTCCGCGCGCGCCGATCGGTATCGTATCGGTTGCGGCGGGGCGGGCCGCAGCGCGGCCCGATCCTCGACTCGGCGATAACGATCGATTTCGATTAGGACTCCATAACGATCGGCTTCGAGATTGCCGATCGATTCGGCCGATCGCGCGCGAGGCTCTCTACGCTTGGCGGCGCAATTGAGCCGGCGGTACCTTCAGCAAGTTGCGGTATTTGGCGACGGTCCGACGCGCGACGATCATGCCCTCCTGCGAAAGCATCTTGGCTAGCGCGACATCCGACAGCGGGTTGTGGACGTCTTCCTGATCGATCATCTCCTTGATTAGCGCGCGCACCGCGGCGGCGGAACAGCGCCCGCCGGTTTCGGTCGCGAGTTCGCGTGGAAAGAAGTGACGGAACTCGAAGATGCCGCGCGGCGTCGCCATGTACTTGTTGCTCGAGGCGCGCGATACGGTGGATTCATGCAAGCCAAGTTCTTCCGCGAGCTTGCTGAGCACGAGCGGTTTCAGGGCGATTTCGCCATAGTCGAAGAACGCCTTTTGGTACGAAACGATGCACTGCGCGACGCGTTGAATCGTGGTGAAACGCTGCTCGGCATTGCGCAGCAGCCAGCGCGCTTCCTGCAATTGCTGGCCGAGCGGCGAGCCGGCGCCGCCCGATTGAGCGAACAGCTCGGCATACACGCGATGGATGCGGGCGCGCGGGAGCACCGCGGGGTTGATCGATGCGACCCATCGGCCTTTTACGCGACGCACGATGACGTCGGGGATCACGTAGTTATCGTCGGAGCGCGCATAGAACTGGCCGGGCTTGGGGTCGAGCCGACGCACGAGGGCGCACGCTTTGCGCAATTCTTCGGCCGAACAGCCGAGCTGCTTTTGCAGCTCCGCGTGTTCGCGCCGCGCCAGTCGCTCCAAATGATGTTCGACGAGTTCGCGGGCGGCCGCGCGTCCCGGCGTATCGGGCGACATCGCATCCAACTGAAGACTCAAGCACTCGGAGAGCGAGCGTGCACCGACCCCGGGGCGGTCGAGCGTTTGCACGAGCCGTAGCGCGACGCGCAATTCCTCTTCGCCAAGCGGCGGATCGGCCTCGAATGCGCTCGCGAGATCCTCGAGCGATTCGCGCAGATAGCCGTCGTCGTCGAGCGCTTCGATGACGATCTGCGCGGCTGCGCGATCGCGTTCGCTCAGCGGATAAAGGTGCAGTAGGCCATGCAGATGCTCGTGCATCGTTGGTTGCACGTGTGCCCAGGCGCCCGGATCGATATCGTCGGAATCGCCGTTATTGCGCGAGGCCGAGCGGCTCGTCCAGTCTTGGCCGAAATCGCCGATCGGATCGTCGGCCGGCGCCGCGGTCGTCGTGTCCGCGCTCGATAGGCCGTCGTAAGGATCGACGGGTTCGGCAGGCTGTGGGGCTTCGGCCGCTATACCCGGCTGCAAATCGCCGGCGTCCCCGTCATGGACGCCGTTGGCGGTGTTTTCGGTCTCTTCGGCGATCGGGTCGTCGTATTCGAGAAAGGGATTGTTGTCGAGCGCTTGACGTAGTTCGTGCTGAAACTCGAGCGACGACAACTGAAGGAGCCGCACCGATTGTTGAAGGCGCGGCGTGAGTGCCACGTGTTGTTTGCTGCGCAGTTCGAGAGTCGGCGGCATGGCAAAAGTCCAGTGGTCCAGTGCAATAGTGCTCGCTGTAAAGCAACGGCCATACCAAGCGTTGCCCTGCGGGCGATGCGGCCGATCGCTCGCCTGCAATTGCATGCTGCGGGAGGGAGAACGCGGCAGCTTTTACAGAGTGCAGTGCAAAAGCGCGGCGCGCTTTGCTGCGACTGCGAAGCGGCGCCGCGCCTACCTACTCGCAGGCCCGTCCGTGCGCGAGGGGCGCCGCAGGGCACGAGGTTTGCGGACAAGCCCGTGCAGACCGAAGCGGGTCGGTATCCGTTCCCGGTTTTGCACGTTCTGCTTCGGCAATTCTTTCCATCTTTGAGCAGGAGAAACTTGTGAAAGCGCTCCCATTACTCAAAATCGCCGCCGTCGTCGCCTCCCTGACGCTTGCCGCCAGCGTGACCGCTCAGACGTCGGCGTCGCCCGGCGCATCCGACACATCGGCCACCGCGGGCGCGTCCGCGCCATCGGCGACCTCGGAATCGGTCGGCCAACACATCAGCGACGGTACGGTGACGACGAAAGTGAAGGCCGCGCTCGTGACCGCCAAGGACGTCAAGTCCACGCATATTCACGTCAAGACGCGGCGTGGCGTCGTATGGCTGACGGGCAGCGTGCCGACCAGCGACGAGAAGACGCGCGCCGAGCAAGTTGCCGCTGGCGTCAGCGGCGTGCACGAGGTGAAGAACCGCCTGAAGGTGAGGGGCGCCGAGTGAGGCCGTAGGCGGCGCGGCGCGGGCGAATGGGCGGATGATCGAACGCCCGCGCGAGGCGGCGTTGATCGTCTGCGCCGCGGTGGAGACGGCTTCGTCGCCGCGGCACGCTACTTTCCATTCCCAGCGCTGCGCCTTGCGCAGCCGAGCCGGCTACGCGGGACGGTGCGTGAAGTCGCTGACGGGTACCGGCGCCGCGGTTGGATCGAAGTCGGCCCATCGGCCTTGCTGCCAACGTCCGACCGCTCGCTCGATGGAAAGCGAGCCGGCGTCTTCCAGCGCCTGTGCAGCCTTCGCCTGGTTTTCCGGCGAGACGTGCACGGCCACGAGCACCCCCGAGTCGCGCATCTCGTGATGGACGCCGTGGCGGGCGAGTTCCGAGATACGCGGCGTGGCGTTTAGGCGCGCTTGGATAAAGCCCCCGAGCATCGCGCCGACATACGCCCCGACGCCGGCGGCGGTCACGGTGGCGAGGAATGATGCCGTGAGCGGCGCGCAGATCGCCACGCCGATGACGGCACCCGCGACCGCGCCGACAATGGCGCCGCGCCCTGGGTGCGGCGTCGGCCGCAATGCGTGCGGAACGATATGTAGGCTATCGGCGGCAGGATGGGCGTGTTGCCCCCGCGGATTGACGAAGAACAGACTGACGTCCTCTTCGAGGAATCCCTGCGCGAATAACTGGCGCGCAGCGGATTGCGCGGCGGCGAAGGTAGTGAAGCGTCCAGCAACGATGAGTGACATGGCGGCTCCTTCACGGCGTTGCGCGTTGCAAAGCCGTACGAGGAATGCGAACGAACCGGGCGCGGACGGCCGGGACACGCGCCGCGGGCCATTGCATTGGACACTGTTTCTCGAGGCAAGTGCGATCGGGCGCGGGTTTGTCCGCGCACCGCGCGTCGAACTAGCCGACGCTGACGCCGTAGCCTTCGGCTAGCGGTTTCAAGCCGCCGGCGTAGCCTTGACCGACCGCGCGGAATTTCCATTCGCCATCGCTACGATACAGCTCCGCGAAGACCATGGCCGTTTCGGTGGAGGCGTCTTCGGCGAGTTCGTAGCGCACGACTTCCGCACCGGAGACTTCGTTCACGACACGAATGAACGAGTTGGCGACTTGGCCGAAGTTCTGCTTGCGTGCTTCGGCCTCATGGATCGTGACAACGAAAGCGACCTTATCGATGTCGGCCGGGACCTGGCTCAGATCGACCTTGATCGCCTCGTCATCGCCCTCGCCGACGCCGGTGCGGTTGTCGCCGGTGTGCTGGATCGAACCGTCTCGACTCGTCAACTGGTTATAGAAGATGAAATCGGCATCGCCGCGCACTTTGCCGTTGGCCGCTAGCAGGAAGGCGCTCGCATCGAGATCGAATTCGGTGCCGTCGGTGGCTCTGGGGTCCCAGCCGAGGCCGACCATGATTTTGGTCAGGCTCGGATCGGTTTTGGTGAGGGATAGGTTGCCGCCTTTTTGAAGTGTCAGCGCCATTGAAATAGCTCCTTGCAATTGGGATGGATTACGGATGGTTGGCTTGCGCGACTTCCTTTTTCGGGAAAGCGACGCTGGCTAGGGTACCGATCGACAGGACTGCCAGAACGATCAGCAGGCTTGTGTTCGGATCGATGTTGATGCCATGGCGGAAGAGTTCGTCGGTTGCATTCAGGGCCAGTTTTGCGGCAATGAATAGCAGCAGGACGACCACGGCTTTTTCGAGGTGCACCAGGTAGCGCTTGAGCGCTTCCAAGACGAAATACAGCGTACGAAGGCCGAGGATGGCGAACAGCATTGCCGAGTAGACGATCAGCGGCTCGCGGCTGACCGCGATGACCGCGGGAACCGAGTCGAAAGCGAAGAGGATGTCGGACACCTCGACGACCACCAGGCACAGGAACAGCGGAGTGGCAAGCATGCCGCGCCTGGCCCCGCGGCCTATGCCCGGCGTGAACTTTTGCGCTTGCATCGCGAGTGTCTTGCGGCTCACGAAGAAACGCCGCCCATAGAGTTCGGGCCACACCGGAAACAGCCGTTTCGCGAAACGGTAGGCGAGATGCTGGGAGTAGTCTTCATCGGCGTTGTCGCGATCGCCGCCTTTGAGCATCATCACGGCCGTCCACATCACGATCGCGGCGAACGCGAGTTCGACGAAGGGACCGAACGACAACAAGCCGGTGCCGATGGCGACGAAGGCAGCCCGGCATACGATGGCTCCGACGATGCCCCAGTACAGGACGCGATGGCGCAAGCCGTCGGGCACCTTGAACCAGGCGAAGATGGCCATGAAGACGAAAAGGTTGTCGATGGAGAGAACCTTTTCCAAGGCGTAACCCGTGATGAACAAGCTGGCCGCTTGCGCCCCGTGCTGCACGTAGAGGAACGCGGCGAATGCAAGCGAGATCGCTACCCAGAACACGGACCAGAGGCAAGCGCGCGCTAACGTGATCGGCTTGTCGTCGCGGTGGGTGAGGATATCGAGCAGCAAGGCTGCGAGGGCCAGGCCGACGAATACGGCGATGGTCAGCGCAGGGAAGCCGATGTGAGTTGTTTCCACGTCCCTGCGCCCTATCGTTCGAGTTCGAAATCGGCCGGATTCAGGCCGAGTTCCAGGCAGATCAAACGGCAGGCCGATTTTTCTTTCTCGTCGAAGTGGCCGTCGGACGCGCCGATGGCGCAGGCCACGCGAACCAGCAAACGCGCTTCGCTATGTTTGCCTTTGACCTTGCCGATGGCTTTTAGCGCCTCGGCTTGACCGATTTGGAAATCGAATTCGAACTTGCCGCAGGCGTCGCTGAATACCTTAATGACATCGTTCAGGTCGAAGACCTTCAACTCGGGCGATGCGTTGATGAAGCCGACCATCTTCATCTTTTCTTCGGAGCGAACTTCTCCGTCGGCCGCGGAAATCAATGCGCAAGCGTTGGCTACCGACTCCATGAAGGTCCGGTTCTTGAATTTGGCCACTTCTGCAGTCAGCGTTTCGCGGGCTTTTGCAACGTTGGTTCTCAGCCATCCGATCATGTGTTTTCTCGTGGCAAACGGGGCCAAGCTGGCCTATTGGTCATGGGGTGAAGCGGGCTTTGCTCGATGCCCGCGCGTCACGCGAGGGCGGACAGCGGAGCAATCGCGTTCGGTAGCGGCGCGCTCACGCGTGCACGGCTTGAATAGCGAAGTTGACGAGATCGTCCGCAGTGCGCCCGTTCGTGGACTGACCGATCGCTTTGAATTCCCATCCGCCGGCATTGCGGCTGAGGCTAGCCATGACCACCCCGGTGTGGCCGCCTTTCTCCGCCAGATTGAAGCGCGCCAACTCCTGCCGCTTCGACTCGTCGAGAATGCGGCAGTAGGCGTTCTCGACCTGATCGAAGGTCTGCCCTCGGAAACTGTTGACGGTGAAGATCAAGTGGTGAACGGTGCCGGGCAAACGCCGCAAGTCGACATGGATGGTTTCGTCGTCGCCGTCGCCTTCGCCCGTCAGGTTGTCGCCCGAGTGCGCGATCGAACCGTCCTTCGACCTCAACTGACGGAACCAGACGAGATCGACCGGCCTAAAGCCGCTGTCCAGCACGATGCAGGACGCATCGAGATCGATCGCACCGCTGCTGCCCAGCATCTTGGAGAGGAAGCCGCCGGATTTCGCGGGATCCCAACCGAGGCCAAGGCTGACGCAGGCGATGCCGGTGCCAGCGGTTTTTTCCAACGAGATGCTTTGATTCTTGCTTAACGTAAGTGCCACTTCTTCGCTCCTTTTCCTTTCGTGTTCGATGTACGGACCGGCGCCGCCCCGAGCATTCGCACGGGCCGTCTGCTTACAAACCTTTCGGCGATGAAATATAACCGTATCAAAATTGAAAGGTTATGCCGCGTTGGGTTTTGTCTTGGGCACGGTGCGGGCGATGCTCGGAAGGCAGGCCCGCCGCGATGAATCACACCGGCGCAAGCGAGTAGGCAAAGCGGCGGGGCGGGTGGGTTCCAGCGTGAACCGAGCGCGTGCTCGGGACGACCGATCAATGGCGAGCGAGGTCTGGGTGGAGATCGGCGAGCGGGCGCTCATGGGCGCTAGCGCGTTCAGACGCGTAGCCGGGCGCACGTGACTGGAAATTCGGCCGCTGCGCTAGTGTCGAGCGAGGGGGAGGCAACGGGGAATCCGTTCGCACGCTTGTCGGATGGCGTTTGCGCCCGCCGACGTCCAGCAAATGCTTACGCACTCACGCGCTCACGCGCTCACGGGCGCTGTCTTGCGCGCGCAACCGCATGAAACTGACGACCGAGGCAAGCCCGGCGACGCCTGCCGCAACGGTCAGCGCGATCATCGGTCCATGCTTCGGCGAGACGCCGAAAATCAACGCGACGAGCGCAGCGCCCACCGTCTGTCCGGTGAGGCGCGCGGTGCCGAGCATCCCGCTTGCGCCGCCGCTGCGCTCGCGTGGCGCGGCCGACAGCATCTGGCGATTGTTGGGGGATTGGAAAATGCCGAAGCCCGCCCCGCACAGCGCCATGCGCCAAGCAATCGCGAAGACGCTTGGGTGGGCGCCGATCGTCGTCAGCAAGACAAGACCGGCCGTCAGCGCCATGAGCCCGATCCCGCCGAGCAGCCCGGCCGAATAGCGGTCGGAGAGCACGCCCGCGATCGGCGCCGCGAACACGATCACGAACGGCCAAGGCGTAATCAGCAATCCGGTCTGCACTTGGTCGAAACCGAAGACGTTTTGAAATAGGAACGGCAACGAGACGAAAGCCAGCATCTGCGCGCAGAACGAACAGACCGAGGTGGCGATCGATAGCGCGAAGATCGGTATCTTGAGCAGATCGATCGGCAGTAGCGGCGCCGGACGCGTCAATTGACGGCGGACGAACACGTAGCCGACCACGATGAACGCGAGCGCTTGCGCGGCGAGCCAGCCGGCCGCTTCGCCGTGACCGAGCCCGTCGATCATGAAAATCAACAGCCCGAACACGATGGCGTTCATGAGTGCGCTCAGGTAGTCGTATGGCGTATCGTGTCCGGGGTTCGTGGGCAGCGCCCGCAGCGCACCGACGACGGCAACGATCCCGATCGGCACGTTGATCGCGAACAGCCACGGCCAGGAGGCCACCGAAAGCACGGCCGAAGCGACGGTCGGGCCGACGGCGGAGGACACCGCCACCACCATCGCGTTGATGGCAATGCCGCGCCCGAGCCGAGTAGCCGGATAGATCGTGCGCACGAGCGCGGTATTGACGCTCATGATGCCGGCGGCGCCGAAGCCCTGGACGACGCGCACGAGGGCGAGCGCCGTCAACGAGCCAGCGAGCGAGCAGCCGAGCGAGGCGACGGTAAACAGCGCAAGCCCCGCCGTGTAAATGCGCCGATAGCCGATGCGGTCGCCGAGCGAGGCGAGCGGCAACAGCGAAATGGTGATGGAGAGCTGGTAGGCGTTGACGACCCAGATCGACGCGGAGGCACTCGCATGCAGGTCGCGTGCGATCGTGGGCAACGCGACATTGGCGATGGCGCCGTCGAGCACGGCAAGCGTGATGCCCAGCGCGATGACAACGATGGCCCAGTAACGCTGGGGAAGGGGAATGCCTTGTTCTGCTTGCATCGGGGAAGCTCGGATAGCGCGCGATGGGGACGAACCCTCGCATTTTAGGCGCGCCACCCGCCTGCGCGCTTGCGGGCGCGCAGGCGCAGCGGTGGGCGAATCCCGTTGCGTATGCAACGACGATGCCCGGGGGCCGCGCTACCCCGAAGGCTATTTCAGCTCGTAAAGCCCCGTATAGGTGGTCGAATCGATCTCGTTCAGATGGGTCATGAAACGGGCGACCGCATTCGTCGTTTCCGGGGTGATCGGCAAACGCTCGACGTGCAGCGCATGGAGCCGGAAGATATAGCGGTGCGGCTTGTCGCCGCGCGGCGGCGCGGCGCCGCCGAAGCCCTGCGTGCCGTAATCGTTGCGCACTTGGATGGCGCCGGCCGGCAGGAGGCTGCCGTCCGCCTTGCCTGCGCCGAGCGGTAGGGACCGCGTATCGGCCGGGATGTTGACCACCACCCAGTGCCAAAACCCGCTACCGGTCGGGGCGTCGGGGTCGTAGACGGTCAGCGCGAAGCTCTTGGTGTCTTCAGGCGGCGCTTCCCACTGCAGGGCTGGCGAGAGATTGCCGCCGTCGCCGTCCACGCCGAACGCTTTGTCGTTGCACTCTTGAGCCCGAGGCATGAAGCCGTTGCTCGGGAAGTCGTCTGACCAGATTCTGAACTCAGCCATCGGAAGCCTCCTTCTTCTTAAAGGGGTGGGCGGTGCGACACGCCATGCCGCCGTGCGTGCCGAGTGTATCACCGCGTCGGTACGCGGACAGGCCGGCCTGGCGCGCGTGGGCGGCGCTAGGCCGAGCGAGCTTGGCCGCGCGGCCGGGGCTCGATTTCAGCGGGGCGCGTGCAGCTTGCGGAGCCGCCAAATCAAGCTCGACGTGTCGAAGCGGTTGCCGCCGAGCGCTTGGACATCGCCGTAGAACTGATCGACGAGCGCCGTGACCGGCAACGAAGTGCCGCTGCGTTTGGCTTCGTCGAGACAAAAACCGAGGTCTTTGCGCATCCAATCGACGGCGAAGCCGAAGTCGAATTTGTCTTCGATCATCGTCTTGCCGCGATTGTCCATCTGCCAGCTCGCGGCCGCGCCTTTGCCGATCACCTCGAGCACGCGCGTCATGTCCAACCCGGCGCGTTCGCCGAAATGGACCGCCTCCGAGAGACCCTGCACGAGCCCCGCGATGCAAATCTGGTTGACCATTTTCGTCAATTGGCCCGAGCCGACGGGGCCGAGACAGGTAACCGCGACAGCATAGTGCTCGAGCACGTTCGCGGCCCGCTCGAACGCCTGCGTGTCGTCGCTGCCGCACATGATCGTCAGCTTGCCGTTTTGCGCGCCGGCCTGACCGCCCGAGACCGGGGCGTCGATAAACGCGATGCCCTGTGCGCTGGCGACTTGCGCGAGTTCGCGTGCGACATTCGCCGAGGCGGTGGTGTGATCGGCGAACAGCGTGCCGTTCGCCATACCGGCGAATGCGCCTTGCTCGCCGAGCGTCACGCTGCGCAGATCGTCGTCGTTGCCGACGCAGGCGAGCACGAGTTCCGCGCCTTTAGCCGCTTCGCGCGGGGTGGGGGCGGCTCGGCCGCCGTATTCGGCCACCCATTGCTCGGCTTTCGCGGACGTTCGGTTGTAGACGGCGACGTCGAACCCGGCCTTGGCTAGATGGCCGGCCATCGGGTAACCCATCACGCCGAGCCCGATGAAGGCGACACGGCGAATGGCGGTGGCGGGAGAGGAAATCGGCTCGCTCACGGCGGCTCCTTTGGCGTTTCGGTGGGGTGGGGGCAACAATTATCGCAGCGATGCGGCGTGCGGCGGCGCACATTCAGCATTGCGCCGGTGCTGACTAGAATGAGATTGTTGGACGATGCCTGCGGAGGCCCGCCATGTTCGATTCGTCGATCGGATTGATGCTTTTGCTGATCCTGTTCGCGTGTGCGGCGTTCGCGATGGCGACACGCTACCGCACGGACCATCCGCTGACCGACTTGATGCATTGGGTGCATGCGCACCATTGGTCGGATCGGCTGCATCATCGACGTTAGGCGCCCGAAGCGCGTGGGCGGCACCGGCTCCGGGCGTCCGGGGCCGCGTGCCGCGTGCCGCGGTGCCGAGCCGGTGCACGATAGCCTGCCGTTATCCTTCCAAATCGAGGTTGCCCAGCAAAATGAAGGGTTCGGCCTGCGAGCGCGTGGCCAGATCGAAATCGCGCGCGGCTTGCCAGGCGCGCAGCTTACGCGGCAGCGCTTCGAGGTAGTGCGCGAATCGATGCTGCCCGCGCGTTTCCGCCAGCGAGGCGATCTCGCATTCGTCCCACGTCATGTGGACATTAAGCGGCTGCCGTGCGCCACGCACGCGTTCCGCGATCGGCGCGTTGATTTTCAGTGTGGTCGGGCGATCGGGGCCGCCGTACGGCTCGAGTCGGATCGTGGCGTGCGGGCCGATCACGTCTCGAATTGCTTGCGCAATGCGGGGCGCGAACTCGGCATCGAATCGATGGGCAATCGTTGGGTTCATGAGGCGCTTCCGTGATCGAAGGATGCTAGCACGGAGGGGCACGAGGCGTAGGACGGCCTGAAGGGCGAAAGGCGTGCTGTCGGGCTGAATTTATTCGGGATCGGTTCAGTTCCGCGCCCTCGGTGGCAGCGTTGACTATGACGTGTTGCGTTATATACGACGTGCAGATCGTCGACTACCATCGAGGACCCGCTTATGAAGAGGCTTTCCAACGTCCATCCGGGCGAGGTGCTAAACGAGGAGTTTCTGCTTCCGCTGGGGATGAGTCAGAATACGCTGGCGCGTGCGATGAAGGTGCCCCCCAGGAGAATCAACGAAATTGTCCATGGCGCGCGCGCCGTATCGGCCGATACGGCTCTGCGTCTCGCGATCGTATTGGGGACGACGCCTCAGTTCTGGCTTGGCCTGCAGGCCGACTACGATCTCGAGGAAGCGGCCAGGACGGATTTGTCGGATCTGCGACCGTTAGTCGCGGCGTGAATGGCGCGAGCCAGGAGAAATGCCCCCCGACAGGAATCCAAGGGCAAGCTTGGTGGGCCCGGCACCACGCGGCGCGCTGCGATGGATGAAATCGTCGACTGGCTCGATGTCTACCATGCCCACCGACTGCATTCGACTTTGAACTGCGTCAGCCCCATAACGTCCGAGAAGAATTGAGTCGTCGCTCGGCGAGGGCAAGCGGTTGCTTGCTTTATTTTTCCAACCATTTCCGAATAGCGTCGAGCGTGCTCGTTTCAATGCCAAGGAAGCCGTGCGGCGAATTGGCGCCACACTCGTCGGCATTTCTCTTCGATAGATTGCTGCTGACGGCAATGAAATCGAAGCCGTTGGCGCTCGCGAGATTTTTCGCTGCATCGAATGGCGAGACGTCGCACCCATCATGCTCGTTGGAGACTACGAGCACGCGGGCTTTGTTATCTGGCCAGCTCAGTTCGGACAAGCCAAGCTGTCCTTTGTTGGCTTGCGTGACGGGCGAGGTCAAAATGTAAGCATCGGCCACGGCTGGGTCGCGCTTGAGTACGTTGCCTGCGGTAATCGTGCCGCGACTGGTCGCTAGTAGCGCCACTTTCGAATTCGGGAAGCGCTTGCGGACCTCCGAAACCGCGGTTTCGACATCCTTCACGGCATCCTTGCTCAGTCTAAAGTGGTCCTTCACGCCGTCCGCGTGATCGGACGGCGTGTCGAACAGCGTGGCCGCGCTGCCACTGTCCGTCCAATAGGAAGACGTTCGCACGACGAAGTTGCCTGCGAGGAGTGTTGCGCCTTGGTCCGACAAACGCATTGAGCCATTCCCGCCGGGCAACAGGATGATGACCCACGCGGGTTGCGATTTGGGCGCATCGATATAAATGCCTTGAGTTGCGTCGGCCCGGCTCGGTAACGTGACGAACTCGCCGGCTTGGGCTGTGGCAACGATAGCCGCGCCTGAGAGCATTGCCGCGAAATAACGGCGATAGAGAGGGATAGCGGTCTTCATTCGATGGCGCTCCTTATGTGAGCATCTTTTAAAATTCACCCCTGCTCGCAAGCTACTTGCGAGGCACCGGCACCCTTTGCGCGGCATTCTTTTCGGCGCAGATCCCCGGACGCAAGCCTCATCGAGAAGAATACGGTCCGTCATGCGTGCGGTCACCCCCAAGACTGGGGATGCGTCGATAGGTGTTGCTACAAGCGAAGCACGAGCTGGTCGAGTTGAGCGGCTCGGGTCACACCGACCTTGGTATAGATGGACTTGATCTGAGAGCGCACTGTCGAGAGCGAAACGCTGCGCATTTGCGCACATTCCTGTGGGGATAGGCCTTCACATGATAGAAGGATCGCGAGATCGGCTTCAGCGGCACTGAGCGCGAAGAATGCCCGCAACCGTTGGGCTTTCGTTTCCGAAACTTGGCTGTCGGTTGCCGTCATCACGACCAGACGTCGAGGGCAAAGCCGCGTCAGCCTGGAGCGCTCGGGAATGGGAATGATAGTCAATGGAAGCGGTTTGCCGGACGCGCGCCGCAAGAGTACCCCTCCGACCGCACAAGCTTGTTGCCAATCGGAATGGGTGTATTGTGCCGTTGGGAAAAACCGTCCATGTCGAAATGCAAGTGCGGGCTCGTTGGCTATCAACCGGTTGGCGGCGTCGTTCGCATAGATCAATGTCCGCGCTTCGTCTAGGATAAAGACGGGGCAAGCAAGAGACTGAAGAGAGGCTTCGGCTATGGCGGTCCTGGTCTCTAATTGGCGAAGGCGTGCTTGTGCCTGAAGCGCGCGACTGATGTGCGGGCTCAATACGTCGATCGTGTGACGATGAATGGGGGAAAGGCATCCGTCTCCTTTATCCCCGATCAAGCTCAAGTAGGTGCTATCGCTGATCCCTCGGTGAATGAATAGTCCGGATAAGCTGCCAAGCTCGAAAGTACGCATGAATTCTTGGTAAAAAACATTCTTCGAGCGAAATTGCTCCGATAGGTGTGCCTTGTCTATGTACCAACGGCCTTCCGGCCAAGCTGCAACGATCGGTGCAGCTGGGTCATGCAAACGGAACCTATCATCGTAGAGTGCGATGCAATCCGAGACCCAATCTCCGCCGTCCCCGATAACGGTGTGAATGGACGGAATATGCGATGAATTATTGAAGGAGATTAAATTGGCGAGCCGGGTTCCGGCGGTATTTCTAAGTTTTTGCAGAAAAACGTCCCAACTTTCCTCTCCCAGAGCCGCAGCATAGATGCTATCGATAAGGCCCGATGAAACGAGTTGGTCGTGTGACATTGTTGCCGGTCCCCAGGGTGCCGCAAGTGGTCTGTTTTCAATTCATGGAACTTCGAGCGCAGCCGGTTCGGCGCGATTCGCACGCTCCGTGTGCACGACAATTAATGCGTTCCGCCGTGCATGCATTGTTGATTGTTTCCGCAACTTGCACAAGTTGACGTGAACGTTTGGATCGTGTCCGGTAAACCCTTAAGGCGCTGACGCTGAAGCGCACGCAACCGACCGATCGATCGCCCAATGCGTTTCGGACGACACGCCGATGTGCCCAACCCCGCAGAAGCCCACCCACCATGCCTCGCGATTCATAACCAATTTTGGGGATGCGCAGGTTTGCTGGGATCACTAGCCTTTCAAGGCAGACTGCAACGCGTATTAAGCGTTAGCGATCCGTGATTTATGTCATAACGTGACAGGAGAAGAAGAAATGAAAAGCGTTTTTCGCTCGGGGTATTTGAAGCCTTCCCTATCTGCAGCGCTAGCCGTTCTACTGGCGGCTTGCGGCTCCAGCAGCAACAACCCGGGTTCGACGTCCGCCAGCGCGGGCGCCTCGACCATCAGCGGCACAGCCGCAACCGGCTCCGCACTTGCCAATGCCAACGTTTCGGTGACCGACGCCGCCGGTAATTCCCCTTGCGTGGAAACCGGCATCACGACCTCGGCGCTCGGCGTCTATACCTGTACGCTGAAGCCCGGTGAAGCCGCCCCGTTCGTGGTCGTGGTGGCCGATCCCAGCGGCAACACGCAACCGCTCGTCAGCGTGACGACGACCACGCCTGCTGCCGGTACGCCGCTGACACTGAACGCCACCCCCTTGACGACGGCCATCGTCACTCAGTTGACGGGGGGCAATCCGCTATCCATCGTCGGCAAACCCGTCGATGCAACGGCGCTCCAGACGATCACGAGCAACGTCGTTGCGCAGCTTGGACCGGTGCTCAGCGCCATTGGTCTGACGAACTACAACCCATTCTCCACGGCAATCGCGGCCGCCTCGGCGACTACGCAAGGCAGTACCTCGGATCAATTGCTCGATATCGTGAAAGTGACGACTAGCGGTTCCGGTACGTTGCAACTCTCGACGCTGGGCGGAGCGCCGGTCCCTCTAGCATCGGCAACCAGCACGGGTGGGACGCTCGCGGCACCGGCCGCCAATGTGCAATCGCTGCCGCAAGCTGTGCAGCAGCTTGCCGGTGCATTCACCCAGTGCTTCGCTTTGCCGCCCGAGCAGCGCGGAACGGTGGGATCGGATACGTTAGCGACGGCCGTGAGTTCGATTCCGACCGTGAATTCGATGGCCGGCGCGTGCAGCGGGCTTTTCGATGCCAGTTACAAGCACAACGGCTATACCGCGGGCGAGAAATTCTTCGGCCTGCTGATCGATAGCGCAATGACGGGCGTGAAGTTCCCCGTGCCGGAAGTCGCCGCTTTCTATCCCGCCGACGCCAATAATCCCGACCGCGCGGTGATCAATATCAAATACGTCAGCAGCGACGGCTATCCGGGCAACATTTTCTCGGTTATGCGCTTCGTCTCCGGGAATTGGGTGCACACGGGCAATCAGCAACTTGTCGATGTCGACGTAAAGCCGATGATCCGTCGCGTACAGCAGCTCAATCCCGGCAACACAGGCGCGACCAAGCAAAGCGGCTATCAGAGCGGCATCCAGTTCGCCATCGACGTTACGGGACCCAACAGCATCGACGCCAGCGGCAACAAGCTAGGCTATGCCGTCGTGACCGGACCGGGTTTGCCGAGCAACGGCATCGTTTATATCGCCCCTTCCTCGAACTTGGCGCCGGGCCAAACGTACATGGATATCAGCAATACCGGCGGATACGTCGCATCCATTACGTCGGCCCTGGCTTCGAGTACCTCGACGGACGCTTTGCGTTGCGGCAACGGTACGCCGACGCCATCGATCAATCCCACCAATCTGACGGCCAACTGCCCCAACTTCTGGTTCTACAAAACGTCTGGACTTAGCGGCAGCGCGGCCACTGCGACCATCGCGACGCCCACGCCAAAAACCAATAGCAACTACGGTGGGCCAAGCGGCACGAACACCAACTGGGCACAGCCTGGCGATGGTTCCAACGCCGCCCAAGTGACGGCGGGAAGCGCCTATACGGTCACGCTTTTTTACGTCAATTCGAGCGGTGCTGTCAGCTCCAGCCTCGCCGTCGAAAAGAGAGCGCTTTCCGACGAAGTGCAGGCAACGCAGGCCGTTAATCTCCCGTGGAACTTGATCGGCAACCAAACTCAATCGCTGTTCGCCGGCGCGAGCTTGGCGGCCGCGCAAAGTTCGATCACGTTGGATTGGGTATCGAATCCGGCGGCCCAACTGTACAAATCGGCGGCTGTCACGATCGATACGGTCGGGACGTACGGCAATCCGACGCCGATCCCCAAGGGCGCGACATCGTTGGCTCTGCCCAACACCACGATGCCGGCCGTGACGGGTAGCCAGGTACGCGCCGTCCTCTTCAACTATCAAATGCTGGACAACAGCAATAAGAGCGACGTCTTCACGTACAACTGACCGCGATAGCTAACGAACCGATGCGGATCGTTGGTCGCTCGAAGCCCAGCAGCGGCTTCGAGCGCCTGCTTGGGGGGAGTTGGGGCGCTGCGTGGTGTCGCGTTGACTGCGGAGGAAGCCCCGACCAACGCCGGGCGGCCTGGGACCCTTATCTGGCGGGGGCTTTGCGAGTTTCGTGGTGTCTGGCGTAAACCTAACGTGGTGCCCCCGACAGGATTTTGAATGCGATCCATTGCGCGTGCCTCTATCGCGTCTACAAGTGCCGAGACACCCTCTGCCGTGAGCGCGCGACCGCGCCGCTCGATTGCGTATCCATCTCATGCCCCTTCCTCCTCGCGGCGGATTTCGAAAGTCTAGTCCGACGGATCCAAGTCCAAGAGGCACGACGGGGCACATCTGTCAGTGTTGCCGGATTTTCGTGTAGGGCAACGGTGTTGGCGAGGTCGAGCACACCCCTGGCAGATCGTGAGTTCGTCCGATAATTGGGCGGCTCGCGGACACGAGCCCCTTCGCTGGTTAAGCTGCTGTGAGCCCGCCGTGCTTTTGCCTCGTGCGCCGTTGTGCGGGCTCATTTTCATTTATCTAGCTAGGCAATTGCCTCTGGCAGCGCTTTAAACTGGGGCCGGAGGGCGTGCTATATTCGCCGAGATACCGAAGGTAGTAGAAATAATTCCAATGACAACGCCAAATAGAATTCCGTACTTCAAACCGGAAAAGGTCGGTTTTTTTTCGAACGAGACGAAGTGGAAAAAGGACGTCTGCAAACCGCTGAATAATCCGCAGGCGCATGTTCTGATGGACAAGGCGCCCAAAGGATGGACGCAGCCCCCGCCGCCACCCAAGGCCGAGGACCCGGAGGCCGTCAACAAGGCTGAGAAGACGACCGAAAAGCAACTTCCGGATCCGCCGAAGCCCGCCGCGCCGGTAAACAACGAGGGTGACGAGGACGACGACTGCGGCACGCCGCCGCCGTTCGATATGCTCGACATTCCCGATGCGATGGAGAAGATGGGTTTTCATGTCGCCGCCAAGTTGGCTCGGCGGTGGTTTAACGGACGTAAATATATTCTTCCAGCCAAGAAGACGGAATCGTACCCCGGCGATATGGTCGATACCGCGACGGTGACGTTGGAATTCACGCTAAAGTATGGTGGTGCGGAGGCAAAGCTCAGGACTTTGCTTAACAAATCTATATACAGCACTAATGCGACAAATGCATTGAGAAGAATTGCGCGTCGGGTAGTTGAGCGGCAGTTTGTCGATGATGGCATTGCCTTTACCGGTGATATAGATGCGTGGAAATTATCCGGGGGCAAGATTCAGGACTTTCATAAGGAATATCAATTTCAATTGGAAAAGGTCACGAATCTGGAGACGATCGACAAGAATGGCGGGTTGACAGACTTGACGGCCTCGTTAGGGAATTTCTTTTATTTGGCTGCGCTCGCGAACGCGAAAGTGTATTCGGAGAAATATTACAAATATGCCGGGCCGACGCCGGAATATTGTTGTAAGTCGCGAGTCGAGGTGACGCATATATACGTATATGCGCGCGACAGCTATTCTTTTGCTGACAAGCCGGGCGGGACGGCGTCGCAATATCTCGGTCATTGGAATCGATACGGCGTCATCATGGTGCCGTCTGCTGTCGTTGCGGATCTTGTAAATGGTAGTGGTGAAAAAGGTGGAAACCTTCAATGGGGAAAGCATCCCGATACACCGCCCCTACCGCTTCTCTACGACAACGGCTTCAAGAAGCCGGTGGACGTTATAAATGGACTCTTTAAACGCAGCCTCAGAAAGCAAGATGTCTATTATCCCGTTTACAATAGTGATTACAATGTGTGGCGAGAAAAATATAATCGTGGAGGTGATTTTCTGATCTATTCCGATCGAAGAAAGGTGCAGCTTCCGAAGCCGATTCAGTTCACTTTGGAGGAAGTATGCAAGCCGGCGAAATGAAATGGGCCAAGGTGGCGCGGAAAGTTGTTTCGCGGTTTATGATTGCCGCTTTAGTGTTGTATGGTGTGGTATTTGTGCTTGATAGGAAATTTCCTGACAAATTTTACGAGTGCGAGCAAGATACAAAGGACTTAAACGGTGGCATCAGGAATTTCGATGGACGGGGGTTCAATATAGTTCTTTGCGGAACGGGTGGCGATGAAAGTCGAATGAATGACAAAATAAGATTGCAGATTTTTTCCGAAAGCGGCGAGTTGCTGGCGCAACGAAAATTCTATGTCGATTGGATGATGACGAATTGGCCGAGTAAGCTACAGTATGGGCCGGACTATTTGATCTACTACGACGCGTCTCAACAGGACAATTACGAGCATCGCATCAGCATGCCGCCCACTTGGTGGGATTGGGTCCGGGCTCGACTGCCGTTGCTGAACTAGCCCTCCGCTAGCTGCCGCCGTGAAAGATGTTCTGCGCGGCGATCGGCTGAGTCGGCGTGTCCGTGGGGCTAGCCGAGTATGCGCGTACGGCGAGGCGGGCAAAAACGCACCCGTGTAGCCTTGCGGTTGCTTTGCGCCGAAATGTGCGGTGGTCCCCCCGACAGGAATCGAACCTGTATCTAGCGCTTAGGAGGCACTTGTTCTATCCATTGAACTACGGGGAGGATGAGCGGGCCGGGCGGTGAGCCCGGATGCGCCAGCGCGCGCAGAGTATATCAAAGGCCGCGCCCGGCAATGCGATTCGCCTAACCGCGGCCCGCGCGGCCCTGTCGAATCCGCTCAGAATTCGACCACGGCGAACTCGCCCTTGCCCACATCGCACAGCGGGCAGCGCCAGTCGTCGGGAATGTCGGCGAAACGCGTACCCGGCGCGAGGCCTTCATCGGGCAGCCCTTCCTCTTCGTTGTACACCCAGCCGCAGATCAGGCAAACCCAGCTCTTATATTCGATCACGTCGCTCACAGCGTCCTACCCCAATTCATCTTCAAAAAATCGCTACCTTAGCGTCTCGCCGCTACGTCGCGGGGCCTGAAGGCGAGGCGAATTGTCGCATGCCTTGGCGATCGCCATCGGATGAGGCCGCCAAGCGCGCGATTTTACCGAACGGCTAGCGTGTGCCGGCTCCTGCGTCGCGGCCGGTACAATGGACGTTTCGATTTTTTGCAGGCGCGCTCCCTTCATGTCGCTTTATTCCATCGTCGACGCCCAGCTCGCGTTCGGCCACGTCGCACTGCTCGATCACGCCGATTTCTCGCTCGAGGCCGGCGAACGCGTTGGGCTCATCGGGCGCAACGGCGCGGGCAAATCGTCGCTGCTCAAGATCGTCGCCGGCCTCATGCAGCCCGACGACGGGCTCGTCACGCGCCAGCAGGATCTGTCCACCGTGTACGTGCCGCAAGAGCCCGAATTCGATGCGCAAGCTTGCGTCTTCGATACCGTCGCGGCGGGCCTCGCACAGGTGCGCGCCTCGCTCGACGAATACGACGCCGTCGCCCATGCGCTCGCGGCCACGCCCGAGGGCGGCGAGCACGACGCGCTGCTCGCGCGCATGAACACGCTCCAATCGGCGCTCGACGCGGCTAACGCGTGGAACTGGCGCACGCGTGTCGCCACGACCATCGCGCAATTGAACCTGGACGGCGATGCGCGCGTCGGCGCGCTCTCGGGCGGAATGCAAAAACGGGTGGCGCTCGCCCAGGCGCTCGTCGTCGATCCCGACGTTCTCCTGCTGGACGAACCCACCAACCACCTCGATTTCGACGGCATCCGCTGGCTCGAGGAACTGCTCGTCGGCTCGCGCGCCGGCTTGCTGTTCATCACGCACGATCGCGCCTTTCTCGATCGCGTCGCCACCCGGATCGTGGAACTGGATCGCGGCAGGCTGTTGTCATACCCGGGGAATTTTTCCGCTTATCAGACGCGTAAGGCGCAACAGCTCGAAATCGAGCGCGTCGAGAACGAGAAGTTCGACAAGCTGCTGGCGCAAGAGGAAGTATGGATCCGCAAAGGCGTCGAGGCCCGCCGCACACGCAGCGTGGGGCGCATCGGGCGGCTCGTCGAAATGCGGCAGCAGCGCGCCGAACGCCGTAACGTGCAAGGCAACGTGAAGCTCGACGTGGGGCAGGGCGAGCGCTCGGGCAAGATCGTCGCCGAACTCACCGACGTCATCAAACGCTACGGCGAGCGCACGGTCGTCGATCGGTTCTCCACGACGGTCATGCGCGGCGACAAAATCGGGTTCATCGGTCCGAACGGCGCCGGGAAAACCACGCTGCTCAAGCTCATTCTCGGCGAGATCGCGCCCGACGAAGGCACGGTACGCGTCGGCACCAACTTGCAGGTGGCCTACTTCGATCAGATGCGCGCTCAGCTCGATCAGGAGAAGAGCCTGGCCGATACGATCAGCCCAGGTAGCGACTGGATCGAAGTGAACGGCACGCGCAAGCATGTCATGAGCTATCTCGGCGATTTCTTGTTCGCGCCCGAGCGGGCGCGCGCTCCCGTGAAGTCGCTTTCGGGCGGCGAGCGCAATCGGCTCTTGTTGGCGCGGCTGTTCGCGCGGCCCGCGAACGTGCTCGTGCTCGACGAGCCGACGAACGATCTCGATATCCCCACGTTGGAACTGCTCGAGGAGCTGCTGGCCGATTATGACGGCACGGTATTGCTCGTCAGCCACGATCGCGCCTTTCTCGATAACGTCGTGACGTCGGTGATCGCGTCGGAAGGGGCGGGCCAGTGGCGCGAGTATGTGGGGGGCTTTACCGACTGGCAAACGCAAAGCGAGCGTGCGCAGCGGCTCGCGCTCGAGGTTGCCGCCAAGAACGCCCCCAACAAGGCTGCGCCGTCCGAGGCGGCGCCCAAGGAGAGCGCGGCGGGCCGCAACGCGCAGCGCACGGTCAAGCTTTCGTTCAAGGAACAACGCGAGCTGGAGGCGCTGCCCGAGACGATCGCCGCGCTCGAGGCGGAGCAAAAGGCGATCGGGGCCCAATTGGAGGACGGTTCGATCTTTGCGCGCGACGCGAAGGAAGGCGCGCGGCTGACCGAACGCTATGCCGCGATCGACGACGAACTGCTCGCCGCGCTGGAGCGCTGGGAGGCGCTCGAAGCCAAGCGCAAATAGGGCGGCCGGCGGTGCCGGTCGCGCGTCGCTGCGCATGCGCCGTCTCTCCCGGAAAGGCGGACGGCAAGCCGCCCGCCCGGCGT
This sequence comes from Trinickia sp., assembly GCF_051953405.1. Taxonomy (GTDB): domain Bacteria; phylum Pseudomonadota; class Gammaproteobacteria; order Burkholderiales; family Burkholderiaceae; genus Trinickia. Next base: position 13,799 of record NZ_JBQCIV010000031.1, on the reverse strand, counting down.
CCACTGCCTGGTTATGGCGGTCCGTTCGGCCAATGGCCATCCTGACGAATTGCCGCGCGAAACGAAACCAGTAAAATACGCCGCGACTATGGCGGACGGGCATCCGGCGCCGCCGGCCGCGCTCGCTTTGCGAGCACGCCGGCTGCTCCCGTTGTTTCCATTCGCTTTTTTTGAACTTTCAACGCTTTGTCCACGCGGATATCCACACGCGCTGTGGACAACGACCTACACGAGACCATGTCCACGAAAAAGCCAAGCGCCGCATACAGCGAGGCGTCGATCAAGGTGCTCAAAGGGCTCGAGCCGGTCAAGCAGCGGCCGGGCATGTACACGCGCACCGAGAATCCGCTGCACATCATTCAAGAAGTGATCGACAACGCGTCCGACGAGGCGCTAGGCGGCCACGGCCGTCAAATCACAGTCACGCTCCATGCCGATCAGTCCGTTTCCGTCGACGACGACGGGCGCGGCATCCCCTTCGGGCTGCATCCCGACGAAGGCGTGCCGGTGGTCGAAATCGTCTTCACGCGTCTGCACGCGGGCGGCAAGTTCGACAAGGCGGCCGGCGGTGCCTACACGTTCTCGGGCGGCCTGCACGGCGTGGGCGTCTCGGTCACGAACGCTTTGTCGTCGCGGCTGGACGTCACGGTGTGGCGCGAGGGCAAGGTGGCCCAAGTCGGCTTCGCGCACGGCGAGGTCGTGCGCGCGTTGACCGTGCGCCCCATCGAACGCGGCGAAAAGCGCTCGGGCACGCGCGTCACGGCGCTGCCCGATCCGAAGTACTTCGATTCGGCGAACCTGCCGCTCGGCGAACTGCAGCGCCTGCTGCGCTCCAAGGCGGTCTTGCTGCCGGGTGTCGAAGTGGTGCTCGTCAACGAAAAAACGGGCGAGCGCCAAAGCTGGAAATACGATGACGGCCTGCGCGGCTATTTGCTCGAAGGCATGGCCGGCAGCGAGCTGTTGATTCCGCTGTTCGAGGGCGAGCGCTATGCCGATAACTCGCGGTCGAACGAAGATGCGTTCGCGGAAGGCGAAGGTGCCGCTTGGGTCGTGGCATGGAGCGAAGAGGGCCCGCTACAGCGCGAGTCGTACGTGAACCTCATCCCCACGCCGGCAGGCGGCACGCACGAATCCGGCTTGCGCGACGGGCTGTTTCAAGCGGTCAAGAGTTTCGTCGAGCTGCACAACCTGCAACCGAAGGGCGTGAAGCTGTTGGCCGAAGACGTCTTCGCGCGCGTGTCGTTCGTGCTATCGGCGAAGGTGCTCGATCCGCAATTCCAAGGACAGATCAAGGAGCGCTTGAACAGCCGCGATGCGGTCAAGCTCGTGTCCTCGTTCGCGCGCCCTGCACTCGAGCTTTGGCTCAATCAGCATGTCGAGCACGGCAAGAAGCTCGCCGAGCTGGTCATCAAGCAGGCACAAGCGCGTACGCGCGCCGGTCAGAAGGTGGAAAAGCGCAAGAGTTCGGGCGTGGCCGTGCTGCCGGGCAAGCTGACCGACTGCGAATCCACCGATATCTCGCGCAACGAACTGTTCCTCGTCGAGGGCGATTCGGCGGGCGGCTCGGCCAAGATGGGCCGCGACAAGGAATTCCAGGCGATCCTGCCGCTGCGCGGCAAGGTGCTCAACACGTGGGAAACCGAGCGCGACCGCCTGTTTGCGAACAACGAGGTGCACGACATCTCGGTGGCCATCGGCGTCGATCCGCACAACCCCGACGACACCGTCGACTTGTCGAATCTGCGCTACGGCAAGATTTGCATCTTGTCGGATGCGGACGTGGACGGCGCGCATATCCAGGTGCTGTTGCTCACGCTGTTCTTCAAGCATTTCCCGCAACTGATCGAACGCGGGCACGTTCACGTCGCGCGGCCGCCGCTGTTTCGCGTGGACGCGCCCGCGCGCGGCAAGAAGCCCGCGCAAAAGCTCTATGCGCTCGACGAAGGCGAACTCGAAGCGATACTGGACAAGCTGCGCAAAGACGGCGTGCGCGAAACGCAATGGTCGATCAGCCGGTTCAAAGGGCTCGGCGAAATGAGCGCCGAGCAACTGTGGGATACGACGATGAACCCCGATACGCGGCGCCTTATGCCCGTCGCGCTCGGCGAACTCGAATACGAAGGCACCGTCTCGCGCATGACGATGCTGATGGGCAAGGGCGAAGCCGCGGCGCGCCGCAGCTGGCTAGAAGAGAAAGGCAACGAAGTCGAAGCCGATATCTGAGGCCCGCGTATTGGCGAGTGCCCTGAGTTCCCCTAAACACGGACAATATTCTCGATGGATCAACAAGACGATCTGTTCGCACCGGCTGCGACGCCCGACGGCGAGTCGCTGACGCTCGGTCACTACGCCGAGCGCGCTTATCTCGACTACGCGGTGAGCGTCGTCAAAGGCCGTGCGCTGCCCGACGTTTGCGACGGACAAAAGCCCGTGCAACGCCGCATTCTGTTCGCGATGAACGAAATGGGCCTCGCGGCCGACGCGAAGCCTGTCAAATCCGCACGCGTCGTCGGCGACGTGCTCGGCAAGTATCACCCGCACGGCGATCAATCGGCCTACGATGCGCTCGTTCGCCTGGCACAAGATTTTTCGATGCGCTATCCGCTCATCGACGGCCAGGGTAACTTCGGTTCGCGCGACGGCGACGGCGCGGCGGCGATGCGATACACGGAAGCCCGCCTGACGCCGATCGCGAAGCTGCTGCTCGAAGAGATCGACGAGGGCACCGTCGATTTCGCGCCGAACTACGACGGTTCGTTTCAGGAGCCGAAGCTGTTGCCCGCGCGTTTGCCGTTCCTGCTTCTTAACGGCGCGTCGGGTATCGCTGTGGGCTTGGCGACGGAAATTCCTTCGCACAATCTGCGCGAAGTCGCCGCCGCGGCGGTAGCGATGATCCGCCACCCGAAGATCTCGCATGCGGAGTTGATGGAAATCATGCCCGGGCCCGATTTCCCCGGCGGCGGTCAGATCATCTCGAGCGCGGCCGAAATTGCGGCGGCCTACGAGACGGGACGCGGCAGCCTGAAGGTGCGGGCACGCTGGAAGATCGAAGATCTCGCGCGCGGCCAATGGCAACTCGTCGTGACCGAATTGCCGCCCAGTACCTCGGGCCAGAAGGTGCTCGAGGAAATCGAAGAACTCACGAATCCGAAGATCAAGCTCGGCAAGAAATCGCTCACGCCCGAACAGCTGCAAACGAAGCAAACGATGCTCGCGCTGCTCGATGCCGTGCGCGACGAATCGGGTAAGGACGCGCCGGTGCGGCTCGTGTTCGAGCCGAAGTCGAGCCGCATCGACCAGACCGAATTCGTCCATTCTTTGCTCGCGCATACGAGCCTCGAATCGAACGCGGCGCTGAACCTTGTCATGATCGGAGCCGACGGACGCCCCCGGCAAAAAGGGATCGCCGAGATCCTGCACGAGTGGATCGGATTCCGCTTCGCGACGGTCACGCGCCGGACGCGGCACCGGTTGACGAAGGTCGACGATCGCATCCATATTCTCGAAGGCCGGATGATCGTCTTCCTGAATATCGACGAGGTCATCCGCATCATCCGCGAATCGGATGAGCCGAAGGCGGCGTTGATGAGCGCGTTCGGTTTGAGCGAGCGGCAAGCCGAAGACATTCTCGAAATCCGGCTGCGGCAATTGGCGCGGCTCGAGAAGATCAAGATCGAGAAGGAACTCGCCGCTCTGCGTGAAGAGAAGACCAAGCTCGAAGAGCTGCTCGCGAACGAATCCTCGATGAAGCGCCAAATCATCAAGGAGATCGAAAGCGACGCCAAGCAATACGGCGACGAGCGGCGCACGTTGATTCAGCAAGAAAAGCGCGCGACGTTCGAAGCGCGTGTGGTCGACGAGCCGGTGACGGTGGTCGTGTCGCAGCGCGGCTGGGTGCGTGCGCTCAAGGGGCACGGGCTCGACGTGGCCAGCTTCACGTTCAAGGACGGCGATAGCTTGTACGCAGCGTTCCAATGCCGCACGCCCGACATGCTGATCGCGTGGGGCAGCAAGGGGCGCGTGTACTCGGTTCCCGTGTCGGCGTTGCCGGGCGGGCGCGGCGACGGTGCGCCGGTGACGTCGTTCATCGATCTCGAAGCGGGGACGCACCTCATGCACTACTACGCGGCCAGCGTGGAGCAGTTGCTGCTGCTCGCGTCGAGCAACGGGTATGGGTTCGTTGCGCGCGTTGGCGACATGGTGAGCCGCGTCAAGGCCGGCAAGTCGTTCATGACGATCGACGAAGGGGCGCAACCGTTGGCGCCGATGCCCGTGCTGCCACAAGCGAGCCAAGTGGCATGCTTGTCGAGCACAGGACGCCTGGCCGTGTTCGGCTTCGACGAAATGAAATCGCTCACGGCCGGTGGCCGAGGCATCATCCTAATGGGGCTCGACGAGGGTGAGAAGTTGGCGCAGGCTTTGGCCATCACACCGGTCGGCGTCGTGCTCCTTGGAACGGGGCGCGGTGGCAAGGCGCAGGAAGAGCGGCTCGCGGGTAGTGCGCTCGCGCCTCACGTCGGCAAGCGCGCGCGCCGCGGACGCGCCCCGGATACGCGTTTGAAGATCACGGCATTGCGGCCCTCGCTGGATTGAGGCTCGGGCATGACCGGCGCTCGCTTGTGGGCGCCGGAACGTTACGCTCCCATTCTTGGAGACTCCTATGTCATTGTCGATTGCGATCGACGTTGCACTGTTCGCACACTTGGCCGCTGTCGCCGTTTGGATCGGCGGCATGGTGTTCGCGCATTTTTGTCTGCGTCCGGCGCTGGCCGACGTGTCGCCTCAGCTTCGGTTGCCGTTGATCGAGGCGGTATTCGGCCGGTTCTTCAATTGGATCGGCGCATCCGTGATCGCCATTCTGATTTCGGGTGGCTTCATGATGATGCGCTTCGGCGGGGCGAAGGCGCCTTGGCAAATTCACCTCATGGCGGCGCTGGGCGTCGTGATGATGCTGATCTTCGGGCATGTGCGCTTTGCGGTGTTCCCGCGCATTCGTCGTGCCGTGCAAGCGCAGCGCTGGCCGGACGGGGCGCGTGCCGTCGACGTGATGCGCCGGCTCGTCCTGGCCAATCTCGTGCTCGGCATCGCGACGATCGTCGCGGCCGTGCTGTCGCGCGGGTTCTGAAGGGCGTTCGATCGGACAACCGTAGACCGTGTAGCGGGCGGTCGGTGCGCCCGCAACGATTACCGCATGTTGCAGGCAAGCCGCTCGCGAGCGCATTGCGCGATACTTAAGGCTTTACGGGTAATCCGACGATGCCCCCCTCCGATTCACCGACGCATGCGCAAAGCGACGGCTTAGGCCTTGCGCCGCGCATTTCGCCTTCGGCGCTGTTCCGTACGTTCGCCGAAATGAGCCTGTACGGCTTCGGCGGCGTCATGCCCTGGGCTCGACGGATGCTCGTCGATCGGCGACGGTGGTTGGACGACCGCGAATTTGCCGAACTGCTCGCGATCGGGCAGATTCTCCCTGGCCCCAACATCTGCAACATGGCTGTGATCGTCGGCTATCGGCACGCGGGTTGGCGCGGTTCGCTGGCGGCGGCCACCGGTTTGATGTCCGCGCCGTTCGTCATCGTGCTCGTGCTGGGCGCACTCTACCATCGCTTCGGTGCGATGCCCGCCGTGCAAGGCGCGCTACGCGGGATGATGGCCGTGGCTGCGGGGCTCGTACTGATGACGGGCGTCAAGCTCGCGCAGAGCCAGCCCCGGACGGCGCGCGGGCTCGTGTTCGGGTTGTTGTCGCTGACAGCCGTCGGCATCCTCCATTTGCCGCTCGGCTGGGTCATGCTTGTGCTGATTCCCGCCGCGCTCGTCGTCGAATGGCGGGCTCGGCGATGATCCTATTCGAGCTTGCATGGCGCTTCGCGCTGGTGTCGGCGATCGCGTTCGGCGGTGCGACGGCGGTCGTGCCGGAAATGCACCGGTTTCTCGTCGATCAGCATCATTGGATCGACGATACGACGTTCACCGCACTGTTCGCGATCTCTCAGGCGTCGCCGGGGCCGAACGTCCTGTTTGTCGCGCTGTTCGGCTGGCAGGTCGCGGGCCTTGCCGGCGCGATCGTTTCGACGTTGGCGATGTGCGGTCCCTCGTCGGTCTTCGCGCTGGCGTTCGAACATTACACGGGCGCACACCGCGAGGCACGCTGGATGACGGTTTTCCGGCGGGCGCTCGCGCCCTTGACGATCGGTCTGCTGTTGGCAACGGGGGCGATTCTGGCGCAAGGTGCCGACCGTTCGGCGGCGACCGTTGCCTTGACGATTGCGACGGTGGCCGTCGGGCTCAGCACGAAACTCAATCCGCTTTGGCTGATCGCGGCGGGCGCGCTGCTCGGCGTGCTCGGTTACGCGTGAGCCCCACCCCCACGCAGCCGCACCGACGCATGACGCATGAGGCCTAGCGAAGCAGATGCGCGGCGCCGTAGGTCGCGGCAACGATCGCATAGACCGCATACACGGGCATTTTGAATCGCGCCAGACACACGAGCGCGAAAGCGGCCGTCACGATGTGCGCGGGCTCATGAGGCAAGTGCTCGCCGATACGCACGACGGCCGTCAGCAGAAAGGCGGTCGTCGAGGCGCGCAGCACGCGCATGCCGTGTTCGAAGCGCGCGTTCGCTTCGAGCCGATGCAGATGCCGGCGCGCGAAGACGATCAGCATGCCGGAGGGCACGAACATCGACAGCGTGGCCGTCACCGCGCCCACCCAGCCGTGCACGAGATAGCCGAGAAACGGCACGACATTGAGCAGCGGGCCCGGGGAGGCCGGCGAGAGCGCGAAGGCGAGGGTGAACTCGCGAGCGGTGATGCCGACCTCCGGCGTTTCGAACAACGCCTTCAGTACGGGCAGCGCGGAAAACCCGCCGCCGAACAGCGTCATGCCGGCGCCAGCCAGACGCGGCCACAGGAGGTGGCCTGCGTAATCGGCCGGGAACGGTGCCGCGAACAGCGCGATCAGGGCGAGCACCGCGAGCGCGAAGAGCTTGTCCACCGGCCCGAGCGAGATCTCCAGCTTGCCGCCGCGCGCCGGGCTTGCCAGCCAGCCGGCCGAGAACGCGGCTGCGAGCAACAGCACGAACGAAGCGGTGCCGTGGACTGTCAGCAAGACGATGCACGCGAGCACCGCCGCTACCCATTCCAGCGGTTCGTGCACGAGCACGCGCGTTTGCCGGTACCAGGTAATGCCGATCAGGACCGCCAGGACGACGGCGAAATGATCGATCAAGCCGGGCGCCGCGAGCGTGTGAATGAATGAGGCTTGATAGAAGGTGGCCAAGGCCGTCATCGTGCAGAAAAACGGCAGCACGGCGGCGATGCCGGCGATGCACGCGCCTAAGCGCCCGCGCAGGGCATAGCCGACTTGCACGGCGACGCTGCAACCCACGGCCCCCGGTGTCATCCAGGAGAGCGCGACGAAATCGGAGTATTGGACTTGGGTGAAGCGCCGCTCGCGCACGACGTAATGAAGTTCGAGCTGGGCCATCAGCGCAAGCCCGCCCCAGGAAAGCGCCGACAGGGCGAAGACGACGCGAAACAGCGTCCACAGCGGCTCAAGGCCCGCGCTGCGCGCCGGTTCGGCATGCGCCGCTGTCTCGGGGGTAGCGGCGGTACGCGCGGCGCGCGCAGTGCGTCTGCGGCGCGTGTTCGCATCGGCCATCGGTCGGTCCTTCCGTTCGCTCCTGCATCGTGCGCCAGCGCGCTCGCGCGCTTACGCCGATTGTTTGCTTGTGCTCGTGTTCTTCTGGCTCTGCCCCGGCGCACCGAACGGCTGTTGCGTGTCGCATACGCCGAAGCGCTCCAGCAACGCGGGAATGCCGTCCGCCGGCACCGGCCGCGAGAACAGGAAGCCCTGCGCTTGAATGTTGCCGAGCGCCGAGAGCCAGGCGATCTGCTCCTCGGTTTCCGTGCCTTCGACGACCACGGTCAAGCCGAGCGAGCGCGCTAGATTGACGATCGCGGACACCATGACGCACACGCTGCGGTCGGCCGGGATCGCTTGGACGAACGAGCGGTCGACCTTCAACGTGTCGACCGAGAACCGGTTCAAGTACGACAGCGACGAATAGCCGGTGCCGAAATCGTCGAGGGCGATGCCGACACCGAGCCGCTTGAGCGCCACGATTTTCTCGGAGACGAGTTCGGGATACTCCATCATCGCCGTCTCGGTGATCTCGAGTTCGAGCCGGTGGGCGGCGATGCCGGTGTCTTCGATGGCGCGCGAAATCGTCTCGTACAAATCGCCACGCCAGAACTGTACCGCGGAGATGTTGACGGCGAGCGACAGCGATTCGTAGCCGTCGCGTTGCCACGCCGCCAATTGGCGGCAGGCGGTTTCGATCACGAAGTCGCCGATCGGCACGATGAGGCCCGTCGATTCGGCCACGGGGATGAACTCGCTGGCGGAGATGACGCCTTGCTGCGGATGGTTCCAGCGCGCCAGCGCTTCGAAGCCCGTAATGCAGCGCCGTGCGAGATCGATCTTCGGCTGGTACACGAGGAAGAGTTGATTGTCGCCTAGCGCCACGCGTAGCTGCTGTTCCCACTGCATCAGATGATCGGCGCGGTGCGACAAATGCGGCGAGTAGAACTGATAGCAATTTTTGCCGGCATCCTTCGCGCTGTACATGGCGAGGTCGGCCTTTTTCAGCAGGTCGATTTCGCTTTCGCTGCCGACCGAGTACAGGGCGATGCCGATGCTCGCGTGCAGGACGAACGAGGTGCCGCGCACGTCGAACGGGTGCTCGAACATTTCCCGCAGGTTCTCGGCCAGTTGCACGGCTTGGCGTTCGACGTCGCCGCCCTTGAGCACGACGACGAATTCGTCTCCGCCGATCCGCGACAGCACGCCCGTGGCGCCGACGGCGTCCGATAGGCGCGAGGCGGTCATCTGCAGGACGATGTCGCCGGCATTGTGCCCGAGCGTGTCGTTGACGGTCTTGAAGTTATCGAGATCGATGAACAGAATCGCGAGCCGTCCGACGTTGCTTGGGTCGCCTACGTCCTGTCGTAGTCCTTGCATCGTGGCGTAACGATTGCGCAGGCCCGTGAGCAAATCGTATTCGACAAGGTGCGTCATTTCGCGCTCGCGGCCCAGCAGCTTGCCGATGAGCCCTGTCGCGACGGCGAAGAAGCCCAGCATCGCTAGCGAGATGAAGCTCGCCATCAGCAGGTAGACGTTGCGCGTATGGTTGTAGTCGGCGAATTCTTCCGCCTCGGACAACCCGACGAGCACGCCCATTGGGTAGCCGTCGATGTGCCGGTACGAGACGATGCGCCGCACGTGGTCGATCGGATCGACCATCGTACCCGAGACGTGTTCGGAGATGGGGTAAGTGCCGCTGGCCGAGAACGCGCCGGCCGGGTCGCGGGCGATGCCGGTGCGGCGCGCGAGCACCGCGCCGTTGTCGGAGATGACCGCGATCACGCCGTCCTTGCCTATCGCCGCGTTGTTGTAGAAATCGCTGGTGAAGTAGCTCGGATCCTCCGAGACGACCACGACGCCGGCGAACGATCCGTCCGGGTGGTTCAAGCGGCGGGTCATCTGCAGCGTCCACTGGTGCGATACGCGGCCGAGCACCGGCTTACTGATGTAGAGCTGGTCGTCGTTTTCGTGCTCGTGCACTTTGAAGTGCTCGCGATCGGACAAGTCGATCGGCGTCGGGTTGGGCTCGGCCGTGCTGGAGGTCAGAATGCCGTGCTCGTTGATGATCGACACTTGCACGAGCGTATCGCTTTGCACGACGCCTTTTTCGACCGTGCCGGCCAAATCGAAGCGTCCGGGGCTCTTTTCGTACTCGTACTTGACGAAACGGGTGATCTGATCGACTTGGTGAATCGCCTTGACGGTGTGCTGCTCGAGCGCGGCGGAAAGAATCGCGGCCGACGCCGTCGCCTCCCGGTAAGTGGAATCGCGTTCGACCGACAGCCGCGCCGAAATCACCGTCCACAGCAGCGCGAGCACGAGCACCCCCAACGCCGGGATCGCGATCAGCGCGCGACGGCGTGAGCCCGCGGCGTTCGATCGCGTGCGGGTGTCTCTCGTGGAATGAAGCCGGGCGAAATTCATCGGGGCAGTAGGTGATTGGGCAGGCTTCGAATACCGCAGACGTTCCTCATCGAGGATATTACTGAATGGATAAAAATTAAGATAGCGTCCGTTTATCGGGTAAACGTTCGTCGCGGCAGGCACGATTTCGGCAATGGTATTCCTCTTTTGCCTTTACCGACGTCGGGCTCGCCCGTGCAGCCGCGTCTTGCAAGGCGCAAGCCGCATGCTCGGCGCGCGCAGCCGGCCGCGAGGACGGATGCCGCGACGGCCGCTTAGCTCAAATGGGTATTTCGCGTCATGGAAGACCGGCGCCAGCCGCCGGGGGCGGCTGGCTCTCGGCAGACTGTCAGGTGCTTGGCGAGAGCGAGAAATGGGGCGTGCGGGCAGCCTCAGGGCCGCTGGAAGGTGCCGTCGACGAGGGTGGTCGAGTGTCCGCCGATCCAAATGGCGCCGTTCTCGCCATACTCGACGGCCACGCGCCCCTCGCGGCCGATCGCCGTGCCTTGCCGCACCGTATAACGGGCGCCAGGCCGGCGCCCGTGCAGGTCGAACAGGCAGGCGAGGCCCGCGTTGGCGCTGCCGGTGACGGGATCTTCGTAGATGGCGAACTCGCTGTCGATGACGATGCAGCGCACTTCGAGCGTCGCCGGGCCGCTCGGCGCGTGCGGTGCGTAAAACGCGAGCCCCGTCATCCCTACTTTTTGTACGATCCGCGCCATGGCGGCCGGATCGGGGGCGATCGAGACGCAAGCCTCGGGTGTCGCGAGGCCTACCGCCAACCATGGGGTGCCGTTGTCGATACAGCACGGCGCCATGTCGACGAAATCGATCTCATCGCTTCGGAGCGCGGCCTCGAGCGCCTGCAAATCGTCGACCCCAAGCGGCGCGATGCGCGCGTGCGGCGCGGCGAACGCCATCGAACCGTCGTCGCGCAGCGCGACCTCGATGTGCCCGGCGCCGCATTGCTGAACGAGCCGGCCCGGTTGTCGCGGCCGATACCCGCTCTCGATCAGCGCGTGCGCCGTGCCGAGCGTCGGATGGCCCGCGAACGGCAGCTCGTACGCCGGTGTGAAGATGCGCACGAGATAGTCGGAGCAGGGATCGGTCGGCTGGCAGACGAACGTCGTTTCCGACAGGTTCGTCCACCGGGCGATCGCTTGCATCTGGCTGTCGGATAGGCCATCGGCGTCGAAGACGACGGCCAGCGCGTTGCCTTTGAACGGCGTTTGCGAGAAGACGTCGACTTGCTTGAAGCGGACTGGGCGCGTGCTCATCGACGTGCTCCGAACGAGGCGAGTTAAGGCGCGATAGGCGAGTTAAGCGACCTCGGCGATCAGCTCGATCTCGACGCACGAACCGGTCGGGATTTGCGCGACACCGAATGCCGAGCGCGCATGCTTGCCGGCGTCGCCGAAGATTTCGCCGAACAGCTCGGACGCGCCGTTCGTGACGAGGTGTTGCTCGGTGTATTCGAGCGTCGAATTCACGAGGCTCATCACCTTCACGATGCGCTTGATGCGGTTCAAGTCGCCCGTATGGGCATGCAGCGTGGCGAGCAAATCGATGGCGACCGAGCGGGCGGCGACCTTGCCTTCGTCGGTCGTCATGTTCGCGCCGAGCTTGCCGACCCAGGGCTTGCCGTCCTTCTTGGCCGTGTGGCCCGACACGAAGACGGTGTTGCCCGTCTGCACGGCCATGACGTAGGCCGCTGCCGGCGTGGCGCTGGCGGGCAGTTCGATGCCCAGTTGCTTGAGCTTGTCGTAGACGTTTTGGTTTGCCATGTCGGTTCCTTGAACGTTGGATGAGGTTCGGTTGAAAGAGTCGGCGCTTCGCCGAGCCCGCCCTTGCCGTGACGACGAGGGCGGGCGAGAACGGTTACAGGCGCTCGCGGATCAGCTTGGCCAGGCGGGCGATCCCTTCGTCGATGCGCGCCGGCGGCACCGTGACGAACGACAGACGCAGTGCGCTGTGATCGGCATCGTTCGCATAGAACGGCGCACCCGGTACGAATGCGACGTTTTCGGCGATGGCCGCCTCGAGCAGCTTCATCGTATCGATGTGCTTCGGCAGGCTCGCCCAGATGAACATGCCGCCTTCGGGTCGGTTCCACGTCACGCCTTCGGGCATATGGCGTTCGAGCGCCGACAGCATCGCCGCGCACTGATCGCGGTAGAGCGCGCGGATCGTCGGGATGTGCTCGTCGAGGAAGCCGTCTTTGACGACTTCGTGCACGATGCGCTGCGTGAAGCTCGGCGTATGCAGATCGGTGGCTTGCTTGGCTTGCACGAGTTTGAAATGCAGCTCCTCGGGCGCGATGATGTAGCCCAGACGCAGCCCCGGTGCGAGCACCTTCGAGAACGAACCGCAATGGACGACGTGATCGGGTGCCATCGACAGTAGCGTCGGCAACGGCGCGCCGGCGTAGTCGAGCGCGCCGTACGGATCGTCCTCGATCACGGGGAACGGGCTCGTGCGGGCGAATTCGGCCAGCGCCCGGCGGCGTTCGAGCGGCAGACGGCGGCCCGTCGGGTTTTGGAAGTTCGGTTGCGCGTACAGCAAGCGAGCGCCTTCGGTCAACGCCGGGCTCAAGCCTTCGGGGATGAGGCCGTTTTCGTCGGTCGGCACTTGCACGTAGCGCGGCTCGTACATCGAGAACGATTGCAGCGCGCCGAGGTAGGTCGGCGTTTCGACGAGCACGGGACTGGCCGGATCGATCAGCACCTTGCCGAGCAGATCGAGCGCTTGCTGCGAGCCCGTCACGATGAGCACTTGGCTCGGGCGGATCGTTACGCCATTTTTGGAATAGCGTGCGGCGACCCACTCGCGCAGCGGTGCATAGCCTTCCGTCGCGCTGTATTGGAACGCGGCGGCCGGCGCGTCGCGCGTGACGCGCTCGCACGCCTCGCGCATGCGCTCGACGGGAAAGGTGACCGGCGAGGGCAAGCCGCCCGCGAACGAGATGACCTCGGGCCGTTCGGTGACTTTCAGGATCTCGCGGATGGCCGAGCTCGTGAGTTTGCGTGCGCGCTCGGAAATGCGCCAGTTCGTCGTGTGCGGCAGATCGCTGTGATCCATGAAACGTCTCCTTAGTCCTCGATGGTGGTTGAGTGGGTTTCCGTCGTCGATACCGAAACACGGGTAGCGTTTCGAGACGAGAGAAGCGCGATTATCGCGCAAGTCTCGTCGCGTTCGTTGCGTTTGTCGTGTTGGACGGTATCGGGCTCGTGCGCACGGCTGCCTTGCGGCCCAGCATCACGGTGGCGATGACGGCGGCGGCGAACAGCCACGTCGACGGCGCGACCGTTTCGCCGAAGAACAGCGAGGCGAATGCGATCGTGAAGAATATCTGTAATAGCTGAACTTGTCCCACTCGCGCCGTGCCGCCCATCGCCAATCCCGCGTACCAAGCGAAAAATCCGATGAATTGCGAGAACAGGGTCACGTAGCCGAACGCGAGCCACGTGCGCAGCGCGAGCGGCCCCGGATGAGCCAGGTGCTGCTGCCAGCCGAGCCACGCCACGGGCACGACGAGAAACGGGGCCGTCAGCACGAGTGTCCAGCAGATCACCTGCCAGCCGCCGAGTTCGCGTGCGACGCGTGCGCCTTCGGCATAGCCGAGCGCGCCGACGGCGACCGCCGCCAGCATGAATAGATCGCCCGCTTGGAACGCACCGCCGCCCGCGTGCAGGGCATAGGCGACGACGAGGGCGCTGCCGACGGCCGCGCTTGCCCAAAACGCCGGCGACGGC
>NZ_JBQCIV010000030.1:0-6041 GCF_051953405.1 Trinickia sp. | reverse complement strand
GATGACTTTGCCCGGAAGTTTGCAGGGACCATTGTCTCGATGCTGGCGGCACATCAACCGGTCCTGAAGCCGTACGTCCACATCACCAAAGACCCGCACGCCATCGATCAGCCGGAACCGCCGATCGAGTAGTTGCATTCCGGTAGCTACGATCGCGGTGGCCTTCTTTTATGGAGAGCGGCGACAAATGCCGTACGGTCAAGCGACTGGACCGCATTTGTTCTTGGCCGCTACGCGTCAAGCGCCCGGCCCGCCTTCGTATCCAAACCCATTCGACGGTGCCGGGACATCGGGCAGCCCCATCGATTTGCGCAGGCGGTGTAGGTTCGCGGCGACGGCAGGTTTGGCGTCTCCGACCTTCGGGCTCGCATGCAGATCGCGCCATTGCGCCGTTATCTGATCATCTGCCAGGTCGAAGCGGCGCAGCCAGGTCTCTGTCGCGACCGTCGTATTGAGCAGTGGCGCGGTACTGTCGAGCGTGCCGCTCTGCAAAATGTCCATCTCTGCCGCGATGATCGGGCGCAGCGCAGCGTTAAGCAGCACGTACGCGGGCGGCGGCAGCGGGGCCTTCCCGGGTCCGGCCGAAACGCCGGATTGCGGAGCGACGCCGGCTTGAACGATCAAGCCACCGCTCGCCAAAGGCTGGCGTACGTACCAGTCTGGAGGCAGCGTAAGCGAAGCGGCCCCGCCGGCGGCACGCACCAAGTCGGCGTCAAGCGCGACGAGCCAGTCGACGGTCTTGATCTTTCCGACTAGGTCGACGGTGCTCACGCCCATCGGATCGCCCACGTCGATTCCCGGGCCATAGCGGCGCGCATACGAATACTCGGTCGCTTCGTTGGGCGCGCGTCCCATGGGAGGCAGATTGACCGCGAAACCGGCGTGACCGTGGACGGTCGGCAGTGCTTCGCAGAACGCGGCGAAGAGCGCCTGAAACACGCCAGGTCTGTCGTCGAGGAAGGCTCGGGGCACCGTGAAATCGATCACGTCCATCCCGGTCCCGAGTTCAGCTTGCCAGTCCGTGATCGTGAAGACAGCGAATTCGAAGAACCCTGTAGCCTGTTTGTGCTCGGCGCTCGTGACCTGCACCACAAGGGCTTCATCGGCAGGCACCGTCTTCGCCAAGGTGGCGAGGCCGGGTGCTTTATCGAGTGTCATGGGCTGCTCGCCCTCGCTGTAGAACCACCGCAGCGGGCCGTCCTTCGACGGCTTTTCCCCACCGGCAACTTGCAGCGCGCGGCAATACTCGTCGATGGTCGCGCGGTACTGCTCGTAGCACTTCACGATCATGTCGCGCACCGCGGGCGTATGGCCATCGCGGAAATACACAACCCCACGCACCACGAGCGCGGCACCCGTGATCCCCTTTCGGTAGGCCGGCTCATACAGCCCAAACGGCAGGGTATCCACGCGGCTCGGGTCTGCGACCCACGCTTTGATTTCGTCTTCAGTCATTTCGCTATTCCATCACGGAATCAGAGGCGGAAGCCGGCCAGGCGCCAAAGGCGGAAGTCCGCCGCCGCTCGGGATGCTCGGGAAGGCGCTTCCTCCGCTTCCACTGCCACCGAGCAGTTCGTCTATATCCGACGAGGACGACGTTTTGGACTCGCGCTCCGCAGAAGGCTCGCCGTCCTTCTTGCGGTCACCGCACCCGCATTCGGCAGGTCCAAGCGGCACGAACTTCGAGCGATCACCGGCAATACGAATGTAGTCCCGCTCCTGGTTCCGACTGTAGGGGTCCGGTGGGAACTTGAACTCTACAACTTGCTTAATATTTGCTTGTACAGGCGGTTGCGTTGGGTCCTTCACGATAACGACATCCGGCCGGCGCAAGTTTCCCTTTCCCGGCCTGTACTTCTTGAGACCACCGGGCCAGAAATCCTTGATCCATTGGCGAATGTCTGTATGGGGGCTCAACGGATCGTCTGGGTCCGTCACTGGTTCCGGCGGCTTGGCCTTCATGTTGTACGTCTGCTCAGGGCGATAGACAGTCGGCGCCCCGGTTTCGATGTTGGACACGCCGTTCGCAAAATCCAAGCGTTGCTGGACGCACTTCTGGCGCCGGACTTGTCCGCTCCGGGTGGTCACGCCGATCGACTTGCATTTACAGAGCACCGAACACAGCACCGCGCGGTCCTTCGGCGAAAGAGTCCCGTTGACCCCAACCTGCGTCGTTTGACCCTCGGGCGAAACCCCGCCGGTCGCGGAGCCCGGACCGTAGTCGCTCATGCGCCTTCGCTCCCGGGGTGTTCGAAGGACAACGACGATGCGTCATGATTGTCGAGCCAATCGGTGAACCCATTGGCGTCGGTCTTGCCTTGCACGATCCGCCCGTTTGCAGCCCGCACGGTGTACGGGTGGCCGGCGATAGGTTGGCGGGTGGCGTCGTCGAGCACCTGGAATCTGCCGCGGTAGGGCGTTTGGGCGTTGGTCTGCGAGACAACGCTTCGTCCGCCGCCGACAGCACCCCCAGGGCCGGAAGTCGGTGCCGCAGTGGTGTGGTTTTGCGACGCGATCAGCGTCGCACCGCAGGCGGTTGTATCGCCCTCAGATGCAACGGGGCGACCACCGAACGTCACCCCAAGGTTCTTCACACCGACAATCGGATAGATCCCGCCACACTTAGGGCATGAGACCTTGTCGCCCAAAAGGGCGATCGGACGACCGTCGTCCTTGTTTTCGGGTGAGCACGCTAGAACGGTGCCCCCGTGAGAAGTCGTATCACCCTCGCGAATAAATGCAAATCCCATGCTCTGCGCCCTCTCTCATTTTTTTGGTCGCGGGAATGTAGCACGGAGGGTTTGCCGGAGGCGCCCTGTCAACGTTGACAGTTGGCCTGGTCAATCAGGCACTTGCGGATTTCCGCGGACGGCAGGCGAAGCCGCCAATGAAAGCGAGGCCTCGCGGCCGATGCGGTTCCGTTGCTCATTTGACACTGCGTTAGGGACTAGTCGCGCTTTCTTGCTCGAATATCGCTGCGCACTTGCGGGCTCTCTAAAGCACGGCTCACGACATCCGCCGTCTCCGCTCCCATCGCGGCGGCCCGCTTGGCGGCTAGCCTCGGCGCGCATTACATACGCGGCACGCGACCCGTGAAACCCTCTCGCTGATGATTTTTGGAAACGCGGGAGGTGTTTTGGAAACGGCAAGGGGTTACGCAAACATCGCGTAACCCCTTGTCAGATATGGTGCCGGCTGCAGGACTCGAACCCGCCACCTGATGATTACAAATCAACTGCTCTACCAGATGAGCTAAGCCGGCGTGAGTGCGCGATTCTACTTCATTTCACGACTTTGAGGTGGCCTTTCCCGCCGCCGCCTTTGCCGCCGTCGTCATCCGTCCGCGGACGATTGGGCTCGCCGCTTCCCTCCAGCGGACGCGACGGGTTCTCGCGCGGGGAATCGCCGGCTTCGGATTCGGATTCGGATTCGGCAGCTTGCTCCACCTCGCTGCTCGCCACCGGCCCGCTTTGCGCAGCCGCCGTCGCGGGCTCGACGGGAAACGCCATGCCCTGCCCGTTCTCGCGTGCATAGATCGCCAGCACGTTCGACACCTGCACTTCGATCTTGTGCACCTTGCCCGAGAACCGCGCGCTGAACTCGATCCACTCGTTGCCCATCTGCAACTGGCTCGTCGCCTCGAAGCTGATGTTGAGCACGATCTCGTCGTTGTGCACGAACTGGCGCGGCACGCGCGTTTGGTTATCCACGCGTACTGCGATATGCGGCGTGTAGCCGTTGTCCGTGCACCACTCGTATAGCGCACGCAGCAGATAAGGCTTAGTCGAAATTTCTTGCATCAACTGTCCTCATACGAGGCTCGGCGCGCCGCCCGCGCTCTTGCAACAAGCCGCAAGAACACGAGCGGACGCAGCCGAACTCGACTTACCGGCGCATCACCTTTTCCGAGGGCGTCAGCGCCTCGATATACGCCGGCCGGCTGAAAATACGCTCGGCGTACTTCATCAACGGCGCAGCATTCTTCGACAACTCGATGCCGTAGTGATCCAGACGCCACAGCAGCGGTGCGATCGCCACGTCGAGCATCGAAAACTCTTCGCCGAGCATGTACTTGTTCTTCAAGAAAATCGGCGCCAATTGCGTCAGCCGATCGCGAATCGCCGAACGTGCCTTCTCGTGATTCTTTTCCGCGGCCTTGCCCTTCTCGTTCTCGAGCGTGCCGACGTGAACGAACAGTTCCTTCTCGAAGTTGAGCAGGAACAGACGCGCACGGGCGCGCTGCACCGGATCGGCCGGCATCAGTTGCGGATGCGGAAAGCGCTCGTCGATGTACTCGTTGATGATGTTCGATTCGTACAGGATCAAGTCGCGCTCGACCAGAATCGGCACCTGACCGTACGGATTCATCACAGCGATGTCTTCCGGCTTGTTGAACAGGTCGACGTCGCGGATCTCGAAGTCCATGCCCTTTTCGAACAACACCAGCCGGCAACGCTGGGAAAACGGGCAAGTTGTGCCGGAATACAAAACCATCATGTCTAAAGTTTCCTCAAAAAGCTGAAGGGCCAGCGCGCCGGAGAAACCTCCCTTGCGCCGGCCCCACACCGTGTTACGGCGTGTTTATTTGACGTCTTTCCAATACGCCGCATTGAGCCGCCAGGCGAAAAACGTCAGGACGCCCAGGAAGATCAGCACGAACACGCCAAGCTGCCGGCGCGTCTGCTGGGTCGGCTCGGACATCCAAGTCAGGTACGCAACCAAGTCCGCCACGGCAGAATCATAATCTACCCGCGACATCGTCCCCGGTTTTACGCTTTCGAAGCGCTCGAACTGATGCGTCTTCTCCCCCGTTTCGGGATCCGTCATGTCCGTGAATTTGGCCGTCTGTACACCCTGCAATTGCCACAACACGTTCGGCATGCCGACGTTGGGGAACACCATATTGTTCCACCCCGTCGGCCGCGTATCGTCGCGGTAGAAGCTGCGCAAATACGTGTACAGCCAGTCGCTGCCGCGCGCCCTCGCCTCCACCGACAAATCGGGCGGCGTCACGCCGAACCACGCCTTCGCGTCGGCCGGGCGCATCGCCACCGTCATCGGGTTGCCCACTTTGTCGGTCGTGAACAGCAGGTTCTGCTCGATCTCCTTCTGGGAAATGCCGATCTGCTCGAGCGCGCTGTAACGCATGAGGTTCGCGCTGTGGCAATTCAAGCAGTAGTTTACAAACAATTGGGCGCCATGCTGCAACGATGCGATGTCATGCGTGTTATTCGGCGCACGATCCAGCGGAAAACCCTCCTCCGCATGAACCGGCCCCATCGCCACCGCCATCGTCAGCACCACGCTCGCGCCGCCGATGCGAGCGAGCTTATTCAGCCAAGTACTCAGCCATGTCTTCATCACGTGTTGTCCTCGCTCGCGGTTAATGGGGCTTGTACCGAACCCGCTCGGGTGGCTGCTTGAACGTCCCCAGCCGGGTCCAGAACGGCATGCCCAGGAAGAACGCGAAGTAGATCAGCGCGCAGATCTGAGCGATCAACGTCGCGGCCGGCGACGGCGGCTTGGTGCCCAGATAAGCGAGGGTCAGGAACGCAAGCACGAAGATTCCGTAGAAAACCTTGTGGAACAACGGCCGGTAGCGGATCGACTTCACGGGGCTGCGGTCGAGCCACGGCAAAAAGCAAAGCGACACCACCGCGGAGCCCATCACGACGACACCCCAGAACTTCGATTGGGTCAGGTACATCGCGACGATCACGAGCACGGCCAGGACCGGCAGACCGATCTTCCACTTGCCTCGCGCCCGCACGAGCGCAAGGAGCCCAAGCAGCCCGATCACGACCATCAGCACGATCTTGAACGGGTCGGTCGTGGCACGCAGCATCGCGTAAAAGGCCGTGAAGTACCACACAGGCGCGATCTCCGGCGGCGTTTGCAGCGGATTGGCCGGAACGAAGTTGTTCTGCTCGAGGAAGTACCCGCCCATCTCCGGTGCGAAGAAGATGATTGCGGCGAATACCATCAGTAACACGCACACGCCCATGAAATCATGGACCGAGTAGTACGGATGGAACGGAATG
>NZ_JBQCIV010000029.1:0-34940 GCF_051953405.1 Trinickia sp. | reverse complement strand
CGGATGGGCATCGAAGTGGCGCAGACGTTGAGCAAGCGGCTCGCGCGCAGCATTCTCGAACTCGGCGGCAACAACGGCATGATCGTCGCGCCGAGCGCCGATCTCGACCTCGTCGTGCGCGCCGTGACGTTCGCCGCGGTGGGCACGGCGGGACAGCGGTGCACGACGCTGCGCCGGTTGATCGTGCATCGCAGCGTGGCCGATACGCTGCTGCCTCGCCTCGAGAAGGCGTTCGCATCGGTCAAGGTCGGCGATCCGCTCGATGGCGATACGCTCGTCGGTCCGCTGATCGATCGCGGCTCGTTCGACGCGATGCAGGCGGCACTGGCCGAGGCGCGCAAGGACGGCGGACAAGTGATCGGCGGCGAACGCGTCGACATTGGCCATGACGGTGCGTACTACGTGCGCCCGGCTATCGTGCGCATGCCCGCTCAGACGGCGGTTGTCGAACGCGAAACGTTCGCGCCGATTCTCTACGTGCTCGTGTACGACGATTTCGAACAAGCGCTGGCCGTGCACAACGCCGTGCCGCAAGGGTTGTCGTCCGCGATCTTCACGAACGATATGCGCGAAGCCGAGCAATTCATGTCGGCGGCGGGCAGCGATTGCGGCATCGTGAACGTGAACATCGGTACGAGCGGCGCCGAAATCGGCGGCGCATTCGGCGGCGAGAAGGAAACGGGCGGCGGTCGCGAATCGGGCTCCGATTCGTGGAAAAACTATATGCGCCGCGCGACGAACACGATCAACTACAGCCGCGAGTTGCCGCTCGCGCAAGGCGTGAAGTTCGACGTTTGATTCGGTACCCGCGAGGCTCTGCCCCGGCCGGGGCGGCGACGCTACGCTGCCGCGGCTCGACCATGCCGGGCCACGGCACAAGCGATCGCTTAGGCTCGGCCGAGACGCTTCGAGAGGTCGGCAACGAGAATCGCCAGGCGTGCCGGCTTTTCGTAGCAGGCCACGTCGAATCGGCGAATCACTTCGCTGATCTCCGATTCGCTGGCCTTGCCCGTCAGCAAGTCGCCTGTCAGCAGGAAGATCGGTGCATCGGGGCGCGCCGAACGCCGGACCGCTTCGATTGCCGCTGCCGCGGTTCGTCCTTCGAACAGCCAGTCGGTCACGACGGCGTCAAACGTTTGCGTGTGCAGCGCATCGGTGAACGCCGCGAGCCGCTCATAGGCGATCGCCTCGAAACCGTTCTGCACGAGGTAATCGGACAGTGCTTCGGCGGCGGCTTGATCGGCGTCCACGACGGCGACCGTCGCGCGCTCCGCTTCGCCTCGGCGCGGATGAATCTCGATCTTCAGCACTTCGTGCGCATGTTCGCCGGGCGCCCCGTCGCATCGGACGATGCGCCAACGATCGCCTTCGCCGTACGCGACGAATTCGGCTCGCTCGTAGGGGCCAAGCGGCTCGCCGATCCAGGCGATGCACGGCCCTTCGAACGCGCCCATATTGAGCATGGCCTCGCGGGGCCGCGCGCCGGGGGCGCCGAGTCCATTGTCTTGCGCGCCGAAGAGCTGCGTGGGCGCTTCGCCGAATGCTTCCGCCACCTTGCGGATCTGGGCGAGGGTCCATGGGCTGCTGCCGCGCAGCTTGCGGTGCCCTTGCGAGAAACTCAAGTCGAGGATCCGGCAAAGCTCGGTCGTTTGTTGACGCTTGCCAATGCCATGACGAACCATCAGTGCGCGCACGCGATCGGCGACGGCGAGGGAGTCCGCTAAGGTGGCTTCTGTGGTCATGCTGCTTCTGGGTGCTGCGGTATCGATGGCGGTCACGGAGCGAGATTCGTCGAGCCGCATCGCTGCGACGCAGCCGTAAAAGTATGGAGGCGGGGCGTATTTTAACGGGCAACGCGTCGCGCGCCCTCGTCAAATGTGTATCGACAGGTTACGTTCGTTACTGGTGGTCAATGCGGGGGCGCAGGCAATCGTCGCATGCCCGCTCCGGTGCTCGCCGAGTATGGTCGTATCCTTTGTCCCATCGGCTCAGCGGCGATTGGGACGCATGCCACCGGTCCCGTATTGGAGAAAACCCTATGACGATGCAGTTTTTCGACGCCGAGGCGACAGCCCGGTTGACGCCGTTTCCGGTACTCGTCGATGCGCTCGCGCAAGCCTGCCTCGAGGCGGCCCGCGGCGAGATCGCCAGCCCCGCCAGGCTCGTGGTGCCGCTCAACCAGGGGGGCATCATGCTGGCGATGCCGGCGGCGGCGCGCGATCTTGCCATCCATAAACTCGTGACCGTGTGTCCGGCCAATCGAGCACGCGCGCTGCCGACGATTCACGGCCACGTGAGCGTGTGCGATCCCGACACCGGCGAGGCTCTGTTCGCGCTGGACGGGCCGACCGTCACGGGTCGGCGCACCGCGGCCGTCACGTTGTTGGCAATGCGCACGTTCTTGCCTGCGCCGCCGCGCCACATCCTGCTCATTGGGACGGGCACGCAAGCGTTGCATCACGCGCACGCGCTGGCGGCGGTCTATCCCGAGGCACGCGTGCTGGTGCAAGGCAGCGGGCCGGGCCGTGCGCAGGCATTTTGCGCCAATCACGGCAACAGTCTGGACATTCGCGCGCATGAAGGCGATGCCATCCCCGATACGGTCGACACGGTCATTACGGTGACGACGAGTACCCGGCCGGTCTATGACGAACCGGCCCGCGCCGACAGGCTGGTGATCGGCGTCGGCGCATTTACCCCCGAGATGGCCGAGATCGGACCGCGTACGCTGCAAGGCAGCGCGTTGTACGTGGACGACCAGGCGGGCGCGCGCCACGAAGCGGGCGATTTCATCCAGGCGGGCATCGATTGGGCGCGCGTGACGGCGCTGGCCGATGCGTTGGCGGTGCACGGCGCGGCTCGGCTCGCCGAGTATGGCGCGGACACGACGCCGGTGGTGTTCAAGAGTGTCGGATGCGCCGCTTGGGACCTGGCCGCTTGCCGCGTCGCG
Source organism: Trinickia sp. (assembly GCF_051953405.1). GTDB lineage: Bacteria > Pseudomonadota > Gammaproteobacteria > Burkholderiales > Burkholderiaceae > Trinickia. The sequence goes on along the minus strand of NZ_JBQCIV010000029.1, from coordinate 31,990 downwards.
CGCGCAGCGGTGCGGTGATGGCTGGCGCTCCGCTCGCGAAGCGCGACAGCCTCTGAACCATGCGTCTACCTGTTCCCGAAGACGGTGCCCATTGCATCGTCCCGTTGACACGCGAGGAGCTGCCGACGGACACGGTCGAGCTTGCCCGCTTCATGGTCGGCAAATACCTCGTGCACGATTCGCCGGAAGGGCGTGTGAGTGGGCGCCTCGTCGAGACCGAGGCTTATCCGATCGGCGATTCGACGAATCATGCGTACCGCGGGCTGCGCCCCTACAATGCCGCCTTGTTCCGCGCGCCCGGGCACGCGTACGTGCGGCTTGTCTACGGCGCGTCGTACATGATCAACATGTCGGCCGAGCCTGAAGGCGAGGGCGCCGCCGTGCTGCTTCGCGCCGTGCAGCCGCTGGACGGCGTGCCGATCATGCAGCGCCGGCGGCCCGGTGTGGGCCTTGCAGATCTGGCGCGCGGGCCCGGCCGGCTATGCGCGGCGTTTGCGATCGGCCCGCAATGGGACGGCGAGGATCTATGCGGCGGCCGAGCCCTGTGGATAGGACGCCTAGGCGAGCGCGATGCGTCCCGCGCTCGGATCGCCGCCACCAAGCGCATCGGCCTCTCGCGCGAGATGCACGCGTTGCTGCGATTTTATGAAGCGGGCAGCCCGTTCGTCAGCGGTCCCAAGCGACTGCTCGAGCCGATCGTGCGCTAATGCGTCCGATTGCACGCCCGCGAATAGCGCCTCGTGAGTCTGTTCGCCGAGGTCGATCGACAGCGCGACGGCATTGACGTTGCCGATCCGCATCGGCGGACCGAAGCGGCGCGTGGCGATGCGTGCGCGCACGAGTAGACGCTCGATCGCCGTGGTCGTCACGGTGACGTAGCTCGTAATCTCGTGCCGATCGGCGAAGGCGACGACGGCTCGCATCGCATCGAGCGCCAATTCCCCGAATCCGAAGCCCGGCCGCTCGGGCGAAACGATCGCAAATCGGCTTAGCTCCCAAATGCGAGGCGAGACGGGTGCGTCTTGCCCATGCAGTAGCCGGCCGAACGTATCGCGCAGCATATAGGGCCCTTGTGTCGGCAACAGTCGCCAACAGCCGCATACGTTGTCGGCGCTATCGCGCAACAGCATGTAATGCGGCGATTGCGAATCGTATTCGTCGATTTCCATCCCCGATAAAATGGCGACTTCCCAACCCATGCGCTCGCCGAAAATCCTGGCGCGCAACCGGTACATTTCCGCCAGCGCATCGAGATCGAAGCTACATTGTTTATCGATGGTGATCTTCGCATTCATCCCGTTCTCCTGGATCGTCAATCGTTGACCTAAGGGGAACAGACCATATGCACTTTGCGTGCTAGCAGTAACTGTCAAGCAAGATAGGTACAAATTGTGGGCGACAGTTGGGATGATGTCGGTATCGAGTACGCTCCTTGACCAGGTGAAAATCATGTCGATAGCCGAAATCCGTCAATCGCAAACTGAAGAGGCGGCCCGGCCGGCTCGGACCGAAATCGACAGTGCCTTTGTTCAGGCATACCGCAAGCAGGTAAAGGAAAGTCAAAAGACCTTTTGGGCGCGCTTCGGCGTCACGCAATCGCGCGGCAGCCGCTTCGAGCTGGGCGCGAATATCCCCAAGCCCGTCATGATTCTGCTGCGCCTGTACTTCGAGGCCCGTATTTCGGACGACGATATTCGGGCCGTTTCGCAAAAGCGCGCGCCGGCGGCTCGGCCGGCCTTGATCAGTCAAGATCGATCAGCCCCATTCGGGTCGCTTTAACTGCGGCGGCGCTTCGCGACGTGACCCCGAATTTGCTGCGAATGTTCGTCATATGAAAATTCACGGTGGCTTCCGCGCAACCGAAGATCTTGGCGATCTCCCATGTCGACTTGCCTTGCGCCGTCCATTTCAGACATTCGTACTCGCGTGGCGTCAGCTTCGGTACGAGCCGTTCGGTATAGCCGTCGAGAAACCGTTGGCTCGTATCGAAGGCGACATCGCGCAAGAGCGTGAGCATCGGCAAATTGCGCTGGATATGGTTCGTCAGCGCGTTCGGCGCCTGTTCGCTACGCACGAAGCAAAGCATGCCGACTTCTTGCTTCGGGCCATGGATCGGCAGCGATATGCCGGTGCAAATCCCGTGCTGGCAGGCCTCTTCGTACATTTCCTGCTGGCCCCGATCGGCGAAATGCGCGGACGTCCAAATAAGCGGCGAGGTTTGCGTGAGACAGTGCGCGACCGTCGGATCGATTCGAAAAAGCGCACGTTCGTCGTACGCTTGCCGCCAGCTCTGAGCATAGGTGCTGCGCAAGTAAGCATCGCTAAAGCGCATGCCCGGTCGCGGCACCACGGCAAAAAGCGTGTGATCGAAACCGTATTTTCTGCCTAACGACGCAAGCGCCTCGAACCACGATTTTTCATCCGCCGCGCGCCACAGTGGCGACATGGGTTCCATCAACTGACGTGCCATATGTCCTCGCATGTCGAAAATTTTACTTGCCCGAAACAGGTAAATCGCCCAATTTACCGCGGTACTATTTCGGGTGGCTCGGTTTTTTGCCGAATAATATCAGACGCATCAAAATATTAGCGCCGTCCCCCAGGTATGAGAGGCGATTGCCATCGCAAAGTCCGGGCTTTCGAATAGGACCTCGGTGCGGGCGCACTTGATATCGATTTCATTTGTGATTCTATTTTTCTTGCTGATAGAACGATGTTGTTGCGGAATTCGATAATCGTTGTGTCGAGCCGATTCCCTGTGCGGATCGACCGCGCTCTGATTTGGGCGTCTCATTTTCGGACGTCGATCCGATATTTGCGGATACTGCAAAAGTGATTAACGGGAACCGGCGTTTTTGCGTTGCAATATCGGACGTAGACTGCATTGCAGCGTCTGGCTGCTCGGCTGGGCAAGGCAACCGATATTGGGAGGTAGCTACGATGAAATCGATGATGATCGCAGGATTGTTGGCGGGTGCGATGGCCGTGCCGACGTTTTCGTTCGCGCAGCAAGCGCAACCCGAGACTCGCGCGCATGTTCAGGCGCAAATGGAGGAACTCGCGCAGTCCGGTTATCGCGGCAGTGGCGGCGATACGGTGTACCCGGCGGACATCCAGGCAGCACAGCAGCGTATCGAGCAGGGCGCGGACGCACGACGCGCAGCCGCGGACACGAGCGGCTATGGCTCGCCGCACTGGGGCACGACGAGCGCATCGGGTGCGCGGGAGCCGAAAGGGCCCGGCTCGCTGTACTTCGGTGCTTGAGGGCGGTTGCCGCCGAGCTGCACGGCTCGGCCGTGCGCGCGTCGGCACCGGTTAGATATGGACGCCCGAGATGTAATGCTCGAGTTGTTGAATCGTGAACTCTTGCTCCGAGATGATCGTTTTGACGAGATCGCCGATCGAGACCATCCCGACCAGCCGGCCGTTGTCGATGACCGGCAGGTGGCGCATACGGTGTTCCGTCATTAAGGCCATGCAGGCCTCGGTCGTATCGGTCAAGCGTACGTGCAGGACTTGTTTGGTCATGATTTCGCCGACGCGCGTCGATTTGGACGACCGGTCCATCAAGACGATCTTGCGTGCGTAATCGCGCTCGGTGACGATTCCTGCGATTTTTCGTTCGGGGCCCTCCGTGACGATCAGCGCACCGATCTGATGTTGAGCCATCATCTTCACGGCGTCGAACACCGATGCATCGACGTCTATCGTCACGACCGGCTGCTCGGCGATCCGCTTGGCGGCTTGCGGATCGTCCCGCTTCGACTTGAGAATCTGCGCTACGTGGGGCATGAGAGTCTCCGTCTTCTCGTTGAGGGGCGGGGTTGAACTGCGCCGAAACGGCGTGTTCCGGCGAGGTTGTTTCCCAGTATAGGCGTTGGCGATGCGTGCGGCGGGGGCCCACACCGGCCGTCAATGGCGATTAGCGTTAAACTCGCGGTGCGCGTATCGGCAGTCGGTGCGCGAGCGAACTGTTAATAGCCACTCTCTACCCGTTATGCCCACGTCATTGAAGCCGCCCCGGACAGGCGACGAGCGCGCGACGCAAAGCGTCTCGCTTGCTGCCACGGCCACCTTGCCCACTCGGTACGGCACGTTCACCGCTTACGCTTACCGTGTCCCCGGGGGCGAAGCCGAACACTTGGCGCTGGTGATGGGGGAGGTTGGCGGGCAGGCGTCGGTGCTAACACGCCTGCATTCGGAATGTCTCACGGGCGATGTCCTAGGTTCGTACCGGTGCGATTGCGGGGAGCAGCTCGACCTCGCGCTGCGCTACATTGCCGCGGAGGGGCGCGGCGTGCTGCTTTACTTGCGCGGACACGAGGGGCGGGGGATCGGATTATCGAATAAGATCCGCGCCTATCAATTGCAGGAGCAAGGGCTCGATACGGTCGAGGCGAACCTCGAGCTAGGCTTGCCCGACGACGCGCGCGAGTACGATTCGGCCGCGGCGATCCTGCGCGATCTGAACGTGTCGTCGGTGCGGCTTATGAGCAACAACCCCGATAAGTTCGATACGCTTTCGAAGCATGGCATTCCGGTGTGCGAGCGGGTGGCCCTGGCTATCCCCGTGCGGGACGAGAACGAACGGTATATTCGGACCAAACAGCTCAAGTTCGGGCATTACTTCGACGAGAATGAGTAGTTGAGGTTTGGGGTTGCGAGGTTATCGGTCGGATTTTGGGCATTCTGTCCGCAATTGCTTGATCTATCAGGGACTTTCGCCTCGCCGGGCCATCCTCGTAGCCCGGATCTCCTCGGGCCGCGGAAGATAATGAACGAACGAGGGGCTAGGTGCGGGTGGCTATCCATAGTTGCTTGATTTTAAACAAATCCGCATCGATTCCAAACGCTCCGTTGATGAATCTCGACCTCCTTGCTAGGTCTACACCGGCTGCGCTGGCATAGGTTTTTTCGATGCGAAAAAAACCTACGCCGACGTTCCTTCGTAAGCAGAACATGCGCCGGAAAGCGGTTTGCTTGGTTCGATAAATGCTGACTGGAGGAGCGATGTCGGATGAGGGGAATCCAATCGATGTCAACGCCCTGGCGGCGATCGGATCGAAACGCCTGGCGACGTTGTTGGCGGAGGCAGCGATGACGAATCCGTCCATGCTGCGTCGCCTGCAATTCGAACTGTCTGCGCAAAAACACGAAAACATACCCGAGACCGTTCGCCGATGGATCAACGAGCTACGCGAACAAACATTGTTCCTAGGCGCGGAACAGCTTGACGAACTGGCCAGAGAATTCGATGCCATCCGGGGCGCAGTTGTTTCGAATGTTTCCCAGGCTGCCCTGACGCTTGCGCCAGATTTGATGTGGCAACTCTTCACGCTCGCCGGAACCGTATATGAACGTACAACCGAAGAGGGGTGGGAAGTCGGCCGAGTTTTCGATCAGGCCTACGCTGATCTCGTCAAAGTGAGCGTCGACGCAGAGGTCGAGCCGAAGCTTTTTGCCGAGAAAGTCGTCTCTGCCATCGGTTCGAACGCTCACGGCGAGTACAGCGCCCTCATTCCGGCGATCTCATCCGCGCAGCCGTGGGCGTCCGCCTACTTCGTCGAGATCCGCGCCTTGCTCCAGCGATTGCTGGACGAGCCGCCCGGACTGAACGGCAGCACGAACAGCGAGCGCTGCCGTCTTTTGCGGCGCGCCTTACGGGAACTCGATTCTCCATCTGCGGCCTAGACTGATTGGCGATTTTTGCATCGGTGTCTGAAGCGCTTGCAGAGACGTTCCGCCTGACGAAACATGCTGTCAGTTCGGCAAGTTTTGCATTGATAAACCATTGTTAGATAAGGATTTCTATCTGGTTTATAATGGAACCTCGTACGCCGAATCTGGAGGTGACGGATGAATCTGGACAGTAAGCTTTTGATGTCGTTGAAGAAGCGGTCGGGTAACGTCGTGCTTCGCCGTGAACTGGCTGGCCTCGGGAGTCCGTCACACCTTAGCGCTGCGCTTCAGCACCTCGTTGCCGAAGGACGCCTCATTCGGCTCGGAGCGGGCGTTTATGCCAAGACTGGTCTGAATCTGGAACGCAACGCGCGATTTGCCGTTGGTAATGAGGTACTGTTGCGTGAGGCGCTCGGGAAGCTGGGCGTCGAGGTGCTCGATGTGACGGTTCAGCACGAAAACGGTCGCTCCGTTTGCCTGGTTAACACCGGCACGAGCCGGATTTCTCGTAAGCTTGGGTGGGACAACATCACGGTGCGGTATGTCGGTCAACACGAAAGACCGCTAACAGGCGCACCGCTCAGCCTGCCATCAGATGTCGACAAGCTGCCGACCCGAAATGTCGGCAAGTTTGTTGAGCGGCTCGCGCAAGCCTACGGCGTTCAATACCGGCGCTCGGGCCTTGATGATTTCGCGGAAGCAGTCACTCGAGCCGCGGGTGACGATGTCGAACTCGATCTCACGGGGAAACTGCTGGTGGCACTCAAGAAGCAGGATCGGATTAACGGCCGGCAATTTGCCCGATTGATGGCGAACCACATAAGGGAGATTAAGCGTGTTCGACCCATTCGGGGACTACGAAACCAGGGGCTACCTGCGTAACGTTGACGGCATCAAGGATCTGGACGAACTCAAGTACATCGAACACGGGTTCTTCGAGTCGAATCTCGAGACGGCGTTGGCGTACCTTCACGCAGTCAAAGGTCCAATCGCCTACGTGCACTTTCTTGAAGTTCACCGAATCCTGTTCGGTGAGTTCTACCCGTGGGCGGGCCAGGATCGCCATAATCTCGGTGTTGGGCGATTAGTCGGGAAAGGGCGGCGAATACAGTTCGAGGCTTCGGAGTTGTGTCAGCGTGCCGTCGAATGGGGACTGTCGGCCGGCAACAATCCAAAGACGATGCGCGAAAAACCGGGGATGGTCATGGGCGCTTTCGCCTGGGGGCATCCCTTTCTCGACGGGAACGGTCGCACCATGCTTCTCGTCCATGCGGAGCTATGTCACCGCGCTGGCTTCGCCATCAACTGGAATGCGTCCCGGAAAGACGATTACCTGGAAGCGCTTACCCGGGAGCTGGAAAATCCCCAAGGCAAGCACCTAGACGCATATCTCCTGCCATTGGAGATCGCTCCCGTTGCCGGGGGCGATCTCTGCGACCATCTAATGTCACTGCCGGGCCTCAACGGAGAGGATGGCAGCAGCGCTCCGAACGTTGCATATCGGGCGGACGATCCTGTGGCAAACCAAAACTACCTCGAGTTGAAGCGCGCGCGTGGAGAGAATTAACCGGCGCGTCGCGGCCTGAACGCGAATGCCGCGACACCGTTGGCGAGGACCTGTTTCGGATCGCCGAATGGCACGAGTTGAATGAGGCGCGTCGACTTGGAGTCGACGAACATGGGGACTTCGGCGAAGTTGCGGAGTCGGCCATTCGCGTGCCCGATCTGCTTGAAGGTGCGATGTCAGCGCCTGCACATCTTTTTCTTCCGTCGCCCGCTTTTGATCCAGCACGAACAGGCCCCGTTGCGCGTCGCCGCGGTGATACCTGCGTGCCAGATAGTCGTCGAATTTGGCCGCCAGAACTTCGTAGCTGTAGGGAAGGATGTCGGCCGTGCGCAGCATTTGGCTCTGTTCGACGACGGCGGCAAACACGTTCAGTCTCGGACGGGTGTCGGTGAGGACTCTCACGACATCAGCGGCTGCCTGAGCGCGCTCCGGGGCGCTAAATTGTCCCCAGCCATCCTTGCCCGAGAACATGGGAGACGCGTGCAATTCGAGATAGATACCGGCACGTTGCTAGAAGGGCTCGGCGATTGCATCCAGCGATTGTTCGAGCCAGTGTGTTTGACGTTCAAAAACGGAGACGCCGGCCAGCACGAAGAATGGCGTGTTCAGGTCCCCCGGCGAACCCGATTCGTCCAGATACGTCAGGTACTTACCTTGTCGTCCCCCGCAGCAGAAATGGAAACGGGCTGCCGAAGCAGCCCGTCGTATTTGGTAAGCCAGGTGGAACAATCGCCCAACGCGTCGCAACTTCACGGCGCTCCCGACTCACCCGAAACCATACCAGAACCTACGCCGAAGCTGTTTGCTCTTCTGAAAATCACCGGGCGAACAGCAATCGGTAATATTTTCCATTTCCCGAAGCCAAACCGAAAGCGCACCGGCCTGTCTATACTCATATGGAAGGACGAATACTGAGTGGCCGTTTTCTCAGCGGCCATCCACTGATGCCCTCTGTGCGTGTCTCGAGGGCGTCATCGCAATGCCCCATCACGAAGCCAAATCCGTAAGACGCTGTCCGATCAACGCCGTTGTTGTGCAGCCTCCTTGGAGGGAGCCACAGATATGAGCGGCACCTACAACCCATTGCTGGTTTTCGTCTCCTTCGTTGTCGCATTCCTCGCGTCTTATACCGCCGTGGAGCTGTCCAGCCGAATCTATTCGTTGCCGCAGGCGCGGCGGCGGACAAGCTGGTTATTGGGTGGCGCCATCGCAATGGGGATCGGCATCTGGTCCATGCACTTCATCGGCATGCTGGCTTTTTCGCTACCGATTCCGGTGGGGTACGATCTTTCAACCACGGCGGCTTCGCTGCTGATTGCGATAGTGGTTTCATATCTGGCGTTGATCGCCGTGACGCAGGGCACACTCTCGCGCGCCCGCCTGGGGGCCGCAGGGACGCTCATGGGGCTGGGGATCGCCGGCATGCACTACACGGGCATGGCGGCGATGCAGATGTCTCCGCCGATTCGCTATACGTTCTGGATCGTCATCGCGTCGATTGCCGTTGCAATCGTAGCGTCGATCGCCGCACTGTGGATCGCCTTCACGCTGCGCACACCCGAGCAGCAAAGCTTCGTCTTCAAGCGTCTCGGCTCTGCGATATTCATGGGACTGGCCATCACCGGTATGCACTATACCGGCATGGACGCGGCGAACTTCGAGGCGGGAAGCATCTGTCGCGCTGCCGGCAAGCTCGACGCGAACTCGCTGGCCCTGCTGGTATCGACGAGTTCGTTCACCGTGCTGATCGGAACGCTGGTCTTTCTCGGGTTCAACACCCGCAGCTTGGCCAGCTCGCTCAGGCGAGCAAACGACGAGCTGCGCCAACGGGGTGGCGAACTCGAGCGGGCAGTCCAGTCGCTGCGCGACAGCGAGAAACGTTTCCGCGCAACGTTCGAGCAGGCTGCTGTGGGCATTGCGCATGTTGGCCCGGACGGCCGCTGGTTGCGAGTCAACCAGAAACTGTGCGATATCGTCGGCTACACGCGGGAGGAGCTGTTGTCGTTGACCTTTCAGGACATCACGCATCCGGACGATCTCGACACCGACCTCGCGCGAATGCATCAGATGCTCGAAGGACAGCTCGACACTTACACGCTGGAAAAGCGCTATTTGCAGAAGGACGGCAGCTCGATCTGGATGAACCTGACGGTCGCACTGGTGCGTGACGAAACCGGTAAGCCGGACTACTTCATTTCGGTCCTGGAGGATATCCAGCGCCGCAAACGCGCGGAGGACGAATTGCACGCCAGAACCGAGGCGCTGCGGCTATCGCGTGAAGAGCTGCGTCGACTCTCCGGTCACGTCCAACACGTGCGCGAAGAAGAAAAGACGCGCATCGCCCGCGAATTGCACGATGAGCTGGGGCAGCAGCTCGTCGCATTGAAGATGCTGGTGGCACTGGCCGAGCAAACGTTGGGCGGCGTGGCGCCGCCGTCGCCCGCGCAAGCCTTGCAAGGCGTGTATGTTTCGATCGATCAGATGGTCGAATCGGTGCGGCGGATCGCAGCGGACCTACGGCCCGTCATGCTTGACGATCTCGGTCTCGTTCCCGCCATCGAGTGGCTCGTCAACCAGTTCTCAGGGCGTCACAAGCTGCGCGTCGTCACGCATATCGATGTGGGCGGGATCGACTTCAATCGCGAGAGCGCGACCACCGTCTATCGTATCGTTCAAGAGGCAATGACCAATGTGGCCCGCCATTCGGGGGCGACCGTGGTGCGGCTGGACATCGTTCGCGAGGACCCGCATTGCGTCATGCGTATCGCCGACAACGGCCATGGTGCCGTGACCGAAACACGCGTCAGACGCAATTCGCTCGGCCTTATCGGGCTGCGCGAGCGTGTCGCACGGCTCGGCGGCGATCTTCAGATCGTCACGGCATCGGGGGCTGGCTTCACGCTAACCGCCACCTTGCCGCTCGCGGCCGTGCAAGCTACGGTGCAGCCCCACTGAAAAGCCGGACGTTACCGATACCTCGGCATAAGCGCGCGATGCGGGGTTTGGGCCGAAGATCAAGTCGCTGCGACCGGCAAAATCCTCCGCCAGAGATGCTGCCGCGAGCCCGGTGCGTTCATGTCCTCGGGGCCACTGGGTAGGTCCGGCTCCGCGGAAACCTTGGGCGCAGGCAGCGAGTGACAAGATGGATTATTTTGAATATCATGTTAATTGATACTCTTTATAATTTTTTGGGGAGCCCGCCATGACTGCGATTCGTGAACCGACACGGTTCGACACCCTAGTCGGCCCCCCTCAAGACGTGCGACGGCGGCTCGACAAGTTCAAGGCCGAGCAGGTTATCGTGGTGCCCCTGGCGCATGCCGGGGTTCAGCACGCCAGCTTGTTGGCCCAGACCTTGACCACTGTCGTGGCCTTCATCGGATCGGCGCTGCTCGAGCAGAACGAGCAGACCCTCAAGGCCTTGGTTAACGCCTTGGTGCCCAAGGCTCCGCCAACGCCCACTCTGCTCAGGGAGGCGGCGATGCTGGCGCGTTCGCGCAAGGCCGTGCTGGAAGGGGCGGACTGGCTGACTGCGGCCAAGCTGGCCGAACTTGCAGGACTGAGTTCGACCAACCCCAGCACGCAGCCCAACAAGTGGAAGCGCGAACACCGGATCTTCGCGATCAACCACAACGGCATCGATTACTTTCCCGGCTATGGTCTGGACGCCGAAGCCGGCTGGCGGCCTCGCAAGAACCTGAAGCCTGTCTTGGAGGTCTTCGGCGACAACAAGGATGGCTGGGGGCTGGCTTACTGGTTTCTCTCGGCCAACAGCTTCCTCGGTGGCCGACGCCCGCAGGACGTACTGGCGGCGGAGCCGGAGCAGGTCCTCGCCGCCGCTAAGGATGAAGTGGAAGGTGTCGCGCATGGCTAAACCTCGCAAGACCGCCGCGTCCGCAAGTACGCCTGTGCTTTCGGACGACGATACCGATGCGACTCCCGCTCCGCCGGCGACGCTCCACGTCACACCGTGGACCTTGTCCGGCAAGCAGGCGCTGCACCGGGTGCACGCCGATCGGTACCGGGCCGACGAGTTTAATCCTGGGCTCAAGGGCAACGCGCGGTTCAGCCCGATCCGGGACGCCAAGGGCGACCCCATCCCTACCATCTATGCCGCGGCTACGTTCGATGCGGCCGCCTTGGAGTCCGTGTTCCACGACGTGTCTCACGCGCCTGGTTTTAAGCACTACGACAAGCGCAAGCTGGAAGGACAACTGCACTCCGAGGTCAAGGTCAGGCGCGATCTTAAGCTGGCAGACCTGGGTAGTGTCGCGCTGCGCAAGCTCGGCGTGCGGCGCAAGCAACTGATCGACACCGAAAAGGATCAGTACCCGAACACGCGCCAGTGGGCCGAAGCTATTCACGCGCAGCACCCCGATATCCGGGGGCTGTCCTGGATCTCCCGCCAGGACGACTCCGCGCGCGCCGTGGTCCTATTCGGCGATCGCATCCCTAAGGGCACGCTGCAACAGGTTGGCGACTCACGCAGCCTGTTGCAGGACGAGCAGGCCTATGCGGAACTACTGGATCTCGCTGACCGCATCGGCGCTGATATCACGCCGGGCAAGTAGAGAGCGCTCTTCCGCCACCGACGAAAAACGAAAAGGCCGCTGTCGTTGACCGTCGCCACGACGCGCAGACGGTGCACGCAGAAGTCCAAAAAGCGCGAAGCATTGGCCGATGACGCCGCGACGTTTGCTGCGAAAGAACCTACTGTGCCTCAAAGCCGCGCAAATCAACCTGCAAGCGGCCGACGGCAACATCTACGCAATGGGCGGCAACCATTCCGCCGTCCGCGTAAACGGTACGGCCACACGCGGCGGCCATGTGTGGCTGGTCGCCGATTCGGGCCTCGTGCAAACGGGGGGATGTTTAGCGCGCACAATGCGGACGGCTCGGGCGGCACCGTCGATACCGTCGCCGCTCGGTCTCGAACTCGCCCTCGCTCAGCCGCATCGGGACGCGAAGCTTGAGCGCGAGTTGCCATAGGGGTGTGCATCAGCCTCTATCCCAATAGGGCGGATGCCCGATCCGCCCTTCCATGAAGGAAATAAACGCGCGTACGGCCGGTGCCACGTGTTGCCGAGTCGGGTACACGATGCACAGATCGAGTTCATGCGTTTGCCAGTCTTCGAGCAGGCGGGTGAGGTGACCGTTTTGAAGATCGAGCGCAACCAAAAAGATCGGCACGAGCGCGATCCCCATGCCCGCCAGCGCCATTTCTCGCAGCGCCAAACTATTATTGGCCTCGAAGTACCCGTGCACCTCGACATCTTCCACCGCATCGCCTCGGTGGAATGACCAACGGCGCGGCGATGACTTCATCGTATAGACAAGGCACTCTCTCGTCGCAAGTTCGGCCGGATCCTGCGGGGCGCGATGTCGAGCGATGTATGAAGGCGAAGCAACGACGACATGCCTAACCTTGGCGAGCCGTCGCGCGATGAGCGACGATTGGCCTAGGTCTGCGATGCGCAACGCAACGTCGACTCCCTCTTTCAGCAGGTTCGCCTGTTTATCGTCGAAGCGAAGTTCCAACTCGATTTTCGGATAGCGCGTGCGAAATGCGGGCATAGCCGGCAGTACGTGCGTGATACCGAAGCTCATGGGAATGCTTGCCACAAGTTTCCCGCTGGGCTCGTCTCGCGCGGCTAACGCCTCGGTCTGCGCATCGTGAATGTCGCTCAGGGCCGTGCTGACGCGCTCGTAAAAACGCTGTCCCGCGGCAGTCAATGCGATTCGCCGTGTCGTCCGGTGCAATAGCCGAATCCCCATTTCCGCCTCGAGCGCGCTAATCCGGCGGCTGACCACCGACCGTGCGATGCCGAGCTTGTCCGCCGCAGCCGAAAACGACCCTGTGCTCACGACCGTCGCGAAAATCGCTATCGAATGAAGACTGTCCACCCCGTTTGAACTCCGAATAAGACGCTCAATGCGCCAGGCATGCACTTTACAGGCTGCGTGCATGCCGTGCAGTCAATTGGTGCTGCTGCGGCAACAGTCAAGTCGCGAGGAGCCGCTAATCAGGCGGCCGATCTTTGGCAAGATCGTCCGGGTCGATGACCTGGAGTCAATGCAATGATGGAAATTCACCGATCCGATGAGCGCGGTTCGTTTCGTAATGCTTGGTTGGACGCGCGCTTTTCTTTTGAATTCGGCTCGTACCGAAACGCAAGCAGAAGCGGTTATTCGGATCTTCTCGTGCTGAACGAGGATATCGTGGCGCCCGGCATGGGTTTCGCGGCGCACCCGCACGATAACGTAGAAGTGCTGTCCTTTCCGCTATCGGGAAGCGTCGAGCACCGAGACAGCACCGGTGCCCGCGAAGTGCTTGCCTATGGCGACGTGCACTTGATGCGCGCGGGATCGGGGATCGTCCACAGCGAAATGAATCCGTCGCCGACCGAATATGAACGTCATGTTCAGTGGTGGATCCGACCTACCCATCGCGACGCCCGACCGGCCTATGCCAAGCGTCATTTTTTGCCGGAAGCGAAGCGCGATCGGCTGTGCCTGATTGCGGCGCCCGATGCGGACGAAAGCGCGCTGCGCATCGACCAGGACGTGCGCATCTACGCATCGATCGTCGGGCGAGGCGCGATACGACACGCGCTTGCGCCGGCGCGGCGGGCCTATGTGCATGTGCTGCGTGGGGCGTTGAGCGTCAACGACGAACTACTCCGTAGCGGTGACGGCGCCCATATTGAAGGGCTTTCCAGCTTGATGCTGCAAGCGGACGACGAGGCGGAGATCGTGTTGTTCGACCTCCGATAGACATTCGGCCGCGCTTCGCGCGTTTGCTAAACGAGACGTTTTATTCCTTTAATGTCGCTCAACCTCACAGAGGTATCCCATGTCGTTTTCGAATGTGTTTAAGCGCAGCGTTGGCCTGTTGTTTTCGATCGCAACGCTGGTTAGTGCGACCGCGGCCCTGGCCGCGCCGGCCCCCGGCCCCAAGCCGGTGTACGACCAGTTGACGCCCGAGAACAGCGCGTTGCTGCTCATCGACTATCAACCTCAGTACGCATTTGCGACGCAGTCCGTCAGCATCGACACGTTGCTGAACAACGCGACGGCTTTAACGGAGGTTGCACAAGCGTTCAGGATTCCGACGGTGATCACGACCATTACCGCCAGCGCTTATGCCGGCCCGTTATTCCCGCAGATCCGTGCCGCGGCGCCCGACGTCGAGGTGATCGATCGGACACGGATCAACGCCTGGCAAGACGAGCGCATTCGCGATCGGATCCACAAGATCGGACGCAAAAAGCTAATCATCGCTGGCTTGTGGACCGACAACTGCGTGGTACTCCCTGCGTTGGCCGCGCTCAAGGAAGGGTATGGGGTTTATGTGGTGACGGACGCGACCGGCGATATCGATGCACCTTCTCACGAACGTGCGGTGCAGCGCTTGGTACAGGCCGGTGCGGTTCCCATTACCTGGTTGCCTGTGCTGCTCGAGTTGCAAGCCGATTGGACGCAGGATGTCACGCACGGCGCCGTCAGCAAGATTCTCAAAGAGCACGCAGGTGCGATGGCGTTGGGCGCTTTCTATCGGAATTCGGTGCTCGCTCGATGATCGAGTGGCGGGCGGCAACGGGGTCGGCTTCCGGTGATCGGTTGGCATGCGCTTCTTGAAGCAACTAGCCGTGGGGCAGCCGGCCTCACGGCTTTCGCTGTCGCAGCCGTTCTGACTTAGGCATCGGCGATGCCGGTCTGCAGAGCCAATGTTTGTCGATCTGCGATTTCGATCGAAGCTCGCGCCGCCAAGTAGCGGCTCCGCACGATCCTTCATGTCCATTGAGTCCTATTAAACTTCCGTTAGTCCTAATTTTTCCCCTTCGACAGATACGAACACGGTAATCAATCAAAATCGACCAATTGCGACGGTGCGGCGACCCGGACCGACCGCGATCAACCTACCGTTCTATCTAAGTTCGTATCCGAAGACATGCGCAAGCAGAAAACCGCGCTTTTGACCCAGCGTGAACGAGATTTCATATCGGCCGTTCAAGACAGCCTCTCTAAGGCCGATACCTCGCTGACCGATGATCCAACCTTGCACGACAAGCTCACCGGGGCATTCCTCGAAGCTCGCGCCATAGGAATCGCACGAGACGAGTTGCTCGCGCACTTTATCTATCTCGAAATACAAGCCCCAGGTTTTCACCGCCATCCGTCGATTCGACGATGGCTCCGTAAGACGGGGGCGGTTCCGGAGGAGCGCTTTTCCGATTTGATCGAAGTGCTTCGCCACAAATCCCAGCAGCTACAGGAGAGCAAATAATGGCATCGACGCGCCGTTCTCGCCTTGAGGACGCGGGGCTTGCACTCTTGGCATTGCTAACCACGGTAGGGGATGCTGTTCGCGGGCTCGCTGACAAAAAACAGTCCGACCGAGACGGTCTCGAATCGGACAAAGCGAAGTCAAACTCGGCCACGCGCGTAGTACCGATCCCTTATGAGTCGCACGCACAGTGCCCGCCGCGCAGGGGATTGCTTGTCACAAGGAGATGGCATATGTCTCAGATGTCTCGTGACTACCAAGCCCGCGTGACCGGCTTTGTGCCGTTCACGGAATGGAAGTTCATGAATATAGAATTCGATGGATTCCAAACATCGGAGTGCCGACTTCAGGAAGCAAAGGCTCGGTACGATCAGTTTTTCAATAAAAAAACTGGTGATCCGAAAAAATTCTTCGAATTATTTGGTCTTCCACGCCTGATAAATCAGGCGCGCATTCAGAGCAGGGTCGCAAGTGGCAATCCACCTGCGCGGCTAACCTGGTATTTCATGCAGCCCGTCTCTCATCGGTATCTATCTGGGATTTTTTATAAAGAAAATCTTGCCATCGAATCATTGCTCTACCCATAAAATGAGAATCCGTCTAACGTTTCAACTTCCAAAACCTGCCCTCCCATCGCGCGAGGAACATCTCGACACGATCTGGAAGGTCGCACAACTGTTCGAACCGTTCGGCCTCCCTGTCGAAATCTGGCACCCCGCAGCCCCGACTCGGAAAAAATCGCTTGCCCACCCAGCATTCGACGGTAACGGTCCAACGACCGCCGCGCTAGAACTTCTGGGAGTGCAGGACAAGAAGGATGGGATGCTCGACTATCGCAGAACGGGCGTGTGGAGCGGAAACGAGAAAGGGAAGGGCGGTGTGCTCTCTGTTTCGTTTTCATCGGATCCCGATCTTCCGATCTGTCTGTTTGATCTGGGATTCGACGAGGTCGAGGCGCTCGACGATGCGCGCAACATGCAACGCCTTGTCCTCGGCCTTCTGAATATCTGCCCTTGCGCCTTCGACGTCGAAGTTGGCCCACTAAAGTATTACACCATGTATAAGGTGTTTCCGAGGCGACCGGGGGCAGGCTGGATGCTCTATCTCCCACAAGCGATCGTACGCGGGCAACTGCCCGAAGCGGCAGATCTCGTGCCTGTCATGAAAGGAGACAAGCAGAAGGGAACCATCATCGTGAGCGTCTCGGACAGCGCTTTCTCCGCCGACAATCCCGATCACATTAAAACCGCGAATGCGATCGAAATCCGACTGGCGGACCAGGATCTGTTACCTCGGTAGCGGCGCGGTCGGAGCGCCGCCTGGATGGTTGAGCGACCCTGCTGGGACTCGACGACCACCGTCGCATGCCGCGAGCGCGTATCGATTCATCATGCTTCGTAGTGGACGGGGTAAGCCTCATAGCTCCGTGTTCTTGCAATTTACGATTTGCAAGAATAAAACGCTGGCTTCCACATCCTCCTCAACGGCGACAGCGATCCCCTCGATCACTCCCGTCATCATCGGCCTACGCGTCAAGATCGCGCGTGATGCCCTGCGCATGACGCAGGCCGATCTGTCCGTGGCGATTGGCTTTAACGACCGGCAGACGCTAAATGGATTCGGCCCACCCGTTGCTCCACGTTAAAAGCGGCCCCCGCGGCGACAAAAACTAAGCCAAACAACGCCTGCCGCACACAAGGGCCTCCTACCAATTAAGCGAGATCGAAACGGCCCAGGTTCATCACCTTGTTCCAAGCGGCAACAAAGTCCGCCACGAACCGCTCCCGACCATCCTCGCTGGCATAGACCTCGGCATAAGCGCGCAGCACGGAGTTCGAGCCGAAGATAAGATCGCTGCGCGTACCCGTGTACTTCACGGCCCCCGTCTTGCGATCCCGGCCCTCGAACAGCTCGGCCTCGCTATCGACAGGCGACCACACGGTACCCATGTCGAGCAGATTGACGAAGAAGTCGTTGCTGAGCACGCCGACCTTATCCGTGAACACCCCATGCGTGCTGCCGTCGAAGTTCGCGCCAAGCACGCGCAAGCCGCCGATCAGCGCCGTCAACTCGGGCGCCGTCAACGTCAACAATTGCGCACGGTCGATCAGCAGCACTTCGGTCGGCGCACCGCCGCGACGCTTGCGGTAGTTGCGGAAACCGTCGGCAATCGGCTCGAGCACCGCGAACGAATCGACGTCGGTTTGATCTTGCTTCGCATCGACACGCCCCGGCGTGAACGGCACCTCGATCTTGATGCCGGCTTCCTGCGCCGCCAATTCGATGCCCACGCATCCGGCCAATACGATCACATCGGCGAGCGAAGCTTTGCTCGACGCCTTTTGAATGTCGATCAGCTTCGGCAATACCGCAACAGCGCGTGCATTCACCTCCCAACCCTTCTGCGGCGCGAGTGCAAGGCGCGCGCCGTCGCTGCCGCCGCGTTTATCGCCGCCGCGGAACGTAGAGGCCGACGCCCATGCGGCCGAAACCAGTTCACCGATGGACAGGTTCGACGCAACGATCCGCGCTTTGATATCCGCGATGTCGGCCTGCGTCGGATGGTGTTCGGGCGCGGGCAGCGGGTCTTGCCAGATTAACGTTTCGCTCGGGACTTCCGGGCCGAGATAGCGCGCCTTGGGCCCCATATCGCGGTGCGTCAGCTTGAACCAGGCTCGCGCGAAGGCATCGGCAAAGGCCTGCGGGTCTTCATAGAAGCGCCGCGAGATTTTGCCGAACTCGGGATCGAAGCGCAGCGTCAGGTCCGTCGTCAGCATCGTGGGTTTGTGGAATTTTCCCGGGACGTGGGCGTCTGGAATGATCTCCGGTGCGTCCTTGGCCACCCACTGTTTCGCGCCGGCCGGCGACTTCGTGAGTTCCCACTCGTATTTGAACAAGTTCTCGAAGAAGTTGTTGCTCCACAAGGCAGGCGTCTTGGTCCACGTCACTTCGAGACCGCTCGAGACGGTATCCTTGCCGTGGCCTTGCCCGTAGTCGCTTACCCATCCGAGCCCCTGCGCCTCGATCGGTGCGGCTTCGGGTTCCGGGCCCTTGTGCGATTCGGGCGCGGCGCCGTGCGCCTTGCCGAACGTATGGCCGCCGGCGATCAAGGCGACGATCTCTTCGTCGTTCATCGCCATGTTGTTGAACGTCGCACGGATGTCCTTGGCGGCTGCCATGTAGTCGCCGCTAGCGTTAGGGCCTTCCGGGTTGACGTAGATGAGCCCCATATGGGTGGCGCCCAACTCTCGATCGAGATCGCGTTCCCCGGTGAAGCGCTTATCGTCGGCGAGCCAAGTCTTTTCCGAGCCCCAGTTGACGTCCATGTCCGGTTCCCACACGTCCTCGCGCCCGCCGGCGAAGCCGAACGTACGAAAACCCATCGACTCCAGCGCTACGTTGCCCGCAAGAATGAAGAGGTCGGCCCAAGAGATCTTTTGGCCGTATTTCTGCTTGACCGGCCACAGCAGCCGGCGCGTCTTGTCGATGTTGACGTTATCGGGCCAGGAGTTGAGCGGCGCGAAGCGCTGTTGTCCGCGCCCGCCGCCACCACGCCCGTCCGACATTCGGTAGGTGCCGGCGGCGTGCCACGCCATGCGGACCATCTGCGGACCGTAATGCCCGAAGTCGGCGGGCCACCAGTCTTGGCTGTCGGTCATGAGCTTGACCAGGTCCGCTTTCAGTGCACGATAGTCGAGCTTCTTGAATTGTTCGGCGTAATCGAAGTGTTCGCCGAGTGGATTCGATCGATCCGAATGCTGGTTCAGCAGGTCTACACGCAATTGATTCGGCCACCAATCCTTGTTGGCGGTACCCGCGCCGGTACCGGCAACGTGGTGGAAGGGGCACTTGGCTTCATTTGTCATCAGCGTCTCCTGGTCGGGGAACTTGGTCGGGTCGTTGCCAATTTATTGGATTGCCAACAATTTATCCAATGGATTGATATTCTTTCGTTGATAGATAATGACAATCGGCTGCGGCTGCGGCTGCGGCTGCGGCTGCGGCTGCGGCTGCGGCGGGGGCGGGGGCGGGGGCGGTGATGGGCGAGTTCGGGTAGACCGGACGATCGCGGCCAACTTGATCGGTTCGATCGAAGCCGTGCACCTCAGGTGGGGACGGGATCCGTCGCGCGGGCGGCATCACGCTGACTACACCGGCCTCGAACTCAAATAGGGCGGCGCCCGTCCCGTCAAACCGGCCGCGCCCCACAAAGCGCTTTCGCGATTTCCGAGAGCAGTTGCTGCTGTCGATACGGCTTGCGCAGCCGCGGCAGGTCCATGCTGTTCCCCGGCGGCAGATCGGCGTATCCCGTGGCGATGATGACGGGGAGGTCGGGCCTGAGTGCGCGCGCGGCGGCGGCCAACTGCGTGCCGGTCATTTTGGGCATCGCGTAATCGGTAATGAGAAGGTCCACTCGCCGGCCGGTCTCGAGTACGGCGAGCGCATCCCCGCCCGAGTTCGCTTCGATCACCTCATGCCCGAGGTCTTCGAGCAAATAGGCGGTACTCGTCGAAATCAACGCGTCGTCGTCGACGAGCAGAATCGTCGCCCGTACAGGCGCGGGACGATCTTCGGGAGGTGCCGCACTAGGGCGAGTCGGTAAGGAAGGCCGTTGCGACGTCACGGGCAACCACAACTCCGCCCGCGTGCCGCGCCCGGCCGCGCTTTGGAGCCTCAGCGCGCCGTCTAATTGGAGCGCCAATCCGTGAATCATCGAAAGGCCGAGCCCCGTCCCTTTACCCACTTCCTTGGTCGTAAAAAAAGGTTCGGTGGCCTTCGATAGCGTTTCCGGATCCATTCCTCGACCCGTATCGCTCACGGTCAAACGCACGTATTCGCCGGCGGCGAGATCGATGCTTTCGGCGCAACGAATCGCGTCGACCCGTATCGAGATCGTGCCGCCGTCCGGCATCGCATCGCGCGAGTTGACCACGAGATTGAGCAGCGCGAGTTCGATCTGATTCGCGTCGGCGAGCGTCAGCGGCACGTGCGCGGGCAGCGCCACATTCAGTTCGATGCCGGCGCCCACCGAGCGCTCGAGCAGATCCGTCATGCCCCCAATGAGTTGCGATAGGTTCGTGGGTTCGATCCGCAGATCTTGCTGCCGCGCGAATGCAAGCAGACGCTGCGTGAGCGACGCGCCGCGCTGCGCGCCCCGGAGCGCACCGTCGATGAGGTGCACGGCTTTCTCGTTGGGGGCCTGCTTGCGCAACAGTTCGAGGTTGCCCATGACGGCCATCAGCAGATTGTTGAAATCGTGCGCGACGCCCCCCGTCAACTGCCCGATCATCTCCATCTTCTGCACTTGGCGCAGCGCGTCCTCCGTCCGTTCGCGTTGCCGCATCTCTTCGAGTACGGTCGCATGCGCATGCTCGAGTTGCGCCGTGCGCTCGCCGACTTTGGCTTCGAGCGTCTCGTTCAGACGCCGCAGGCTTTCTTCGGCACGTTGGCCGGCGGTCAGCGCGGCTCGCAAACGCGCTTCGCCTTCGTGCAATGCCTGCATCCGCGTGCGCGCTTCGTATTGGCGATAACGGCCTCGTTGCGCGGTTCGCACCACGCTCACGAACGTTGTCGGATGGAACGGGCGCTCGAGAAAGATGACGTTGCCGAGCGTATCGGCTAGCCGTCCCGCGCAGCCGTTTCGCTCGGGTACGCCGCCTCGTTGCGTCAGGACGATAAACGGAAAGTCGGACCAAGCGGGCTGCTGCGACACCCACGCCGCGATCGCCGCGAGATCGGCACCGCGCAGCGCCTCCTCGGTCATCACGGCGCAGCCGATCTTGTCGGCCAGGAGTGCCGAAAAGCGCGGCACATCCCGACAGACGACCGATTCGATTCCCGACTGCTTCAGCAACGCGGCAGCGACCGCGGCGTCTCGTCCATGGGGCGCCAGGATCAAGGCCGGGCAGTCCTCGGCGCTATTCGTCGCCATTGCCGGTCAGGGTGGGGTTCAGCAGCAGCGGCCCGGCGTTGCCGACGAACGACGGGACGCCGTGTAGAACGCCCTGGAACGCATCGAGCGGCGCGCCGACCGTGAGCCCGGCCTCGCCGATTCGAAATTCTCGGATCGTTTCCTCATGACGGCCAGTGCGTTTCTTGATCACGGAAACGGCACGCCGGACGCGACCAAGCGCTTCGAAGTAACGAAGGAGGATGACCGTGTCGGCGAGGTAGGTCACCTCCACGGGGGCTTTCATATCGCCGACGAGGCCATGCTGAGCCACCGTCAAAAACGTGGTGGCGCCCCGGCGGTTGAGATATTGCAGCAACTCGTGAATATGAAGCACGAGCGCATTCTCCTGTGGCATGGCCGCTTCATAACCGTTGAGGCTGTCGATCACGACGGTTTTTGCCTGCCGTACATCGACGACCGAGCGTACGCGGTGGGCAAATTCGCCGGGCGACAATTCCACCGCATCGATTTGCTCGATATGAAGATGGCCGGTGCCGATTGCGGTCTCGAAGTCGAACCCCATCTTTCGCGTGCGATCGAGCAGCAGGCCGAGTTCTTCGTCGAAGATGAACAGCGCGGCTTTCTCGCCACGCGCGAGCGCGGCGTAGACGAATTGCAGCGCGAAGGTCGATTTGCCTGCGCCGGCCGGCCCCAGCACGAGGGTGCTCGATCCTTGATCGACGCCGCCGCCGAGCAAGGCATCGAGCGCCGCGACGCCGCTGCCGACGTTTACGCGGCCACCGCGGCTGCGGTGCTCCGCCGCGATGAGGCGCGGGAACACCGATACCCCGCCGGTCCTGATCGCAAAGTCGTGGTACCCGCCGCGGAACGCGCGCCCTCGGTATTTCGACACCTTCAGCCTGCGCCGCTCGGCGCCGTAGTCTGGCGCGAGTTCTTCGAGCTTGATGACGGCGTGAGCGATGCTATGAACCGTCTTGTCGGCCGCATCCGAGCTTAAATCGTCGAGCAGCAGCACCGTGGCACCGTATCGCGCGAAATAGTGCTTCAACGCTAAGATTTGGCGACGATAGCGCAGCGAGCTTTGCGCGAGCAGGCGGATCTCCGATAAGCTGTCGAGCACCACGCGCTTGGGCTTGGCCCGTTCGTACGCGCCGAGGATCACCTGCGTGGTTTCGCCTAGTTCCAGATCCGACGTATACAGCAAACTCTGTTGCTGGTCGGCATCGAGCAGGCTCTCGGGCGGCACAACCTCGAATACCTCGATGTACTCGCCGAGCTGCCAGCCATGCGAGGCGGCGCCGTTACGCAGTTCCTTTTCCGTTTCGGATAGCGTGATGTAAAGACCGCGCTCGCCCGCTTGCGCGCCGGTCATGAGGAAACGAAGCGCGATCGTCGTCTTGCCCGTACCGGGTGCACCCTCGAGCAAAAAGAGGTTGCCTTCGGTGAGCCCTCCCATCAACACATCGTCGAGCCCCGGTACGCCCGTTTGGGCTATCGGCGTATCGTCCATGGTCGCGGCCATCGGTCACTCCCGGTCGTGTCAGGAATTTCGGGGAAGGCTACATGGGAATCATCGTGGCGTGTAGACGGTCGTGCGGCAATCGCCATGGTCGCGTCTCCTGGTAAAGATGACGTGACCCCAGCAATTAACAGACCCGGAATGCGAGGGCGGGCGTGAGACGTGCGGCAGGCAATGGGGAATAGGGCCGATTCACTGCTTCGACGACAACGTGTAGCCGTCGCTTTGCCAACTGACGACGGCGCGGCGCCACGTGCCCGGCGGAGCCGAGGCCACCGCGCTGCCCGCCAGCCAATGCTCCGCCGCCATGCCGAGCCCGCGCGCCGTTTCTGTTGCAATGCGGCGGCAAGCCATTTCGGCGCACGCGCGGACAACGCGTTCGCTGGACCGAAACACGAATCGGACCTCGACCTCGTGGTCGGCCACCCGCGTGAACATCTCGCGCAGGTCGGCGGACGCATCGCTCATTCGGGCCCAGGCGCGCACTTCGGCAAAGTGATACTCGAGCCACTGCGAGAAGAACCACGCATCTTCGTGGCTTGCCAACGTGAAGGCGGCATCGCACGAAACCCACCCGCGAGAATTGGCCAACGCAGGGCCGAGCCACGTTGCCGCACCATCGACAGCCGCTTTATCGGAGGAGGGCTCGCCTTCGCGCGCATCGCGAGGCGCAGGGCAGGTAGTGGGCGTCGAGGCGAGCCGGTGCAACCATTCCGATTCGCCATGCGACGGCGCGGTGCCCAGATGGATCTGGTATGCGCGTAGTGCGTGCCAGAGCAGCGCGTGGTCGTCGGCGCGCGAGGGCTGCAGCGCGACTGTTGCGGTGCGGCATGGCCTGGGTGTGGCCGAGCGCGCGACGAGCCGAAGTTCGCACAGCGACGTCGAATCGGTCACGATCGACGCCAGTCTGGGCAACCCGATCGTCGGCACTTCGAGCGCATCGGCGCTGACCGTCAACCCATGCCGATCGAGTCGAACGATCGGCATGTCCGCCGCGGGATCGCCGTATCGCACGGCGAGTTGTGCCCAGGTGGCGAAATCGTCGCGAAAATCGGATGCCGGCACGTCGCGCGAGATATACACGGTGTTACTCCTTCGATGGGGATGCAGGCCGAGCGGCAACTGCGAACGTATGCATGCCGGCCCTCGTCGAAGGCGGTACGCAAAGAGCGGTGGTCGAGCGATGGCGCCGAGCAAGACCGGCCGCCGCCGCTCTCTTCGAGCGGCGAAAGGACGGCCGACGGCGACGATCGATTCAGCAGCAAGCTTCCAAGAGCGGCTCGCTTTGGTCGTACTGATCGTACTGATCGCGCTGCGCCACGAGCGCAGGGTCGAGGCCGAGCGCCGCGAGCGTTTGGAGGTCCAGGTCGATCCAACAGGCGACGACCATGCGGCCGTCGATCCGCTGCGCGGGACCGGCCCGGTGAGCATGCACCCCGATGCGGCGGAACAGCCGTTCCATGCTGAGGAACGTGACGCCGATCAGTTGGCGCGCCCCCAGCTTGACGGCGCACTCGACGACCGACGCCAGCATCGGCCCCACGGCCCATGCTCCGGCTTCTTCCCCGAACGCTGCGTCGGACGTGCTCGCCGCGAAGCGCGACAGTTCCCAGACGTGCTCGGTACGCGGCGGCGTCATGCCGTCGGCCAGCAGCGAGGGAAACAATTCTTGCAACAGATAAGGACGCGAAGTAGGCAACAATCTTGCACAACCGCAAATGGCCCCCGATTCGTCATGGGCGACGACATACACGGTGTCGTCGCGATCGTATTGGTCACGCTCGTACTGATCATCGGCACACGGCAGACGCCACCCCAATTGTTCGACGAAGATTCGGTGCCGATAATGTGCAAGCGCCGTATCGAGATCGCCGGGAAGCCGCCCCTCGCCGTGAACAGAAGTCCGCATGAAATCCCTCTCTTTTTGATTTTGATGCGCGCATTACAGCGCGCGCTCCGAGGGGCGGTAACTGTCAACGTTGACAGGACTACTAGGTGTGATTAATCCTGCCGGAGCTTCTCATCGCTCCCAGGCATGTCGGTCGAATTCAATAATCAGATTGAAATGAAGGGGCGATTTGCTTATAAATGAGGCCTATGCATGAGTGAGCAGTCGAAGCGAGCGCAGCGGCCGTGTTGGACGCCCCGCTCGGCCTTATTGGAGCGTCGGACCGCGTACGGTCGGCTTACCCCACGGTGCGAGTGCAGCATGTGCGACGGCGTTCGGCCAGTTCAGGCCGGCGACGCGTCGCAGCAGCGCTTGGGCCGTGTAAGCCATGCCGAGATCGAGGCCGCGCGGATCCGTGCACATGACGTTGCTGCGAATGTCGCCCCAGGCGACGAGCAGGGCGCCCGAGGCGCGATCGACGTACCAGTCCCAGCCGAGCGTGATATGCGGGATACCGCCGCTACGAACGCGCTGCCATTCGGTGTAGCCGGCGCTGCTCGCGTCCACGCCTTCGGCGCGCAATTCCGCGAGCAGGCCGTGATCGAGGGCGGAGTCGACATGCACGAACTGGAGCGCGGCGATGGTGCACGCTTGTAGGCGGACATACCCGTCGACGTGTTGGCGGGGCAGCGTGGTGGAAGGGTGTCTCATGCGCCGGACTGTAGCAGCCTGCCGCAGCGGTGGGACCTGGCAACTATGACAGCCTTGTGTCCCGTGTTTCTCATCTGTTGAGGTATTCATGGAATTGCCGTTGCGGTGGCAAGAGAGTTACGAACAACTGCGTTCGGCGTCCGACGAGCGGCAGTTGTTCGACAGGATCGCAGGGGTCGCAAAGCGCTTGGGCTTCGAGTACTGCTGTTACGGGATTCGTGTGCCGCTGCCGGTGTCGAATCCGGCTGTCGCGATCTTCGACACGTACCCCACCGGATGGATGAAGCACTACCAGGACAACCACTTCATCGATGTGGATCCGACGGTGCGCGAAGGGCTGACGAGTTCGCGGCTCATCGTCTGGCCGGAGGCCGCGGCGAACGCGCCGCGGCTATGGAACGATGCGCACGATTTCGGGTTGCGCGTGGGCGTCGCTCATTCGAGCTGGGCGGCTCACGGCGTCTACGGTCTGCTGACGATGGCGCGGCATGCCGATGCGCTCACGAGCGACGAGATCGACGAATTGACGTTGCAGGCGAGCTGGCTCGCGAATCTATCGCACTCGCTCATGAGCGAGTTTCTCGTGCGGCGGCTCGCGCCCGAGGCGGCGGTCGTATTGACGCCTCGGGAGTGCGAGGTCCTGTGTTGGACCGGGGAGGGAAAGACGGCGTGCGAGATCGGCCAGATCCTCAACATCTCCGAGCGGACCGTCAATTTCCACGTCAACAACGTCTTGTTGAAATTGAACGCGACCAACAAGGTGCAGGCCGTCGTCAAGGCGATCGCGATGGGGTTGATCGCCTCGGGTTGAGGCTGGCCTGCTTGCACATTGCTTGCGTTTTTCTTACGAGGACAACCGCGACGAGCGGATCGCCGGCAGCGTGCCGAGCTCTGCTAGCGGATGCTGGGCGCTCGACCATGGCGAGCGCAAGAAATGCGCGATGCGCTCGGGCCGGACATCGGCCAACGACGCCGGCTGCCATCTCGGCGTGCGATCTTTGTCGATCAGATGGGCTCGCACGCCTTCGCGGAAATCGCCTTCCTCGATCGCGCGCGAGACGATCCCAAGCTCCATCCGGTAGGCATCGGCCAACGTGATTCGCCGTCCGCGCAATATGGCCTCGCGTGTGACGTGCAGCATCGTCGGCGAATAGCCGTGCAGCGCATCGAGCGCGGTTTGCAGCCACGCGCGCAGCTCGGGCGGCGGGTTCGAGATCAGCGCTTGCGCGAGCGACGCAGCCATTTCGCCGACAGTCGAACGCGCGGAGAAATGCTTGTCGATCGCCGGCAGTAACGCGGCAATGGGGGCGGGCGGTATCGGCGCCGAAGGCGGCACGAAGGCTTCGCGCAGGCGCGCGGCGACTTGATCGGCCGGTAGGCCGGCCAGGCGCGCTTCGAATCCTTGCAACCAGTCGCTTTGCACGCAGACATCGGCGAGGCCGCAGCGCACGGCGTCGGCACCCGACAGCACCGCGCCCGTGAGGCTGAGATAGAGCGCGAGTTCGGCCGGCATGACGCTCATGAAGCGCGTCGCGCCGACATCGGGGACAAAGCCGATCCGCGTTTCGGGCATCGCGATCTTGCTGCGCTCGGTGGCGACACGCAGCGAGGCGGCTTGCGCGAGCCCCATGCCGCCGCCCATCGCGATGCCGTCGGCGAGTGCGACGATCGGTTTCGGAAAAGCGTGCAGGGCGAAGTCGAGACGATATTCGTCGATGAAGAATGCTCGCCAGCCGTCGTCGGTATCGATGCGGCCGGCGCTCGCCGCTTGATGAATCGCGCGCACGTCTCCGCCGGCGCAGAAGCCTTTTTCACCGGCGCCGCGCAAGACGAGCGCCACGATCGTATCGTCCTCGCGGCATTGCTGGACGTGTTGCGCGAGCGAACGCACCATCGCATGCGACAACGCATTGAGTGCGTGCGGCCGATCGAGCGTCAAGATCGCGACGCCATTGACGACGTGGCTCAGCACGCGCCCCTCGTCCGGTTGCGAGGCGCCCGATACGCCGTCGCGTGCGGTGCTCAAGGGTTCGACACGTGCGTTCATTCATTGTCTCCATTCATGGTCGTGACGTAAAAATTCCGGCTGCGGCGTATCCGGGTTTATTGCGGTGCCGCGCCGCGTCGATAGAGCGAAATAATGGCCGAGAAGTCTAGCCCGCCTTGGCCGCTCGCGCTCATCGCCTGGTAGAGCTGCTGCGCGAGCGCACCGAGAAAAATCGGCTGCTTGGCCGTGCGAGCGGCCTCGGCGGCGAGGCCGAGATCTTTCAGCATGAGATCCGCGCCGAATCCGCCCGTGTAGCCGCGCGACGCGGGCGCGGTATCGACAATGCCGGGATAGGGGTTGTAAGTATCGGAACTCCAGCAGCGGCCCGTCGACGTATTGATGATGCCGGCCAACACCTTCGCATCGATGCCGAGCGCGGCGCCGAGCGACATCGCTTCGGCCACGCCCGTCATCGTGATACCGAGCAGAAGGTTATTGCAGATCTTCGCGACTTGACCCATTCCCGTATCGCCGCAGCGGACGATATTTTTGCCCATCGCGCCAAGGATGGGGCGGATGCGCTCGAACAGCGTTTCGTTTGCGCCGACCATGAAGGTCAGCGTGCCGGCGGCCGCACCGCCCGTGCCGCCGGAGACGGGGGCATCGACAAATGCGTTGCCGCGCGCCTCTGCCAGCTTGGCGAATACCTGGGCGCTGGCCGGGTCGATCGTGCTCGAATCGACGATCGTGACGCCGGGCGCGATGCCGGCCAGCACGCCTTGCTCGTCGGTCAAAACGCTACGCACGTGCGCGGCGGCCGGCAGCATCGTGACGACAAGCTCGACATCGGTGGCCGCGGCTTTCGGCGAAGCGCATGCGGTTGCGCCGCATTCGGCCAGATCGCGCAGCGCGGCATCGTTCAAGTCGAACGCCTGCAGCGCGTGGCCGTGGTTCAGCAGGTTGCGCGCCATCGGCGCGCCCATGTTGCCCAAGCCGATGAATCCGATCTTCATGGGGAAGCACTCCTTGTTCGGTACGAGCGCAAGCGCGCGGGCGCAGCGTATCAGCGTAGATGGATCGTCGTGTTCACACCGCCGGCCGCGGGGGCATCGTCGAACCAGCGCGCGGTGACGGTTTTCGTTTGCGTATAGAACTGCACCACTTGCTTACCATACGGCCCCAAGTCGCCGAGCTTCGAACCGCGCGAACCGGTGAAGCTGAAGAACGGCACGGGCACCGGGATCGGGATGTTGATCCCGACCTGGCCCACGTCGATCTCGCTTTGGAACTTGCGCGCCGCGGCCCCGCTCTGCGTGAACAGCCCCACGCCGTTGCCGAACGGATTGCGGTTGACGAGCGCGATGGCGTCGTCGAGCGTGTCGACGGAGAGCACCACGAGCACCGGTCCGAAGATTTCGGTGCGATAGATTGTCATGTCCGTCGTCACATTCGAGAAGATCGTCGGGCCGACGAAATTGCCGTTCTCGTAGCCGGGTACGCGCACGTCGCGGCCGTCGAGCAGAAGTGTCGCGCCTTCTTCGATGCCCTTGGCGATCAAAGACACGACGCGTTCCTTGGCGGCTTGCGAGACGAGCGGGCCGACGTCGGTGTTCGGCTCGGTGCCGGCGTTGACCTTGAGGGTTTTCGCGCGCGCCACGAGTTCGGGCAGCCAGTCGCGCGCCTCGCCCACGAGCACGACGGCCGACGTGGCCATGCATCGTTGCCCCGCGGCGCCGAAGCCTGCTCCTGCCAGCGCATTGAGCGTTTGTTCGCGATTCGCGTCAGGCAGCACCACGGCATGGTTCTTCGCGCCCATCATCGATTGCACGCGCTTGCCGTGTTCGCTCGCCAAGGTATAGACGTGCGTGCCGACGGCGGTCGAGCCCACGAACGACACCGCTTTGACATGCTCGTGCGTGCACAGCGCATCGACGACTTCCTTGCCGCCGTGCACGACGTTCAATACGCCGCGCGGCACGCCGGCTTCGATGGCGAGTTCGACGAGCGCCATCGTCGAAAGCGGATCTTGTTCGGAGGGTTTGAGCACGAACGTATTGCCGCAGACGATCGCCATCGGGAACATCCAAAGCGGGATCATGGCGGGAAAATTGAACGGCGTGATGCCCGCGCAGACTCCGATCGGCTGACGCAGCGTGTAGGTGTCCACGCCGCCCGCCACGTTCTCCGCGAATTCGCCGAGTTGCAGCGTGCCGATCGACGCCGCATGCTCGACGACTTCGAGCCCGCGGAAAATGTCGCCTTCCGCATCGGGCAGCGTCTTGCCCTGCTCGGCCGTCAGGATCTTCGCGATGCGCGGCATGTGCTCGCGGATCAGCGCTTGATACTTGAGCATGATCCGCGCACGGGTGCCGATCGACGTCGATTTCCACTGCGCGAATGCCGCGTGCGCGGCGCCGACGGCGGCATCGACTTCGGCGCGCGTCGCGAACGGCACGCGTGCCAGCACTTCTTGAGTGGCGGGATCGACGATATCGCGCCACTCGGTCGAGGTGGATTCGACGAATTCTCCGTTGATCAGCAGCTTGACGGTCGGGCAGGTCACGCCGGCGGCGGAAGATACGCTCATCGATAGGCTCCGGTTCGGTTCAAGGGAATGCGCGGCGGCCGAGGCTCACCGCATGCGGGCAAGCCGGCAGCGCTCGGCTTGCGAAGAAATAGCAGACTTCTCGCTTGCGCTGCGCGGTCATCGCAGATCGGGGAAGTCGTCTTCCCAATACTCGCCGGCCAGCCGCTGCTTCGCATCGCCGCGCTCCATCTCGCGACGGCGCAGCTCGACGCGGCGGATCTTGCCCGAGATCGTCTTGGGCAGCTCGTAGGCTTCGAGGCGCCGGATTCGCTTGTACGGCGAGAGCCGCTCGCGCGAAAACGCGAAGATGCTCTTCGCGAGCTCCGGGCCGAACGTATAGCCGTGGCGCAGCATCACATAGGCTTTCGGGACGGATAACCGCAGCGGGTCGGGGCTGGGCACGACGGCGGCTTCGGCCACCGCTTCGTGTTCGATCAGCGCGCTTTCGAGTTCGAATGGGCTCAAGCGATAGTCCGAGGATTTGAAGACGTCGTCGGCCCGGCCGATGTAAACGTAGTAGCCGTCGGCGCGCCGCATGGCGACGTCCGACGTGTGATAGCGGCCGTCGCGCATCACGTGTGCCGTTGCGTCGGCGTTGTTCGCGTAGCGTGTCATCAGGCCGAGCGGGCGCTCGCAGGGTTCGGCCGTATCGTCGGGCGGCGGGCCGAGCCATAGGGCGATTTCGCCTTCCTCCGCGGAATGCCCGTCGGGATCGACGAGCACGACGCGGTAGCCTGGCATCGGGCGCCCCATCGAGCCCGGGACGACCGTTTGTCCCGGAGAATTGCCGATTTGGCACGTCGTTTCGGTTTGGCCGTAGCCGTCGCGGATCGTGATGCCCCACGCCGTTTTCACGCGCTCGATGATCTCCGGGTTCAACGGTTCTCCCGCCCCTACGATCTCGCGCAGCGAGACGGCATGCGACGCGAGCGGCTCCTGCACGAGCATGCGCCAGACGGTCGGCGGGGCGCACAACGTCGTGATGCCGTGGCGCGTCAGCGTATCGAGCACGGTCTTGGCATCGAAGCGCGCGTAATTGAGCACGAAGACGCACGCCTGCGCGTTCCACGGCCCGAAGAAGCAACTCCATGCATGCTTCGCCCAGCCCGGCGAACTGATGTTCCAATGAACGTCGCCCGGCTGCAGCCCGATCCAATACATCGTCGACAAGCTGCCGACGGGGTAGCTCTCGTGCGTGTGCTCGACGAGTTTCGGCTTGGAGGTCGTGCCCGACGTGAAATAGAGCAGCAGCGGATCGCGCGCGGGCGTCGCAGCCCCCGGCTCGAATTCGGGCGAAGCGGCATAGCCGTCTTCCAAGCGGTGCCAGCCGACCATCGCAGTGTCGGCTCGAGCGCCGACGGCGATCTTGACGAGCGCCGCGCCGGCCGCTTCGAACTTGCCGCATTCGGCGGAATCGACGATCGCGAACTTCGGCTGGCCGATGTCGATCCGTTCGCGCAGATCGTCGGCGGACAATTGCGTCGTGGCGGGCATCAAGACCGCGCCGAGCTTGATCGCGGCGAGCATGGCATCCCATAGTTCGACGCGGTTCGGCAGCATGAGCAAGATGCGGTCGCCGCGGCCGACACCGAGCTCGCGCAAATGATTGGCGATGCGCGACGAGCGTTCCGACATCTGCGCGAACGAGAGCCGGGTTTGTTCGCCGCTGCCGGCGTCGACGAGCCACAGCGCCGGGGCATCGTTGCCGCGGGCGATTTCGTCGAAGTAGTCGATGGCCCAGTTGAATTCGTCGAGCACGGGCCAGGCGAAATGGCGATAGGCATGGTCGTAGTCCGACCGATGGCGCAATAGGAAATCGCGCGCGGCTAGAAAGCGCTGTGATGCGTTCAT
>NZ_JBQCIV010000028.1:0-29985 GCF_051953405.1 Trinickia sp. | reverse complement strand
TCGCCCGCGAAGCAGATCGATACGTCGAACGTCAAGGGCCTCGCGCTCGCATGGAGCTACAAGTTTCCGGCCGATCTTCAGCAAGGCTTCGAGGCCACGCCGATCGTCAACGGCAACTATCTGTTCGTGAGCACACCGAAGGACAACGTCTACGCGTTCGATGCGGCCACGGGCAAGCCGCTCTGGAAGTACGAGCCGAACCTCGGGCCCGAAGCGTTCAAGAACGCATGCTGCGACGTCGTGAATCGCGGCGTGGCCCTTTACGGCAAGAACGTCTATATCGCGATGCTCGACGGCGAGATCGTCGCGCTCGATGCGCGCTCGGGCAACGTCGCGTGGAAGAAGCGGATGTTCGATCCCGGCACGGGCTACGCGTTCTCGCTGGCCCCGCTCGCACTCGACGGCGCGATCGTCGTCGGCAATTCGGGCGGCGAGTACGGCGCGCGCGGCTTCATCGCCGCGCTCGATCCGGCCAACGGCAACTTGCTCTGGAAGCGCACGACGATCCCGGACGCTAAGGAGAAGGGCGGCGACACCTGGCCCGACGGCATGCAGGCGCACGGCGGCGGCGCATCGTGGCTGACAGGCACATTCGATCCGGCGACGAAGACGCTGTTCTGGGGCGTCGGCAATCCCGGCCCGTGGCTCGCGAAGCTGCGGCCCGGCAACAACCTCTATTCGGATTCGCTGCTCGCGCTCGATCCGAAGACGGGCGACATCAAATGGCACTACCAGTACACGAGCAACGACACATGGGACTACGACGGCGTGAACACGCCGATCCTCGCGAGCATCAAGCATGGTGGCAAGGACTATGACGCGATCATCCACGCCGATCGCAACGGCTTCTTCCATGCGATCGATCGCGCGACGGGCAAGCTCATCTACGCCAATCCGTTCGTGAAGGCGACGTCGGTGACCGGCTACGCGCCGGATGGCAGCCCGATCGAGGATGCGTCGAAGTATCCGGCCGTCGGCACGACGATCCGCACCTGCCCGAGCTTTCTCGGCGGCAAGAACTGGTGGTCCGTCTCGTACGATCCTGCCAAGCATCTCGCCTTCGTGCCGACGCTGCATGCGTGCATGACGCTCTCGGGCAAATCGGTCAGCTACATGGAAGGCCTGCCTTATCTCGGGGAAGGCTTCGAGATCCAGCCGGAGCCCGGCAGCAAAGGCTACGGCGAGCTGCAGGCGATCGACGTGAACACGGGTAAGAAGGTTTGGAGCCACTGGACCAAGATGCCTTGGAACGGCGGCGTCGCCAGCACGGCCGGCGGCTTGGCGTTCAGCGGTTCGCTCGACGGCCACTTGTATGCGTTCGACGAAGAGACAGGCAAGATCCTCTGGCAGAGCCCGAAGCTGGCGAGCGGCATCATCGCACAGCCTTCCGTCTTCGAAGTGAACGGGCAAGAGTATGTGGCCGTGCTCGCCGGCTACGGCGGTGCAAACCCGATCTGGGGCGGCCCGATGGCGAAGATCGCCGACAAGATACCGCGCGGCGGCACGCTCTACGTGTTCGCGCTGCATCGCAGTTGATGCAGGGCGCCGCCCTCGCCAGCCTTAGATAGTCGCTTCATTCGCTCGCCCTATTTCCGAGCCGGTGCCGTGGCCGCGTGCTTTGCGCGGCGGCCGCGGCGCGACTCGGCACTCATCGAAAGCACGATCATGAAAACGCATCTTCGCCAGTTTGCGGCGGCCGCGGCCATCGCCGCGGGTTTCGCCATTGCATCGCCGTCGGCGGCTGCCGCCGCCGCGCCGATCCATATCTGCACGTTTCCCGGCAGTCCCTCCGCTGCGCTCGACCAGGCCGTGGCGAAAGAAGCCCTCGCGAGGGCCGGTATCGCCGCGACGTTTGTCGACGGCGGCCTGCCCGGCGGCAACGATGACGACGGCGTCTCGCTCAAGGAATTGCGCCGAACGCTAGGTCATGGCTGCGACCTCATCGCGGGCTTTCCGCGCTCGTCCGTTGCCGATGCCGCTAGCGAGGCCATGTTGTTTTCTCGCGGCTATCTGCGCGCCGATTACGTGAGTATCGAAGCCGGGGCGCGGGCCCGTGAGGCTGCGGCGCCGGTGGTGGTGGCGGCAACCTATGGCAGTCCCTCGCAATTGATTGCCGTTCAAGAACAGCATGTGCGGTTCGATCTCGAGAACACGCCCGATCTCACCGTCGACGCCGTCGCGAGCGGCCGCGCGATGCGCGCGATCGTCTGGTATCCCGCGGTCGTGG
This sequence comes from Trinickia sp., assembly GCF_051953405.1. Classification (GTDB taxonomy): domain Bacteria; phylum Pseudomonadota; class Gammaproteobacteria; order Burkholderiales; family Burkholderiaceae; genus Trinickia. Next base: position 27,758 of record NZ_JBQCIV010000028.1, on the reverse strand, counting down.
CTTATCGGCAAGCGCACTCGGGGCAGCACTTCGACGTCAGCAAGACACGTTCGCCTTATTCCGATTGGCAACTCGTCTTTGCATTTGGCCTGGGTGCAAAGGCCTTGCAGCAGAAGGTCGATCGCGCGTTGGGCGCGATGGCCGCCGACGGACGGCTCGATGCGCTGACACACGAATGGACGCTGCCCGCGTCTGTCCAAACCGCGCGCGGCACGCCGGCTCGGTTTGCCTACCTGGACGGGCCTGTCGCGCCAGCGGGTCACGGCTCGCTGCGCGACGCGGCTTACTCGGCGAACCGAGCAGGACACATCGTCAAGATATCGGATGCGGCGGCCAGTCCAACGTTCGACGATGCGCAGGTCGCGCATGGCAAGCGCCTTTACGGCAGTAACTGCGCCAAGTGTCACGGCGCGGACATGCAAGGCATTACGGCGCCCGCATTGAGCGGGCCGGCATTCGCGCCGGTAAGCGGTTCGCATCTGACGATCGGCGGCATCTACACCTACATGTCGACGAACATGCCGGCCGATCGCCCAGGCAAGCTCAAGGACGACGAGTACGCCGACATCATGGCGTACCTGCTGAACGCGAACGGATACGGCCCAGGCAAAACCAAGATGACCGCCGAGGCGGCGCGCGCCTCGACCACGTTGCTCAATGCCGGGCCGCGCGGCGTCATTCACGCGGCGAAATGAGCATGCAGCATGCGATCTCATGCATGCGATGCACGGTTGCGCGGTTGCGATCAAAGTGTCCTAAATTGAAACACTCGGCGCGTCGCACATCGCGAGTTGTACCGAAATGAGGCACTTCAATGTCCGGCGATGCAGCGCCGTTGGCCGGATTCAAAGGCTTCAATTTGGCACGGTAGTTGCCTGATACAGCCCACAGCCGTTTCGCGCTGTGGCGTGAATTTCTGAAGAACGCGATCGAAATCCAAAGGAGACGTGCGATGGACCTGTTTGACCTGAAACAACTTGGCCTGGACATCGAATTCCCGTACCGGAAGCAGTACGACAACTATATCGGCGGCAAATGGGTGCCGCCCGTCGGCGGGAATTATTTCGAGAACGTCTCGCCGATCAACGGCAAACCGTTTTGCCGTATCGCGCGTTCGAGCGCCGAAGACATCGAACTGGCTGTCGATGCCGCCCATGCAGCCCGTCGCAAGTGGGGCAAGACCTCGACGACGGAGCGAGGCAATCTGCTCTTGGCCGTGGCCGAGCGCATGGAAAAGAACCTGAAGCTGCTGGCGGTTGCCGAGACGATCGACAACGGCAAGCCGCTGCGCGAAACGATGGCGGCCGACCTTCCGCTCGCCGTCGACCACTTCCGCTATTTCGCCGGCTGCATTCGGGCACAGGAAGGGGCGATCTCGGAGATCGACGACAATACGGTGGCTTACCATTTCCACGAACCGATGGGTGTCGTCGGCCAAATCATTCCGTGGAATTTCCCGTTGCTGATGGCGGCGTGGAAGTTGGCTCCCGCGCTTGCGGCTGGCTGCTGCGTCGTGATGAAACCGGCCGAGCAGACGCCTGCTTCCGTCATGGTCCTTATGGAGATTATCGGCGACTTGTTCCCGCCCGGCGTGATCAACATCGTCAGTGGTTTCGGTAAGGAAGCAGGCGAGGCATTGGCTACGAACAAGCGGATCGCAAAAATCGCGTTCACGGGATCGACGCCGGTCGGCAAGCGCATCTTGCATGCCGCTGCGGACAACTTAATTCCGAGTACGGTCGAACTTGGCGGCAAAAGCCCGAACATCTTTTTCGCCGATGTACTCGATCACGACGACGCGTACCTCGACAAGGCGCTCGAAGGCCTGGCGATGTTTGCGCTGAACCAGGGCGAAGTATGTACGTGCCCGTCGCGCGTGCTGATTCAGGAATCGATCTACGACCGGTTCATCGAGAAAGCGATTGCGCGCGTGGGTAAGATCAAGGCGGGGCACCCGCTCGATCCGAGCACGATGATCGGTGCGCAGGCTTCGCAGCAGCAGCTCGACAAGATCCTCTCGTACATCGATATCGGCCGCGAAGAAGGGGCGACCTGCCTGACGGGCGGGGCCCGTACGGCACCGCTTGCCGAACTCAATGAAGGCTTTTACGTTCAGCCGACGATGCTCCTTGGCAACAACAAGATGAGGGTGTTCCAGGAAGAGATCTTCGGGCCCGTTGCGTCGGTGATGACATTCAAGGACGAAGCGGAGGCGATCGAATTGGCCAACGACACATTCTATGGCCTTGGCGCCGGTGTCTGGACGCGCAACGGCACGCGTGCTTATCGCATGGGCCGGGAGATCGAAGCGGGCCGCGTTTGGACGAACTGCTATCACTTGTATCCGGCACACGCTGCGTTCGGCGGCTACAAGCAGTCCGGCATCGGTCGCGAAACGCATAAGAAAGCGCTCGAGAACTACCAGCAGACGAAGTGCCTGCTGGTTAGCTATCAAGCCGAGGCGCTTGGGTTCTTCTGATGCTCCGCCGATTACCCCTGGTTCTCCCTTGGAGGTACGCATCCCTTTCTGAAGGCTGATTGGGGGTAATTCGAAAAAGAAGCCCGGCATTCACAGCCGGGCTCCGAATGCACCGTGCTTCCCAACGAAGCGCGGCACCTGCAAACCCTTAGCGCGTGCCGATTGCTTACGCCTCCAACAGCGAGCGCAGCGCGTGTCGCCAGGCGCACCTCCGACAGCTCCCTCGTGTCCGGGCCTGAATGCATGTTCACCCGTCATTTTTGATAGTACGCGGGATAGCGAGCACAGGTAGTATCGGGCAAGGCGGCACAGAATGCACCGGAACATGAGGAGGCACAAGCTATGAGGGCGACGTGTGGCCTTGGTTTTACGGGTGCGTATTGGGATTCCGTTACGTGCGCGGCGCCGCTCGGCAATGGGTATCGATGGTACCTGCCTTCGCTGATGCGCTTCAATGCGCCCGACAGCCACAGCCCGTTTGCCGCGGGAGGCATCAATCTCTATGGCTACTGCGTGGGCGATCCCGTCAATCGTGTTGACCCCACGGGACATATCCCCCGTTTGATTCGCGCTTTAACCGTCGATGCTGCGGAAGATACAGTCATGGGGAAAATCGACGCTTGGATGAGCGCGCAGCATCGGGCGGGTTTTACGGACACCGTTGTCGTAAGTGGCTATTCCGGAAAGGAGTACGCCGAGCCCGAGGCCTTCGCCGAGCATCTTCAGAAGATCGTCGATCGACATCCGAAGGCGAAATTCGTTGCGGGCGCCACTAAGCCCGGAATTGGCTTGATTTATGACATTGCCGCGAAAAACGGGCGGCCGACGCTGGGCATCGTGTCGTCCGAAGCGCGAGGCTTCCCGGATGACATATCGCCTCATTGCGGCAGCGTCATTTTTGTAGACGATCCCGAGCGCACGTGGAAAGTGCTGTCTCCTAGCGGAGAGTCGTACATGCTGGCCCCGCTCGAGGAAGGCGGTAGCTTCTATGCGTTTGGTGGCGGCGATGTTACGGTGAGCGAAACGATAGAAGCCCTCCAAAAGGGATATGTCCCGATACAGTCATGGCGAAAGCATCTGTTCGCAGACTATGCGCCAAATCCACGCAAGATCGCCGAGACGTTGGATCGGCTTTCATTTCGCGAGCGCCGAGAATTCGATCCGATGCCGTTGCGGACGTTCGTCGGAGATGAACTCTTTCGTATGGGACCGACACCCGGTCAAACGGTTGTGGCCCGCTATTTTTAGCGCAACGGCTCGGCTGCGCTCATCATCGCTCGTGGCGCCTTAGCGTTGCAGCGCGGGAAATGGCGAGTCGACACGTTGCGATACTTTAGAGGCAGGATGGGTCCATGAACCGACTCGCGTCGATAGGCTTCACCGGCATGTATCAGGATGGTGCATCTCTGCGTTATCCGCTCGGTAACGGCTATCGCTGGTACCTGCCTGGGCTCATGCGTTTCAACGCCCCTGATTCCTTGAGCCCGTTTGGGCCGGCGGGGATCAACGCCTACGTGTACTGTCAGGGCGACCCCGTCAATTTCCGCGATCCTTCGGGTCATATCGGCGAGCTGAAAACGATCTTGGAGGAGGAAGTCGTGCTTGCCGATGTGCCTCTCAATCGAGAACGCGTCGCCATTACAAATCGGCACACAGCCGCAAAAACAGGTGGAAACGAAGGGCTGCATACCGTACCCCATCCTTTGCACGAGGTAAGAAAGATATTGAGCAAGTCCGGATATATGGATCGGCTTCTTAAATATAAGAATGAGATCCGGCGTGGCCTTGCCATAGAACAGGATGCGGTTTCGATAGTGCGGGAGCGCATAGAAGAGGTCGTCGCGTCATTGGATATTACGCTAGAGAAATTGCGGGTAGATGTGTCGCAGATGGACGAAATAATGATTAAAGAATATCCAAAAATGGAAGTAAACATGGAGATGGCGAAGGACGAGCTGCAGGCTGCGGAATATTTGGGGCTTGATACGCTCGGGATGAGCGAAGTCAACGAGTTGAAGGAGCAAATCAAGCGAGCCGACGCGATCCATCCGCAAGCAGTGAACGATTGGAAATACGTCCACGCTCTAGCTAGGCGTGTCGAACGCAGACTTATCGAAAAAGATCTGTGGTGTTCGGTTGGCGCCGTCATCAATGGAGGCGAAGCCAGCCCACCGTGAACTGACTTGGCGATGCTTGAAATGCTCCAGGGAGAGCCGACGACTGCTGCCTCGATCTCGATAACCTGCAGGTCGAACGTGTGGCATGGGAAATGGCCGCGGGCAGGCAGAACGACGTGTTCGTCGCACTTACAGGTAGCCACGAACGATCGAATCATAATTTTCATTGCGTAACGCTCGGATCAGCAAGACCGGTCACGATTTCCCCGTTTACCTATCACATTTGATAGCTCGGCCGCCGATAACGCGGCGTAGTATGCCTAGCAACATCGCTGCGAATTTGCGATCGAAACGCTGGTGCGAGATCGCATGGCGATCAGCATCGCAGGGCTAAGGTTGCGGGATTTTCCGAGGTCGACAATGACGCCGGAGTCAAAGGAATTCAAACGCGGGAATAGCGAATCGGAAAATGAAATCAATCAAAATTCTTCCGTACTTTCCAATGGAACCGTAGTGATCTCGTTGGCGCCGCGGTATTCAGGCACGTTTTGGTATGCTGGCGGCGCTTTTGGACTGGGCCCCTGCGTCGAGTTGGACGAGCCAGTCGATCGTGACGCTCCGCGTTTGAGGTTCGAGATGGAAGTCGCGGTGGAAAATGATGTTCCAAAGGTGACATTCTGTTCCGGCAATTTTTCTGTTTACAAATATTTGCCTGTTTTCTGCGATTACTGGATATTCGCGCTCGGCAGTAAAGACCCTACGGCCTTTGTCGTTACCGACTACGACCCCAAAGCAAGAAGCTTTAAGCTGTGGGACCCCGAGACAAAATATTATGGCGCGGCAATACAGGTCAACGGTAACAAGTGGATCGTTGCGCTCGTTCCGAATAGCGCTGGCGATACCTTTTCCATTACGTATGACAGCGCCGTACCGGCAACAAACTACACGCTGAATTTGGATGGCGACGTCAAACGGATGCCGCAAGCCGACGGCGTGACGCCGCACACGGCGGTAGCCACGATTCAACAGGACGGCGAACGCGTATCAGGATTCTCGACGCCTGCAACATTCGATCTGCCGGGTAACTGCTCTGCGACATTCGTTGCGCAGGCCGGCCAGACGTCCAGCAACCACGGTAAAACGTTGGTGGCCCCGTTCGATCCAGTGGCGGCTACTGCCACAGCGGTATTCGTAGACAACCGACCCAACGGCGAATCGGTTCCGTTGCGGGCGGTTGTGGACATGAGCGAGTATTTCGTTCTATCGGTACCGGAGACGCTCTCGTTCGCCTTCATCAAAAACCAAAACGTTTCCCTCGATCTGTCCCGAGGGCCGGACATAGAGTGGAACGAGCAGACCGAGTACACCGTCGTCGCTACCACCCACAATCCAGGTCGGATTGCTATCGATCTTTGGGATGTCACATTTGGTTTGTTGGGCGATTCGGTTAAGTTCATTCCTACGGGGCGGGACCAAACGGTTAGCGCTGATGGTAAGACGCTGATCGCTCGCTTAAATAAGGGCGTAGCAACGGCGCGGTTCATCCGCACGGGCGGTGGACACGGCAGCGTGGTGGCCGTGACGGCAGCGATAGACAACAATGCGATCTATGTGCCTTCCAACCCGCGGTCCCTAGTCTGCGCGTTGGACTTCGACCCGGTGCTCCGAGGCAATACCGCGGTTCCTCTGCCCGCCGATGGCCGCACCAAGCATGCGGCAAGGGTGACCTTGCAGGGCGATCCCCCAGTGGAGTCGATGGATGCGGTCTTCACGCTGCCCGCCGATAGATCTGCGAGCTTCGTGGCCGCGGATGGCGTCAGTGACGACGGCAAGACGCTGACTGTGCCGTTGGAGAACGGCCGCATTACGGCGCTCGCGCAGTTCGCGGACACGCACATCGGTGGCGAAAACGTCACATTGCAAGCCGTCATCAAAATCAACGTCGATGGTGAAGTGGTCGAATTGCCGACCGTTCCCTCCTCGCTCACGTTCGCGTTTTCGCCTTTGCCGCTGAAGCTAACCGGCGATCAAACGAAGCGCGTGGCCGCGGACGGCAGCAGCCAACACCTTGCGACTGCGGCATTCGCTCCGAGCGCCGCTGACATTGGTACTTGGCCGGTCACGTTCACCGTCCCCCAGGACTCGCACGCCACATTCAAGGCATCTCCCGGGCAAACGCTGCTCGACAGTAAGACGTTGATTGCGACGTTGGACGCCAAAAGCGGGTACTCGGCGACGGCCGCATTGGTCGATGACAACGTCGTCGGTAACGAGACGGTAAATGTGTCGGCGCGAGTCGACGCAGCGCATATCACCTCTGTGCCGCAATCTTTGCCGTTTACGTTCTATGGATTCACGCTCTATCTCGAGAGCGAGGACGAAACGTTGCGTTACCCGTCCGATGGAAAGACGACGCATACGGCGGTGGCGATGCTGGAACGCCTTCCGGGGAAGGATCCCAGTTTTCCTTGGAGCGTAACCTTCTTGCTGACGGCAAAGCGGTCCTCCTTTGTCGACGCAAGAGGACAGTCGCTCGGGAAGAGCTTGACCCTACCGCTCGAGAGGAACAACGAAGCTCGGGTGGAGTTCGTCGATAGCTATTCGGATGGCGAAGATGTCACGCTGACGGCGACTGTCAAGAACATCAATAACCGCGGGGAGGACTTGCCCGCCACGCCGCCGTCGATGATGTTCACCTTCTACGACGTGGCAATGGGGGGCGACTACGAACATCCAAAATATTTCTTCAAAGAGGACGCAGTCGAGGGTGACATTTTCATCCTTGATCGGCGGTCGTCCGGGACATTCGGTGGCGCCGAGAACGGCTACTATTCCGGTGCATTTTACGTATGCCTGAAAGCGATTTCGAAAACAGATCAGCAGCGCACGGATTGTTATCCGCCCGCCTACCTGGCTGGCGATACGCAGTATTGGCGCCACGCTTGGACTGGGGTGGGTGAAGATCGGTCGTTTCAAGTGGATGGGGACCCTCGCGCGAGGGCCGTTTCAATCTACGGAAATGGGAGAAACTGTGTAGGTCTAAGTATGCGGTTTATAGCGATCGATAAGAGGAATCACGATGAGATAATTCCGCTGCACGACGAATACCTGGTAGCTGTGTTCGCCCAATATGCTTCGGTGACACACGGTGACGGCAGTGATCTGGGCAACGGCGAAGCATGGCGAAGTCAGGCAGCACCGACGGATTACAACTGCTACATCGTAGATAGCTCAGCGCATGACGCATCGCAGGTGGCCGAAAGTGTTGCCGATGGTAACGACTTCCGGCAGGGCACGGTGTTTCTCCTATGCGGCAACGACCGCGACCGGATCGACGTAGCGGGTAAGCTGATTCTTCCCGGAGGGAATGCGGAATATTTCGGGGTCGATGCTGGCTCCGAAACGGTGAGCGTCAGAGCCCATCTTTCGCGGCCGTATCACGTCAAGGACGACTTGCTTATCAAAGGTGTGGCGAGGCCACACAGCGGCGACTCCGGCGACGACGATTACTGTAACAATCACTCGGACACGAATTCGTTGCCGGCTGATTTCTATTGGCGCCAAAATAACTACGAGATTTCGATCGATCCTGCGCAACGGACAAACGCGCCCGGCGCGCCGAAGAGAATTAGGAATTTTTCCCTGATCGGTTGGGGCGATAGCGATGCCAACATAGGCTGGTATTGCACGATCGTTAGAAATTATTATTGTACAGAGGCGTTGATACTCCCGTCCTTCCCGGCAAGGAAAAACGTTTCCCTATGGGACGATTGCACGCGTGAGATTACCGTTTTCGATGGGGCGGGAAAACGCGACGACGGAACCCTTGATGCGCTCGTCATTGTGCTGCTCACGCGTATCCAATTGGAGAATTCCGCGCTGGATATGTGTTACGGGATGGGGGCTGGTGGGAGTATTGCGAGTAACGGGATGGATTTGTATGATCAATACGGAAATGCGGGCCATTTGTACTTTAATCTGAATTTTCCGACATCTTATTATCCTCTTCCCGGAACTAAGCGGGGCATTGCGGTGTCGAGCAATCCGCCTTCATCGTTCTTCGATATTGTTGCCGACGATCGGAGTGATATTTCAAAAGTCATTGTTCCTAATTGTTGGATCGGCAGTGTCAATTGGGGAACGCTTTTGAGTGCTCCTTGGTGGTTGAATGATTTCGTGATCGCCTCGCATGGCGACGTGGACACTTGGGCGTTGTACGCGGACGCGAATAAGTCGCGGCCCAAACGGGAAGTCCCGAACGGCCGATACTATGTTTACAACACGGCGCGCGGCGGCTACGCAGGATTTGACGTTGCTTGGCAAGGAAATACGCTGCTCAAGCTGGGGTGGGGGACGGTGTCTGAAGCAAATGCATTTGCCTTTCGACCTCTCTGGAAGAGTATGGCATTTCGCTGTTTCACGGACGCCGGTTATATCTATTCGGACGGTGGTGCGGCGTCGAACGAATATAAATTCGTCTACTTCGGCGTGCCGAACAATGGCGATGAGAACTATGCGTGGGGATTCGCGAGCCCTCCTTCGAGCAATTAATTTGCAAGCCCCATCAAATCGAGGTAAAAATGAAAAATTTGATGCTTAACGTCGCGAGCCTGACGCTGTCTCAAGGTGTCGAATTGGTGCGCAACGGGGTAACGTTGTATGCGGCGATCGCGGTCGTTGAGAATTTAGCAATAAGTTCCAATCGTGCATCTGTGCGATTTTCGCTGATCGGCAATGACGTTGCGTTCGTTGTTACAGACTCGTCGACACAGACAAAAAATAGTGATGGAACGCTGACGGTTCGTTTGATCAATGGAAGTGCTACGGCCGCGTTCAGTTATTCGGGCGACGGTAGCGAGATCGTTAAGGTCCATGCGGAGACGGAAAATTTGTCGCCGCAGCTAGCGTCGACACCTTCCTACTTGGGTTTCGCGATCGGATTCGACCCAGTTCTATCGGGCGACCACGCATTAACGAAGCCCGCGGACGGAACCTCATTCTTTACAGCAAGGGTTACGCTGCGCGGCGACTTGCCTCCCATTTCCTCAGCTACCCCGCTTGACGTGGTTTTCAGGCTTCCAGGGGCAGCGTCGGCCACATTTATGCCCGCGGAAGGCGCAAAGCTTAGTGACGGCGGAAAGACGTTGAGCTTCCCGCTAGACGAGGACACCGCAGTGGTGAGGGCTCAGTTCACGGACGATGGCATTCTTGGCGAAAGCGTGGCCTTAAAAGCGTCCCTGGAAACGACGATGTCTAACCCGGGATCGATGCATGTTTATATCCCGACTCAACCCGCCTCGCTAGTATTCACCTTTTCGACTGTCAGGCTGACATTGACTGGCGATAATGACAAGCTTGTGCCTGCGGATAATATTTCGGAGCACTGGGCAAAAATTGCGCTGCCTGGTGGCATGAAAATCAGCAAGTCTTTTCCGTTGACGTTCAGTTTACCAAAAAACACGTCCGCGGCCTTTGAGCCGAGCAAGGGGCAAAAGGTCAGTTTAGACGGAACGACATTGACGACCACGTTGAGTAGTGCCAACAATTTTTCCGCAAAGGCGAATTTCGTCGATGATCATATCGTAGGGAACGAAATCGTTCAGCTCGCGGCTAGTATGAAAGTCAACGAAAGCAATAGCCTTTCGTCCACGCCAAATTCGCTATCCTACACCTTCGCTGGATTCACGCTGAATCTCGAAAGCGATGACGCGGATCTTCGATATCCGGCGGATGGGAAAACGGCGCATTCCGCTACCGTCAAACTCCAACGGATCCCCGGCGAGGCGACAGAATTCGATTGGAACGTGACGTTCGAACTTGCTGGGAGCGGGGGGCGTTTCGTCGATTCGGGCAAGAGTAGCACGACCGTACCGCTTATCAGTAACAAAGCGACGGTCAAGTTCGTAGATAGTGGCACCGATGGAGAGGATGTTTTTTTGACCGCCTCGATCAAGAACATAGATAACAACGGGACGGATCTGAATTCGACCCCCGTCCAGATGATGTTTACGTTCTATGACCCGACAATGGGAGGTGACTACGATCATCCAAAGCATTTTCTCGAGGAAGACGCCGTCGAGGGTGACATATTCATGTTGAGCAAAAACTCGGTAAAGGCGTTTGGCGGTGAGGCGAATGGATATTTTTCTGGTGGCTTCTACGTCTGCAAGAAGCGAGTATCCAAAGCGAATCAAGTTTTTAGTAGCTACTATCCGCCCGGATATGACGCCAAGGATAATGCCTACTGGGGTCACGCTTGGATAGGAACATCGGATAATGTCATTCAGATAAAAAACAATAGTCAGCAGAAGAGGGCTGCAATTTATGGGAATGGGCGTAATTGCATCGGTTTGGAGCTAAAATTTACACCCCTTGGTGTGGACTCCGATTCGACGGGTACTAATAATAATGTCCACATTCCGCTTCAGGATGACTATCTGGGAAAGGTTTTTGAGAAATACGCCAAAATCGTAAATGGCGATGGCTCGACATTTACGAGTGGCAGCGGATGGACGTATGCTTCGGAGCCTTCCGCCTATTGCCGCTATATCGAAAACGATCAGACAGCGGCGTCATTGGGAGCGCGGACCAACGATGAGGTAGCCGTAGGCGCAGGCACTGCCCGAGGAGCGGGCAACGGAGATACTGGCACCATGGGGGGCGAACTATATCTGTTTTGTGGCAAGGGCGATGGTACTTCCGTGGACATTGGCGGCACATTGACCCTTCCTGGCGGAGCGGTCACGACTTTCGGCGTCAATGAAGAAGCGCCACTGCGGATCGCTGCCCTCACTTCGAGAGAGTATAGCTACACCGACCTGGAACTCGCCGCGGTAACGATGGAGCATCCGAACGATCCGGGCTCAAATAATGATGATTACTGTCTGCAAAACGCAGATACGAACGCGCTCGCAGAGGAATATTATTGGCGTCAGAATAATTACGCTTGGTCTATAAGGCAGGATCAATCGAAAAATCCACATGGCGAACCGAAAAATTTTCTGCATTGGCAGATTACGGGAGATCCGAATGTTGTAGACGCTAACAAAAATATAGATTACGGCAAAGACTCCGTAGGGGGCTGGTACAACAGTGTGAGCCAAAATGCCTACTGCACTGATGGCTACATCTTTCCGTCCGTCGCGTGGGGAAGTAATGCCGCCGGTGCCGTTGATGGCTCGGTCGAAACGAATACCGCTGACGTTTATCTTTGGCTTGATCCGGCTGGCGGTACCAAGCCGAACAAGACGATCACCGTTTCCGCAGACGATACGACACATAATTCAGATGGAACATTCAACAGCCTAGTTATCGTATTGATCACATCGATATGGCTCAATTCTCCATTTTTGTCCAAAACGAAGGGGTACAACAAGGTGGATGGGGGCCAAGAGTGGAGTCCTGTTGGGGGTGTCGATTTCTATGATCAATATGGGAACAAGGGGCATTTTTACCTAAATTTTGACTTTCCATCGACCTATTATCCCATCGATGGTTTGACATCACGCGGAATTAGGGTGGATGAAAATAATCTGCTCACTGCATCGTTCGCAAACATGTTGGTCGGCCAAGCTGGCGCACCCAGTTATAGTTATCAAACCACCTTTTGCGTATATCACTTGGCCAGCAAGTCATGGATGTGGGTCGACTGGGGCACGCCGATTACGCTGGATGGTCCGGATCATGGGTTTTGGTATCCGTTGTGTGCTTCGGCAAACCAGGGGGATACATTTTATATTTGGGGCGGAGGTGAATATCCTAATCCCTCCACGTCGGAATTTTATATTGGGACTAGTTCCGAAGTTGTGCAGACGTCCGTTGCGACCGGGACGCTTGCGGGACTTGGGTTCAAAGGAGGCCCATGGGCGCTCTTTACAACTAAGCAAAGCGGCGATGCGTCCGAAGCTCGCGAACCCATCGTTTTGCGACCCATCTGGAAGGAGAGCGCATACCGGATGTATGGAAAAACACTGTGTAAATACCTAGTCTCGATAAAGTCGACGTATAAGGACGGGACTGCGGAAGTGGTGCTCTGGTTGAAAAATGCCCCGCCTCCCGGCGACACAGGGGCCACGTTCCGGTTCACGAAAACGACGGGCGCCAGTTGAGGACGGTATTAATCAATCGCGATTGATGTGGACCTACCGTATTGAGGAGATACGCCATGAGCAGCAGCTCCACCCCGTCTTTTGTGAGCCAGGCCGGAAATTTCACTAGCGCAGTGGCAGGCCAAGTGGATCCACGAACAGGTCTATTCGGCGCGAATATTACTTTAGGCAAAATCATCGGCAACCGCGGCCTAGGGCCTGTCCTGCCGATCGTAGCCAACTACAGCCCGATGGCCACATTGCAGGGTGGTCAGGGCCAGGCCGTCGGCCTCGGTGCCGGGATATCGTTCAATTTTTCGGTATACCAACCCAACGTTGAACAAAACTACGGCTTGCTGCTCCTGTCCACCGGTGAGCGGTACGTCGTGTCGGGAGACGACCAGAACGAGCGAGGCCGTGTCGCAAACACCGATGGCGGCACCACGTTGAGCTTGAATCAAACGATGTTGCGCAACGTGCTTTTCGAGCGCTTCGATTCGGGGGAGTGTAACTTTCACTCCCAGCTTGGGCCGATCACGTCGTGCTACATGGTCACTCACAAATCCGGTGACATCGAAATCCTAATGGGCGCAGATACCGGTGGAACGGCGAAATTACCTCTGCTGATGGTCAGTGCGGCCGGCCATGCACTCACATTCTTTTGGACGGAGGAAAACGGCCTCCCCAAACTGGAAAAGATCACCGACGATACAGGCGCGACGCTGGTCAGCGGCGATTATGATACCAACACCGTCAGCTTCAATTTTTTCCCCGATCAGCCGAAGGAAAAGTATGTCGTCGAACTCACCTACGGCGAGATACACCAAAACGAAAGATTCCTGACCAAAGTCGATGTAAGCAATGCGCAAACGCCGCTGGAATGGAAGCTCGAGTATGCACCCGCCGGCGATATGGTTGACGGAAATCCTTATTGGGGATATTGGCTCAATAAAGTGACGGCGCCGGGCGGGATGGCCGAGACGGTGGAGTATCGCTGGGGGGACGACGGAGCGGTTTTTCCGGCATCGGCGAACCTTAACTCGCTACCCAGAGTGTACACGCACACGCAGGATCCTGGCGCGAGCCAGCCGGAGATCGTGTCCACCTTCACTTATACGAGCAATAACTTTGTTGCAGGCGGTTCGGACGTTGTATGGAGCAACGTATTGGACAACCTTTACGTTGTCGATAGCGCCTACGCCTACGGGTCGACGGAAGTATGCGGCGATCGATCGACGGTACGCGTGTACGATAAATTTCATTTGCAAACCGGCGAGACGGTGACCCAAGGCAGCGACGCACAGAAAACAGTTATTAAAGAGACGACTTACTACGATAACGATTACTACGAAAGCTCGTACGGGAATACGCCGCCACAAGGTTTGCCTGCTTACTTTCAATGCCCAATGAAAGAAGAGACAACCTGGGTTGACGGCATCGATAGGAGCAACGACCCGAGTTACAGCGAGACGAGCCTATACACATGGGACGAATGGGGGAATCCGATCAGCCGCACCGAACCGAGCGGGCTACTCGTCAGTTGGGAGTACTACGATGGCAGTGAGGCGACCTACGATACTAAGGGCGACTTACTGTGCCCCGCGGACCCGAACGGTTTCACCCGCTTTGCCAAATGGATGTGCGTCGATCCGACGGGCGTGAAACAAACCGATTGGATGACGGCTGGCGGCCCAGTCCAACAAACAAACTATACCTACGACAACGCGATACCCGTGCAGTGGAACGGCGACGCATATGTGGTCAACGGGCTAGTTTTAAAAACGGGCGAATCTCACGCTAGCGGCGACGCGTCCTCGACGGAGGTGGGACGGAATGCTACCTCCGCCCCGAGCTTTGTCGTGGCTGAAGCGACATACGCCTACGATACCGCGGGCGGCATCGACGCCGGGCGTCTGATAACGCATTCGTTGTTGCATTACCCGAAAGGCAAGCGTTCGTCGTCGAACGATTACTACCAGACGGACACAACCTATTCCTACACGGCAGAAACGGTGGCGAGCGTCGATGGCCTGACAACTTGCCATACGCAAACGGTCTACGACCCGGACGTCAAGGCGACCGCGGACGGTCACCCGGCAGGATACCTGCAGATCGTGCAGAGCAAGACGGCTTCGGTTTCGACGGGGCGCGTTCTCGAAGAGCGAAGCATCTTAAATAACGTGACAGCGTATACGTACGACAGCTTGGGGCGATTGACCCAGCGCGTGTTGAACGCCCCCAACGGCGATGCGGATTACGACCAGAGTTATCAGAACGTTTTCACGTACAGCTACGCGATCGACGATAGCGGAAGCAAGCCATTTCAAGTGGTGCAGACCGATGCCAAGGGTAACTGTATCCGGTACACCATGGATGGACTTCACCGCTTGCTGCTCAAGGAGATCAATGCGATCGACATTGCCGATGCGCAAGATTGGTATGCAATGGAGTCCCGAGCCTACAACGCTATGGGGCGTCTATCGGAGCAAACCTCGAAGGACCATTCGGTCGATCCGGCGAACGATGTGACGTCTACTTATAGCCTCAGCAAAGCGATCGTGTACGACGGTTGGGGGCAAAGCTGTTTGGAGAGCTTTTCGGACGGAACGGTCGACGCCACGGCCTATGATCCGGTCGGCAAAACCGTGAGCACCACGCGTTACGGTACCGCCGATGGCGAGACGGTCTACACGGGGACGTACGTCACTGCCTACGATTACAACTTTAGTCAGAAAGCCTTCAGATCGGATCGCTATTTCGCGAGCGATGGGTTTCCCGTCCAGGAAGGCAGCGAGCCATATAGCAGTCGTTCACGGCAATACAACGGACTGTATTGGGTCGAGAAAGAGACCGACGAGCTGGGTCAAGTGACGTCGCATCAATACGATGCTTGGGGACGCGTCGTTCAGAACTCGCTCCCGGATGGCACCGTTGTGACAAAGACATACAGCGATAAGTCCCCGGCGAGATGGGTGGACGCAATTCAAGTCAAAGGCTTATTGGCTAGGAGCGGAACGCCGTTCACCGGCATGTGCGGGGTCGGAACCAGAACCTTCGATGGCCTTGGTCGAACGACGTCCAAGACGGTGGGTGGCTGTACATGGACCTATCAATACGCCTGGAACGAGACGGTGCAAGATGGTTATCGGAAGCCGAGTACGACGGTTGCACCCGATGGGGTGCATTGGAATTACGTCTATATCGATGCTTTGGATGAAGCGGTGGAGCAAATGACGGTCGGTGAGGAGACGTTTGGCTACACCTATGAACATGGCACCGGCCTCATGCAGACCGCGAGGGCGCAGCGGCAGGGGGGGCGGGACAACACAGTGTCTGCAATCGGCTTGACGCCGTTTTACCCCTCCGGCCGATTGCAGAACGAGGCATTCGTGTACGGCGCCGACTTGCCCCCGTACAGCGACGCGGCGCGCGCGAACTCGGCTGCGCAAGAGACTGGCTATACGTATACGGTCGGTGGCGCGCTGCTCACCTACACGCACATCGATGGCGCGATCACGACGCTTTCACGCGATGAATACGGGCGCATCGACGGGGTATCGGACGAAAAGATCTCGGTGCTGCCGAGTTACGATGCTGCCGGTCGCTTGACGGGCTGGGCCTCCGAAGCCAAAAACAGCAGCGGAAATTACACCTTGAACACGACGCTGAAACTCGATGACTTCGGCCGCGAGACGTCTCGCCAGACGGGCGACGGCACGAATGACTGGACCATCGCCCAAGACCGCTGGCAAGCGAACGACTTGCTCAAGCGACGAACGACGCAATTCAATAACGCGTCGCTTCGATCCGAAACGTTCGACTACGACGCGCGAAACCGTTTGGTGACCTGGCAGGCGGATGCAAGCGGCTTGGCACTTCCATGCGATCGTTACGGAAACGCGCTGACGAAGCAGGCTTTCACCCTGGACGCCTTGAACAATATTACCGAGGTGCAATCGGCGTTCTTGAATGGGGGAGAAAACACCACGTCATTCAACTTCGATTACACGACCGACCCATGCCGTGTATTGGGCGGTACTCACACGGATTCGAGTTACGAGCCGTCGACGTTCTCGGTCAAGTACGATGCGGCGGGACGAATCCTAGATGACGGAATGGGTACAACGCTGCACTACGATTCGCTAGGCCGTGTCGACGGTGCGACGAGTACGCCAAACGGCGCGGGGAAGGGCGGAACAGGGCTGAGCGGCGCATATACCTACGATCCATTTCACCGGCTCGGAACGCAAACATGGGGCGCCATTGGACAAACCATGGACCAATCGACCTCGTTCTACTACCGGGCGCAGGAGCTGGTCAATCTGATCCAGGACGACAGTCCCGTTCGCCTGGTTCGCTCGTTGTCCGGCGAACCCGTGGCGCAGTACAACAGTGGGGGTAGCAATCCTGGCGGCTGGCTGCTGGGTTGCGACCATCTGGGCTCGGTACTGAGCGCGAGTAACGAGGCTAAGAGTGCCCCGCAGCAACGCGCCTATTCGGCGTACGGTGAAGAGCCGATCGTGGCCGATACGACCAACAAGGGGTAGTAGCGGCATCGATGCTTGGCTGACCTTCATGAGACGCAGATAACGATTACGGAAAGGCTATGGCTACAAAACCGATCGACGCTTTTGCCGGCGCGTGTTGCGATCCAATCAGCGGCGGATATCTGCTTGGCAACGGACATCGCTTATATCTGCCGGGGTTGATGAGATTTTCATCTATGGATGCGGAAAGTCCATTCCATCTTGGCGGAGTCAACCCATACGTCTACTGTCTGGGCGATCCGATCAACCGCGCCGATCCCGGCGGGGACTTCAGTTTCTTGGGGATCATCAAGGACGTCGTGATGTTTCTCGCGCCCAAAGGGCACTTCGATGCTGCGCAATTCGGCGTGACGGCCGGAATCGACACGGCGCTTTTCCTGGCTTTTGCAATCGGCACGGGTGGGTGGGGCCTTCTGTTGTTGGCCGCCGGCTTTGTGCTCTCGCTCGCGTCCGATGTGTTGGGACAAATTCCGGGCAAAACCGCCGCGGAGACGGGGAAGTGGCTGGGAATTGCGTCGATGGTGCCCGATGCCGTAGGCGCCGGGACCAAGTTCGTCGAGGAAGTTCTTGTCGACGGAGTAAAGGACGCGTTTTCGCAAGGCGGAAAGGTAACGAGGGCGCTCGGCAAAGAGGAGGGTTTGGAAAGAGCCGGGCGAACAGCGATGAAAGACACCAAGAGTGCACGGCCGGCGCTCGAACCTCCTTCATTGCCGAGGCGCGCCGTCGGTGCGAGTATTCGCCTGGGCACGCATATTGGCTTGACTGCTGGACTGATGATAGGCGGCTCGGTACTCCTCAAAAAGCTGTTTCCGATGATGCCGGAAGTCGAGGCCGACCATGCTGCAGTGGATACGCGCGAATCTCACGCACTGACGCGGCCACATGTTTATCCGCAGTCGGTCAGATACCCGGGGCCGGCCACCTACCCCAACGCGGTGAGTTACCCGGAGCCGCTCTCCTATCCGGCGGCTGGCAAGAATTTCCACCGAGGCGCTTATCCAGCGAGCTATGCGTCGCTTTGGAAATGACTGCTCCGGCGGGTTTCATTGAAGGTCTGACGAGGCTAAATCCATGAGTATGGCGCAAACGTTCTCCTTTGCAGGCGCAAGCGAGGACCGCATTTCTTTCGGGTACCCGCTAGGGAACGGCTATCGATGGTACATGCCGGCACTTATGCGGTTTAATGCCCCTGACGATTTCAGTCCCTTTGGCTTGGGAGGTGGGAATGCGTACGCGTACTGCGTTGGCGATCCGATCAATCATATCGATCCCACCGGGCATTTCGCGGATTTTGACGCGAGCGTCTGGGTCGTCTTGGGTATTGGCGTCGCGACGGTGGGAATAGGCGCAGCAGCACTGGCTTACCGTCACTTTCGGGGAGACTTGCGGATTTCGCTTTTTCGGGAACGTGGTGGGGCGAGCGGGCCGTCAAGCGGCGAGGGAATTGCTCCGAGTGTACAAAGACCGGGTGCCGTGCCGGGACAGCCCGTTCGCGAACCCAACGTCTCAGATCGGTCTTTCCCGTCCGAAGCTGCCGCTTTCCCGTCGCCGTCACAGCCCGCAACCGCACCGATGAGGAACCCGGCGTTGCTGTATGCCGACGACATCCAATTCCATCTCGATCACGCCAGCCTGAGCCTAAGAAACGCGGAGACGACAATCGCGGACCTCCGGGTCAATACCGCAGCCCGGGAAGCGCTGAGTACGGACCTCTCCGATCTTAGGCCGGAAATTTTTTCGAAGAAGCAGTTGGGTCTAGCCCGAGAGGAGAAGGCGCTTCGTCTCCGTGGGCGTAGACAACTAACCGCGGCGGATGAATCTTTAAACACCGTGACTAATGCCATCAATCGCCAAACTGAATCTTTCGTCGAAAGCGGGCAGGTTGAGAGGCTTTCCAAAGAATATTTACGGATCCAACGGCTTCTTGAGACCCCCACGATGCTGGCGTTCAAGTTTTAATAGCCGGCCTTTATGCGAGCATCAACCGCCTGCCAACGGAGCCCTCCCAGCGCGAGCATATAGTCTGGTAACGCAGAGTTGGACCGGTTGCTTGGCCGGCGGGAAACAGGGTGAGACAGGGTGCGCACTGTAACGTCGCTCGGTTTTAGGCGGCCTTTCAGCGTCGCTCCTCATGAGTCGACGAAAAGCGCAGCGGCGCAAAGGAGGCTCATAAGCCATGAGCGCGATTTCCATCCTCGGTTTTAGCGGTGCGTTTTTGGACCCCGTGACAGGCACGGTGCCGCTGGGCAACGGTTACCGATGGTACTTGCCGGCGCTGATGCGCTTCAATGCCGCCGATAGCTTCAGCCCGTTCGGACCGGCGGGTATCAACCCATACGCTTATTGCAGCGACGATCCGATCGATTACATCGATCCGCGTGGACATATGGAGGTGAACCTAGGTGGTGAACTTTCCACGCTGGAAAGCTCTTCACTGCGGGATGCCGAAGGCGATTCCGCCGAGATGGTTCATGAATCGGGTACCGCGAGCGACGGCGCGGGACAAAGTGGCCCAATTGCAACCGGACAGTCTCGCACTGGAAACCAAGGGCCCGGTACTTCGATGAACCGTCCGACCGTGCCGGGCGTTCAGCGTGCGGGACAGGTGCCGGGGGCGAATCTGCCGGAATGGCGGACGCCGAATGCTGAAGTGCGGGCATGGCGACGGCCGGGTGAGCAGCCGCCACTGTTCCGCAAGGCGGCTCCGAAAAAGACCTCCGCGCCACCGCGCGGCACTTGGCGGGAGCGGCGCATCGCTGCTGGACAGAGACTGCTAATTAATCCCCCACCGTATAACGACAACCCGATCTTCGCCGAGCTTCCAGAGCACGCTTGGTCGAGGGCGGATTATCAAGTTACGCTGTCGGTCAGATGGGTGACGTATCTCGGCGACACAGGACTGGGGACGGTAACCTCGCATATCCACTATCGGTGGACAGGTACCGAATGGGAAAAGTTTGGAGGAAACACCTGGATAACAGGCGTGAAAGACTTTGACTGGCCAACGCCCGACGCCGTGGTCGACATGGCGCCCGCTCTACCGCGTTACCCCGACTATCATCCGTAGCGCCGGCTGGCACATGGCTTACGATGCCACCGTCCGGGCTCAGGTTTGACCATGAAAGCGAAAAAAAGCCCGGCTACGAACCGAATCGAGCCGGGCCGATCAACTGCCGCGCCCTGACGGGCGCGGCCCTGCAAAAAGCGCATCTACGCCGGGCTTACGCCGCCAACAGCGAGCGCAGCACGAACGGCAAAATCCCGCCGTGCTTGTAGTAGTCGACTTCGATCGGCGTATCGATGCGCAGCAGAACCGGCACGCGTTGCGTCTTGCCGTCCTTGCCGTGAATCACGAGCGTGAGTTCCTGCTGCGGCTTGAAGTCGTCGCCGAGGCCTTCGATGTCGTACGTCTCCTCGCCCGTGATGCCGAGCGTTTGCACGCTGTCCGAACCCTTGAACTGCAGCGGCAGCACGCCCATCCCGACGAGATTCGAACGATGGATCCGTTCGAAGCTGCGGGCCACGACCGCCTTCACGCCCAGCAGCTGCGTACCCTTCGCCGCCCAATCGCGCGACGAACCCGTGCCGTACTCTTCGCCGGCGAAGATCATCGTCGGCGTACCCTCGTCGATATACTTCATCGCGGCATCGTAGATCGACAATTGTTCGCCGCTTGGCTGATGGATCGTCAAGCCGCCTTCCACGCGCGTGCCGTCTTCCCTCGCCGGAATCATGAGGTTCTTGATCCGCACGTTGGCGAACGTGCCGCGCATCATGACGTCATGATTGCCGCGGCGCGAGCCGTAGCTGTTGAAGTCGGCCTTTTGCACGCCGTTTGCCTTCAGCCACTTGCCGGCAGGCGAATCTTCCTTGATCGAACCGGCCGGGCTGATATGGTCGGTCGTCACCGAATCGCCGAACACGCCTAGCGCACGTGCCCCCTTGATGGACGCCACTTCGCCCGACGGCGTCATCGAGAACTGCTCGCCGAAGAACGGCGGCTCGGCGATATAGGTCGACTTCGGCCAATCGTAGACTTGGCCTTCCTCGCCCTCGATCTTGCTCCACAAATCGCCCTTCTTCGTGAGTTCGGCGTAGTTCGCGCGGAACGCATCGGCGTCCAATGCGAACTTGAGCAGCGCATTGACCTCTTCGCTCGACGGCCAAATGTCGCCGAGGTAGATGTCCCGGCCGCCCTTGCCTTTGCCGACGGGCTCGGTCATCAGATCGCGCGTCATCGTGCCGGCGATCGCATAGGCGACCACCAACGGGGGCGAAGCCAGGAAGTTCGCACGGATGTTCGGGTGGATCCGTGCTTCGAAGTTGCGGTTGCCCGACAGCACGGCGGCCGCAACAACGTCGTTCTTGGTAATGGCCTCGTTCAGCTCCGGCGTCAGATCGCCCGCGTTGCCGATACAGGTCGTGCAGCCGTAGGCGGCTAGCTCGAAGCCGAGCTGCGACAGGTAGGGCAGCAGGCCCGTCTTCGTCAGGTACTCGGTGACGATACGCGATCCCGGCGCAAGCGACGTCTTGATGTGCGGCGCCACCGTCAAGCCGGCTTCGACGGCCTTCTTCGCCAGCAAACCGGCCGCAAGCAGCACGCTCGGGTTCGACGTGTTCGTGCACGAGGTGATCGCGGCAATCAGAATATCGCCGTTCTTCAGCTTCACGCCGTTCGTCGTCGTGTACTCGGCGTCGAGATCGGCGGGCTTCTTGGCGAAGCCGTTTTCACCCACGGGTTTGCTGAACAAATCCGCGAACGTCGATTTTACGTGCGTGATTTCGATGCGGTCTTGCGGACGCTTCGGACCGGCCAGCGACGGTGCCACCGTGCCGAGGTCGAGCGTGACCGTTTTCGTGTAATCGATCTGGCCGGCTTTCGGAATGCCGAACAGCTGCTGCGCCTTGAAGTAGTTTTCGAAGGCAACAATTTCGGCCTCGGTACGGCCCGTGCCCTTGAAGTACTCGATCGTCTTTTCGTCGACGGGGAAAAAGCCCATCGTCGCGCCGTATTCGGGCGCCATGTTGCCGATCGTCGCGCGGTCGGGCAGCGTGAGCGAGGCGGTGCCTTCGCCGAAGAATTCGACGAATTTGCCGACGACCTTTTCCTTGCGCAGCATCTCGGTGATCGTCAGTACCAGGTCGGTTGCCGTCACGCCTTCGCGCAGCTTGCCCTTGAGTTCGACACCGACGACGTCCGGCGTCAGGAAGTACACCGGCTGGCCGAGCATGCCCGCTTCGGCCTCGATGCCGCCCACGCCCCAGCCCACCACGCCGATACCGTTGATCATCGTCGTATGGCTATCCGTGCCCACGAGCGTGTCGGGGTAGTAGACGGTGTCGCCGTTCTCGGCCTTCTTGTGCACGCCGCGCGCGAGATATTCGAGGTTGACTTGGTGCACGATGCCGACGCCGGGCGGCACGACCTTGAACGTGTCGAACGCCTGCATGCCCCACTTCATGAACTGATAACGCTCGTTGTTGCGTTGGAACTCGAGCTTCATGTTCAGATCGAGCGCGTCTTTCTGGCGGAAGTAGTCGATCTGCACGGAGTGGTCGACCACGAGATCGACGGGCACGAGCGGTTCGATCGCTTTCGGGTCCTTGCCGGTGCGCTTGGCCACGCCGCGCATGGCGGCGATGTCGGCGAGCAGGGGCACGCCCGTGAAATCTTGCAGCACGACCCGCGCGACCACGAAGGGAATTTCGTCGACCCGGCCGGCGGTCGGCTTCCAGTTGGCGAGCTGCGCGATGTGCTCTTCCGAGATCTTTTTGCCGTCGAAGTTGCGCAGCACGGATTCGAGCACGATGCGGATCGACACGGGTAGCCGGTCGATCTTGACGTTCAGCGCGCGGCCAAGCTCCGGCAGCGAATAGAACTTGCCTTTGCCGGTACCGCTGTCGAATTCCTTGAGCGTGTTGTGCAGATTGTGGGCCATGGTTTTTCCTAGGTTTAGAGCGAGGAAATGACGTTGCTACGTTTTCTTGAACCTTGAACCTTAAACCAGCGTTCGGAGACACCCGAATTCGGGATCCCCGCCTTCTGTCCTTCTATATCACGTACAAATCGACGTACTCGTTCACGGGCATCGTCTCGAGCTTCGATTGATCGAGCGAAACATCGAGAATCGCCCGGCGCTGCTTCTCGGGGAAGCGGCGCGCGAGATTCGTCTTGAATTTCTCCACCAGCAGCGGGATGCCTTCGGCACGGCGCCGCTTGTGGCCGATCGGATATTCAACCACGACTTCGTCGAACTGCGTCCCATCGCCGAACTCGACCGTCAATGCGTTGGCGATCGAGCGTTTGTCGGGATGATGGTAATCGGCCGTGAACTGCGGATCTTCGACGCAGACGATCTTCGCGCGCAGCGCATCGATGCGTGGATCGGCCGCAACCGCATCTTCATAATCGGCCGCCGTCAACCGCCCGAAAATGATCGGCACAGCCACCATGTACTGGATGCAATGGTCGCGATCGGCCGGATTGGCGAGCGGGCCGGTTTTGTCGATGATCCGTAGCGCCGCCTCGTGGGTGCGGATGGTGATCCTTGCGATGTCTTCCACGCGCTTGCCGCTAGCCTGCAATCGGCCGTGCAGCGTCAGCGCCGCTTCCGCGGCCGTCTGAGCGTGGAACTCGGCCGGGAACGCGATCTTGAAGAGGACGTTTTCCATCACGTACGAGCCGTAGGGGCGCTGTAACTTGAACGCGTTGCCTCCGAACAGGACATCGTAAAAGCCCCACGTCTTGGCCGTCAGCGCCGACGGATAGCCCATCTCGCCGGTCTTGGCGATCAGCGCGAGGCGCACCGCGCGGGAGGTGGCATCGCCGGCCGCCCACGATTTGCGCGAGCCGGTATTCGGCGCATGCCGATACGTGCGCAGCGCATGCCCATCGACGACGGCGAGCGAGACGGCATTGACGAGTTCGTCGCGCGAAAGGCCGAGCAGATGTCCGACGACTGCCGTCGAGGCGAGCTTGACGAGCAGAACGTGATCGAGCCCGACCCGATTGAACGCGTTCTCGAGTGCGATGACGCCTTGGATCTCGTGCGCCTTGACCATCGCGACGAGCACGTCCTTCATGGCGAGCGGCGCCTTGCCGGCGGCAACGGCGCTACGCGAGACCCAATCGGCCGTGGCGAGGATGCCGCCGAGGTTGTCGGACGGGTGCCCCCATTCGGCGGCGAGCCACGTATCGTTGAAATCGAGCCAACGAATCATGGCGCCGATATTGAACGCGGCCTGCACCGGGTCGAGCTGAAATTGGGTGCCGGGCACCTTGGCCCCGTTGGGAACGACGGTGCCCGGTACGATGGGGCCCAGCAGTTTCGTGCAGGCCGGGTAGGAGAGGGCCTCGAGTCCGCAGCCCAGTGTGTCGATCAAGCAATTGCGTGCCGTGTCGAGTGCCGCGACACCGTCGATTTTGGCATCCCGAACGTAATCGACGATGTCGACGAGCACGCGATCCGGCGCGGGCCGGACATTAGGGATCGGTGCGGACATGGGACGAGGCTCCCTCGCGCAGGGTTTAGCTGCCCGATTTTTGCAGCGCGTTCGATTGGGTCGGGGCCGGCGCGCCTTGCATCATCTCGGCCGTCTTGCATTCGTCCGCGAGGCGCGAGCCGTCGTGATCCGAGAAGAGCATCGCCTTCGTCGGGATCACGACGAGATCGAGGCCCGTGGCGGCGTCATGGAAGCGATCGGCGCCCGTGGTCGTGCTTTCGCGCGGCAGGTTGTAGTTCTTGTTGGCCCAGTGGACGGTCACGATTTGATCGCGCTTCATGTCGCCCTTGAGCGCGAACGATACGCCGTCCTGGCAGGACCACGTCACGGCGCCTTCCGGCACGGGATCGACCTTGGAAGCGCTCTTCGTCGACTTGCGCTTGATCAGGCGGTGCTTCGGCGCGGGCTTCTTGGCAACGGCCTTCTTCGCCGTGCCATCTTGCGCGAATGCGTTGTTCGCTGCGAGGAGCGTCGTAGCGGACAGCGAGGCGACGACGGCGGCGATCAGCAATTTCTTCATGGAATCAAGACCTTTTCAATATCGGTGAGACAAATAGAACACAAACCGCGTGGCGGGCGGGCCCGCCGGTTATGCGCGCATAGGGCGACGCGCGGCGGTCGCTATTTTCTCCTATTTAGCGCGACAAACTTCAGATTTTCGGAGCCGATGCCGTTTGCGCTCGGGCGGGCGGTCTTATTGTCGACGCGCTGCGCACCGTTTGCACGCCGGCCGGGCGTACGCGCGATGTCATGTCGTCTCCTTCGATGGGGCGGGGCTGGCGAACAGCGGCGCCGTTTCTGGGGGCAGCGTGCGCCCGGTCGCGCGCGCGCGGCGCAGCACCGACCAGTAGTAGCGGTAGCTCGCGCGATCGTGCAGCGTGTCGCCGTGGCGCGTGGGCCCCCATTGGGACGCTTGGGCTGCCAGCAAAATCTCGGCCGCGGTGGCGATCGCCTCGTCGCGCGGCGCGAACGCGGCGACGATGACGGGCACTTGCGCCGGATGGATGCTCCACATGCGCGTGTAGCCGAATTCATCGCGGGCCCGGGCGGCATCGGCGGCGACGATCGACATATCGCGAATTTCGGTACTCACGTTGTGCGATGGCACCCGTCCGTAGGCATGGCAGGCGGCGGCGATCTCCAGTTTCGCCCGCCGCACGAGCGGATGATCGAACTGGCCGGGCGAGCGCATCGCCGAATCGGGGATCGCGCCGTCGTGCGCCGATACGAAATCCATGAGGCCGAAGGAAAGCGACTCGACGGTCGGCAGCGAGGCGAGCCGAAAAACATCGGCGAGTGCGCCGTGCGTTTCGATCAGAAGCTGGGTAGGGACGGGTTTCTCGATGCCGAACTCGCGGCGCGTGGCTTCGATGAAGGCGCACATTTCGGCCGCATCGGCCACGCTGCGCACCTTCGGCAGCATGACGTAGGCGGGGGCGCGCTTTGCCGCGCGCAGAATGAGGCGGACGTCGTCCCGCCAATGCGGATGGGCGAAATCGTGAATACGCACGCCCACCCGTGCGAAGCGATCGTGCTCGCTGCCGATCAGCGATGCGACCAGTTCGGCGTGCGCCGCTTCGTGGCCGACGGCGGCGCCGTCTTCGCAATCGAGCGTGACGTCGAAAACAGGCCCGAGCTGGGACTGAAGCGCGAGCGATTTGAGCATCAGCTTTTCGCTGCCCGCATAGTGGTCGCACACGGGCAGCAGTGCGGGCGGCGTTTCTCCGTCAAACAGCACTTCGGCGGGAGTCAAGGCGCGCATCTTCGGCGTTGGAAGCTTCGATCGTGGTCAAAAAAAACCGGATTCGGACGGGCTCTGCGGCGTACGTCGCTCGGCGCGCCGAGCAAGACACATTACGATCGCATTTCAATTTATGTACGACAACCTTGCGACGCGATTTTTTGCGCAAAGCACGCGCGAATCCGAGATGGTGAGCCGGCGCCGGACGCTCGCGTCATGACGACGCGGCGTACGCGGCGCCGGCTCTCGAATCGTTTCGGCGCGCCCGCTTGCACGGGCGGCACCGGTTCTCGGCGTTTAGCCGAGCAGGTGCTGCACGCCGTCGCGCTCTTCGAGCAGTTCGTTCAGCGTGAAGTCCATCTTTTCGCGCGAGAAGGCATCGATCTCGAGGCCTTCGACACGCTTGTATTCGCCGTTTTCGCACGTGACGGGCACGCCGTAGACGATGTCTTCGGGGATCCCGTACGAGCCGTCCGACGGAATGCCCATCGTCACCCACTTGCCGTTCGTGCCGAGCACCCAGTCACGGACGTGGTCGATCGCCGCGTTGGCCGCCGAAGCCGCCGACGACAGGCCGCGCGCTTCGATGATTGCCGCGCCGCGCTTGCCGACGGTCGGCTGGAATACGTTGCGATTCCATTCCTCGTCGTTGATGAGCGCCTTGACCGATTGACCGTCGGCCGTGGCGAAACGGTAGTCGGCGTACATCGTGGGCGAATGGTTGCCCCACACGGTGACCTTTTCGAGCGACGCGACCGGCTTGCCCGACTTCGCGGCGATTTGCGACAGCGCGCGGTTATGGTCCAGGCGCAGCATGGCCGTGAAGTTTTTCTTCGGCAGATCCGGTGCCGACTTCATCGCAATGTAAGCATTCGTGTTCGCCGGGTTGCCTACCACGAGCACCTTCACATCGCGGCTGGCGACTTCGTTCAGCGCACGGCCTTGCACCGTGAAGATTTCGGCGTTGGCGGAGAGCAGATCCTTACGCTCCATACCCTTCGAGCGCGGACGCGCACCCACGAGCAGCGCAATGTCGGCGTCCTTGAATGCGACCTTCGGATCGTCCGTCACCACCACGCCCGCGAGCAGCGGGAATGCGCAGTCTTCCAATTCCATGACGACGCCCTTGACGGCAGCTTGCGCTTGCGGGAGGTCGAGCAATTGCAGGATGACGGGCTGGTCCTTGCCGAGCAGATCGCCGTTGGCGATACGAAACAGCAGCGAGTAACCGATTTGACCTGCGGCGCCGGTAACGGCAACGCGCTTTGCGGACTTAGCCATTGA
>NZ_JBQCIV010000027.1:0-20847 GCF_051953405.1 Trinickia sp. | reverse complement strand
GAATTGCGCAGCTACAGCCCCAAAGCTGGTCTGCCCGCGCAGGTATGTCTTGACTACCCGCAGCTTGAATTCCTCGTCGTATTTCAACATGAACAACGCCCCAAAGGTTGGATTGATGTCCAACTTTTGGGGTGCACTTCACACCTGCTTTGCAGCGAAAGCAGCGAGCCCCGGCCAGTAAAAGCGGCCCTCCTTGTCGGTGCCCTCGTCGTTGAGGAATAGCAGTGCGTAGTTGCCCGCTGCGCGCTTCGCTCGCCTGACAGCATCCTCGATGAAGATCAGGCCAATCTCCCCGTCCACCTCCTCCCCCATCTTTTCCAGGGCTTCCATCTGCATGATCGACCACTGGTCCTCGCAGGTCACAATGCAAGTCACACAGTAGTTGGGCTCCTTGCTCGTCATCGCAAAACCAAGCTGCCGTCCTTTCACGCGAGGCAAATCGGATTCAAAGAACGCTATCGGCTTGGAACGTGTCGTGCTCATTGGAGGTGGGTTCCCATTGGTTGAGGTCGAAAAGGATTCAAACGTTAGGTCGAACGCGAAACCTTAGCCGCCAACAGGACGGAAATGCCTGGATAACCAAGAACTCAGACGAACAGAAGCACGACTCCCCACAGTCGAGCGTCCAAGGCGAGGTCTGGCCCAGCCAGTGGTAAAATCCCGGGTTCTCCCCTTGCTCCCGAATCCGCGCCTTCGAGCGCGATGCCCGATCATGTCCGATACCCGCGCCGAAACGCTGTTTGCCCTCACCGCCCTCTCGCCGCTCGACGGCCGCTACGCCGCCAAAACCGAAGCGCTGCGCGACTGGCTTTCCGAAGCCGCGTTCATGCGTCATCGCGTGACGGTCGAAGTCCATTGGCTCATCGCCCTGTCGCAAGCCGGCTTCGCCGAAATGCCG
Organism: Trinickia sp.; assembly: GCF_051953405.1. Lineage (GTDB taxonomy): Bacteria > Pseudomonadota > Gammaproteobacteria > Burkholderiales > Burkholderiaceae > Trinickia. The sequence goes on along the minus strand of NZ_JBQCIV010000027.1, from coordinate 19,949 downwards.
CGCTTCTCGGAAGCGGCCGAAACGTTCCTGCTCGATCTCGTTGCGCGGTTTTCCGCACACGATGCCGCACGCATCAAGGAAATCGAGCGCGTGACGAACCACGACGTCAAGGCCGTCGAATACTGGCTCAAGGAATCGGTCAAGGGTCACCCCGAACTCGAGCGCGCGAGCGAGTTCATCCATTTCGCCTGCACCTCGGAAGACATCAACAACACGTCGCACGGCCTCATGCTGGCCGGCGCACGCGAGCACGTGATCCTGCCGGCTTTGCGCTCGGTGCACGGCCGCCTCGTCGCGCTTGCGCACGCCCATGCGGAGCAGCCGATGCTCTCGCGCACGCACGGGCAGCCCGCGAGCCCGACGACGCTCGGCAAGGAAATCGCGAACGTGGCCGCCCGTCTCGCACGCGCGATCGATCGCATCGCCAAGGTGGAAATCCTCGGCAAGATGAACGGCGCGGTGGGCAACTACAACGCCCACCTGTCGGCCTATCCGAGCTTCGACTGGGAAACGTTCTCGCGCAACGTCATCGAACAGCGCCTGAAGCTCACGTTCAATCCGTACACCATCCAAATCGAACCGCACGACTACATGGCCGAGCTGTTCGATGCCTGCGCACGCGCCAATACGATCCTGCTCGATCTGGATCGCGACGTGTGGGGCTACATCTCGGTCGGTTATTTCAAGCAAAAGACGAAGGCCGGCGAAATCGGTTCGTCGACGATGCCGCACAAGGTCAATCCGATCGACTTCGAAAATTCGGAAGGCAACCTGGGCCTAGCTAATGCCACGTTGCGCCATCTGGCCGACAAGCTCCCGGTGTCGCGCTGGCAGCGCGATCTGACCGATTCCACCGTGCTGCGCAACATGGGCGTGGCGCTCGGCTACTCGCTGCTCGCCTATGACGCGCTGATCCGCGGCCTCGACAAGCTCGAAGTCAACCCGGCTCGCTTGAACGAAGATCTCGACGGTTGCTGGGAAGTGCTGGCCGAGCCCGTGCAAACGGTGATGCGCCGCTTCGGCATCGAAAATCCGTACGAACAGCTCAAGGAACTCACGCGCGGCAAGGGCATCACGCGCGAGGCGCTGCAGCAGTTCATCGCGACGCTCGCGATTCCCGACGATGCGAAAACGCTGCTCATGAACATGACGCCGGCTTCGTACACGGGCAAGGCCGTCGAATTGGCCAAGCGGATCGCTTAAGGGACATTGCGCCTCGAGAAAAGGGCGCGCGGGCATCGGCTCGCGCGCCCTTTTCATTTCTAGGGCCGAACGGCATGGCCTATCGCATATCGACGATGCGCTCGCCCCCAACGCCGACGGAGAATCGTCCCTATAATGCAGCGGAAGCCGGACGGCGATTCGAGGGCTTAGCATGCATCGCGCGACACACCCGACCTATCGGTTTTCCTTGCAAGATTATTCGGCCGCCGAACGCCTCGACGCATGGCGGGCGCAATATTCGGTCGCGGAATTCGCATTGTCCGGCCCGTTCGATTCGGCAGTCGATTATCGGTTTTGCGGCTATACGCTCGGCAACATCTCGGTAGGGAAATGGATCTATCGACAACCCTCCGCTGCGCGCGCCCCGCTCGCCTATACGTTGAATCGGACGATACCGTTGATTCGTCGGGACGGCCTGGATAGTTATTCGTTCAATCTGCGCAGCGGGGGAATGGTCCGCGGCAATATCGACGGCCGGGCGATACATGTCCAGCCGGGCGAGATTCTTGTCGTCGATCAGGCTCGTCCTTATCGGCGCGAGATTGAAGCCGGCGGTGCGATCACCTTGCTGGTTGTGCGCGATATGCTGCCCAATTTGCCGTCCGCGCTCCACGGCACCCTATTTCGCGGCGGCGTCAGTGCGCTGCTCGATGGCTACCTGTCGAGCCTACTCGAGCAAATCGAAACGATGTCGCCGCTCCAAGCGCGATATGCCGAGCAAGCCACGTTGAGCTTAGTCAAAGCGATGTTAAGCACGAGTACGCAAGACATTGCCAATGCACGCAACGAACTGCTTTCAACGCTTTACGTGAAGGCGAAAGAGTACATCGGCCGGAACCTGGAATCGGTGGAACTCTCTCCCGATCGAATCTGCAAGGACATCGGCATATCGCGCTCGAGCTTATACCGCCTATTCGAACAAGACGGCGGCGTCTCGCATTACATTCGGAAACGCCGTCTACGCGCGATTCGCCGCGCGCTGACGTCGCCCGAGAATGCACGCCATCGAATCGGCGATCTGGCATATCGCTACGGATTCCAGAGCAACTCGCAACTGAGCCGCGCGTTCAAGCAGGAATTCGGTCACGCGCCGAGCGAAACACGCGAGATCGCCCAACGCGAGCGGTCCCACGCACCCGTGCGCGCCGATGCCGACTACGGCAACTGGCTCGTGCAGCTGCGGTGAGACGGCCCCGGCACAACGCTTGACCGGGCGAAAAGAGACGCCGCATCAAGCGAACGCCTTCTCTGCAGCCGCGGTGTCCTCGAAGATTCGGTAATGACGGATCATCCCGCCTTCGATCCGGGCCACCGCCGCGAATTCGCTGGCGAACGTCTTGCCCGTCTCTCGCACCCGATGTTGCATATAGCCGTACGCGAACACGTGATCGCCCGCGTCCGCCCACTGACGAATCTCGAACCGCTCCGTTTCGAATAGCGTACTGAGGGCTGTCATGAGCCGCTCGACGCCTGCCTTGCCGACAAAGCGCCCATAAATCGGCAAATGCGCCGGACCTTGCGGCTCGAACACGGTAGCCTCGTTGATCAGCGATAGCGCGCCCGGCAAATCGCGAGCGCCAATCTTCGAAAAAAATTGTTGGAGTGGATTGAGGGCCATACGAAGCTCCGGAACGATAGTTGGCGAATCGGGATGGCCTTGGCCGGCTCCCGGTAGGAACACTGTATGAAACGCGAGAGTCCGATCGTTAGCGCTTGCGTCCCAATCGATCGCCGATTCGTGTCTTTCGATCGTCGGAACTCGTGTGCCGCGCCCGTCCCCTTGCGTTGGAATGGGCCGTCAATTCCCAGAGACGCGGCGACTAACCGGCGCACAGCCCCTTGGGTAGAGTGAATCGCATCGTCCACTCATGGCGAGCGATTCGCCACGGCCTGCTCTATGGATATCGAACAATCGATGCGGGCGACGCCCGTTTGCTCCGTGCCCGCACATACCGCGCTCACGCGCCCGGCGACGCTGTTGTTTGCCGCCACCGCGGGGTTCGCCGTGGCGAACACGTATTACGCACAACCGCTGCTCGATACATTGGCGCGGCAGTTCGATATCGCTCGCGCCGCCATTGGCGGGATCATGACCGTCACGAGCGCCTGCTATGGATTGGGGCTGACACTGCTCGTCCCGCTCGGCGACCGGTGGGACCGGCGCAGAATGATCCTGGCTCAGGTTGCCCTTAGCGCGATCGGGCTGCTAGCGATCGGGATCGCAACCCGCCCGTTCGCCCTATTCGCCGGCATGGCGCTGATCGGCTTTCTCGCCGTGCTCACCCAGGTGCTGGTATCGTTCGCGGCGGCATTGGCGGCGCCCAGCGAGCGCGGCCAGGCCGTCGGAACGGTGACGAGCGGCATCGTCCTCGGGATCCTGCTGGCTCGCACGTTCTCGGGCGCCATCGCGGATCTCGCGGGCTGGCGCGCCGTGTATTTCACATCGGCCGGCGTCATGCTCGTGCTCTACGTCGTACTCTCGCGCGTGCTTCCCCACTCCACCGGCACGCGTTCGCGCGAATCTTACGCTCGCCTGATCGGGTCTACGTTCGCGCTGTTGTCGCAAGAACGGATATTGCGCATCCGCGCGTGCATCGCCTTTTTGCATTTCGCCGCCGCAATGACGCTTTGGACGCCGATGGCGCTTGCGCTCAGCGCACCGCCCCATTCGCTGTCGCATACCGAAATCGGACTATTCGGCCTAGCCGGGGCCGCGGGCGCACTCGGCGCCGCCCGCGCCGGCCGGCTCTCGGATCGCGACCGCGGAGAATGGACATCGGGCGCCGGCCTGTCGCTCATGCTTATCTCATGGCTGCCGACGGCACTGCTCGCACACTCGCTAATCGCGCTCGCAGTCGGCGTCATCGGATTCGATTTGGGATTGCAAGCGGTACACGTGACCAATCAAACATTGATCTATGCCGTACGCCCCGAGGCCCGCAGTCGCCTGACCGCGGCCTATATGCTCCTATACGCTGCCGGCTGCGGCACGGGTTCGGCTGCCGCGACCTTCGCGTTCGCTCGCTTCGGCTGGGGCGGCGTTTGCACGCTCGGCGCCGCAATCAGTGCCGGCGCGCTCGCAGTTTGGTATGCGACATTGCGGCGGCGCGCATGAAGCCCGATTGGCCCGCGATGATCCGACAGCGCAATCGCATAGCCCTTATGCCATCAACGCCATCCACGCCGACAACGCCATCAAGCGGCGAGCGGCGCCGACCGGCAAAGCCCCAACGAACGCGGCGAGCCCATCGCACGGTGCCTAGCCGAGGGCGGCGACGACCTCGTCGACGATCGCCTCGGGCGACAGTTCGATCCCGACGGTGATCGCTTCATCCATGCTGGGCTCCTCCAGCGTGTCGAGCTGGCTTTGCAGCAGCGCCGGATTGAAGAAGTGCCGGCCGCGCGTCGCAAGGCGTTCGTGCAGCAACTCGAACGATCCTTTCAAGTACACGAACCGCACGATCCCGTCGCCCTGCGCACCGCCGCGCAGGACATCGCGATAGGCGCGCTTGAGCGAGGAGCAGCCAACGACGAGCGAGCCCCCCGCACGCACTTTGGCTTCGATCGCCGCGCGAATGGCGGCAAGCCAAGGCCAGCGGTCGTCGTCCGTGAGCGCGATGCCTTGCGCCATCTTTTCCTTGTTCGCGGCGCTGTGGAACTCGTCGCCATCCACGAAGCTGCAGCCCAGGCGTTCGGCGAGCAGCTCGCCGATACGCGTCTTGCCGGCGCCCGAGACGCCCATCACGATCACAATCATTGCCGTTCCTATAAGACCGTCGCGAGCGCGAAGGTCAGGCCGAGGCCGAGCAGCGAAATAATCGTCTCGCAGAGCGACCACGTCTTAAAGGTCTGCCCGACCGTCATGCCGAAATACTCTTTGATCAACCAAAAGCCGCCATCGTTCACGTGCGAGAAAATCAGCGAACCCGAGCCCGTCGCCAACACGAGCAATTCGGGCCGAACGTGAATCGCGCCGGCCTTGGCGATCGGCGCCACGATCCCACAAGCTGTCGTCATGGCAACGGTTGCCGACCCGGTCGCCAAGCGAATCAGCGCAGCCACGAACCAGCCGAACAGCAACGGCGAAAGGTGCGCCTGCGTAGCGACAGCGACGATCTGCTGCGAGATTCCGCTATCGCGCAGCACCCCGCCGAAGCCGCCGCCGGCCCCGACGATCAACGTGATGCCGGCGATCGGCGCCAGGCAGTCGCCGCAAAATTTTTGAATCTGCTCGCGTGTGAAGCCGCGTTGCGCGCCGAACGTCCAGAAGCTGACGAGCACCGAGATCAGCAAGGCGACATCGGAATTACCGACGAACCGCAACAAATCGTTCGGAACGGACTTCGGCGCGAAGACGAGATCGGCCCAACTCCCGACGAGCATTAGAATCACCGGCAGCAAAATCGTGAACAGCGTGATGCCGAAGCTGGGGAGTTCGCGCCGGCCCTTGGCGGCGCCATCGTCCGATTCGATGAATTGCGCGGCGAGCGGATTGGTCTCGGGCAGCTTGACGTAGCGATGCACCAGTAGCGCGAACAGCGGGCCCGCGACGATCGCCGTCGGTATACCGACGATGAGACCATACGCGATCGTCTTGCCGATATCGGCGCCATACGCCTGCACGGCCAACAGCGCGGCTGGGTGCGGCGGGATCAAACCGTGTACGACCGAGAGACCGGCGACCATCGGCAAGCCGATCAGCAGGAGCGATTTGCCGGTCCGCTTGGCGACGTTGAAGGCGATCGGGATCAAGAGCACGAAGCCGACTTCGAAGAAGACCGGCAAGCCCACGATGATCGCCACGAACATCATCGCCCAATGAATGTGCTTTTCGCCGAACCAGCGAATCAGCGTCGTCGCGACTTGCTCCGCGCCGCCGGATTCGGCCATCATTTTGCCGAGCATGGTACCGAGCCCGACGACGATCGCGATATGGCCTAGCGTGCCGCCGTTGCCGGCTTCGAACGACTTGACGATGTTGCCCGCCGGCATGCCGGCAGCGAGCCCCAGCAGCAAGGAAACGACAATGAGGACCAGAAACGGGTAGACCTTGTACCGCGCGATCAGCAAGATGAGCGCCGCAATCGCGATCAATGCGTAAAGCAGCAACAGGCCGCCGTGGACCGATCCCATGAAATGTCTCCTTTACTTGTTTTGAAACGAGGGGAGAGGGATGCGTGTGCGGGCAGCGTCGACACCACTGGCACGACCTGCGCACGCCAAGTGTCCTGAGTTCGGCGTTCGCTCGAGTATTCAGCGAACGCTCAACTCAGGAGACTAGTCGCTGCATTTTAGTCGGCGTTGCGTGCTCTCGATAGAACCGGTTTCATTTACCCAAACTTGCACCTCGGGCGAGGGAGATTGGCGTGCGGCGCGATCGGCCGCGCAGCTGCGAGCACAACTGCCAAGCGGCGACGGCGAGGCCCGCGCCGCCGCAGCGCCGGAGCAAACCGGCGCTGCGGATCGACGCATTAATGCTGATGAGCGGCGAGTTCGGACGCGGCGCGCGCGAGACGGGTCACCTCGTCCCAGTTTTTGGCGGCCAGTGCCGCTTTGGGCGTCAACCAGGACCCCCCGACGCACACGACGTTCGGCAACGCGAGAAAGCTCGGTGCCGTTTCGGTGGTAATGCCGCCCGTCGGACAGAACTTGAGGGTCGGGAACGGGCCGTACAGCGCCTGCAGCATCGGAATGCCGCCCGCTTGCTGCGCCGGGAAAAACTTGACCGTCTCGTAGCCGAGTTCGAGCGCGAGCAGGATGTCGCTGGGCGTCATGACGCCCGGCAATAGCGGCAAGCCGGCGTCTTGCGCCGCCTTGTGAATATCCTTGGTGAGGCCGGGCGACACGCCGAACTGCGCGCCCGCCTTCTTGGCCTGCTCGCAGTGCTCGGGCTTCGTGATCGTCCCGACGCCCACGACGATATCGGGCGACAGGCGAGCCGCACGCTCGATCGCGCCGATACCGGCCGGTGTGCGCAGCGTGATTTCGAGCACTTTGACGCCGCCCTCATGAAGCGCGCGCGAGACGTTTTCGCCTTGCTCGACCGTCTCGAAGGCCAGCACCGGAATGACGGGACCGAGGCGGACGATGTCTTCAACCTTTTTCATGCCGGACTCCTTATTGCTTGATTGCATGGATCTGACGCTCGGCCTGCTCGCCCACGAGCGGCCCGAACACCGAGGCGCCCATTTCGGCCGGCGCGGCGGCCGCTCGAAAGACGCCGAACAATTCGCGGCCGAAGCCGACTTCGTTTTCCGCTTGATGCTTGGGTGCTTCGACGGGGCGCGCGTTCCATTCGTTTGCGTCGATTTCGACGTCGAGTACGCCCCGGTCGGCATCGATGACGATCGTATCGCCGTCGCGCACTTTGCCGAGGGGCCCGGCCAGCAGCGCTTCAGGCGAAACATGGATCACGGCGGGCACCTTACCCGAGGCGCCCGACATGCGCCCATCGGTCACGAGCGCGACGTGAAAGCCTTGGTCTTGCAACACGCCGAGCAGCGGCGTCAGGCGATGCAATTCGGGCATGCCGTTCGCGCGGGCGCCTTGGAAGCGCACCACGGCGACGAAATCGCGCTTGAGTTCGCCCTTGTCGAACGCGGCTTGCACGGCTTCTTGCGAATCGAACACGAGCGCTTGCGCGCGCACCATGCGATGTTCGGGCGCGACCGCGGAGATCTTGATGACGCCGCGGCCCAGCTTGCCCTGCATGAGCCGCAGGCCGCCGTCGGGCTGGAACGGATCGCCGATCGGCCGCAGTACCTTTGCGTCGCCGCTTTGTTCGGGCCCGGGCACCCAGGCGAGCTGGCCGTCGACGAGGCGCGGCTCTTCCGTGTACCGGCCGAGCCCCTTGCCCATGACCGTCGTGACATCGTCGTGCAACAAGCCGCCTTCGAGCAAATTGCGGATCAGGAATGCCATGCCGCCAGCCGCGTGGTAGTGATTCACGTCGGCCTTGCCGTTCGGATAGATCTTCGCGAGCAGCGGCACGGCTTGCGACAGCGCGTCGAAATCGTCCCAGTCGATGAGGATGCCGGCCGCGCGCGCGATCGCCACGAGGTGCAGCGTGTGATTGGTCGATCCGCCCGTCGCGAGCAGCGCGACGATACCGTTGACGACCGCCTTTTCGTCGACGACATGGCCGATCGGCGTGTATTGCCCGCGCTCGACGGTGAGATCGAGCACGCGGCGCGCGGCCGCGGCGGTCAGTGCGTCGCGCAGCGGCGTATGCGGATGCACGAACGCCGAGCCCGGCAAATGCAGCCCCATGACTTCCATGAGCATTTGATTGCTGTTCGCGGTGCCGTAGAACGTGCACGTGCCGTGCCCGTGGTAGGCCGCCGATTCGGCTTCGAGCAAAGCGTCGCGCCCGACTTGGCCCGTGGCGAACTGCTGGCGGATTTTGGCTTTCTCGTCGTTCGACAGCCCGCTCGTCATCGGGCCGGCCGGCACGAAGATCGTCGGCAGATGGCCGAACTGCAGGGCGCCGATCAACAGGCCCGGCACGATCTTGTCGCACACGCCGAGGCACAAGGCGGCATCGAACATGTTGTGCGTGAGCGCGACGGCCGTGCTCATCGCAATGACCTCGCGCGAGAACAACGACAATTCCATGCCGGCATTGCCTTGTGTGATGCCGTCGCACATCGCCGGCACGCCGCCCGCGAATTGGGCGACGCCGCCGCTTTCGCGCGCGGCCCGTTTGATGACGTCGGGGAAATCCTTATACGGTGCGTGGGCCGAGAGCATCTCGTTGTAGGCGGAGACGATGCCGATGTTCGGCTCGCGCATCGCCTTGATCGCAAGCTTGTCGTTGCCTTCGAGACCGGCGAAGCCGTGGGCGAGATTGGCGCACGAGAGGACACCGCGAGCCGGGAACCGCCCTTGCGCGGCATCGATCCGCGCAAGATAGGCCGAGCGGGAGGGACGGCTGCGCTCGACGATGCGGCGCGTAACTTCGGTCAGCGTGGGGTGCGGCGATACCATGGGGAAACGCTCCTCCAGAAAGACGGCGAACGAACGCCGATCGGGTGGCGCGTGGCAGCGCGAGGCCACTCAGCGCGATTTTGGGAGCCAAGTTTAGTAGAAAAACTACATGACAGCAATGCTGGTCGACCTCAATTGCCGCCTAACCGATTACGGACATACCCCATAAGTACCGAAGGATTGCGGCACATCGGTAGCAAATACATGTAGATTTTCTACACGTCGGCCGTCATACTACCGCCATCGATAGAACACGATACACCCGGTCGCCGGGTTTTCCGAGATGCTGACTCGAATCGAATCGATGCGCGCGCAGTTGCGCCCGTCGGAACGCAAATTGGCCGACTACGTGCTCGACGCCCCGCGCGAGGTGCTCGATTTGGCGATGACCGACCTCGCCGAGCGCGTGGGGGTGAGCCAACCGACGATTGCACGGTTTTGCCAAGCGCTGGGCTGCGGCGGCTTCCGCGAATTCAAGATCCGGCTTGCGCAGAGCATCGCGCCGGGACTGCCTTCCGTCTATCGCGACGTCCGGCCCGACGAGCCGGCGCCGGGGGTGGTCGCCAAGGTATTCGACCGGACGATCGGCGCGTTGATCGAAGTGAGGAACAGCTTGTCGGCGCATAGCGTCGCCAAGGCGATCGACATGTTGTCGCGCGCGTCGCGCATCGAGTTTTACGGCGCGGGCGGCTCCGGCATCGCAGCCCAGGACATCCAGCACAAATTCTTCCGCCTCGGCATCCCGAGCGTGGCGTATGCCGATCCGCATACGTACACGATGTCGGCGGCGTTGCTCGGCGAAGGGGATGTGGTGGTCGCGATCTCGAATACGGGGCGCACGCGCGATATCGTCGAAGCGGCGCGCTCGGCGCTGGCGTGCGGCGCGAAAGTCATTGCGATCACGCACAGCAGCTCGCCGCTCGCGCAGTTGGCGACGGTCAGCCTCTTCGCCAACATCGCCGAAGAGACGGATATCTTTTCGCCGATGACCTCTCGCGTCTCGCATCTCGCCATCGGCGACATTCTCGCCGTAGGCGTTGCGCTCGCGCGCGGTCCCGAACTCGTCGACAAGCTCGGGCGAGCCAAGAAGGCAATCACGCAGCGGCGGATCGAACCCTCGCTGCGGGAAGCCGACGAGGACTAGGACGAGGACTCGGGCGCGAACCGGCCCTAAAACGGCTTGACGACGACGAGCGCCACGGCCGCGATGAGGCCGAGCACGGGCAGCTCGTTGAAAAAGCGATACCAGCGATCGGAGCGACGGTTCTCGCCTCGCTCGAACGCCGTCAGCAGGCGGCCGCAATAGGCGTGGTAGGCGATCAGCAACACGACGACGCCGAGCTTCGCATGAAGCCAGCCCTGCCCCTGGCCGATACCGTAGCCGAGCCAGAGCCCGAGCCCGCAAGCCAGCGCCACGACGGCGATCACCGACATGAAGCGGTAGAGCTTGCGCGCCATCGTCAACAGCCGAGCGACGGCGGCCGGCTCCTGCTCCATGGCGAGGTTGACGAAAATGCGGGGCAGATAGAACAGCCCCGCAAACCAAGAGGCCACAAAAACGATGTGAAAGGTTTTGAGCCAGAGCATCGGTATGAGGGGGTCCTGCGTTTGGGTGGGTTCGTATCGAACCGAATTGAATCGACCTGAACGGTACGGCACAGGAGCCCACGCGGGCCCCTTCGCCGTTGGCGGCGCAGGCTTACCGCCGCTTACCGCCGCTTACCGCCACCTATTGCCGCACTTCGCCGTGCCCGAGCACGACGTATTTGAGCGACGTGAGCCCTTCCAATCCCACGGGCCCACGTGCATGCAGCTTGTCGTTCGAAATGCCGATTTCGGCGCCGAGCCCATATTCGAAGCCGTCCGCGAAACGCGTCGACGCGTTCACCATCACGCTCGCCGAATCGACTTCGCGCAAAAAGCGCATGGCACGGTCGTGGTCTTCGGTCACGATCGCGTCGGTGTGCGCGGAGCCGTACGTATTGATGTGCTCGATCGCCGCATCGATCCCGTCGACCACCTTGATCGCCAGCACCGGCGCGAGATATTCGGTACGCCAATCTTCCTCGGTGGCATCGACGAGGGCGAGCGCGGGCGCGTCGCTGTCCCAAGGCGCCGCTTCGAGCGCCGCGCGCGCTTGCGCGTCGACCCGCAATTCGACCCCCTTGTCGCGATACACGCGCGCAAGCGGCGGCAACGCGGCACGAGCAATCCCGCGCGCGACGAGCAACGTCTCCATCGTATTGCAGGTGCCGTAGCGGTGCGTTTTCGCGTTATCGCACACGGCCAGCGCTTTGCACAAATCGGCACGATCGTCGATGTAGACGTGGCAAATACCGTCCAGGTGCTTGATCATCGGCACCCGCGCTTCTTCCATCAGCCGGGCGATGAGGCTCTTGCCGCCTCGCGGCACGATTACGTCGACGTACTCGGTCATCGTGACGAGCTTGCCGACCGCCGCACGATCGGCCGTCTCGACCACTTGCACCGCATCGCGCGGCAAGCCCGCTTGCGCGAGCCCTTCGCCGATCAGCGCGGCAAGCGCCGCGTTCGACGCCAACGCTTCGGAGCCGCCGCGCAAAATCGCCGCGTTGCCCGACTTCAGGCAGAGCGCCGCAGCGTCGATCGTCACATTCGGCCGCGATTCGTAGATGATGCCGATCACGCCCAGCGGAACGCGCATGCGGCCGACCTGAATGCCGCTCGGCCGATACTTGAGGTTGTCGATCTCGCCGATCGGATCGGAGAGCGCCGCGACTTGGCGCAGCCCTTCGATCATCGTCGCGAGCGCCTTATCCGACAGCGTCAATCGATCGACGAAGGCGGCGTCCATCCCTTTCTCGCGCGCCTTGGCGACATCGCGCGCGTTCGCCTCTTTGAGTACGTTGCGATCGCGTTCGATCGCGCACGCGATCGCTTCGAGCGCTTCGTTCTTGGCCGCCGTGGCGGCACGCGCCATTGCGCGAGAAGCGGCGCGCGCACGGCGGCCGATCGCGGTCATGTATTCGTCGATTTCCATCATCAATTCCATTCGTGGCGCTCGCAGCGCTTTCGTGCGGCACGGTGTGGCGATGGGCCACGGCCAGCGTTTCGATTGTAAATCGTCAGACGCGGCTCGCGCGTGCGCTACCGCGCTTGCCCGGCGCCGCGACGAGCGCAGCGAGTTCGAACAAGCCTTCCCATGGATCGGGCGGCAAGGCCGTGCGCAAGCGGCTGGTCGGCACGGTGCCCGTCAACCCCTTCACCTGCCGGTCGAGCGCCGCGGCGAGCGCGAGACCCTCCTCGAGCAGCGGTTCCGTGACGCGCTGCAGCGCGGGGCCGACGAGCCGCTCGCGCGGCCCCCACACGCGATTTTCGCGCAACAGCGTCGCGAGCGGTTTGCCGGCCGCCGCGCCGCGTTTAATTTTCAGCAGCGTTCGAAGCTCTTCCGTCAGCGCCCACAGCACGAGCACCGCGGCTTCGCCTTCGCCCTTCAGGCCATCGAGCATCCGCGACAGCCGGCCGACGTCGCCGGCAAGCATCGCCTCGTTCAACTTGAAAACGTCATAGCGGGCGACGTTGAGCACGGCGTCGTGCACTTGCTCGAACGTCAACACGCCCTGCGGATAAAGCAAGCCAAGCTTCTGAATCTCTTGGTGAGCCGCGAGCAAATTGCCTTCGACGCGCTCCGCGACGAATTGCAGCGCCCGCCGCCCCTCTTCCCCTGGCGCGACACGCTGGCCTTGCTGAGCCAGCCGCTGGGCGACCCAATTGGGCAATTGCGCCCGCTCGACCGGATCGATCCGCAGCGAGACGCCGCGCTCGGCCAGCGCCGTGAACCAGCCCGATTTTTGCGTCGCGGCATCGAGGCGCGGGAGCGTCACGAGCGTCAAGACGTCGGGGTTGTCCGCGGCGGCCAGCAATTTGAGCGCGTCGGCGCCTTCCTTGCCCGGCTTACCCGAGGGAATGCGCAATTCGATTAGTTGGCGCTCGCCGAACAACGACATCGATTGCGTTGCACCCAGCAGCGAACTCCAATCGAAGCTGCGCTCGACCGTAAACACGTTGCGTTCGGTGAACCCGGCCGCGCGCGCCGCGGCACGGATCCGGTCGCACGCTTCCTGCGCGAGCAGATGCTCGTCGCCATAGACGACGTACAAGCCGGCAAGACTTTTCGTCAGATGGGCGTCGAGCGCGTCGAGTCGCAATTGCATGGGCGGCGGTTCGTTCGGGGCCGAAGGGCGATCAAAGCGGCGGCGGCGGCAACGGCGCGCGCGGCGAGACGCCCGGCGTTTGCTGCCCCGGCGCCGGATGCAACGAATGGACCGTCGCTAACCGGCGCGTCAGCTGATCGACCGCGTCGTTTTGCATGTCCGCGTACAACAGCTCCGACTCCTGCCCTTTCGCCAGCGCGTAGGTCACGCTGTACGTCATGGCCCGGTTCAGCGCGATCGAGCTGGGCGGAATCAACACGGTGCCATCGGCGCTCGCGAGCGAGTAATTGAGCGAGTACGTCAGCGCATATTCCTCGGCGGCGCCGGCCAAGTTCAGCGTCAACACCGACTGCCCCCGCCCTTCGCTGACCGTGAGAACGGCATCGGCGTTCGAAGGCGAATCGACGACGACCGTATCGCTTCCGCCCTCGATCATCCGCGTGAGACGCGCGGCGACGACCGGCGGCGCGCCCACGATCGCGAGCCGCTTGAAGGCATAGTCCTGCTGGCCGCGCAGCTGAAAGCCGCACGCGGCGAGCAGGGTCGTGCTACACACGAGCGCTAAAAACGCTCGGCGAATCACAGTGACTCCTTGATTGAATCGGCGCGGCACGCTCGGTGCCGCGCGCTGCGCCGTTAGACGACAACGTTCACGAGGCGGCCCGGCACGACCACGATCTTCTTCGGGCTCTTGCCTTCGCTGAACCGCACGAACATCTCGTGAGCGAGCGCTTGCGCCTCGATCGCTTCGCGCGAGGCATCCTTGGCGATCGTCAGCGAGCCGCGAACCTTGCCGTTCACTTGCAGCACGAGTTCGATCTCGGCCTGTTCGAGCGCTTGCTCGTCGACCTTCGGCCACGGTGCGTCGAGCAGCGAGCCGAATTCGTCGACGAAGCCGAGCGTTTGCCAGAGCGCATGCGTGATGTGCGGCACCACCGGGTAGAGCACGCGCAGCAAAACGCCATAGCATTCGCGCAGGACGCTCGGCCGTGCGAGCTTGGCGTCGTCGAGCGCGTTGAGCATCTTCATCGCGGCGGAGACGACCGTGTTGTACTGCAAACGCTGGTAGTCGAAATCGGCTTGCTTCAGCACGCTATAGATTTCGCGGCGCAACGCTTTGTCGGTCTGCGCGAGCTTGGCCGGATCGAACGTCTCGCGCGCCACGAGTTCGGCTTGATTGGCGTGGCCGAACGCCCACACCCGGCGCAGGAACCGGCTCGCGCCCTCGACGCCCGAGCCCGACCATTCGAGTTGCTGCTCGGGCGGCGCCGCGAACATCGTGAACAGGCGCGCCGTGTCGGCACCGTACTGATCGATCAGCAGTTGCGGATCGACGCCGTTGTTCTTCGACTTCGCCATCTTCTCGATGCCGCCCAGCACGACAGGTTGCCCATCGGTATTGAGCGTTGCGCCCATGGGGCGCCCCTTGTCGTCGTGCACGACGGTGACGTCGGCCGGGTTGTACCAAGTCTTCTTGCCCGTGGCGTCTTCGCGATAGAACGTCTCGTTCAGGACCATGCCCTGCGTGAGCAGGTTCTTCGCGGGCTCGCCGAACTTCACGAGCCCCATGTCGCGCATCACCTTCGTCCAGAAGCGCGAATAGAGCAAATGCAAGATCGCGTGCTCGATGCCGCCGATGTATTGGTCCATCGGCATCCAGTAATCGGTGCGCGCGTCGACCATCGTCTCCGCGTCGGGGCACGTGTAGCGCGAGAAGTACCACGACGAATCGACGAACGTATCCATCGTGTCCGTCTCGCGCTTGGCGGGCGCACCGCACTTCGGGCAAGCGCAGTTCACGAATGCAGCCGACTTCGCGAGCGGGTTGCCCGTGCCGTCCGGCACGAGATCCTCGGGAAGCACGACGGGCAAATCTTGCTCCGGCACCGGTACGTCGCCGCAGGCCGCGCAATGGATGATCGGGATCGGCGTGCCCCAGTAGCGCTGGCGCGAAATACCCCAGTCGCGCAGACGCCAGGTGACTTGTTTGTCGCCGAAGCCGAGCGCTTTCAGATCGGCCGCGACGGCGTCGACGGCTTGCTCGTAGCCCATGCCGTCGTAGCGCCCGCTGTCGACGCAGGCAACGCCGTCCTTCTCGCCGTACCACGCTTGCCACGCATCGAGCGAATACTCGCAGCCGGCCTTCGCAATCACCTGCTTGATCGGCAGGCCATATTTCTTCGCGAACGCGAAGTCGCGCTCGTCGTGCGCGGGCACGCCCATGACGGCGCCTTCGCCGTAGCTCATCAGCACGTAGTTGCCGATCCACACTTCGACTTGGGCTTGCGTGAGCGGGTGCGTCACGTAAAAGCCCGTTGCCATGCCCTTCTTTTCCATCGTCGCGATCTCGGCCTCGGCCACGCCGCCGTGCCGGCATTCGTCGATGAATGCTTGAAGGTCGGGCTTGCCTTGCGCCAAGCGCGCCGCCAACGGATGCTCAGCCGCGATCGCGCAGAACGTCACGCCCATGATGGTATCGGCGCGCGTCGTGAACACGCGCAGCAGCTTGCGTTCGCCGTCGAGTTCGTACGGGAAGCCTAAGTTCACGCCGTAGCTCTTACCGATCCAGTTCTGCTGCATCACCTTGACGCGCTCGGGCCAGCCGAGACCGTCGAGATCGTTCAGCAGTTCGTCGGCGTACTGGGTGATCCGCATGTAGTACATCGGGATCTCGCGCTTTTCGACGAGCGCGCCCGAGCGCCAGCCGCGGCCGTCGATGACCTGCTCGTTCGCGAGCACCGTCTGATCGATGGGATCCCAATTCACCGTACCCGTTTTCTTGTACACGATGCCCTTTTCGAGCATCTTCAAGAACAGCCACTGATTCCACTTGTAGTACTTCGGATCGCAGGTGGCGACTTCGCGCGACCAGTCGATCGCGAGGCCGATCGACTGCATCTGCCCCTTCATGTAGGCGATGTTGTCGTAAGTCCATTTCGCGGGCGGCACGCCGTTGGCCATGGCCGCGTTTTCGGCGGGCATGCCGAACGCGTCCCAGCCCATCGGCATCAACACGTTGTGACCGTTCATCCGCAGATAACGGTACATGACGTCGTTGATCGTGTAGTTGCGCACGTGGCCCATGTGCAGCTTGCCCGACGGATACGGCAGCATCGAGACGCAATAGAACTTCGGCTTGCCGGCGATTTCGGCCGTGCGGTAGGCGTTGGACGCGCGCCACTCTGCCTGGGCGGCGGCTTCGATGTCGGCGGGTAAATATTTTTCTTGCATGGCGGTGGTTCGGGCTGGGCTATCGTGGCGCCTTGCGATGCGGGCGCGGCGAAACGTCGAAATGCGTTCTCCCCGCAAAGGGGAAAACGTCGATTATACCGCCCGCGTGCACGCAAGCCGCATGCGGTTGCGGCGTGAGTGCGGTGCAGCTAGGGCTATGGCTTGCTGCCGGGCGCGGTCGGTGCGGCGCCCGAGCCCAGCGACGCGCCGGGACGCGGCGGCTCGGTCACGAAGCCGATTCGATCGACGCCCGCCTGCTGGGCCGCGCTCATCACCTGCGCAATGACGTCGTAGCGCGTGGCGCGCGATGCGCGCAAGTGAAGCTCGGGCGGCGGCACGGTCTTGCCCGCTTCGGCAAGCCGAGCGCGCAACGCGTCGAGCGCAAGCGGCTGGCCGTCCCAGTAAAGCCGGCCCGCGTCGTCGATCGACAGCGTGATCGTGTGCGGCGTTTGCGGCGCGGGCGCGGCAGCCGCCTTCGGCAAGTCGAGCCGAATCGCATGCGTCAATAGCGGCGCCGTAATGATGAAGATGACGAGCAACACGAGCATAACGTCGATCAGCGGCGTCATGTTGATGTCGGCCATCGGCGCGGCCGAGCGCTCTTTGTCGAATCCGCCGAATGCCATCATCGCCTCCTTGTTCGAACGGCCGCGCTCGCCCTATCGCCGACGTCAGGCGCGCGCCCGATGCGCCGGCTCGCCTGCCGGCGCATGCCCGGACGCACCGCCATGCCGATCGGACGAAGCGGGCGCCGCCGGAATATCCATGCCGGCCCCGCGCTCGGCCGCGCCCGGTGCGCAGACGTAGGCGTGCAGATCGTGCGCGAAGCCGTCCAACTCCTCGGAAAGCTGCCGCTGCATGCGGCCGAGCACGTTGTAGGCCAATACAGCGGGAATGGCGACGACGAGGCCGAACGCCGTCATGATCAGCGCTTCGCCGACGGGCCCCGCGACGTTCTCGATCATCGCTTGCCCGCTCGCGGCAATACTGCCGAGCGCGTGATAGATGCCCCACACGGTGCCAAGCAAGCCGACGAACGGCGCGGTACTGCCGATCGAGGCGAGCAGCACTTGGCCGAATTCGATCCGCCGCTGCGAAGCGAGCAGCGCCTCGCGCAAAGCGCGCAAAACGCGCTCGCTGCGCTCGACGCGCGCGAGCATGGCCGACGGAGCGTGAACTTCGGACGCCGCCAATGCCGCCAGCGCCAGCGGGACGAAGACATGCTCGCGATCCGTGCCGCGAAGCGCGAGCACCCCTTCGGACAAACTCGACGCTTGCCAGAACAGCGCGATGGCGCGCGGCCCTTGCCGCTTCGCGCGCCCGAGCATCCACCCTTTGACGATCAAAAAGCACCAGCTCGCGATCGACATGGCCAGCAGCACATAGGCGACACCGTGCGTGAGCGCGTCGCCCGATTGCAGGTAGTGAACGATGCCCGTGTTTTCCATGCGTATCCGAATCCCAAAGCGAGCACGATGCGCCGGCGTGCGCGGCCGCCTCAGCGCAGACCGAGCACGTCCTGCATGTCGAAAAGGCCCGCGCCGCGCGTGCCGAGAAAGTGAGCGGCCCGCAGCGCGCCCTGCGCATACGAGACGCGGCTTGCCGACTTGTGCGTGATCTCGATCCGCTCGCCCGTGCCGGCGAACAGCACCGTATGATCGCCGACGATATCGCCGCCGCGAATCGCCGAAAAACCGATGGTGGAGGGGTCGCGCTCGCCCGTCACGCCGTGGCGCTCGTAGACGGCGCAATCCTTCAAATCGCGGCCGAGCGCACCGGCGATCACTTCGCCCATCGCGAGCGCGGTGCCCGACGGCGCATCGACCTTATGACGATGGTGCGCCTCGATGATTTCGATGTCGTAGCCCGTGGCGAAATGCCGGGCGGCAAACTCGAGCAGCTTGAGCGTCACGTTCACGCCCACGCTCATGTTCGCGGCGAAGACGACCCCGGTTCGCTGGCCGGCCGCATGCACGGCCTGGCGCTGCGCCTCGGTCATGCCTGTGGTGCCGATCACGAGTTTCGTGCCGTGACGCAGCGCCGCCTCGATATGGGCCATCGTGCCTTCGGGGCGCGTGAAATCGATCAGGCAGTCGGCCTCGGCCATGACACGATCGATATCGTCGCTAAGCACGACGCCAGTGCGCTGCCCGAGAAACGCGCCGGCATCTTCGCCAAGCTGCGGCGAGCCCGCGCGATCGAGCGCACCGGCGAGCGTCGCGTCCGGATCGTTCAGGACGGCTTCGATCAGCATCCGACCCATCCGGCCCGATGCCCCTGCGATGGCGATCTTCATCGGCAACTTACCCCTTTCTTTTCAATGATCGGCCGACCATGCCAAGGCCGGCCAGCGGTGCCGACAAGCACCGTCAAAAAAACAAAAGGCGGGCGGCGCACCTTGCGCTCGGCCCGCCCGAAAGCCCGCCGGTGCTTCGATCGGCAGCGACGGCGCGTGAAAGAACGAGCGGTCAGCCGCCCGTGCTCGGCGAGCCCGGCTGGGCCGACGACACCGACTGTCCGTGCGTGCCGCCCACACTCGACTGCGTGCCCGCCGGGCCGACCGGATTGCTTTGGTCGGGCGAAGCGGGCTGCGGCTCGCGATGGAACTGGAACTGCGGCGTCGCGCTCGGCAAACCTTTCGACGGCGACGGCGTACCGGAGCGCACCGAGGGCTGTTGGGGCGTGGCGGGCACTTGGTTCGTCGCGCGGTTGGCGGCCTGCGCCGCTTCCGCGTTGGCCGCCTCGGTACCCTGCTCGCTCGTACCCGCTTGCGTGGCACCGCTGGCCGGCTGCTCCGCTACGGCGGCGCTCGACGAAGCCGCAGCCTCGCTCGAAGCCGGCACCGCGGCTTTCGCCTTCTTCTTCCCGTGCTTGTCGCCGTCGATATCGGCGAGCAATTCGAGTTCGGACGGCAGATCTTCGCCGCCCGCCCAACTCACGACACGATCGCCGTTGAAATTGACGATGAAATCGCGCTGCTGGACGACCGCGGTGGAACCGCGCTTGAAGTAGAAGACGTAATCCCAGCGCTCGTCATGGAACATATCCGTCAAGAGCGGCGTACCGAGCACCGACTTGACCTCGTCCCGAGTCATGCCCACGCGCATCTTCGAGGCGGCTTCCTTCGAGACGAAGTTGCCTTGCACGATGGTGATGCGATACGGCGTAATGCTCTGAGCGACGCGCTGCGTGAGGCTGTCGTAGGTCGAACATCCCGCAACGAGCGCAACCGTCGAGGCAGCGATCAACAGCTTGCGCACGTGACTCCCCCCGCGCTTCATAAGAAAATTTGGACTCATTTCACCCACCGTGCGG
>NZ_JBQCIV010000026.1:0-24656 GCF_051953405.1 Trinickia sp. | reverse complement strand
AAGCTGTTCGAGCCTGTTCTTGAAGAAGGCGAGCTGATCCTCATTCATGTAATCCTTGTCGCCCATCTTCAGGATTTCGGCTTCGGTCAAGAGTCGTTTCGTCGTCATCTGCGTGCTTCTTCAATGTGAGGCAAAACCCATACATATTGCCCGCACTTTCGTATTGCCCGCAAGCGGTGCCTTGGAAGCGCCGGCGCCCGCGGCCCAGTGGCCGTCCAGACGCCGTCGCGCCGATGCGGGGCCGAACTCCGTAAGGAAACCGATCCTCGGGTGCTCCTACCCATTCGATACGGCGTCGCAGCACGAAGCTCTCACAGCACGAGCCTCGGGCAGCGGCGTCTTTCGGTGTCTCGTTCGTTTTGTTTCGGCCTTGTCCGGATAAGGTTTCCCGGCGCCGTCGTCCCAGCCGCCGTCCAGCGGCGGGCACGTATTGTAACTGAATCGATCTTTGGCGCTGCAACAGAGAAAACCCTGCCGAGACGCCGTCAATATCCTGAAAATATAGCGCGCGCCCGTTCAAAAAGCGAACCCTATGCCCGTCGCGCGCGTACGGCTTCCCACGTGAGCGCGTACTTAGACGAGGCAGGCGTCGAGCCCGTCCGTGATCAGATCCTGCGGCAAGTCGATGCCGATGAACACCATTTTGTTGGTCTTCTTTTCGACGGGCAGCCATTTGGCCGCCAGGTCGCTTCCCATCATTTGATGAACGCCTTGAAACACGACCTTGCGGTCGACGCCTTTCATGTAGAGCACGCCCTTGTAGCGCAGCAGCCGTTCGCCGTAGATCTGCAGCACGCCGCCGAGGAAGTCTTCGAGCTTGTTCGGATCGAACGGGCGATCGTTGCGGTAGACGAACGACTTGATCCGGTCGTCGTGGTGCGCGTGATGGTGATGCGCGTGCCCTTCGTGCGCGCACTGCCCGTGATCGTGATCGCAGTGCTCGTGGTCATGGCCGTGCTCGTGATCGTGTTCATGATCATGGTGGTGAGCGTGATCGTCCTCGGCCAGGAAATCCGGATCGATCTCCAGCTTGGCATTGAGGTTGAAGCCGCGCAGATCGAAGATTTCCTTGATGTCGGCCTCGCCGAAGTTGACGACCTTGATCGTCGCCTTCGGATTCATATGGACGAGGCGGTGGCGCAGGTCGCCCAGCGTCGCTTCGTCGACGAGATCGGATTTCGTGACGAACAAGCGATCGGCAAAGCCGACTTGACGCTGGACGACTTCGTGCTCGTCGAGTTGCGCGTTCGCATGCTTGGCGTCGACGAGCGTGATGATCGCGTCGAGCAAGAACGCGTCGCCGATCTCGCTATCGATGAAGAATGTCTGCGCGACGGGGCCCGGATTGGCCAAGCCCGTGGTTTCGATCACGACCCGGTCGAAGGCGATTTCGCCGGCGCGCTTGCGGGCGGCCAGATCGCCGAGCGCGCGCGCCAAGTCGCCGCGGATCGTGCAGCAGATACAGCCGTTGCTCATCTGCACGATTTGCTCGGCCTGGTTCTGAACGAGAATCTCGTTGTCGATATTCTCCTCGCCGAATTCGTTTTCGATCACGGCGATCTTCATGCCGTGCTTTTCGTTGAGGATGCGCTTGAGCAGCGTGGTTTTGCCGCTGCCTAGGAAGCCGGTCAAGATAGTGACGGGGATCATGTTCAATCGCCTATGGGTCGAAAATCAGGGACGGTTCAAGCGAGCCGACCGCGAAAAATACAGAAGCATACCGGTGCGCGCGCCTTTGTGTGAGAAGCGAGGGGCGTGCCGGCGGCAGGGTGCGTTAGTTGGGGGCGGTCAGACGATTTGCAACAGCAGCCCCTTCAGGTACTCGCCTTCCGGGAAGGCGGCCAGCAGCGGATGATCCAAGCCCGCGCCGAGGCGCTTGAGAATACGCGCGTCGACGCGGGCGTCGGCGGCCGCGCCGGCCACGATCTTTTGGAACAAGTCCGCATCGATCGCGCCCGAACACGAGTAGGTGAACAGCAAGCCGCCCGGACGCAGCAAACGGAATCCCGACAGGTTGATGTCCTTATAGGCGCGTGCCGCGCGGTCGACGTGTTCGCGCGCCGGCGCGAATTTCGGCGGGTCGAGCACGACGAGATCGAACCGATCGCCGGAATCGACGAGATTGCGTAGCGTGCGGAAGGCATCCGCATCGAGCCATTGAGCACGCTCGGGATCGAAGCCGTTGGCCGTCACGTTCGCGCGGGCAAGCGCGAGCGCCTCGCCCGAGGAGTCGATCGAAACCACGCGCCCCGCACCGCCGCCGAGCGCCGCGAGCGAGAACCCGCCGGTGTAGCAAAAGCAATTGAGCACGTCGCGGCCGGCCGCGTAGGCCTGCACCAACGCTCGATTATCGCGCTGATCGACATAAAAGCCGGTCTTGTGGCCCGTGCGGACATCGACGTGATAGCGCACGCCGTTTTCGCGCGTGACGAGCGTCTCGGGCGGCGCATCGCCGGCGAGCACGCCCGTCGTTTGTTCCAAACCTTCCTTTTCCCGGATCGAGACGTCCGAGCGTTCGTAGACATTCGGGCATCCCGTCGCGCCGACGAGCGCCGCGACGATCGCTTCTTTCCATGCCTCGACGCCGGCCGCCATGAACTGGCAAACCAGTTGGCCGCGGCCCGCGCCGTTGTCTTCGACGTAGTAATCGACGATGAGCCCGGGCAGGCCGTCGGCCTCGCCGAAGATCAGCCGGACGGCGCCGGTGTCGCGCACGAACGCTTGCCGGTGGGCAAATGCACGCTGCACGCGCCGTTTGAAAAATGCGTGATCGATCGGCTCGCCTTCGTCGAAGCTCCAGACGCGCAGACGGATTTGCGAATGCGGGCTGTAAGCCGCGCGAGCGAGAAAGCGGCCGTCATGGGCCCGCACGACGACGGTGGCGCCCGATGCGGGCTTGCCCTCCACGCGGTCGATCGCGTTGGCATAGACCCACGGATGGCGGCGCAACAGCGATTTTTCCTTCGAGGGCTTGAGCGTAACGGTGTTCATGGGTCGGTTGAGCAATAAAGCGAAGTTGAGCGGCGGCCCGTTCGGCGCGCCGATCCCGCGCTGGCGCGTTAATCGCGCTTTTTGGCGCGCGGGTGAGCCGTATCGTAGATTCGCGCGAGGTGCTGAAAATCGAGCGACGTATAAATTTGCGTGGCGGCGACGCTGGCATGGCCGAGCAGTTCCTGCACCGCGCGCAGATCGCCGCTCGATTGCAGCACGTGCGTGGCGAACGAGTGGCGCAGCACGTGCGGATGGACGTTGGCGGGGATGCCCACGCGAAGGGCCGTGCGTTTGACGCGCTCGCGCACGACGTTCGGCGACATCCGCGCGCCGCGTACCGATAGGAAGAGCGGATGCGGATCGGCCTTCACGAACGAATCGCGTACGGCGAGCCAAGCGGCGAGCGCGTCGATCGCCTTGCGGCCGACCGGCACCGTCCGCCGCCGCTTGCCTTTGCCCAGTACGTTCACTTCGGCCGATCCCATGTCGAGCCACCCCGCCGAGCGGTAGCCGTCGCTTTCGTGGAAGGCGGCATCGAGCCCGACGAGTTCCGAGAGCCGCAGGCCCGAGGAGTAGAACAGCTCGAGAATCGCATGGTCGCGCAGGCCCTCGGCCGTGTCGGCTGCGCTGCCTTCCATCAGGGCGGCGGCGTCGTCGACGGATAGCGCCTTCGGCAACCGCTTGGGCTGCTTAGGCGCGCGCACGGCCGCGACGGGGTTGGCGGCAAGCGCTGTGTGCTCGCCGAGCCACCGGTAAAAGGCGCGCCAGGCCGAGAGACGGTGCGCGATCGAGCGCGCCGAGAGCCCGCCTGCATGAGCCCGAGCGACGGCCCCGCGCATATCGACGGACGTCAAGCTTGACAGCGGCCTGCCGTCGGCCAGTTGCACCAGCATGTCGAGTTCGTGCGCATAGCTGCGCAGGGTGTGCTCGGACAGCCGGCGCGCGTTCGCGAGGCCGGCAAGGTATTGCGCGATCGGTTCGCGTTCGGAATCGGAATCGGCCGTGGGCACGAGCAGGACTCTTCGTTGGCGGCGCTAGCGGCCTTATCGCGCGAGCAGCCGGCTCAACGCCGCACTCGCGAGCGCGCCGATCTGCACGAGAAAGTCGGTCGCCATGCCTTCATGGAAGCGCCGCGGATCGGGCGAACCCATCACGAGCAAGCCGAACGCCGGCGAGGCGGGCGCAGCGGCCTCGGCGTCCTGAGCGGCATCGTCGCCGTTTGCGCGCGGTTCGCGCAGGGCCAGCAGGACAACCGATTGGACGCCCGACGCCTCGTTCGTCGCGCCGCCGCCGGCCGCGGTTGCGGCATCGCCGGCCGCCAGCCATTGGGCGGCCTCGAAGCCCGAGTTGGCCCCGCAGTAGGGCGCATCGAGGCCGTTGGCGAACAGGCGCACCTCCTCGCCCACCTGCCGCGCGAATTCGGCGTCGCGATACGTCTCGGCGACGTCCCACAGGCGCAGCGCCGCTTGGGGCACGTCGAACACATCCATCAGGCCTTGTGCGACAGTGCGCGGCAGGGCGTGGGCGTCGCGCTGCCCGATCACATGGGTGGTCCAGCGGTTGAACTTGGCTGCGATCCCGTCGTTCTCGTGTCCGTAGCGCAGGAGTTCGGCGAGGCGCCGCTCGAGCAGCTTGTTCTTCTCGCGCAGCATGTCCATCTGGCGCTCTTGGAGCGAGACGGCGGCTTTGCCGTGCGGATTGGCGAGGCGGATGGCGGCCAGCAACTCGGCGTGTTGCGAGAAGAACTCGGGGTTGGCGAGCAGATAGTCAGCGACTTCGCGATCGTTCATGGTGTCGGCTAAAGAGCGGGCTTGGGCGGATGGGTAAGAAGGGCGGGTTCGGTTTCGGCGTCGGTCGGTGTCGGTCGACGTCAATCGGCCAGTTCGATCTCCCCCGCGAACACGGTCGCGGCGGGCCCCGACATCATGAGTGCGGCGGTTTCGTCGTGTGCACCGTCCCAGGCGATCGTCAGCGTGCCGCCGAGCGCGTGCACGGTCACGGGCGAATCGAGCAGCCCTCGGCGAATGCCGGCCGCGACGGCGGCACAGGCGCCCGTGCCGCAGGCAAGCGTTTCGCCCGCGCCGCGCTCGAACACGCGCAGCGAGATTTCTTGCCGCGAGCGCACTTGCATGAAGCCCGCGTTGACGCGCTGCGCAAAGCGCGGATGATGCTCGATGTTCGGGCCGAGGGCCGCAACGGGAAACGTTCGGACATCGTCGACGACAAGCACGGCGTGCGGATTGCCCATCGATACGACCGACAACCAGTAGGTGTCGCCGCCGATGTCGAGCGGCCAGAGCGTATCGGCCCCTTCGGGGCGGCCGGCGAGACCGCTCGCGTCGAACGGCACGCGCGCGGGTTCGAACACGGGAGCGCCCATGTCGACGACGACTTCGCCGTTCTCCTGCATCGTGAGCGTAATGAGGCCGCCATGCACCTGCACCCGCACGCTGCGCTTGTCGGTCAGCCCGGTGTCTCGGACAAATTTGACGAAACAGCGCGCGCCGTTGCCGCAGTGTTCGACTTCGCCGCCGTCGCAATTGAAGATGCGGTATTTGAAGTCGGCATGCTCGACGGTGGGCCGCTCGACGAGCAGCAACTGATCGGCGCCAATGCCGAAATGGCGATCGGCGAGTGCGCGCACTTGCTCGCTCGTGAGCGCGAGCGGCCTGCTGTAGCCGTCGAGCACGACGAAGTCGTTGCCGGCGCCCTGCATCTTGGTGAACTTAAGCTTCATAGTGCGGCTATTGTAAGGGACGGCTCGGATGCCGCGCTCGCGCGATACGGCGCGCTTGCGGCCAGGTTTGGTTCAATCGTAGACGCTCGGCATCCCGGGCGGCCGGGTCTTGAACCGCTTGTGCACCCAGTAATACTGCTCCGGCATGCGCACGATCTGCTTTTCGAGGAACGCGTTCATATAGCGCGCATCGGCATCGTCGTCGCCCGTCGGATAGTTTTCCCAAGGCTTAAATACCTTGAGCCGATACCCCTTGTAATTCGGCAACACCTCGCCGACGAACGGCAGCACCTGAGCCTTGCCGACCTGCGCGAAGCGGCCGACGGCCGTCAGCGTGCAGGCGGGGATACCGAAGAACGGCACGAACGTCGAATTGCGTACGCCGTAATCCATGTCCGCGCCCAGCATCACGGGCTTGCGCTCCCTCAACCAGCGCAACACCACGCGCGCGCTATCGGCCCGGCTCGCCATGTCGGCGCCGAATCGGCCGCGCGCTCGCTTCGCGATCTCATCGAGTTCGGGATTCGACATCGGCTGATACAGCGCGGCGCATTGGCGTTTGAGCGCCACGTTGATGAAGACCGAGCCCGCTTCGATGCCGACGAAATGAAAACCGAGCAGGAGCGTAGGCGGCATGTCGGGATCGGTCAAATCGACTTCGCTATCGACTTGAACGAGCTTTTCCAGTTTTTCCAGTGACCCGAACCACTGCACGCTGCGCTCCACGTAGCTGCGGATCGCGTGACGAAAGTGCTGGGTTGCGATTTCCTTGCGCTTTCGCTCGCTCCACTCGGGGAAGCACAGTTTCAGGTTCGTATGAACGATGCGCCGGCGTTGGCTCGGCACTTGATACAGCAGCCAGCCGAGGCCGTCGCCCATACGCGCGACGAAGCCATACGGCAAGATGGCAAGAAACCTGAGCAAGCCGAGGGCGAGTTGGGTGCCGATACGATTCAGCATGCGTCCGCCGTAGACAAGTACGGGCAAGACGTGGGTTCGAGCGGCGCAACGGCCGCCGCGTCGCGTGGGTCGCGCGCGCAATGCTCCGAGTTGAAGGGAAGAGACACGGCTATTCGCTCTGTGACATTCTCGAGAAGTCGCTATAATACGGGCTTCGCCGAGTTAATAGACAACTTGCGGGGCGAAGTCGCCGGGCTGCTTGCAGCGTCCGAACGATATGGAAATCCGCTAAAGCGTCGCCGCTTCAGGCTCTCGAAGTTGGCTACGTGAACTCAAAACCGTAACCTAAGGAGCCTACAAGTGGCAAACGACTATCTCTTCACCTCCGAATCCGTTTCCGAAGGCCATCCCGACAAAGTCGCCGATCAGATTTCGGACGCGATCCTCGACGCCATCCTGACGCAAGACAAATACTCGCGCGTGGCCGCCGAGACGCTGTGCAACACGGGCCTCGTGGTGCTGGCCGGCGAAATCACGACGACGGCCAACGTCGATTACATTCAGGTCGCGCGCGACACGATCAAGCGCATCGGCTACGACAACACCGATTACGGCATCGACTACCGCGGCTGCGCGGTGCTCGTGGCCTACGACAAGCAATCGCCCGATATCGCTCAAGGCGTGGATCGTGCGCACGACAATAACCTCGATCAAGGCGCGGGCGACCAAGGCCTGATGTTCGGTTACGCCTGCGACGAAACGCCCGAGCTGATGCCGTTGCCGATCCATTTGTCGCACCGCCTCGTCGAGCGTCAAGCCTGCCTGCGCCGCGACGGCCGCCTGCCTTGGCTGCGCCCCGATGCGAAATCGCAAGTCACCGTGCGTTATGTCGACGGTAAGCCGCATTCGATCGACACGGTCGTGCTCTCCACGCAGCACGCGCCGGAGATCGAGCTGTCCACGCTTCGCGAAGCCGTCATCGAAGAGGTGATCAAGCCGACCCTGCCGGCCGATCTCATCAAGGGCGACATCAAGTTCCTCGTCAATCCGACGGGCCGTTTCGTCATCGGCGGCCCGCAAGGCGATTGCGGTTTGACTGGCCGTAAGATCATCGTCGATACGTACGGCGGCGCGGCGCCGCACGGCGGCGGCGCGTTCTCGGGCAAGGATCCGTCGAAGGTCGACCGCTCGGCGGCCTACGCGGGCCGCTATGTGGCGAAGAACATCGTGGCCGCCGGCCTCGCCTCGCGTTGCTTGATCCAAGTTTCGTACGCCATCGGCGTGGCGCAACCCACGTCGGTCATGGTCAATACGTTCGGCACGGGCAAGGTGTCGGATGCGACGATCACGGCACTGGTACGCGAGCACTTCGACCTGCGCCCGAAGGGCATCATTCAGATGCTCGATCTGCTGCGCCCCGTCTACGAGAAGACGGCCGCCTACGGCCACTTCGGCCGCGAAGAGCCGGAATTCTCGTGGGAAGCGACCGACAAGGCGCTGGCACTGGCCGAAGCCGCCGGCACCGAGCCGGTGGCGGAAGTGGCCTAAGTCCCTTTAGGTTCCTTCGGGTCCTTCGGTTCCGCAAGTCCCTACCGTTCCTACCGCCGCGCGTTGAAAGCGCGTGGCGATCGGACGATATTGGAGGATAGCGGACGGTAAAACCCCGGCAATGCCGGGGTTTTTATTTTGAGCGAGCCGTTGCGCTGCGCTATTCGTCTTCGCCGACCTCGGTCGGATTGGGTAGATCGGGCAGCGGTTTGTCGGTCGGCCTCTCCGGCTCGCCGCGCGGCTTGTGCTGCGTGCCGGTCGCCGGCGAATCGGGCTGCGTCGGCCGTTTCTCGTCGTCGGCGTTGGCCGCGTGACCGGCGAAGGTGCGCGGCGTTTGGCCGCGAGAAGTCGATAGCGTCGTCATGAGCCTTCCTCCGTCAAAGCCGAATCGGATGCGAAGGTCGCGCAAGGTCCATGCCGCCGCGCCGGCGGCTCAATCCCAGCAATTCCGAAAGGCAACCGCGGCGATGACGGGCACGCACAGCACGAGCGGAATCGCGAAGTAAGGCACTTCGAGGTCGGTCATCCAGCTATAGACGAGCCAGCCGATGCCGGCCGCGAGCGTGCCGACCCCCACGAGCGCAGTGAGCACGTTGAGGGTGCGCTTGGACGGCCCCTTGTGTGGATGCCCGTTGGGAGAAGGCGTATTCATGGCGCATCCCGGCTAGCTGCAGCCGGGCCAATCGATATCGAGTGACTCATTTTACGCTTGCGCCACCGGGCCGCAGGCCGGCGAACCGTCGCCGAAACGAGGTGGCGGCTGAATGAACGGCTATCGCGCAACTAGCGGGCGGCGAAGACAAACCACCCCGCACTGGCCGAAAGCCGACGCGGCCGCCGACTGCCCGCCAAGGTTCGCGTCGCGCCCGCGCCGGCCGCGCGTCGGGCTGCCGAGCGGCGCAGGAGCCCTCGCAGCAGCAAGCGGCGCGCGCGCGTACCGCTGCGCAAGGCGGAGAAGACGGCAAGCAGCCATGTGCGCAGCGATCCACCCGCATCGCGGGGCCGCGCCGGTGCGGCGTCGCGGCGCGAAAGCGCGTCATGGCGCGCGGCGTGGTGCCGCAGCGAGCGCACCGAAGACCGAGGGACGGACCGGGCCGCGTTGAGCGTCGTCCGGGTCCGGTTATCACGAGAGGCGAGACGTTTATGCATAGTAAGAGAAAGCGGTAAGCGCGCTCGCGATCGGGGCGAGGCCGGCGCATCGATGCATCAAACGTGCCAAGCGCAGGAAAAACACGCGTGGGCCGATATGCACGACGGGGGCAAGATCCTGGGAGAGGGCGTCAAGGGGCGACCTAAATCGGGGTCGCAAGACGCTGGGGCTGACGGACAACATGCAACGCAGCCTACACGCGAATCGTGACGGGTGTAAGTCGTGGCGACCCTCGCCCCGGTGAG
This sequence comes from Trinickia sp., assembly GCF_051953405.1. Classification (GTDB taxonomy): domain Bacteria; phylum Pseudomonadota; class Gammaproteobacteria; order Burkholderiales; family Burkholderiaceae; genus Trinickia. Next base: position 15,085 of record NZ_JBQCIV010000026.1, on the reverse strand, counting down.
GTGCCACGACGCACCGACCGCGCGCGCTTTAGAATGAAATGTTTGCGCCCCAAGCGGCCCGCTTAAGCCAAGGAAGATTTCATGTCAGCACAATCGAAAAAAGAACAAGTGCATGAGCTGCGCGAGCGCGGCTTCGTCGTCGTGAAAGGTCTCGTGCCGCCAGAACGGTGTGCGGTGCTCAAGGATATTGCTTTGCAGCAATTACGCGAGGCGGCGCAACCGATCGAATACGAAGCCGACTTGCGCTATCCGGGCGCGCCGGAATCGAAGCATGCGCCGGGCGGACACACGGTCCGGCGCCTTCTCGACGCGTATGTGCGCGACAACTTGTTTCGCGAGTGGGCGAGCGCATCGGAAATCAAGGGCTGGATGGAATTGTATTTTGGGGAGGCACCGCGGCTTTCCCGGGCGCACCACAATTGCATGATGACAAAGCATCCCGCATACGGCAGCCTGACGGGCTGGCACCGCGACGCGCGGTATTGGTCGTTCGAGCGGGACGATCTCGTGTCGACGTGGCTGGCACTGGGCAAGGAGACGGTGCGCAACGGCGGGCTTTGGTTCGTGCCCGGCTCGCATGCGATGACATTCACCTCGGAGCGGTTCGATGCGCAAAAGTTTTTCCGCGCCGACTTACCCGAGAACGAGGCGTTGATCCGCACGGCCGTCTCGCCCGAACTCGAGCCCGGCGACGTCGTCTTCTTTCATTGCAACACGTTGCACTCGGCGGGGCAAAACCTGACCGACGACGTGAAGTTTTCGCTCGTGTTCACCTACCACGGCGCGAGCAACGTTCCGCTGCCCGGCACGCGCTCTGCTGCGAAGCCCGAAGTCGCGATTTGAGCAAGGTGCGGCCGGCGTGTGCGGTTGCCGCCGGGGGGCCAATGCACGCCGCCCGATGCGCTCAACGCTTGCCGGAGGAAACCGTCAGGCCGATGAGGCCGGCGAGCGTAGCCGCCACGCCGCCCGCGATCAGCCAGATCGTTTTGTTGGTGGGCGCGCCGGTTACGACGCGAGATACGTCGTTGGAAAGCGAGTGAAACGACTGGCCGCCAAAGTAAAGCAGCACGACGCCGCCCGCAATCAACGCCAGTGAGATGGCTTTGGACATGGACATTCTCTTCGATGGTTCGAGCACCGGGCAGTGTATGAAACTTGTCGTGAAAGTGTCCATCGATTCGCACCCTTTTCGTTGCGCGGCGACCGCCGCCGATCCATCCACCCGCGTACTCACCGAGGATTCTCATGGCCTATGAAGCTGCATCCACGCGTTACTCGGACATGCAATTCCGCACTTGCGGCCATTCGGGGTTGAAGCTGCCCGCGCTCTCGCTGGGCCTGTGGCATAACTTCGGCGATACGACGCCGCTCTCGACCCAGCGCGAAATTTTGCGCACCGCGTTCGACCTCGGCATCACGCATTTCGATCTGGCCAACAACTACGGGCCGCCCTACGGCAGCGCAGAAACGAATTTCGGCCGGCTGTTCAAGGACGACTTTCGCCCCTATCGCGACGAACTGTTGATTTCGACGAAGGCGGGCTGGGACATGTGGCCCGGTCCGTACGGCCAAGGCGGCGGCTCGCGCAAATATGTGCTGGCTAGCCTCGACCAGAGCTTGCGGCGCATGGGGCTCGATTACGTCGACATCTTTTACTCGCACCGCTTCGATGCCGATACGCCGCTGGAGGAAACGGCCGCTGCGCTGGCCAGCGCCGTGCATCAAGGCAAGGCGCTGTACGTCGGCATTTCTTCGTACTCGGCCGCCAAGACACGGGAGATGCAATCGCTGCTGCGCGAACACAAGGTGCCGCTGCTCATTCATCAGCCTTCATACAACCTGCTCAATCGCTGGGTCGAGAGCGAACTGCTCGACACGCTGGAAGAGGTGGGCAGCGGTTGCATCGCTTTCACGCCGCTTGCGCAGGGTCTGCTGACGTCGAAGTACCTGAACGGTGTGCCCGACGATGCCCGCATCAACAAACCGGGCGGCGGCTCGTTGCAGCAGAGTCACCTGAGCCGCGAAAATATCGAGCATGTGCGCAAACTGAATGAGATTGCAAAGCGGCGCGGGCAAAGCCTCGCGCAAATGGCGCTTGCGTGGGTACTGCGCGACGCCCGCGTGACGTCGGCACTGATCGGCGCGAGCCGCGCGGAGCAGGTGCGCGAGAACGTGGGCGCGCTCGCTAACCTCGCGTTTTCGAGCGAGGAGATCGCCGAGATCGATCGCTATGCGACCGAAGGCGGCATCAACCTTTGGGAAAAGCCCTCCACCGATCAGCGCATCTGACGCGCGCCGCCGGCCGAGCCGCCCCCGTGTCGATCGATCCGGCGTGGGGCGGCACTACATGAGCGCCGGCAAGCCTTCGACGAGCACGACGGCGAACACGACGCCGAGCACGGCACCGAGCACACGCAGGACGTTGTGGACGAAGCGCGACGACGTGGGCAGCGCGCCTAGGAAGAGCGCGCCCGCGAGCGCCATGGGAATCACGAGAATGAAATCGCTGATCGTGAAATAGGTCGTCGGCATGCTGGTCTCCCCCTTGTCTCGCCGCGCGCTAAGCGCTGCGAATGTGCGTATGCGTGGATCGAGTATAGGAGACGCGGCGCACAGCGATGGCAAGAAAGAGGGCCGCACAATTCGGCGGCGCGCGGCCTTCGATCGGCCAAGCGCGCCGACGCGGGCAGCGCACGTATGAGAGGCGCTTAGCGCCGGCCCGTCATTCTCGAGCCGGTGCGGGCGCGGCCGGCGAGGGTTGCGGCGCGGCGGGCGCGCTCGAATGATAGGCCGTCGTGGCGGTGGGTTTGACGTCGTCGACGCCGGTGTGCGCACAGGCTGCCAGTGTCAGCGCCAGGGCGAGCCCGGCGGCGCCAAGCGAGCCCACGCCTTGTATGGGCCGCATGCGCCGTGTGCTGCATGAGAATAGCTCGTTCATCGTTCGATCTCCCATTCCGAACCGCACCCGACGCACCGCTGCCGAACGACGCGCGACGCCCTTTCGTTCCGGCACGCAATCGCTGTGCCGTGCGCGAATCGTGCGACGTATCGGCTGCATTGCTGCAGTGCGGTGACCGCGACATCGCGTCGCGCGGTATGCTTGGACTATACCGCCACGTACGCGTAAGGTACTGCGGGGGAAATTGGGGTTGGCAGCGGCAGGATCCGAGAGGCGCGCAACAGGACGGACATGCGTCGCTCTCGCTATCTGGATGGTCAGCGTTTTGTAAGGACGATCGCGAGAAATAGCGGTTAATACGGCTTTACATTCGGCTTTCCCGGTTGGCCGGTTCCGTGAACAATCGAGTCATCGTTCAACGCCCCGGAGGGGAGACATCATGCAAATCGGTTCGATCGTCAGGTCGGTGCATATGGCCGTGCCATCGGGCGCGCGCGGAATCGTCATGCGCATACTCGGCGATATGGCGATGGTCGTTTGGTATGCCGGCGAGCCCGGTGCGTCGCTGCAATTGAATACCGAGCCGTTCTTTCTCGAAGATCTGATCGACACGGGCGAACTCGTCGCCCGCCCGGCTGGATCGCTTGTCCATTGACAGTCGGTTTGTGTATCGCTGCGCGGTAGCCGCGAGGTAGTGAGCCGGGCTGTGTGCCGATGGGGCACAATGCCGGCATGAACGAGCCTTTTTCCGATTCCCCCGACGTGCACGGCAGCCAAGCCGGGCACCCCTTCACCCGGCTTACGCCGGAATGCGTGCTCGACGCGCTCGATAGCGTGCTGGCCACCACCGGCGTGCGCACCGACGGCCGTCTGCTGCCGCTCAACAGCTACGAAAACCGCGTCTATCAAGTCGGCGTCGAGGATGGGCCCCCGGTCGTCGCGAAGTTCTATCGTCCGCATCGATGGTCCGACGAAGCGATTCTCGAGGAGCATGCGTTCGTCGCCGAACTCACCCAGGCCGAGATTCCCGCCGTACCGGCGCGCGAAATCGACGGCCGCACGTTGCATACGTTCGACGGCTTCCGGTTCGCGATTTTCGAGCGGCGGGGCGGACGCGCGCCCGATCTCGACCGGCGCGACACGCTCGAATGGATGGGACGCTTCATCGGTCGCATTCATACGGTTGGCAAACGGCAGCCTTACGGGGCGCGGCCCACGCTCGATATCGCCAGCTTCGGCCGTGAGCCGCTGGAATTTCTGTTATCGCATGCCTTCGTGCCGCCCGAGCTGCGCGCCTCATACGAAGCCGCGGCGACGCTCGCATTGGAAGGCGTCGAGCGCGCCTTCGAGGCCGCGGGCGAGGTGATCCACCTGCGGCTACACGGCGATTGCCATGCGAGCAACGTGCTGTGGACCGATGCCGGTCCGCATTTCGTCGATTTCGACGACAGCCGAATGGGCCCGGCCATCCAGGACCTCTGGCTGCTGCTGCCGGGCGGGCGCGCCGAGGCGTCGAGCGCACTGGCCGATCTGCTCGCGGGTTACGAAGATTTCTGCGAGTTCGAGCCGCGCGAGCTGCACTTGGTCGAGGCGCTGCGCACGCTCAGGCTCATGCACTACGCGGCTTGGCTCGCCCGGCGTTGGGACGACCCCGCGTTTCCGGCCGCCTTCCCGTGGTTCAACACGCAGCGCTACTGGGAAGAGCGCGTGCTCGAGTTGCGCGAGCAAATCGGTGCGATGCAAGAAGGGCCGCTCTGGCCCGTTTGACGGGTCGCCTGCCTCGGGCGGGCGCCTGTCGCTCGGCCGAACGTTGCGCGGCGCACGGCGCCCGAATGTCAGAGCTTGAACATGAGCCGCATGATGGCGTGAAAGCGTCGTCCGTAGGGCGGCAGTAGTAAGGCCCGCGCGTTGATGCGCGGTTGCATGAGGATCGGCTTCATCTTCGAGAACGCCGCAAAGCCGTCGTATCCGTGGTAGGCGCCCATGCCGCTCGCGCCCACCCCGCCGAACGGCAACCCCTCGCATGCGATGTGCAGCAGCGTTTCGTTGACCGCGACCCCGCCCGAAACTGTTTCATGCAACACGCGGTCGATCGTTGCGCGCTCGTCGTCGAACAGGTAGAGCGCGAGCGGGCGCGGCCGCGCGTTGACGTAGCGCAGCGCGTCGTCGAGCGTGTCGTACGGCACGAGCGGCAGCAGCGGGCCGAAGATCTCCTCGTGCATCAGCGCGCAAGTCTCGGGCGCGTTCGTCACGACGTAGGGCGGGAATAGCCTGCGCGCATCATCGGGCGCGGTATCGGTAAGCGGATGAAGCGTCGCGCCTGCAGCGGCGGCTTCGTCTGCGAGTGTGCGCATGCGATCGAAGTGCCGGGCGCTGACGAGCGTCGTGTAGTCGCGGTTGCGGGCGAAGTCGGGGTAGAGCCGAGCGACGCGCGCTCGCGCGCGATCGACGAACGCTTGCTCCATCCCGCGCGGCACGAGCACGTAGTCGGGTGCGATGCAGGTCTGGCCGGCGTTGAGCGTCTTGCCGGCGACGATACTGTCCACGGCCGCATCGAAGCGCGCATGCGGGCCGACGATCGCCGGCGATTTACCGCCCAATTCGAGCGTAACGGGCGTGAGATGGGCCGCGGCGGCGCGCATGACTTCGCGCCCGACGGCCGTCGAGCCCGTAAAGATCAGATGATCGAACGGCAGCGCGCAGAACGCGGCGCCTACCGAGGCATCGCCGGTGACGACGGCCACGTGTTCGCATGCGAAAGTGCATTCGATCAATTGACGAAACAGCTCGGCGGTGCGGGGCGTGAGTTCCGACATCTTGACGATCGCGCGGTTGCCGGCCGCGAGCGCACCGATCAACGGGCCGACGGCAAGCAGGATCGGATAGTTCCAGGGCGCGACGATACCGATCACCCCCAGCGGCTGCGGGATGACCTTCGCCGTGGCGGGGCGCAGCCAAATGCCGGTAGCGCGCCGCTGCGGCTTCATCCAGTGCTTGCCGTGCCGCAATGCCGAATCGATCTCGCTCTTCGCGAGCCATAGCTCGGAGAGCATGAGCTCCGCCTTGGCGCGCTGGCCGAAATCGGCGTTCAGCGCGTCGGCAAGTTCATCGGTGCGATCGAGCAGCATCGCGCGCAGGGCTTTCAGATGCGCCGCGCGTGTTTCCCACGGCGGGTAGGGCTCGCGCGCATGCGCCTCGCGCTGCGACAGCAGCAATGCGTCGAGGTCGATCGCGCCGGGCAAGTCGTTTTTCAATCGTGTGCGCTCTTGAAGATTGTCGGTACGCGCGAGGATTTCGCAGCGGAATTCGCTCGCGTGTTTCGCATTCGGTTCGCCATGTTCAGATGCGTAACGCGTCCGCAACGATGGCGCGGTGATCGAATGTCGCGGGAAGGGTGCCGTACACACGGCCGCTAGCGAGCCCCGCGTTCGTATCCGCCAGCCGAGTCGCGATGAAAGCGTGTGCGCGCTCGTCGGGCGATGAACGCAGCATCAAGACCGCTTGCGCGCACAGTACGAGTTGCTGCACCAATCGTCGCGCGCTCGCTTCGCGGTGTTCGGCGGGAGCGGCGAGCGTTGCCTGCAGCGCGTCGAGCGCCGCGACGAGGGGCGCGGCGTCTTGCGCATCGGCCCGCCATTCGTCGAGCAGCGCATGCGCGGCTGGCGGATCGCGTTCCAATGCCCGCAGCACGTCGAGGCACATGACATTGCCCGATCCTTCCCAAATCGAGTTGACGGGCGCTTCGCGATAAAAGCGTGCCATCGGGCCTTCTTCGACGTAACCGTTGCCGCCCCACACCTCCATTGCTTCGCCGGTGAATGCCAGTGCACGTTTGCAGACCCAGAACTTTGCCGCCGGCGTGACGATCCGCCGCCAGGCGCGCTCGACGTCGCTTTCGCCGGTACCCGCGCGCTCTGCGGCCAGATGCGCATCGAATGCGCGCGCGAGCCGCATGAACAGCACCGTCGCCGCTTCGGTTTCGAGCGCGAGATCGGCGAGCACGTTGCGCATGAGCGGCTGATCGACGAGCCGCCGCGAGAATGCGACGCGGTGGCGCGCATGATGAATCGCTTGCACGAGTGCCGCACGCATGAGCGCGGCGCTGCCGATCACGCAATCGAGCCGCGTGTAGTTCGCCATTTCGATGATGGTCGGCACGCCGCGCCCTTCGTCGCCGATCATGACGCCATAGGCATCGACGAATTCCACTTCGCCGCTCGCATTCGAGCGATTGCCGAGCTTGTCCTTCAGACGTTGGACGCGAATCGCGTTGCGGCTGCCGTCGGGCGTGTAGCGCGGCACGTAAAAGCAGGAGATCGGCGCATCGGCGTTCGTGCGCGCGAGCACGAGGTGCGCATCGCATTGCGGCGCGGAGAAGAACCATTTGTGGCCGACGAGGCGGTACTCGGCCCCGCGTCCCGAGCCGGCGCCCAGCGCTCGCGCGCGCGTTGCGTTCGTGCGCACATCCGAGCCGCCTTGCTTTTCCGTCATCCCCATGCCGATCATCATGGCGCGCTTGCGCTCGAGCGGCGCATCGCTCGGATCGTGTTCGCGCGCATAGAGCTTCTCGGCGAGCTGCGCGAAGAGCGCCTGCTCTCGCCGCAGGACGGGGATGCTGGCAAAGGTCATCGTCAGCGGGCACAGCGAGCCGGACTCGAGCTGCGCATGCAGAAAATAACCGGCGCAACGCGCGACCATCGCACCTGCGCGCGGCGTGTCGAACGGCAACGCGTGCAGCCCCTCCTGCCGAAGCTGCGCGAGCAGGCGATGCCAGCTCGGATGAAACTCCAACGTATCGATACGCTCGCCGCGCGGGCTGAAGGTGGAAAGCTCAGGTTCGTGCCGGTTGGCTGCGCTAGCGAGCGCGATGACCTCGGGCGTGCCGAGCGCGGCGCCGTCGCGCGCAAGCGCCTGCGCATGCCAGGCGGCGCCTTCTCGTTCGACGGCGGCCGTCAGAACGGCATCGCATTCGTAGAGGTTGTAGTGCTCGAGCGGCGGAACTTGATTCGTGACTTCGTGGGTGGCCGGCGGGGCTTGCGGTTCCATTTGCGTGTCTCCTTGGCGGCGTGCGACGCATTCGGGCGCGCGTTCGACATTCGGCGCGCGAGCCGCGTATGGTCTAGCGAAGGGGGATGCGTCGGTGTTCGATCGGTATGCGGCAAGGCTTGCACGCGCATGCGCGTCTGGCTCAATGATAGGTTTGCGCGGCGCGCTCGGTGTAGAGGATTCGCTCTGCGCTCGCGTTAGCGTTCAGTCGCCAGCGGCGGATTCGTCGAAGTTATCCGAGCGCGTCGTATAGACGAACTCGTCGCCCGGTTGCCCCGGCAGCGTTTCGCGCGCGACCTCGAGCCAGGCGCGCGCCGCGTGAGAGAGGTAGCCGCTCTTGCGCCACGCGATGGCCATCTCCCAGCGGATCTCGGGCTCGATCACGGGGCGGCACGTGAAATACGCCGGATCGAGCCGCCGGCAATACGGCGCCGGCAGCAGGGCGATGCCGACGCCGGCGCGCACCAGCGCGGCCATGAAATCCCAATGGCTGCTGCGCGAGACGATCTGGGGCGCGAAGCCCGCGTCGCGGCAAGCGCGCGTGACGACATCGTTGAGCGCCAAGCTTTCGCCGTAGTAGACGAAAGGCTCCGACGCGAGATCGGATAGGCGCACTTCGCGCAGCGTGTCGAAGCGCGAACCGTGCGGCGCCACCACCCACAGCCGTTGGAGCGACATCGGCAGGACGTCGAACACTTGGGGATCGACGGGCAGCAGCACGCCGCCGAATTCGATATCCCCGGCGAGCAGCGCGGCCTCGATCGCTCGCGAACCTTGTTCGAACAGCTTCAGTTCGATCTTCGGATGCCGCCGGCGGAATTCGGCGATGACGGGCGTGAACAACGAGCCGCCCATCGGTGGAATACCGATCGTCAACGCGCCGCGGCCGAGCGTGCCCACGTCGTCGAGTTCCGCCTGCAACTGCGCATAGGAGGCGAGGACGTCCTGCCCGCGCTGAAAGACGATGCGTCCCTCGTCGGTCAACACCATCTGACGACCCTCGCGCAGCAGCAGCGGCGCGCCGATCTCCTCCTCGAGCGCCTTGACCATCTTGCTGATCGTGGGCTGCGTGACGAACATCCGCTCGGCGGCAAGCGTGAAGCTTTGCTGCCGGACCACTTCCACGAAATAGCGCAGTGCGCGTAGCTCCATGACGAGGTGCCCTCTGAAGTTCCAATTTGGAATGATGTCGATAAGTTTAAGTCATTTTATTTATAGTCGACGGACTCTTACCATTTCGTTGTGGAGTCAATAGGGAGTTTTGCCATGAACACGAAATCGATCGAGTGCTTGGGCGGCGCGGCCCGCATCGTGGCGCAGACCGCGTTTCTGGCCGCCGTCTGGTTCGTCGCCGATTTCGCGTCGCGGCACCTCGGCTTGCCGGTGCCGGGCAGCGTGATCGGCCTGGCGGCGTTGCTCGTCCTGCTGCTGACGGGCGGCGTCGCGCCGCGCTGGATCAAGGCCGGAGCCGACTGGCTGCTCTCCGATTTGCTGCTGTTCTTCGTTCCCGCGGCTGTCGCCGTCGTGCAATACGGCGGGCTCTTCAAGTCCGACGGATGGCGCCTCGCGCTCGTGGTCGTCGCCGGGACGCTGACCGTGCTGGTGGCCGTTGCGTTCACCGTCGATCAGGCCGTGCGGCTCGAACGCCGGCTTGCGACGCGCCGTGCGCTCGCGGCTCGCGCGATCCATGCGGCCTAAAGCGGGGCGCCACGTGCCGCGCCGCACGCCATAAGCGAGGGAAACAACCATGTCGATTTCAGCAGCCTTGTCCTGGCCCGTGACCGAAGCGGGCCCGCGGTGGGTGGCGGCAGCCTGCTTCGTTCTGACGATCGCGTTCTACGTGGTGGCCAAGCGCCTGTACGCCCGCTACCAGCGAGCCTGGCTGACGCCGCTCGTCATCGTGCCCGCGATGCTGGCCGCCGTGGTGCTCGCGATGCGGATTCCCTACTCGGTCTACTTCGCCGATACCCGCTGGCTCATGTGGCTGCTCGGGCCCGCGACCGTCGCCTTCGCCTTGCCGATCTACGAATATCGCGACTTGATGCGCCGTCACTGGATCTCGCTGACGGCAGGCGTCACGGTGGGGATCGTCGTGGCCGTCGGTGGTTCGTTCGCGCTCGCCAAGTTGTTGCACTTAGCTCCGGATGTCGCGCGCAGCCTCATGACGCGCTCGGTGTCGACGCCGTTCGCGTTGGCCGTATCGGATCAGATCCACGCACCGAAGCAACTGACTGCGCTGTTCGTGATCGCGACGGGCGTCTGCGGCATGCTGCTCGGTGAACTGGTCCTGCTGTTCTTGCCGCTGCGCAGCCGGCTCGCTCGCGGCGCGATGCTCGGTGCGGCCGCGCACGGCGTGGGCACGGCCAAGGCGCGCGAACTCGGCAGCGAGGAAGGCGTGATCGCGAGCCTCACGATGATGATCGCCGGCGTCGTCATGGTGTTGCTGGCTCCGCTGCTTGCCGCGACGCTCGGGTAGCGGGCGGTTCGCGCCGAACGTGCGCGACCTTCTTTCGCCTCACCAAAGCTCGTCGTTCGGCAGATAGCGCGAGAAGATGCGCGCTTGCTTGGCGCGGGCCGGCGTGTAAGCGCCCAATTGCGCGGCTGCGGGCGTGTGGCTATACACGCTGCGGCGCGTGGGCACCGGCAAGTCGGTGCGATCTTGCCGCCCAAACACGCGCGGCACCTCGCGGGTGAGGTCGGCGACCGGAATGCGCACGCCTCCCGAGATCGTCTGCGGACCTGTTAGGGCAAATTGTCCATTTCTATAGTAGATGCCCACGCCGTTCTGACCTTGCACGTAGATCCACCAGCGGCCGCTCTCGAATTTGAGGAACGCGAAGCCACGCGTTTGCTCGCGCCCGCACAGGGTCTTGCATGCGTCGCACGCTGCGGCGTAATCGCCGAACGTCATTGCGGCAGCGAGCCCCAGGCCGTGCGAGTATCGGGTGGCCTCGAGGTATTCCTGGTAGATATAGCTGCTGCCGGCTTGGACATGGTAGACGCGGTACTGATTAGGGCTGACCTGATCGACGAGGATCGAGCATCCGCTGAAGTCGGCAGTAAAGACATGGCGCGACTGAGTGGCTACGCGCGGGATAAGGCACGATTGGCCTTGCGGCACCCAATACCCGTCCAGGGGCTCGTCATCGCGGCTCGACGCGTCCCACGCATCCACTCTGGCGATTTTGTAGCCCTGCACCACCTGATGGTGGATGTCGAACGATTGAGGGCCGGGCGCCAATCGCCGAATTCCGACGGCCGTCATGAAATGCTCTTGGAGATAACCCTTCGGTTCCGCGTTGAAAAAGCGATTCCAATTGTTCGACATGAGATCTCCTGGGCATGGACTGGAAGCGGATCAGTTTGAGCGTCGAGCCCCCTGCTTCGCGACACGAAAATTCTCGATGCCGATGCATGCTGGCTCGCCCGACGTTTTTTGCTACAATTGCCGCGTTTCCGAGGAGCGTTGCGACGGACCACTCCGCCAGGCTCGGGAACTTCAATCGGACGGTATGCACGTCGCAGCCTCGGCTGCGCGGGTATGTCGCTCCATCGAACGGCGCTCACGTCAATTTTTCTAGAACTCATTTAGAAAAGGAGGGCGTGATGAACGCCGCAGTTATCGATTCGAAGCAAAACCAAGATTTCATCGTTGCCGACCTGTCGCTCGCCGATTGGGGTCGCAAGGAACTGACGATTGCCGAGACCGAAATGCCCGGTCTCATGCAAATTCGCGAAGAGTACAAGGCCGCGCAGCCGCTCAAGGGCGCGCGTATCGCCGGCTCGCTGCACATGACGATTCAAACGGGCGTGCTGATCGAGACGCTCAAGGCGTTGGGCGCCGACGTGCGCTGGGCGTCGTGCAACATTTTCTCCACGCAGGATCACGCCGCGGCGGCCATCGCTCAGTCGGGCACGCCGGTGTTCGCCTTCAAGGGCGAATCGCTCGACGAATACTGGGAGTACTCGCACCGCATCTTCGAATGGCCGAACGGCGAGTTCGCCAACATGATCCTCGACGACGGCGGCGATGCCACGCTGCTGCTGATTCTCGGCTCGAAGGCGGAGAAGGACCGCTCGGTCATCGCCAAGCCGACGAACGAGGAAGAAATCGCGCTGTTCAAGTCGATCGAGCGTCATCTCGAGATCGACGGTTCGTGGTACTCGAAGCGTCTCGCGCAGATCAAGGGCGTGACCGAGGAAACGACGACGGGCGTGCATCGCCTCTATCAAATGGAAAAGGACGGGCGCCTGCCGTTCCCGGCCATCAACGTCAACGATTCGGTCACGAAGTCGAAGTTCGACAACCTGTACGGCTGCCGCGAATCGCTCGTCGACGGGATCAAGCGCGCCACCGACGTCATGATCGCGGGCAAGATCGCGGTCGTGGCCGGCTACGGCGACGTGGGCAAGGGCTGCGCGCAATCGCTGCGTGGGCTTGGCGCGACGGTGTGGGTGACGGAAATCGATCCGATCTGCGCGTTGCAGGCCGCGATGGAAGGCTACCGTGTGGTCACGATGGATTACGCGGCCGATAAGGCCGACATCTTCGTGACGGCCACGGGCAACTATCACGTGATCGGCCACGACCACATGAAGGCGATGCGTCACAACGCGATCGTCTGCAATATCGGCCACTTCGATTCGGAAATCGATGTTGCGTCCACGCGCCAATACACGTGGGAAAACATCAAGCCGCAAGTCGACCACATCATCTTCCCGGACGGCAAGCGCGTGATCCTGCTGGCCGAAGGGCGCCTCGTGAACCTCGGTTGCGCGACGGGCCACCCGTCGTTCGTGATGTCGAACTCGTTCGCGAACCAAACGCTCGCGCAAATCGAGCTATTCACGCGCGGCGGCCAGTACGAGAACAAGGTGTACGTGCTGCCGAAGCATCTGGACGAGAAGGTCGCGCGTCTGCACCTGGCCCGCATCGGTGCGAATCTGACGGAGCTGTCGGATGCGCAAGCGAGCTACATCGGTGTCGATAAGAACGGCCCGTTCAAGCCGAATCATTATCGTTATTGATCGGATCGAGCAAACGGCGAGGGCCGCCCGCGTCGCGCGTGGCGTGTCCCGCGCCGGGCGGCGTGCATCGAGAGCGGCGTTGCCGTTCCGATAGCCGTCACGTTTAACGCAGTACCGAGCCGCGCGGTAACGCGCGGCCGTTCGAAGCCGTCTTGCCGTCAAACGTCCGACAACCCTGGACTCGATCGACGCGATTCACGCGATCGACCGTCACGCCGAAGGAATCTCGCCATGACCGTGCTGCTGACTTGGGTGATCAACGCGCTCGCACTGTTGATCATCACCTACCTCGTGCCGTCGATTCACATTCGCAGCTTCGGCACGGCGCTCGTCGTCGCGCTCGTGCTCGGCTTGATCAACGCGGTGCTTCGGCCCGTGCTGATCCTGCTGACGTTGCCCGTCACGATTGTGACGCTCGGGGTGTTCATCCTCGTCGTCAACGCCTTGTGTTTCTGGCTCGCGGCGTCGCTGCTCAAGGGCTTCGAGGTTTCGGGATTTTGGTCGGCGTTCTTCGGCTCGATCCTGTACAGCATCGTGTCGTGGTTGCTGTCGGCATTGATCTTCGGCAATCGGAGTCTGGGCTGATCGCGGCTCCGATCGACGCGGCTCGGCTGTTCGCGGCTAGGCCTTTCGCATCTCGGCCTTTCGCGGCTCGGTCATATACCGGATCAACCGGATCATGAATCCCATCGAAATCTCATTCGAATTTTTTCCGCCGAAGACGCCTGACGGCGTCGAGAAGCTGCGCGCCACGCGCGCTCAGTTGGCGCTGCTCAAACCTAAGTTCGTTTCCGTGACGTTCGGCGCGGGCGGCTCTACCCAGCAAGGCACGCTCGACACGGTGCTCGACATGGCGAAGGACGGCTTGGAAGCCGCGCCGCACTTGTCGTGCATCGGTTCGTCGAAGGAAAGCTTGCGTGCGATTCTCGAGCGTTATCGCTCGAATGGCATTCGCCATATCGTCGCATTGCGCGGGGATTTGCCTTCGGGCATGGGCGAAGTGGGCGAATTGCGCTATGCGTCCGAACTCGTTGCCTTCATCCGCGCGGAGCATGGCGACTGGTTTCATATCGAAGTGGCGGGCTACCCGGAGTATCACCCGCAGGCTCGCTCGCCGAAGCACGATATCGAGAACTTCGCGCGCAAAGTGAAAGCGGGCGCGAATGCGGCGATTACGCAGTACTTCTATAACGCCGATGCGTATTTCCGGTTTGTCGACGAGGCGCGCAAGCTCGGTGTCGATGTGCCGATCGTGCCGGGCATCATGCCGATCACGAACTACTCGCAACTGATGCGGTTTTCGGAAATGTGCGGCGCGGAAGTGCCGCGCTGGATCGCCAAGCGGTTGGAGAGCTTCGGCGATGATAAAGAAGCGATACGCGCGTTCGGGCTCGATGTCGTCACGCAGCTTTGCGAGCGGCTCGTGAAGGAAGGCGCGCCGGGGCTGCATTTTTATACGCTGAATGCGGCGACGGCGACTAAGGCGATTTGCGAACGGTTGGGGTGAGGTTCGTCGGGCGCGGTGACGGGAATCGATGCCTGTCGCCGCGCGGCGAGCGCCGTTCGAATTGGAATCGTTCCGTGTAGGGAATGACGCGCCATTCGTAGCCAACGAAAACCGAGTGCGATGGCTTCGCGCCGACTGGCAGCAGCGTGCTCGGAAAAAAATACCGCAACAGTCGCCGCGGAATTCTTAAATCTCGGAATTTTTTGCTGCGCGCAAATCATGGCGTCGATTCGTTGCCCGAGAATGAAGTTGTTTTTTCGACGCACCGATTGCCTCTTCATTGCCATCGATTAGAATCTCGCCTTTGCATTAAAAGAAGAAGCTTCCAATAAAAGGAAAAGCGAGATGAGGGCCACGACGCTTTACGACGCGATATCGTACGGTGGCGCGCAGCGCAAACGAATAGTCAAGCTCGATACGCCACTGGGCTCGGACTGGCTATTACCGATGTACGTGAAAGGCCACGCGCGTCTGGGCCGCGATTACGAATTCGTTATCGATGCGATATCCACTCGCGGCAAGGAAATCAAGCTGAAGGCGTTGATCGGCAAAGCCGTGACGCTTTGGATTCTCCAGGCGGACGGCACGTATCTGCCGCATCACGG
>NZ_JBQCIV010000025.1:0-10860 GCF_051953405.1 Trinickia sp. | reverse complement strand
CACTTGTCCATGCCGGCCATTTTACCGGCAATCGCGGTAGCGCTCAGAGGGCGGGAGGGGGCGGGGAAAGCGGGGGCACAAGGGGGGCGGGGCTCGGTGGCGTCGCCCCGCCGCGCCTGGGCATCACGTCACGGCCAATTCGTCGAAGCTCAACCGATAACGCTGCGCCAGCTCGATCTCGTCGCAGTTGGGCAGGTTGCCGCCGCGGTCGATGACGAGGAAATCGGCCACGGCATCGAGCGCGATCAATGGGTGGTGCCAGACGCCGCGCGCGTAGTTCACCCCCACGCGCCCTTGTACGGCGAACGCGCGCATTTGCCGCTCGTCGAAGGGCCCGCTGGGTGCGACCACCACCAGGTAGCGGACGTCCGACAGCGGAATGAACGCCTGGCTGCCGTGCGGATGGCGCTCCATCATCGCGATCTCGAACGGCAGCGCGCGCGGTTGTCCGCGAAACACGTTCACGAGCGTGCGTCCGTCGGGTTCGCCGAGGTCGATCGTCGCAAGATCGTGAAAACGCTCGGTCGTCCCGCCATTGATGGGGAAATGGCGGGCGCCGTCGAGCGAGATCACATCGCCGAACGGGGCGAACGCGGCCCGCGTGAGGGGTTCGAGCAGGAGCGTGCGGCTCATGGGGCCTCCTTAGGCGGGCTCGCCCCACAGGCGCAGCCGCGAGACGCCGCCATCGGGGAAGACGTTGAACCGCACGTGCGTGACCGCGCCGAGCGCGGCGATCTCGCGCTCGTAAAAGTGCTGGTTGTCCATCCGCAACGATTGCTCGGGCAGCAGGGTGGGCCAGAACATGGCTTGCGTGACGAGCGATTCGTCCGTGCCGCCTTTGACGTACGCCGCCTGCAGCGAGCAGCGGTCGGGGTAGTTGCCTTTGAAGAATGCGGTGTCGACTTCGATCTTGCGGATGATGCCGGGACGCGCGAGGGCGACGATCGCCCAATCGTTGCCCGGTTCGCGGCGCCGGCGCGTTTCCCATCCGTCGCCCATGTTCACGCCCCGGCCGGGCAGGAGCATGTTCGATGCAAGGCCGAAATGCTGATTGTTCGCGCTGACGATATAGGCGCCGTTGACGGCGGCGGCGAGATCGAGCCCTTCGCCGGCGGCGGACGAAGCGAGGGCATCCTCGAGCGCGGGGCGGCCGTAAATGCGCAGCCTCGCCACGCCGCCGTCGGGGAACAGCGTGATGCGGATGTGCGTGAACGTGTCGGCGTGATGCACGGCGAGATAGTGATGCTGGTTGCCTTGCAGCGCCGTGGGCGGGACTACGGTGTGCCAGCGAGCGTCGTCGGGCGGCAGCTCGCTCGTGCTGGCGCAGGCCTCGATCGATGCGGCGGGCGGGAAATTGCCGGTGAAATGGCTGGTGTCGATGTCGACGCCTTCGATCGTGCCGCGCCGTGCCAGCTTGACGACACACCAATCCTGCCCCGTCGTGCGTTTGCGGCGCGTTTCCCAGCCGTCCATCCATTTGCCGTGGTCGTCGTACTTGCCGGGGATGAACACCGCCGGCTGGGGATCGAGCATCCGCTCTTTCGGCGCGAAGAATTCGTCGCTCGCGGCCAGCGCTTTGGCACCTAGGCGCGGATCGGCCAAATTCAGACAGCGGCGCGTGAAATCGGGGGCGTTGGGATCGAGAGTCGCAATGGCCATGATGATGTGCTCGGTAGTCGAAGAGGAAATGGAGCGAAAGAGGCGGGGCGGCCTCTTTCGACGGTCGGATGGGCGGTGGGGTCGTGCGCGGCTATGCGCGATCTACGCGGTCCTGCGCGGTCCTGCGCGGTCGTGCCGGGGCGCTTGCTCAGAGAGCGGGAGCGCCGTGAGCGGGCGTATCGAGTTCCGGCAGGGCGGCTTCTTGCACGAAGCGAAGCTCGGGGTCTTGATCGAGGACGCGGTGAGCACGCGCCCGATCGATGTCGCGCTCCCAGGACGCGACGACTACCGTCGCCACGCAGTTGCCGATCAAGTTGGTCACGGCACGCGCGATGCCGACAAACCAATCGACCGGAAGAATCAGCACGAGGCCTAGGACGGGAATGGCCGGAATCGCCGAGAGCGTGGCCGCCAAAATCACGATGGCGGAGCCGGGAATGCCGTGCGCGCCCTTGGACGTCACGAGCGAGACCAGCACGACGACGATCAAATCGTGCATCGACAGCGGCGTGTTCGTGGCTTGCGCGATGAACAGCACGGCGAGCGTCAGATAGATGGAAAAGCCGTCGAGGTTGAACGAATAGCCGGTGGGAATGACGAGACCGACCGTCGAATCCTTGACGCCCATCCATTCGAGCTTGCGCATGACTTGGGGCAAGACCGCATCGGATGACGCCGTGCCGAGCACGATCACGAGTTCTTCGCGCAGGTAGCGCACGAGCTTGAACACGTTGAAGCCGGCGAGTTTCATCACCACGCCGAGCACGATGACGACGAAGAGCGCGCAGCTCGCGTAAAAGACGAGCACGAGCAGGCCCAGTTGTTCGAGCGAGGCGACGCCGTAGGTGCCCGTCGTGAACGCGATGGCACCGAGCACGCCCAGCGGGGCGAGCTTGATGATGAAGCCCATGATGCGGAAAAACACTTGCGCGAGTTCATCGATGAGCGAACTCACGCGCTTGGCTTTGTCGCCGAGCAGGGACAACGCCGAGCCGAACAACACGGCGAACACGAGCACTTGCAGGATGTCGCCCTTCGCGAAGGCATCGAAGGCGGTGCTCGGGATGATCTTCAGCAGAAAGGCGGCGACATCTTTGAGGCTTTTGGCGTGCTCGGTGTACGTGGTCAAGGCTTGCGTGTCGAGCGAGTGAACGTCGACGTTCATGCCGGCGCCCGGTTTCAAGACGAGCGCGAGCACGGCGCCGATCATCAGCGCGATCGATGTCATGACTTCGAAATAGACGATCGCCTTGCCGCCCACGCGTCCGACTTTCTTCAAGCTGCCGGCGCTGGCGATGCCGCTGACGACGACGCAAAAGACGATCGGCGCGATGATCATCGTGATCAATTTGAGGAAGCCGTCGCCGAACGGCCGCAGCGATTGCCCGAAATGCGGGAATAGGGCACCGATCGCGATCCCGGCCACGAGCGCGATCATGACGCGGCCGAACAGCGAATTGATGAATCTGAGCACGGCTTTCTCCAAATGGTGGCGGGATCGATCGTCTGGTCTAACTGGTAAGACCGCGCGACTTATTGCGAAGATTAGGAAGCCGATATAGTGGCGTCAAGGCGGCGATCGTAGTGGTATACCCGTCGAATGTGACAGGAAGGCGGCGCGGCGCGCGGCGGCGGGATGGGGCGCGCTAGAAT
This sequence comes from Trinickia sp., assembly GCF_051953405.1. GTDB lineage: Bacteria > Pseudomonadota > Gammaproteobacteria > Burkholderiales > Burkholderiaceae > Trinickia. Next base: position 7,548 of record NZ_JBQCIV010000025.1, on the reverse strand, counting down.
ACTGGTCCGACCAGGCGATTGTCCAAGCACGATGAGAAGTACGACCCAGACGGTGACGGAAGGCGCGACCGAGACGATTCGCGAGCGCATCGAGCGCGGCGAGTACCCGGTGGGCAGTGCGCTGCCTGCGCAGCGCCAGCTCTCGGAGGAGTTGGATATCAGTCGCGCCGCGCTGCGCGAGGCGCTGTCGACGCTCGAGGCGCTCGGGATGTTGACGATCCGGGCGGGCAAGGGCGTGTACGTGCAGCGTGCGCGCGCCGAGGCCGGGCCGGCGTGGCGGTTTGCCGAGCAGTCGTCGCTGCCCGACACCTACCAGGTGCGCTACGCGCTCGAAGGGTTCGCTGCTCGCATGGCGGCGCTGGCGATGACCGACGAGGTGATCGGCGCGCTCGAGCAAAACATGGAGCAACTGCGCGAGGCGCTGACGGAAGGCGATCTCGACGCTGCGGCCCAGCTGGATTTCGCGTTTCACATGCGGATCGTCGCCGTGGCGGGCAATGGCGCGATCGAAGCGATCTTGCGCAGCAGCAGCGAGATCATGAAAGAGAGCCAGCGCTTGCCGTTTTATCGGCGCGAATTGCTGCAATCGACGTACCGCGAGCACCGCGCGATTCTCGATGCGTTGAAAGCGCGCGATTGCGAGGCGGCGGGGCGCAGCATCGAGGCGCATATTACGGCAGCGGCGCAGCGTGCCGGCGTGCATTTTCCGGCGCCGACGCGCGAGGGGGCGGCTAGCGATGGTGCGTCTTAGCGACAGCGTTTCTTAGTCCTAAAACGGGCCCTCGTCGCGCACGAGCCATGCGGTTCGAGCGACCCTACCGGCTGAAATCTTTGCATCGCGGCAGGACTGAAATCGAACTTTGATCGGTCTTGTCTGCGCGACGCGAGGCCGTCATGAAATCCCAAGTGAAACCGATCAGCTACCTCAAGAGCCATGCGGCCGAGATCGTCAAAGAAATCTCGGAGAGCCGCGAACCAATGCTCATCACTCAGAACGGCGAGGCCAAGCTTGTCATCATGGACGTTCGCTCCTACGAGGACTACGAACAAACGCTCGCATTGCTCAAGATTCTGGCGTTGGGCAATCGCGAGATCGAACAAGGCCATTTCCGCAGCGCCTGTGAGGTATTCTCCGACTTGGATAAGGAAGATGATCGGTGACGGTCAACTTCGTTTTTCTCAAATGTCCATCTGGGAGCGACAATTGACGACAGGACCCGAGCCGGCCAAGGAGGCCGCCCAATGAATCTGCCGCTATCCGACATCCGCGCGGCCGCGGATTTTCTCGCCGATAAACTGGGGCCGTCGCCGCTCGTCGACATGAGTCGGTGGCATACGGCCGGAGGTTCGCCGATCGTCGTCAAAGCCGAAAGCCTGCTTCCCACGGGCTCGTTCAAGATCCGCGGTGCAACGTGGCGCGTCGCGACGCTCACCCCTGACGAGCGCGCGCGAGGCGTGGTGGCTTATTCCACGGGCAACCATGCCCAAGCGGTCGCGAAAGCGGCCGCCGATGCCGGCATCCGCGCCACGATCGTCATGTCGCCGGATGTGCCGCAAGCGAAGATCGCGGCGACCGAGGGATGGGGGGCGCGCGTCGTCATGGCGGATCCGTCTTCGCACGCGCGGCGCGCGCTGGCGGAAAACCTCGCGCAATCGCACGGGCATACGCTCATCGCGCCGTACGACGACCGGCACGTGATGGCCGGGCAGGGATCGATCGGGCTCGAACTCTTGCAACAATGCGGCGAGCGGATGCCGGCGGCCGTGTTCGTGCCGATCGGCGGTGGCGGCCTGATCGCCGGCGTGGCGGCGGCGATCAAGCAAGTGGCCCCGCACGTCGCGGTCATCGGCGTGGAGCCCGCGCTCGAGGACGACGCATGTAGATCGTTCCGAAGCGGGCAGCGCGTATCGATGGATGCGCCCAGTGCAAGCATTGCCGATGCGATCAAGGTGCAGTGTCTCGGCGATCTGACATTCCCGCTGATTCGCCGCTATGTCGACGACATCGTGACCGTCGACGAAGCGCGGATCGCGTCGGCGTGCATGCGCTATTTCGACGAGGCAAAACTCGTCGTGGAGCCCGGTGGTGCGGTGGCACTGGCGGCCGCGTTCGAGAGCCGGTTGGCCTTCGGGCGCGGCGCGCGCGTGGCCGTTCTGGCCTGCGGCGGCAACGTGACGCTCGAACGGCTGGCGAGCTTAGCGCCGCTCGCCGGCGTCGAGGGGCGCGAGCGCTAGCCTTAGTCGCCGCGTTTGCTTCAAATCAGCTCTAGCTTCGAGGTGAGGTAGGTCAGCTCGGTGCGGTTTGCCACCCCGAAGCGCTTGCGTAGTTTGCGCAGGTGATAGTCGACGTTGTGGGGACTCGTGTCGAGGCGCCGTCCGATTTCTTTGTCCGATGCGCCTTCCGCAATGCCGAGCAGCAATTCGCGCTCGAACTCGGTAAGGCCGTCGGCGGTGCGTTCGCGGGCCGCGGCGGTCAATTGCTGCGACGCGATCGTATGGACCGACATGCCGATCGTAAGCGCCTGCTCGAGCGTCGTCGACGTGATCCAATCGCGCGTGCGGCGCTGGGCCGTAAAGCTCATGAACGCATGCATTCGCGTACCCGGTATCGACATGGCGAACATGAGCCCGCTGCGCATGCCGTCGTCGCGCATCATCTTGATGAAGCCGTCGAGCCCTGCTTGCGCGGCGTCGTTGCGATGATCGGCGGGCGGTTGCGCATGCAACTGCTGCAGGTCCCAGACAAGCGGCAGGCTGCCTTGGCGGGCCGCGATCGTTCGCGGATCGACATCGTGATAACGTTCGCGCACGTAGTCTCCACGATAGGTGCCGGGAATGAACGCTTCGTGCAAGAACAAGCGTTCGACGCGCTCGCGCGAGAATTCGAGCGCGAAATAGGCAAAGGTGGAAAATCCGATCAAGTGCAGCAACCCGTTGACCATCCGGCTACGCTCGCGCGCGCTTTGTGCGGCCGCGAGCGCTGTGGCGATACCGAGGCGCGGTGCATGACGTTGGGTGAGGCTCATCTGCCGCGGATCGTTGCACCAAACGACCTCGATCGTTCGGCCTCGGCCGGCGGGCGCCGGTTCGGTACCGCACGAGTGCGAAAGCGGAGCCAGTGCTGAATCGTCCTTGCGCAATGCAGGGTAGTGCATCGGTGAGCCTCCGATCGAGGATTGAGGTTACGCTGTTTAACCCATAGTTTGATTCGTCTATGTTCGGGCGCGTAACATCGCGTAATAATAAACGCAAAAAAACGATACCGGTGGGTGAGGTTGTTCGCTGATGACATCCGATGACGAATTTCCGGCGCTTGTATGGTTTTCGCAAGGTGACGCGCTGGCTCATTTGAGCCGGCTCGACGCGACGCCGCAGCTCGATCGGCAAGCGTGCGTCCTGCGCGAATGCCGCGAGCGCATACAGCTGGCAGGGTTTTCCACCTTCTCCTACATGGCATTGGAAACCATTGGGCGGCGCATTTTGCGTGCCTATGCCATGCGCGAGATGGGGAATGTCGCGTTTACTACCCTCTATTTGAAAAGCCGGCTCTATGAAACCGATCCACGGCTCGCTGCATTACGCGAAAGCGGCCTTCCCGTGACTTGGAATCTCGGTGAGTTGGAGGCGCGCGCGAATACGGCCGAGCCGCGTGTGCGCAGCCTTTTATCGACATTACGCGCACATGCCATGCACAGCGGCCTTATTCTCGGTCTGTCCGCCCCGCACGCGGATTTACGCGTGGCCGTGACGTTGAGCGCCGAGGCGAACGACACGAGCTGGATCGACGACAGGACGATGGGAACGGTGCTGGCGGCGAGCCTGACGATCGGTCGCATTGTCCAGCCCTTTGTCGAAGAATGCGCTCGCATGGCGCGCATCGTCACCCTGACCGACGAACAAACGTCGGTGCTCGAGCGGCTCGTGAAAGGGCTGTCCGATCACGAGATTGCCGGGGAGGTCGCTCTGTCGGTGCACCGCGTCACCCAGCACGTCAAGATGCTGCAGAAGATGTTCAACGTCGAAAACCGCGCGCAGCTCGCCTATCTCGCTGCGCGCTGGGGATGGAGCCGGTCGTAGTGCCGCGCGTTGCCGTGCACCGGGCTACACGGTTGCGCCGCGGCATGCCTCGCGTCTGCCGAGGACATGCCCGGCGATGTAGGCGAGTTGGACGCGATTGGTGGCGTGATAGAGCTTCTTGAGCTGGCGCAGATAGTAGTCGACGTTGTGGTGCGAGGTGCCGAGCCGCTCGGCGATGTCCTTGTCGTTTAGCCCCAGCGTGACGAATTCGAGGATCGAGCGCTGCATGTCGCTCAGCTCGGCGGCGCCGGTGGGCCGGTGGGTTTGCGGCGCCCGCAAGGCGAGGAACTCGTGCAAGCCCACGGCGAGGGCATAGGCATGACCGATCGACATGTCGGGCACGCGCGCCTTGGACGGCTGCGAGTTCGAAAAAATCGCGACGCACGAATCCAGCGCGTCGGGCGTGCCGACCCCGAAGGAGACGCCCGACAGCATGCCCGCCTCGCGCGAGGCCGAAACGAGGCGTGCCTCGCGGGCCCCGGCCGACGTGCCCGGCATGGCGAGCGAGCTTGCGCTGCCCGTGCTGCTCGATCCGATGCCGGTGAGCGGCGGTGTCGATGCGATCGACGCGACGTCCCAGAGCATCGGCCATTCATGGCGGCAGGAGTAGGCGAGGCGCGCGTCGATTTCGTAGAAGCGTTCGCGCAAATAGCGTTGCGCCCACCCGACGGGGGAAAACGCGTTGAAGTAGACGATGCGATTGAACGTGTCGCCGATGCGCGAGACGCGCAGGTAGCAAAGCGTATCGAAGCCGGCCGCGCGCAATGCCGGGCGCAGGAGCGCGTGGCGTTCCTGCGCGCCGTCGGCCCTGGCCAGCTCGTAGGCGATGCCGGCAAGCCGTTGTCCGTCGGGCGCATCGAAGTCGTGGAGCAGTTCGGGTGCGCTATCGAGGTCGGCGTCGCCGTAGATGTGGAAGTTCAGCGCTTCGGTATCCGTATCGCTGATGCCGTACTGACTCATGATTCTGACTCCGGGAAAGAGGCGTCCCCGCACGCCGAAGTGTGAGGGCACAGTATCCCAGCCGCCACTGCCGTCGTGCGAAACGCGATCTAGTAGTCGTCCCGGGTTTTTGCGTGCACGAACATCGAATCACTACGAATCCACGGTATGCCTGCCGATGACGCTTGCATCAAGCCAGCGCCATCGGTAAGGACTGCACGCCTGCAGGGCGCCGTATAGGTAAGAATCGCCCGCCTTTGTGCGGCGACGATGAAAGCGCCGCGCGATGTTGACCGTCGAGTCTGTGCCGCGCTTAGACGACCAAAAGTCGGCCTGCGAGATAAGCAAGCTGTACGCGGTTCAGCACGCCGTATTTCTTGCGGATTTGACGCATGTGATAGTCGACGTTGCTGCGCGACATGTTCAGTTGCTGTGCGATCGCCCGATCGCTGAGGCCGCTCGCCGTGAAGTTCAGGATGCGCCGCTGCAGATCGGACAGCATCGGCGTTTGCGCCATGGCGGCCATTTGCTCGGCTAAGAAGGCATGGATGCCGAGCCCCAAGGCATAGGCCTGTCCGACTATGCGGTCGTTGATCCATTCGCTCGTGGCATTGATCGAGCTGAAAATCATGACGCTGTGTTCGAAACTGTTCGGGTCGACGAGCCCAAAGGCGATGCCGCTTCGCGTGCCGCAGCCGTCGGCGTCTTCGAGAAAGCGGCGCGTGCGCTCGTTCGTTTCGCCGGTTGCGATCGCGCTATCGGCTCGGAGCGTGTCATGGTCCCAGACGAGCGGCCAGTCGTGCCGGCACGCAAACGACATGCGCGGATCGAGGTCGAAGTAGCGCTGATCGACATAGCGCTGCGCCCAGCCCGGTGGCGAGCACAGATCGAAGTAGCGTGCGCGATTGACGATCTGCCCCAATCGCGTGAGCCTGCAATAGCAGAACCAATCGAAGCCGATCGCGCGCAGCGCGATCCGGAGTAACTGTTTGCGTTCGTGTGGCGAATGCGCGCGGGCGAGATCGGTCGCAATGTCGGAAATGCGGTCGCTGTTGTTGGCGTCTCGAGGTCGGCCCGCGTCATTACCGACGACAAGTTGGCAGTCGGCCAGTTCGATGAATTCGATTGCACGTCGTGCGTCTCGCTCGTTGTTTGCTTTCGCTTTCGGCGAGCGAGCCTGAGTCTCTAAGTTCGTCATCCACCTCTCCATCTTGAAAGCGGCGCTGCGCATGGTCGAGCGACGGTTCATGGCCTCCGACTATAGTCCGAAGAAAGGAGACGAGGATCGGGCTTTTCAGTAGTGTCCACGACGCATGTGGCAATGGACGCGAGATATTTTACGAACTTCAGGGTCGATCGAGCGCGCGAGATCGCAATGGCGGGGAATACGCCTGCGCTTGGGCGCCTTGTGTTCGATAGGGGGGGACCATTCGAGTGCCGCACTCGATGGGAAATCTACGGGTGCGGCTCGCGGATAGGAGGCCGGGAGCGGGGCGACGACTTGGTGCCGCTTGTCGCTTCCTAACTAAGCCGGGAATTGGGTTTTGAATGTTTGGCGTGAACTGTTGAATTGGTTGGCCAATGGTGCGAGATAAGTGGCGATGATGAGATGGAGGTCTGTTGCAATGACGTTGGAGATTGCTGATGGCGTAAATTACACTGGAATGACGTGAGTGAGATTAGCTTGGATAGAATTATTCAGGATAGCATGTTAATGGAGGTGTATTTTCATGTGTGGTCGGATCTCGTAGTGTGCTCGCTTGCGTATGAGAAATGGATGCGATTCGGCTACGAATTTCAGTAATGTTTAAATGGCTTGGTTTAATTAAACGGTAACAGGAGATGTCGAGAATTTCCCTTGATGCGGTATGACCGCGCAGCATGGGAAATGGAGATGATCTTCGGGCCGAATAGTGTCGCGATGGGTGCACCTGCGTGTGCGCGATTGCCATTCCCGTTACTGCCAAGCTCGCCGCGGATAAAGGCGGGTGCCAACGCCGCAGGCCATCGAGCGCGCCACGAAACGCTCGGTGCGTACGCCGCACCGGCAGCGGTTGGGAGGCTGTAATGGGGCTGGCGCCAATCGTCTTGGACAACGGGCAGATTCTCTATCCGCCGCCGCCGCCTCCTCCTCCGCCGCCCCCGCCGCCGAAGGCGGACGAGATCGCCACGGCCGAGCAAGCGCTCAAGGCTAAGCTGGGCAACAGCGCACCGACCGATACGGGTGCGCTGACGAGCGCGATCCAAGCGGTGCTTAAAGACAACGACGCGAGCGGCGCGGCGCTCACGCTCGATCAACTGCAGCGTGCGGCGGTGGCGTTGGTGGCGCAATACAACGTGGACCATCCGCAACCGAGCGGCACGGGCACGAAGGTAGACCCGTTCGCGCAAGCGGTCAGCGAAGTGGCGCTGACGCATCAATTCGCCGATATGTCCTCGCTGAACGCGGCGGGCCAGGCGTTCACCGATGGGCCGTTGCCGGCGGATAAGACGACCAACGATTTCGGCCGGCCGATCGCGGCGCGCTCGGTG
>NZ_JBQCIV010000024.1:0-17655 GCF_051953405.1 Trinickia sp. | reverse complement strand
TTGTCGATCTTGTCGATCTTGTCGATCTTGTCGAACTTGTCGATCTTGTCGATCATGTCGATCTTGTCGATCCGCTCGCGCCGGTTCGCCGACGGCGCCGCCGCGATGCGGCGCCAAGCGCGTCGCTCGCCGCCCGCCTCGTCGACGATCGTCAATTGAAGCCAAGCTTGCACCGATGCGACAGCACCGAAGCCACGCGCGGTGATCCGATACGCACGCGCATCGGGGTTGCCTTCGACAACCGCCGCCTCGACGACACACTGCGGCACGCGGGCGGATCCTGGCCAGGAAGCCACCGGCTCGTGGACCGCGGGGCCTTCGAACGTTTGAACCCGCCTCCATTGCTCCGGCTGCCCAAGCGATGCCGACAGCACGGGCACCACGCCCGCTCGCAAATCGCGCGCGCATAATGCGAGCGCGCCGTCCGCGGCATGCGTCGCCCGCAGATGCTCGTGCACGTTGGCGCTATAGCGCCGATCGGCAAGCGCGGCTTCGAGCCAGGCGGCCGACGTGGTCAACATCATCGCGGCGATCGCCAGGGCGCTCGGCAACACCATGCCCTGCTGCCGGGCAAGAGGATGCACGTCAAGCCAAGGGCGGCGCCGAGCGTGGGCGGCCGATTCGACCGCGAGCCCCTCGCCGTTGCGGCGCGAAGCGACGGCTATGAGGCGCCGCGATTCCCGCCCGGCCGCGGCATCGGCGGTCATGGCGCCCCCCCGCGCGAATTGCGCAGCGCGACGTGTCGAGAGATCGCCAATCTGCGCCGCCCATCCTGCGTTGAAACCTGCCTCCCGTCGCAGTCGACGAACGCGGATGCGCCCGATGCGCGCTGCGCCCGCACGAGCACGCACAGATCGACGGCCACCACCTCGGCCCACTGGGCCGGCCCCAAGCCTTGGGCACGGATGGGCTCGGCGGCACCGCGCAGCCAGTAGTGCAGTTCCATGCGTTCGATGCCCTCGACGATAGGCTGCGGCCACTGGCGACCGTTGCCGATGCAATAGAGTTCGGGCTCGACGCGCCGGGTGGGCCATGCGACGTAAAACCCGTTGACGACGACCGCATGCCGGCCACCGCCGGCCACGCCTTGTCCGAGGCAATCCGTCGGCTCGCCCGACGCCCCGCGCCAGGTCGCCACGGCGTCGTCTGCATAGCGGACGATCACCGCATCGGAACCGGCGCCGTCCGCAAACCGACTCTCGCAGCCCAATTCATCGGCCATTTCGCGCACGGCGGCCCTTGCCGATCGACAACCGAAAATGCCGGGCGTCACCCGTGAGCGAAGCGCCGGTTGATCGAGCGGGGCGTAGCCGGCCATTTGGATCTGCTGACCGACGAGCGTCAGCGCCACGTCGCCGGCTTCGCGCATCTTCGCCGCATCGAGCGCACGCTCGAACGATTCGCGCTGCGCACGATAGAGCGATAAGGCGCCGGCGAGCACGACGAGCCCAAGCGCCGCCGCGATCAACCATTCGAGCAGCATGTGTCCGGCTTGCTTTCTCGATCGATCGACGCGCGCGATGCGAGCGATCGTCATGCGCCGCCGCTCGCGAAAGGCAGTGCGATGCAACGGACCGGTTCGCTGGCCGGCGCGGCTAGGCACGGTTCGGCATCCGGCGATTGCGCCCGCTCGGGCTCGCCGGGCGAGCGGGCCCAATGAACGATGGCGGCGCCTACATCGCCCGTTTCATCGGTTAGCGATAGGCGTGCACCGGGTAGCGCCGCCGCGCCCGATGCGCGTAGCCGGGCGAGCACGGGCACCGCCGATTCCGGCGCACGCATCGCTTCCGCGACCGAAGCGGCGATCCAAAACGCTTGCTGGCGCATCGCAAGCGTATCGGTGTCGCGCAACGCCGCTAGCTGCACGGCGGCCAAGCCGAGCAGCGACACGCCTAGCAAGGACACCGCCACCAGCACTTCGAGCAAGGAAGCCCCGGCGCATCGGCGGACACGAAGGGGATTGACGCGCGCCGCGTTCATGTTTTATCCCGTTTGCCGCAGCCGCCGCGTTCGAGCCTCGGCCGCCCGCCTGCCGCAATGCGTAGGCATCGGCGCAAGCGATCGCCTTGCGCACCGGCTGGGCTGGCCACCGCCGCGATTTCGAAATGGCTGAAGCCGCCGATCACCTGCCCAGCCGGCGGCGTGAATTCGACCCGCGCCGCCGTGGCGGAGATCGCCACACCTGGGACTTGCGGATACATCCGCAGCGCGGCGTAACGATGTCGCTGCAGCGCCGGACCGACATGCTCGGGTTCGACGAGTATCCCCCAACCGCACGACCACCCCCACGCGCCAAGCGCGCAACCCTGGCTTGCCGGCACGCAGCGAGCCGCACCCGCAACGGGGCAGACGGCGACGCGGCTGCCGCGGGCCAGCGCCTCGCCACGTGCGAAGGTCAAACTGGCGAGCAGCGCGCGCGCCGCTCGGTCGACCCGATCGCGCGCATGCCATTCGGCAAAGATCGGGGCCGCCACTGCCGCCGCCCCCGCCGCGAGCACGATGACGATCAGCAGCTCGACGAGCGAAAAACCGCCCCAATGCAATGGGGCGCACCGCCCCGCACGAGCGCGCCCGGATACGCCTTGCATGACGGGTCCCTCCTGTCTTCGACACGCTGTCCAATCTAACGGGGGCGCGTTGGCCGCGCCATCGTCCGATCGGCCAACGATGCATCCGGTCCGGCCAAAGGCGATCCGCGCAACCGCACTATCCGAGTCGACTCGGGGAGACGGGGTTTAGCGGGAAGCGGGACGAAAGCGGGACGAAAGCGGGACGGAAACGGGAGAGAAACGGGGAACGGCAAGCGCCGCGCACAGAAGGGAAAACGGGAAAACGAGACGGTCAGAGGACTCGACCGCCGCTGCCATGGCAACGTCGAGCACGTCGTCGTTCCAACAGCAGCAGGCCCACCGATCGGAAGAGGAAAGAAGCAGAAGCGAGCAACGCGATCGGAGCGGAACGATCGGACCGAATCGCTCCTAACCCAGCGATCAGCGCTTGCGGGTGGCGGGCTTGTCTTGCTTGGGCCGGCGAAATTCCTCGATCACGTCCTCGAATTCGGACACGTCTTCGAAACGCCGGTACACGGACGCAAACCGCACATAGGCGATCTTATCGAGCGCCAGCAATTCGTTCATCACGAGTTCGCCCAGCCGCTCGCTGCGAACTTCGCGCTCGCCGCTGCCGAGCAACTGGTATTCGATTCGAGCGACGGCCGCATCGATCGCCTCGGCCGACACCGGGCGCTTGCGCAGCGCCAGGCGCATGCTGGCGGCGATCTTGCGGCGGTCGAACTCGCTGCGGCTGCCGTCCTTCTTGACCACCGCCGGCAGCGTCAGCTCAACCCGCTCGTACGTCGTGAAACGCTTGTCGCAGGATGGGCAGCGGCGGCGGCGCCGGATCGCGGCGCCGTCCTCCGATACGCGCGAATCGACCACTTGCGTATCTTCGTGCCGGCAGAAGGGGCAGCGCATGGCCGATCAGCGATAAACGGGGAACCGCTTCGTGAGTTCGGCCACCTGTGCACGCACGCGCTCGATCGTCGCGGCGTCTTCCGGGTGCTCGAGCACGTCGGCGATCAGGTTGCCCACTTGCTCGGCTTCCTTCGGACCGAAGCCGCGCGTCGTCATCGCCGGCGAGCCCAGACGGACACCGCTCGTCACGAACGGCTTTTCCGGATCGTTCGGGATCGCGTTCTTGTTGACGGTGATGTGGGCCGCGCCCAGCGCCGCCTCAGCAGCCTTGCCGGTGATCTTCTTGGCACGCAGATCCACCAGCATGACGTGGCTTTCCGTGCGGCCCGACACGATACGCAAACCGCGCGCGACGAGCGTTTCCGCGAGGACGCGCGCGTTTTCCACCACGTGCTGCTGATACGTCTTGAACTCGGGCGACGCGGCTTCCTTGAACGCCACGGCCTTGCCGGCGATGACGTGCATGAGCGGGCCGCCTTGGATACCCGGGAAAATCGCCGAATTGATTTGCTTTTCGAACTCGGCCTTCATCAAGATCACGCCGCCACGCGGGCCGCGCAGGCTCTTGTGCGTCGTCGTGGTCACGAAATCGGCATGCGGTACCGGGTTCGGGTAGACGCCGGCGGCGATCAGGCCGGCGTAGTGGGCCATATCGACCATCAAATACGCACCGACCGACTTGGCGATCTTCGAAAGCCGCTCGAAATCGATCTTCAGCGCGAACGCCGACGCGCCGGCCACGATCAGCTTCGGCTTGTGCTCTTGGGCCAGCTTTTCAGCGGCTTCGTAATCGATGTCTTCCGCCGCGTTCAGGCCGTAGCTGACGACGTTGAACCATTTGCCCGACATATTCACGGGCGAACCGTGCGTGAGGTGGCCGCCTTCGGCGAGGCTCATGCCCATGATCGTGTCGCCCGGCTTGAGCATGGCGAAGAACACGCCCTGATTCGCTTGCGAACCGGAATTGGGCTGCACGTTCGCGGCCTCGGCGCCGAACAGCGCTTTCACGCGATCGATCGCCAACTGCTCGACGACGTCGACGTATTCGCAGCCGCCGTAATAGCGCTTGCCGGGATAGCCCTCGGCGTATTTGTTCGTCAGTTGCGAGCCTTGCGCGGCCATCACGGCCGGGCTCGTGTAGTTTTCCGACGCGATGAGCTCGATATGCTCTTCCTGGCGGCGGTTTTCCTGCTGGATGGCGTTCCAGATCTCAGGATCGACGTTGGCGATGGTGCTTTGGGCTCTGTCAAACATACGCGTTCCGTTAAGGGTGGTCAGGTTGGCCGAATCGTGCGCGGGATACGTACCGGACGTACGCTTGCGCGGCTGGCGGAAGGCCAGCCCGGGCGTGGCGGATGAACCGTTACGCGGGCGAGACAACCGCGGGCGACGCAAACGACGGCGCACCAACACTCGGCTGCCCAGGCGAACGGCAAAACGGCACCCTGCGCTTCACGGTGGGCTGCTCCACCTTGACCCCGAAGGGTTTTATCGCCAGTCACGCAGGGATGAGCGCGATAGTGTATGTGAAGCGCATCCAATAGGCAATTAGGTGGGCGCGCGCCTAGCCCGGGCCGCATGCAATTTCGAGACCAGCCGCCACATCCGGTAAAATGCCGGGCCATGAACCAGCCAACCAGCCATCGCGGCACGCAATTCAGCTTCGATTGGCCGATCCGCGTCTACTACGAAGATACCGATGCGGGCGGCATCGTCTTTTTCGCGAACTATCTCAAGTTCTTCGAGCGGGCACGCACCGAATGGCTTCGGGCATGCGGCGTCGACCAGCGCAAGCTGGCAGAAGAAAACCGCATCGTCTTTGTCGTCAGCGAAACGGCCGTGCAATACCGCACGCCGGCGCGGCTCGACGATAGGTTGACGATCTCGAGCCGCATCGAACGTCTGGGCAAGGCAAGCGTCGAGTTCGTCCAGGAAGCATGGCGCGGCGATACCCTGCTCGCGGCCGGCACGATTCGCGTCGGCTGCGTCGAACTCGCCACGCTCAAGCCTACTGCCCTGCCAGGCGCGGTATGCGACGGGCTGCGCCGCGATCCGCATTCATTTCGTGAGGGCGTGTCAACGGCAAACGCCTAATTTCCGTTGAGGACTACGTCAATGAACTAGTATCGTGCCGGTCGATACCAAGCGGGGTTCCGCCTTGATGCGACAAGGCTTTCAAGCGGCCGACTAATACCCTTTGCGCAGCTTGCAGCCACCCTCGCAGTGCTGACGCAAAAGCATACTTTTTTATGAACAACGCACAAGATTTGTCGATCGTAACTCTCGTCCTCAACGCGAGCGTGCTCGCGCAAGCGGTGATGGGGCTGCTGCTCCTGTTGTCGCTGATGTCGTGGACGTTCATCTTCCGCAAGTGGTTTGCCATCCGGCGCGCGCGGGCGCAAACTGAGCAATTCGAGCGCGATTTCTGGTCGGGCGGCGATTTGCAGGCGCTCTACCAAAGCGCCGCCAACAATCGCCACACGATCGGCGGGCTCGAACGGATTTTCGAGTCGGGCATGCGTGAATTCTTGAAAGGCAAAGAACGCCGGATCAACGATCCGGGCGCGATTCTCGACGGTGCGCGCCGCGCCATGCGCGCCGCCTTCCAGCGCGAAATGGACGTGCTCGAGGCCAACCTCGCCTTCCTCGCGTCGGTGGGCTCCGTGAGTCCTTATATCGGTCTGTTCGGCACGGTGTGGGGGATCATGAACGCGTTCCGCGGCCTGGCAAACGTTCAACAGGCTACCCTTGCCAACGTCGCGCCCGGCATCGCCGAGGCCCTGACGGCCACGGCCATCGGCCTGTTCGCGGCGATTCCCGCCGTGGTCGCCTACAACCGCTACGCGCACGACATCGATCGCCTCGCGATCCGCTTCGAAACGTTCATCGAAGAGTTCTCGAACATCTTGCAGCGCCAGGCGCATTAAGGAGTACGCGATGGCCGGTTCCACCAACCGATCCAGCATGCGCGGCGGCCGCTCGCGCCGCGCGATGGCCGACATCAACGTCGTGCCGTACATCGACGTGATGCTGGTGCTGCTCGTCATCTTCATGGTGACGGCGCCGCTCGTCGCGCCTTCGATCGTGAATCTGCCCACGGTCGGCGGCGCCGCACCCCAACAGCAAACGCCGCCTGTCGTGGTCAACATTCGCGCCGACGGGAAGATGACGGTTCGTTACAAGGACGATTCCGGCAGCTCCGAAGAGCAGCAAATGACGCGCGCCGACCTGGCGAGCTTCGTGACGGAGCGTGAAGTGTCGCATCCGGATCAACCGGTCGTGATTGCCGCCGACAAAACCGTGCAATACGACGCGGTCATGAACGTCATGTCCGACCTGAAGGCGCGCGGCGTGAAGCGCGTGGGCCTGCTCGTCAAATCGCAATGAACCCCAAGAAGTCCGTCTATCCGCTGCAACCGCCTCGCGAGCGCGGCACCTGGCGCGCATTCGCGCTCGCGCTCGTGATGCACGTGCTGCTCGGGCTGTTCCTCTATCACGGCATTCATTGGCAGAACAGCACGCCGGCCGGCGCCGAAGCCGAGCTGTGGACCGACGTCAATCCGACGCCCACGCAGCCGCCCCCTCCCCCGGCCCCGCCGGTGCGCGTGCAGCCGGCGCCGCCCGTCGATCAAGAACAAGCCGACATCGCGCTGCAGGAAAAGAAGCGCAAGGAGCAAGAAGCGCAGCGCGCCGCCCAGCTCGCGGAGGAGCAGCGGCAAAAGGCGTTGCAGGAACAACAAGAGCAAGCTCGCCAGGCTGCGCAACTCGCGGCGCAAAAGGCGGCACAAAAGGCCGCGGCGGACAAGCTCAAGCAACAGCAAGCGCAAGCGGAGAAGCTGCGCGAGCAGCAGCAGGAACAGCAAAAGCAAGCCGAGCTGAAGAAGCAGCAGGAGCAAGAAAAGCAGGCGCAACTGAAGCAGCAACAGCTCGAGGCCAAGCAAAAGGCCGACGCGGAAAAAGCCGCGAAAGCCAAGGCGCTGGCGCAGCAGCAGGCAAAGCAAAAAGCGCAGCTCGAACAAGAACGGCGCGCGCGGCTCGCGCAGTTGCAGGGGCTGGCGGGTCAAAGCTCGGGCGGCAACGGTCTCGCCAAGAGCGGCACGGGCAGCGGCTCGGGCGGCACGGCAGCCTCGCCCGGCTACTCCGACAAGGTGCGCCGGCGCGTGCGTCCGAACATCATTTGGGCCGGTGAAACCGCGGGATTGGAAACGGTCGTTTCGGTCCACTGCGCGCCGGACGGCCAGTTGTTGTCGGCGTCGATCCAAAAGGGCAGCGGCAACGCGCAATGGGATCAGGCCGCGCTCAACGCCGTGAACGCGTCGAATCCGATGCCGCTCGATATCAACGGGAAAGCGCCATCGTCGTTCTTGATCACCCTACGCCCGGCGGGCTGACCGAGCGTACGGATGCGGGCCTCGACGATCGAAGTCCCCGCTCAGGAACGATTCCTGCATTACGTAGTCTCTTTGCTGTCGTGCCATTTTTTCGTTTTTTGGGATTTTCAGCATGAGTTTGATGACGAAGCTAGGGTTGAGGACATTGTTGGCGTCATGCCTGATCGCGTCGGCCGGTGCGGCGCACGCTCAGCTCAACGTTCTCGTGACGGGCGTCGGCTCGACGCAGTACCCCATCGCAACGGCGAACTTCGCGGGCGAAACGGGCGCACCGCAATCCGTCAGCGAAATCGTGCGTCAGGACTTGCAGCACAGCGGCAAATTCTCGCTCGTCGATGCCGGTTCCACGCCCATTTCCGAAACCGATTCCGTGGATTTGGGCACCTGGAAAGCCAAGGGTGCCAATGCGTTCGTCGCCGGTAGCGTGCAGCGCACGGCCAACGGTCAGTACGACGTACGTTTCAGGCTGTACGACACGGTCAAGGGGCAAAGCCTCGGCGGCCTGTCGTTCACGACGCCCGCGGACAGCCTGCGACTGACGGCGCACAAGATCGCCGATTACATCTACGCGAAACTGCTCGGCTCGCGCGGCGTGTTCGCCACGCGGCTGTCGTACGTCGTCAAGGTGGGCAACCGCTATCAGTTGCAGATTTCGGACTCGGACGGCCAAGATGCGCACGTCGCCCTGTCGAGCCCCGAGCCGATCATCTCGCCGGCTTGGTCGCCCGACGGCACGAAGGTGGCCTACGTCTCGTTCGAAAAGCGTAAGCCGATCGTCTACATCCACGATCTGCCGACTGGGCACCGCGTCGTCATCTCCGATCAGAAGGGCAGCAACAGCGCGCCGACCTGGTCGCCGGACGGCCGCACCGTGGCTGTTGCGCTCACGCTCACGGGCAATACGCAGATCTACGCCGTGAACGCGAACGGCGGCGGCTTGCGGCGCTTGTCGCATAGCACGTCGATCGACACCGAGCCGTTTTACTCTCCCGATGGCCAGTGGATCTATTTCACGAGCGACCGAGGCGGCCAGCCGCAGATCTACAAGATGCCCGCGCAGGGCGAAAGCGCCGGCGCCGCGCAGCGCGTGACGTTCACGGGCAACTACAACACGAGCCCGCGCGTGAGCCCGGACGGCAAGGAACTCGCCTATATTTCGCGCGTGGGCGGTGCATTCAAGCTCTACATTCAGGACCTGGAGACCGGCGTCGCGACGGCGCTGACCGATACGACACATGACGAATCGCCGAGCTTCGCGGCGAATGGTCAGTACATTCTTTACGCCACTCAGGTGAACGGCCGTGGCGTGCTGGCTGCTGTTTCGACCGATGGTCGGACGCGGCAGATTCTGTCCGTTCGGGGCGGCACCGTGACAGAGCCGTCTTGGGGTCCCTTTATGCAATGACACACAAGGAGAGCAAGAAATGATGTCCAAACTTCGTATCGCATTTGCCTTGGCGCTCGTAGGCGCGCTGGCCGCTTGCCATTCGGGCACGAAGCTGAACGAAAACCCGACGCAAGGCGCGGTCACGACGCAGCCGAGTTCGAATGCGGTCGCACCGGTCACGGTCGACGAGCTGAACAACCCGAACAGCCCGCTGGCCAAGCGCAGCGTGTACTTCGACTTCGACAAGTACGACGTCTCGAGCCAGTACACTTCGCTGCTGCAAGCGCACGCTCAGTACCTGCAAGCGCACCCGCAACGCCACATCCTGATCCAAGGCAACACGGATGAGCGCGGTACGGCCGAGTACAACCTGGCGCTGGGCCAAAAGCGTGCGCAAGCCGTGCTGCAAGCGCTCGAAGCCGACGGCGTGCCGGCCTCGCAAATGGAAGCCGTGAGCCTCGGCAAGGAAAAGCCGATGGCGCAAGGTCACGATGAAGCCTCGTGGGCGCAAAACCGCCGCGCGGATATCATCTATCAGTAATTCGTAACGGGTGACAACGCGTATGACGCACCGTTTCTCCTGGCTGCGCGGTATCGCAGCCGCCTGTGTGGCCGCCTCCGCGCTCGTCGCGGGGCCGGCGCATGCCGGTCTGTTCGACGACGACCAAGCGCGCCAAGCGATTCTCGACTTGCGCGCGAAGACGGATAACCTCACGAGTCAACTGTCGGCGGCACAGCGCTCCTTGATCGATCAGCAGGGGCGCCTCGATCAGCTCAATCAGCAGATCGCCACGCTGCGGGGGCAAAACGAGGATCTGGCGAACCAGGTCGCCACGTTGCAGAAGCAGCAAAAGGACTACTACACCGATCTGGACGGCCGGCTCAAGAAGTTGGAGCCGCAGACCCAAACGGTGGACGGGGTCCAAGGCACGGTGCAGCCCGGTGAAACGGAGGCGTTCAACGCGGCGTCGCAGCAGTTTCGAAGCGGCGACTTCAAAGGCGCAGCATCGTCATTTCGCAGCTTCATCGCCAAGTATCCGCAGAGCCCCTATCAGCCGACGGCGCAATACTGGCTCGGCAACGCGCTGTATGCACTGCACGACTACAAGGGTTCGACGGCCATCTGGCAAGGCATCGTGAAGAACTACCCGCAGCATCCGCGTGCACCGGAGGCGCTGCTGGCGATCGCGAATAACCAACTGGAGCAGGGGCAAAAGGCTGCGGCTCGCAGGACGTTGCAGGAGATCGTCTCGCAGTACGGCGGGTCCGACGTCGCGCAGGCAGCACAGCAAAAGCTCTCGCAAACGAAGTAATCGGCGGGGCGCGGCTTGCGTGGGCTCGAAGTTGACGAGCCTGGTGCGGGCCGCTATAATCTCGCCTCTTCGGGTCGTTAGCTCAGTTGGTAGAGCAGCGGACTTTTAATCCGTTGGTCACGTGTTCGAGTCACGTACGGCCTACCAAGAAATTCAAAGGGTTACAGCGCTTCTGGCGCTGTAACCCTTTGTCGTTTCTGGTTGCATGTAGGCACCGTGCAGGCATTTCGGATCAGCATCAATCCATGCCGATCCATGTCGTCGATCTGGATGAACTGTGTTGGGGATGCGCCATCTTCTGTTGCGGCCACCGACATTGATCCAGTTGTGCCGTACGGCGTCGATGACCGGAGAATCCTCCTCTATCAGCCGGCGCACCCGTCGAGCGTTCATCGTCAGTCATCTCTTTGCCGCTTCAGCTTTCTGCCGCGCCTCGAGCGTCGCTCGGCAGCGACCATATTCGCTCACGTACATTGCGATGCCCTCCAAGTTCTCCTGGTAAACATCGATCTGTTCATCGGTCAGAATGTTCGGCGTGCCGGGCCCGCCCTCCCGTGCACGCTCCGTCGCGACAAGCGTGAGCGCACTCATGGTGGCTGTAAAGTCAAACAGCAGTCTGCTCGTATGCCGTAGCTCTTCGGTAGCAGAAAGCGAGCCCTGTTGAGCGTCGGCGAAACGCCGCACCTGGCCAGCCAGCTCACGCACACGGTTGTGAAACGCCCAGAGCGAGTAATACGGGTCGCCGAACAATGCGCCCATGCGCTGCGGGTCGCGCGCTTCGAAAACGTGCGGCTCCTCGCGTGCGAAGAACGCTGCCTTATCCGGCGGAACCGGACGAATACGTCCGTCCAGCTCATTCAGAGAATCCACCGCTTCGGAAAGGCTCGTCTTGACCTTTTCCTCGCATGGCCGATACGCCCCCACCCCAAACGGATCGGCATCCGTTGGCTTGGCAAAAGTCGGGGGCGTTGTTGCCAGCGCCACGACGGCGACTACCGCCGTGAGGCAATGGCGGAATGTGTTCGCCTTCAGGCCGTCGTCCTTATCTAGCGCGGTATTCATGTGAAGCTACAGTCCCAAGCGATCCGGCCGCACGATCGTCGGACCGATAAACGCCAGCTTGCGCAACGACGAATTCGGCCCGTGCGGCTGCATGCGGAAGTGCGCACGGCGCCAATGGCCGCGCACCTCGCCATTCTCACCGTCAGCCGACGCCGAACGCGTCGCATCAGCATCGAGCACTGCCGGTCCGACGAGATATCGGTCATACAGCATCTCGATCTCAGCCAACCGCTCCGTGCGCCGACGCTTGCCCAACCCGCTCAGGTCACGCGAAGCGCCGGTATAGGCGCGGTCGTGTACGACATGCGCATCGCGCACCGTTAGATACAGCAACATCTTGATCACGTAATCGAGCACGGTTTCCCAGTATCGGCGCGTACCCGAGACGAACTCCTTGGTCGGGTCATCCGGTCGCCATGGTAAGTCCGGCGTGTTATCCAAAAAGCTCTTGATGGTCAGCTCCGCGTTTCCGACGGCGAATTCCAATAGCTCCAGCCGGATGCGTTGCTCGGCGCGAGCACCTAGGTACCCCCACGTTTGGAAGCCGAGCATGTCGACCATCACTCCGTCCACCTCCACACGACGATGAAAGAGCAGGATTGCGTCGACGCCGTTTTTGCGGCCCCACCAAGAAAGATCGGGAACGATGCACAGGGTATCGACGGGAAACCGGATCATGCCGAGCGGCACGTCATCGGCGATGTAAGCATCGTCGAGCAGCCGGTGCAGGGCAGGCGTTGGCTCATACAACGCGCCCTTGCTTGCGCTGAACGCCTGAAGGATAACGCTGCGCTGAGCATGGCCCATGTCATCCTCATCCCCGATGCAGGAGGCGTTACCTCGCGCCCACGCTGTCAGATATTGCGGGAAATGGTGCATCAGTTGGCGGAGCGGCTCGGACGTCAGTCGGTGCGAAAAATCTTTGCCCGACGGGCCCGCGGCATCTCGTACCGCCCGCCATGCTTCGATGGCTCCTGAGGCACGATACCGCACCGGGACGGGAAGTCGTTCATATAGCGGGTTATCCGCCTCGCGCGTCTTGTGCATCGCCAGTCGGATCAGCTTGGGCAGGGGATTCTGCTTGATCGTCACCATCGGCTCCGACTTGCCCGGGGCAAGCTCGATCAATGGCCGAGAGGCGCGGGATTCGATATATTCCTGCTCGAATGCGCGAGTGTACTCGACGTCGATTTCCATGACGCCTGGATGAGCGGCTGCAACGTCGTCCCATGCGAACTCGATCTCTAGCCCCGTACGCGACGACACGCCGAACCTGGACGGCCCCTGTGGCCCATCGGCGAGCCACTTGGCGAGACGGCCATTGACGGCATGCCAACTGTAGTCGGAAAGGCGAATCGCCTCCTCGTCGTTCAACTTCATGCTTCCGACGGCGACGCGCACAGAAACACCGGGCACGATTCCTGTACATCGGACAGCTTGGCCATCCAGATTCAGCGAACCCCACACAGCGAGGCAGAAGATCGATTGACTACTGCGATGGGCGCCACCGAACAACTTGGCCCGACCTCCCGCTTCGAAGCGGATGGTCAATTCACCATCTTTCGAGAGGGTGGCTAGCGGCAATGGTTCGTCTGAAATAGACTTCGCAGGTGAGGCTGAGCCGTGTCGGTTCATTTTTGAGAGTTTACATTCTGGAAAACAGTAAAGGGAATCTCCGAGCGCTTCTCCGTCAACTACATCAAGCGGCACATCGTCATCAGGCAAGCTTTCGACACCTCAACAACATGAACGAAGGGCCGCGTCTGCGGCCCTTCGTTCATGTGGAGTGCATTGCGGCTATAGAAGCGCAAACTTCGCCGGAGATTTACTAAAAATCTTTTTTAGATGTTCACACAGTTCCTCTGATGCGGGAGAGTCCATACTGATTCGGAACTCCGAAACACCGACGATAGCTGGATCGACTTCGAGCACAAACGATTTTGACTCTAGCCGCGCCGAAACAATCTCACTCGTCACGCTATCGCCGCTCTCACCGTACTCAATACTGATCGCCTCGTCATCATCCCCGCTGTCGAAGAGCGCTTGCGAGAGGATGAGGTACTTTTCTGGCTCATCGCCGGGCGTGTCTGCGA
Source organism: Trinickia sp. (assembly GCF_051953405.1). Taxonomy (GTDB): domain Bacteria; phylum Pseudomonadota; class Gammaproteobacteria; order Burkholderiales; family Burkholderiaceae; genus Trinickia. Next base: position 3,936 of record NZ_JBQCIV010000024.1, on the reverse strand, counting down.
AGCTAACTACGCAAACATCGTCCTCGATGTAGGACACAACACTCTTTGCAGTAAATTCGAATTTCATTCGACACTCCAGATTAACAACCACCACCGCGCCAGCTCTTCTTTTTGACCACACCATCTTCTTCCCAGGTGTGGTGGATGGTAGCTCGGCTTTGCTCAGCCGCCGTACGCATCTTTCCTTGACACGACTTACATGGCGGATACTGGCCCTCGATGGTCATGACCTGCCCCGGCTCAAGCGCAATCTGACGAACAGCCCGCGCCTCAGTGTGGGTCGCTAGTGTTGATCGAGGAAAACCCAACGCCCTCTCTTCGGGAGTCATGTTTCCGCTGGCGAATGGTTGCGTATGGACCACTTCTCCCGACGCATCCGTCACCGTCACGTTCGCATAATGGGTACCCTTGCCCGATCCGAATTTCGCTAGCCCCCAAGGATCAACCCAGCCCGTAGGATTCGGCGCATACGCATACAGGTTCGATCCACCCGCCAACCCAATCGGATCCTGATTGATGAACCGCCCCACGTCCGGATCGTAATACCGAAACGTGTTGTAATGCAGCCCCGTCTCCCGATCCAGATACTGCCCCTGAAACATCGGTATCTCGTGCCCCGGCTCTTCCGGTTTATCACACCATGAATTTATGCCGAGACGGCTTCTAGTCGCACATTAAATTTCCGATCTCGCATTGCGTTTTCTAGTGACTCCGAAACTATCGGATCGATTAGCGCCACATTCTTAACAAAAAAGAAGTTCGCCTCATCAGTAGACTTCTCATCAATGACGACCTTTTGTATTCCTTTGACCATGAAGGTGTCAGCGCTCTCCCCACGCTCTAACCGCTGCAGGGCAAGTGTCTTGCCAGCATATTCCGAACGCCGATAGTCAAAGCACGGCAGGCGCCGATTCGCATGCACGAGCATGTAACGCTTTTCTGTAGCCTTGCCGCTTAAGTAGCATGTCTCTGCAGGCACCAGCCGCAAATCACTCTGATATTGTTTTAACAATACAGCCAACTCCTCAGACGCAAAAAAAGCTCCAGAGGTAGTAAGAAAGAAATCTGCCTTCAGCTTCCGAACGGCTTTATCCATCCTTACGGAGACGGCGCGGCCACCCACTTCGAGTCGGGCCCCTGCCTGGTAGTAGCCGGCGAGCGGAGGAATAAACGCCACATCACCATCAACGTAGCCGCTGTCGGGGTATTCATGTCGAAGTAGGAAATATCTCATCACTTTGATCTTCAAAGATTGCAACGCATCCCCTTCGGGCGAGGGTCGGTGCTTTGCAGCCGAAGATTGTCTGCCCCGAGACTCATCCGCATGCTGCGCTCAACCGCACCAATCTTGCGAAGCAACTGTTCATCTGTCGCAGTGGCCACGTTTCCGAGTTTCTGCTCCGATGCCAGCAGGCGTGTTCGTGCAGCATCATAGTAGGAGCCCAGATGACCACCGCTGTGGAGCGGCTTACCGGACGCTAGCGATTCTGCCGCACTCATCGGCAGCGCAGCGCCGTTGCTTGCACCATTCGGGTCGTAGATACCTCGATTGACAGCCTCCTGGATCAAATTAGAGCGGCCCGCCACATTCGTCGGAATCAAGTGATGCGCGGCATAGCCGCTCGGAACCGGATTGCCAGCCTTTGCCATCGCGGCAGCCAGCAATTGGCTAGGCGATAAACCGAGTGGGTCTGCCCACGCGAGCGGATTGGGTGCATATTGATGGAGATTTGCCCCTCCGTCGAGCCCAATCGGATCCTGATTGATGAACCGCCCCACGTCCGGATCGTAATACCGAAACGTGTTGTAATGCAGCCCCGTCTCCCGGTCGAGGTATTGACCTTGGTAGCGCAAATTCTGCGGCCGCGGCACCGGCGGCAACGGCTGCGGCGCCGGCTGCAATTTCCCCCACTCCGGCGCAGGCTCCGGCGGTGCGCGCCGTATCCACTCCTCCCGCACCGCGTTGCCCCACACCTTATACCGCGCCTGCCAGATCAGCTCGCCCTTGGCGTCGGTCATCTCCTCCGGCAGTCCCGACACATCCGTGTGGAAATAGTAAACCTTGCCCTGCCCCGCGCCATCGTTGGCCGCCGCCCTCGCGCTGTCGATCCGTGCCAGCGGCACATAACTCTCCGCTTCGTACAAGTACGTCAACGCCTCCTTGCCCTGCCGGTCATGGTACGTCTCCTCCACCAGACGCATGCCGTCCCACAGGAAGTCCGTACTCGCATAATCGCCATTGAGCTTGCGAATGCGCCGACCGAACGCGTCGTATTCGAAGTGCGTCCTCGAGACACTGCCCGGGGCCTTTGTCACCACCGTCCTCAGTTGATGCCAATCGTCGTACTCGAAGCTTTGCTCCTTCGTCACCCCACGCCCGCTCAACTTGCGCGATAACCGTCCGTACGCGTCATACTCGAAGCGCTTGTCTTCGAACATTTTCAGCCGGTTGTGCTCGACATAGCCGCCCGGGTGATCGCTCGATACCAGGTTTGCCGCCGCATCCCAGCGGAACACTTCCGACGGCAAGCCCGGCCCCGTCGCCTGCTCGATACGTCCCGTCGGATCGTAGCGATAAGACATCACGCCGTAACGCTGATCGCTTTTCTGGATCACGTCCCCAGCCGCGTCGTAGCGCCACTGCTTCGCCAGCAGCGCATCGTGCGAGACCCCTTGCTGCGCCGTATGCCGCGCACGCCGGCCTACGCTGTCGTAATCGAATCGGCTCGTCAGCTTGCCCTGCGTGCGCAATACCTCGCGATGCAACGCGTCCCGCTCGATGTCGGCCACGGCCGCGCCGTCGAACCGGATTTGGTGGACATGGCCCGAACCGTAGTGCAGCCAGTCGATCTTGCGCTCGCCCGAAATCGTCGTCGATACACGATTGCCCAGCTCATCGTACGTATGCGCGAGCCAACCGGTCGGCGTGTATTCCTCCACCACTTCGCCACGCGAGCCGTATTTCAATTTCACGCGGTTCTTCAGCGAAGGCTTGCCCGCCTCCATGAGGTACAGCTCGCCCGATGTGATCCGGCCCGCGCGGTCGTATAAATACGCAAACCGTTCGCGTGCCGTCTGCTTGGCGATCAGGCGCCCCAATACGTCTCGCTCGTATTGCGTTTCCAACTGCCCGTCCCGCACCGAGACGCCTTGCCCGCGAACATCGTACCCATACAGCCGCCGCCGGCCGTCCAACCCGACTTCCTCCGTCAACAAGTCGCGGCGATCGTAACGAAACCGATACGTTTCGCGATTCTCGTTCGTCAGCGTCGCCAGTCGGAACGCGTCGTCGTATCCGAACTTCACGATGCGATGGGCGGCATCGGTCCGCGACAGCAGCAAGCCACGTGGATTCAGTTCGTATCGCGTACTGCGCTGGTTCGGGTCGATGACCTCGACCAACCGTCCAGCCCCGTCGTACCGAAACGCCTGGCGAGCACCGTCAGCCGTCACGATCGACGTCACTCGCCCCATCGCATCGGCCTCGTAAGCCGTCTCCTTGCCCGCAGCATCCACGACGCGAGCCAGCGCTCCGCGTGCATCGTAGGCAAAGCGCGTCGTCTTGCCCGAGCAGTCGGTATACGCTGTCAGTTGCGCCCGAGCGTTCCACTCTAGGTGCTTATAGCCGCCCCGGGCATCGCGAATCGTATGCACCAAGCCGCGGTCGTCACGGTGATATTCGGTCGCAAAGCCTGCCGGGTCGCGCACCACCGTCAGATTGCCGCGCGGATCGTATCGATAAATCCAACGCGCGTTCGTCGGATCGGTCTCGCCAACAGGCAGGTCGTAAAAAGCGTTCCACTCCGTGCGCTCGATCTGCCCAAGCGCATCGATGCGCGCCGTTTGGCGGCCTCGTTCGTCATATTCGTACTTCGTAACCTGCCCGGCCGGGTCGGTCGTACTGACCAGTTGCCGCTTCGCGTTCCACTCGAAACG
>NZ_JBQCIV010000023.1:0-4372 GCF_051953405.1 Trinickia sp. | reverse complement strand
GCGCGAAGTGGGACTCGGCTAATCGAGAAGAGCGCACAGACGCGCCCTGAAGCAAGGCACGGCCGGCTTGGGGCGCCGGGGATCAAAGATGGAAGCGTTGTTGCCTTACTACGAGCGCGAACTGGCGTTTTTGCGCCGGTATTCGCGCGATTTTGCCGACCGATACCCGAAGATCGCGGCGCGACTGGCTCAAACCGGCGAGCAGGGGGACGACCCGCACGTCGAACGCATGATCGAAGCGTTCGCGCTGCTGACGGCCCGCGTCAACAAAAAGCTCGACGACGATCGCCCCGAACTGACCGAAGCACTGCTCGAAGTGCTGTATCCGCACTATTTGCGGCCGTTTCCCTCTTGTTCCATCGCGCAATTCAACTTGCCTGCCGAAGCGGTGCCGACGCAGCCGAGCGTGATCGCGCGCGGTACCCCGCTGCTCTCGCGCGAAATCCGTGGCGTGCCCTGCGAGTTCCGGACGGCCTATGACGTCACGCTCGCGCCGTTGCGCTTGGTGCGTGCGCGTCATACGCCGCTGGCCGAGGTCGCCCAATCGGCCGTTACTTTGCGCGGCGATACGTCCGCGCTGCTTTCGTTCACGTTCGAAACGATGGTGCCCGAAGGCACGCTCGGTGCGCTGGATCTGTCGACGATACGGGCTTACCTGCACGGCGAGCAATCGTTCATCGCCGCGCTGACCGATTGCCTATTTGTCAAAGCGATCGGCGCTTACGTCGAAACGCCCGAGAGCCGCCTGTGGCGCCCGCTGGCGACGATACCGATCGAGCCCGCGGGCTTCGCCGAAGACGATGCGTTGATCGACTATCCCGCGAAGTCGCACCCCGCTTATCGGGTCCTCACGGAGTACTTCGCGTTCCCGGAGAAGTTCGATTTCATCGACTTCGATCTCGGCGCGATCTTGAAAATCGCGGGGCGGTGCCGGCGCGTGACGCTGCACGTCGCCCTGGGCGAAATGCGCGACGAGCCGCACATCGAACGGCTCGTCGAATCGCTGGGCGTCAATCACGTTCGCCTGTTTTGCACGCCCGTCGTCAACTTGTTCGCGCGACGCGGCGAGCCGATCCACGTGAGCCACGAAGCGGTGGCCTACCCGGTCGTGGCCGATGCGCGCCATGCGGGCGATTACGAGGTGTACTCGATCGACGACGTGCGCCGCGTCGAGACCCGGGCCGACGGGCAAACGATCACCGAGTTTCGGCCGTTCTACGCGCTCCATCACGACGAAGCGGCGCGCGTGGGGCGCTACTGGTTCGCGCGCCGCAACGATTGGGTTGCCGAAAACAGCCCCGGCTACGAGACCGAGATTTCGATCGTCGACGCCGACTTCTCGCCGCTCGAAGCACGTACCGATACGCTGAGCCTATCGCTCACCTGCACGAATCGCGATTTGCCCGCGCGCCTCGCGATCGGGCTCGAAGGCGGCGATCTATTCGCGCAGCCCGAGATCGGGGCCGGCACGATCGGGCTGCTGTCGCGGCCGACGCCTAGCGTGCGCGTGCCGCGCGGTGCATCGATGGGCTGGCGGCTCGTCTCGCATCTGTCGCTCAATCACCTCTCGCTGGCGGCGCAGGGCCTCGCGCCGCTCAAAGAGCTGTTGGCGCTTTACGACGCACGGCGCACGGCGGTTTCGGCGCGGCATATTGCCGGCATCGTCGGCATCGAGCAACGGCCGGCCGTGCATTGGCTGCCGGGACGGCCTTATGCGACCTTCGTGCGCGGCGTGGAGATTCGCTTGACGTTCGACGAAGCACACTATGTCGGTACGAGCCTCGCGACGTTCGTGCGCGTGCTCGACACCTTCTTCGGCCTGTTCGTCCGCTTGAACAGTTTCGTGCAACTCGTGGCCATCGCCGGCCGCACAGGCGAGGAGATCATCCGATGCAAACCGCGCAGCGCGGCATCGACGCTGGCGTAGTCGAGCGGCTGCTCGACGAGCCGTATCGGTTCGAATTTTTCCAAGCGGTTCGCATGCTCGAGACATGGGTCTCGCAGCAAGACGAGCCCGTATCCGACGAGCGTCGCGATCCCGGCATCGCGTTCCGCAACAGCCTCGCGCTGACCTTTCCGCCGAGCGAACTCGAACGCGCCGTGCCGTACGACGAAGCCGGCGACGCGCTCGCCGGAATGGACGCCGTGCGTACGGCGCTCGCGCAAAACACACTCGAGCGCGTGGAGCTGACGCCGGCGTTCTTCGGTTTGCTGGGCGGGCAGGGTGCGTTGCCGCTGCACTACACGGAGCAATTGATCGCGCGCGCGCAATTGCAGCGCGATCACGCGGCCAGGGAATTTTTCGACGTTTTCTCGAGCCGGGCCACGTCGCTCTTTTACGGGGCGTGGAAGAAGTACCGGCTGCCGTTTCACTACGAACTCGATCGCGACGAGCGCTACCTGCCGCTCCTGCTGTCGCTCGCGGGTACGCCCGACGCGCAAACGCGCGCGCATTTGCAAGAAGGGCCCGGGGCGGTGATCGACGAGGCGATCGCGGGCTATGCGGTGGCCGCGCGGCATCGGCCGATGTCGTCCTCCTATCTCCAGCGGGTGCTGTCCGATTATTTTCGTGTGCGGGTGCGGGTCGATCAGTTTTCGGGCAAGTGGTACGCGGTGCCGCAAGAACGGCTGACGGTCGTGGGCCAACTCAATGCGACGCTCGGCGCCACGGCGCTCGCGGGCGAGCGCGTGTGGCAGCGCGACATGCGCGTGCGCATCGTCGTCGGGCCGCTGCGCAAGCGCGATTACGAAGCGTTTCTGCCCGACGAGTCGTACGCGATTGCGCTCGAACGCATGCTCGCGCTGCTCGCCGGCATCACCATCGAATACGAAGTATCGCTTGTCCTTGCGCGCGACGAAGTGGGGATGAGCCAGCTTGGCCAGGGCGCGCGGCTCGGCTACGACGCCTTCCTCTGCACGCGGCCGGCCGAGCGCGACCGCGACGACGCGCGTTACGAACTAAACGTCATCCATTGACCCGACAAACGAAAAAAAGCGACATCGATCCGACATGAGTACACCTCTGAAGACCCTCATCGCCAAGCTCGACACGCTGTGCCTGAATGCAGCGACGCGCTCCGCGAGCCTTTGTCTCGCGCGCGGCCACTACGAAGTCGATCTCGAGCATTTGCTGCTCGCGCTGATCGAGGAGAGCGGGAGCGACCTGTCGGTCGTGCTGCGCGCAAGCGGGCTCAGTCCCGAAGTGCTGCGCACCGATCTCGAACGCGAACTCGAACGGTTCAAGACGGGCAACACGCGCACGCCCGTGTTTTCTCAGCATTTGATCTCGCTGTTCGAGCAAGCATGGCTCATTGCCTCGCTCGATTCGCACGCGGCCCGCATCCGCTCGGGGCATTTGCTGCTCGCGCTGCTGACCTCGCCCGAGCTGGCGCAGTTCGCCGAACGGATGTCGCCGGTCCTGACGAAGGTGCCGGTCGAACAGCTCAAGCATCGATTCGACGAAGCGACGGCGGGCTCGCGCGAGGCCGTCCATGTAGCCGACGGGGCGGCTAAGGGTGACGTGCATGGCGGCGATGGCGGCATCGATCCGACGTTGCCGGCCTCGCCGTCGAAAACGCCCGCACTCGATACCTATACGACGAACCTGACGCAGCGTGCGCGCGACGGCGAGATCGATCCCGTGATCGGCCGCGAAGCCGAAATTCGGCAGACGATCGATATCCTCATGCGCCGCCGGCAGAACAATCCGATCTTGACGGGCGAGGCTGGGGTGGGCAAGACGGCTGTCGTCGAAGGGTTGGCGCTGCGCATCGCGGCGGCCGACGTGCCGGCACCGCTCATCGGCGTGGCATTGCACGTGCTCGATATGGGGCTGTTGCAAGCCGGGGCGAGCGTGAAGGGCGAGTTCGAAAATCGCCTAAAGAACGTCATCGACGAAGTCAAGAAGAGTGCGACGCCGATCATCCTGTTCATCGACGAAGCGCATACGATCATCGGCGCGGGCGGCCAAGCCGGCCAAAACGATGCGGCCAATCTGCTGAAGCCGGCGCTCGCGCGCGGCGAGCTGCGCACGATCGCCGCAACGACGTGGGCCGAATATCGCAAGTACTTCGAAAAGGATGTCGCCCTCGCGCGGCGTTTCCAAGTGGTGAAGGTCGAGGAGCCGAGCGAGGCGCTGGCGTGCGCGATGGTGCGTGGGCTTGCGCCGCGCATGGAGGCACATTTCGGTGTGCGCATATTCGACGAGGCGATCACCGAGGCCGTGCGCTTGTCGCACCGGTACATCACGGGACGGCAACTGCCCGACAAGGCGATCGGCGTGCTCGATACCGCCTGCGCGAAAGTGGCATTGGCGCAGGGCGCGACGCCGGCCGTGATCGACGATACGCGCAAGCGGATCGAACGCATCGAT
>NZ_JBQCIV010000022.1:0-43655 GCF_051953405.1 Trinickia sp. | reverse complement strand
GTTGGTTTTGATGCTTGCGGCTTGCGCAAGCCAAGGACCGACAGCGCCCCCAGCCTCCGACGCTTCCAATCCGACTACCGCCACCGATACTGTCCGTATCACCGCCGCCAAGCAAACGATCGACGTCGACAAAAGTTCGGTCGACCAGCTGACGACGGCCGACAGCGATCTGTGGGCGCGCATTCGCCGCGGTTTCCAAATTCCCGATCTGCATAACGACTTGGTGGACATGCAGGCCAATTGGTACGCGCAGCGTCCCGATTACGTCCAGCGCATGACGGAGCGTTCGCAGAAGTATTTGTATTACATCGTCGAGGAACTCGAGTCTCGGCATATGCCGACCGAGCTGGCGTTGCTGCCGTTCATCGAATCGGCCTACAACCCGCAGGCGCTGTCCGTCGCGAAGGCGGCCGGCATGTGGCAATTCGTGCCGGGCACGGGCCGCACCTATAACCTCAAACAGAACATGTGGCAGGACGAGCGGCGCGACGTGCTGGCCTCGACGGGCGCCGCGCTCGATTACCTCTCGCGGCTGCACGACATGTTCGGCGATTGGTATCTGGCGCTTGCCGCCTATAACTGGGGCGAGGGCAACGTCCAACGCGCGATCGCACGCAACCAGGCGGCCGGCCTGCCGACCGACTACGAAAGCTTGCGTATGCCGAACGAGACGCGCAACTACGTGCCGAAGCTGCAAGCCGTCAAGAACATCGTCGTGAATCCGCAGGTCTACGGCCTGACGCTGCCGTCGATCCCGAACCACCCGTATTTCGTCACGGTCACGACGTCGCACGATATCGACGTCGACGTGGCCGCGAAGCTCGCGAACATGACGACGGACGAATTCCGCGCGCTCAATCCGTCGTTCAAGAAGCCGGTCATCGTCGGGGCGACGCAACCGCAGATCCTGCTGCCGTTCGACAACGCGAGCGCCTTCGAGCACAACTTGAAGACGTATGACGGCCAACTGTCGTCGTGGACCACCTATACGGTCACGGAGCGCATGCGCCCGCAAGCGCTCGCCGAGAAAATCGGCGTCGATCCCGATACGCTGATGTCGGTCAACAAGATTCCCGCCGGGATGCGGCTCAAGCCGGGTTCCACGCTCGTCGTCCCGCGCGGCGACGACGATGACGAAGACATCAGCGCCGACGTCGCCGAAAGCGCCGTCCTCGCGATGGAGCCCGACGTTCCCGATACGCGCAAGATGCTGATCCGCGTGCGCCGCAAGCAATCGATGGCGGCCATCGCCGCGCGTTACGGCGTGTCGCTCGGCCAGCTCAAGGCCTGGAACAAGACGCATCGCGCGGAAGCGATGGCAGGGCAGGTGATCGTGCTGCACGTTCCCGTCGGCAAGGCGATGCCCGCCGAGCCGGGCCCCCAAAAGATCGCCACCGCCATTCCCGAAGGGGCGCGCGTCGAGCGCGTCGATGCCCGGGCCGCCGAAGCGAAGCCCAAGTTGCGCAACGGGAAGGTCGTGAAGGGCCACGGCCGCGTAAGCGGTGCAAAAACTTCCAGCGCCAAAATCGTCGCTCACGCCGGCAAGGCGGCGAAACCCACGAAGGCCGCCTCTGCATCGAAGCAGGGCGACAAGGACAAGACGCCGAAGGTCGCGTCGAACCGCGAAAAGGCTAAGAGCAAGTCTTAAGGACGTGGGGGTTGGCGAGGTGTAGCATCGTCTCTGTGCCCGCGCCCGGTCGCGCGCGGTGCGCACCGCACCGCGTCGAGACGACTTCGGATTGTCGGGAAGGGGTATTTCCGGCTATACTTCGAAAGTTTGCACTATCCAACCCGCACCCTAGCGCCTACCTCCTCCATACCGTTCATCCGCCGCGCGCCGTCGTCGCGAGCCATGCCTTCGAGCGCATCCGTTCAACGGATCCCAGTCTCGCGCATCGCTGCCTTCGTCGCCGTTGCGTGCGAACTTGCGCCGTCCCGCCGCTATCGCTTAGTCGACTGCGCGCGGCGATAGCCGCCCAAGTTCGCGTGGTCGGATAAACAGGTCGGCAACAGGGTGTTCCTGAAGGAGCTTCCCCGTGTTGCCGTCTTTTCCTCCCGCTCTGCTTGCACTCGCCGACGGCACGATTTTTCGCGGCTATGCCATCGGCGCGGCTGGTCATACCATCGGCGAAGTCGTGTTCAATACCGCGATCACCGGCTATCAAGAGATCCTGACCGATCCGAGCTATGCCCGTCAGATCGTGACGCTGACGTACCCCCATATCGGCAATGTCGGCGTGAACGCCGAAGATGTCGAATCGACGAAGGTGCATGCGGCCGGCTTGATCGTGCGCGATCTGCCCGCGCGCGCCTCGAACTTCCGCATGGAGCGCACGCTCGGCGAGTACCTGCAAGCCGAAAACGTCGTGGCAATCGCCGGGATCGATACGCGCCGCCTCACGCGCATCTTGCGCGATAAGGGCGCGCAAAACGGCTGCATCCTCGCGGGCAGCACCGACGAAGCGAAGGCGATCGAACTCGCCCGCTCGTTCCCGGGGCTGGCCGGCATGGACCTCGCGAAGGTCGTCAGCACCGCCAAGCCGTATGAATGGACCCAGACGGAATGGCGCCTCGGTACGGGCTTCGGGGCGCAGCGCGCGCCGAAATACCGCGTCGTCGCGTTCGACTTCGGCGTCAAATACAACATCTTGCGCATGCTGGCCGAACGCGGCTGCCACGTCACGGTGCTGCCCGCCCAAGCCAGCGCGGCGGAAGCGCTCGCGTTGAACCCGGACGGCATCTTCCTTTCGAACGGTCCCGGCGACCCGGAACCGTGCGATTACGCCATCGCCGCCACCAAGGCGTTCATCGAGCGCGGGATTCCCACGTTCGGCATCTGCCTCGGCCACCAGATCATGGGCCTGGCCGTGGGCGGCAAGACGGTCAAGATGAAGACGGGCCACCACGGCGCGAACCATCCGGTCAAGGATTTGGCCGACGGTCGTGTCGTCATCACGTCGCAGAACCACGGGTTCGCCGTCGATGCGAGCACGCTGCCCGCCAATGCGCGCGTCACGCACATCTCGCTGTTCGACGGCACGCTGCAAGGCTTCGAGCTGACGGACAAACCGGCCTTCTGCTTCCAGGGCCACCCCGAAGCATCGCCGGGGCCGCACGACATCGGCTACCTGTTCGATCGCTTCACGGCGTTGATGGACGCCAAACGCGGCAGCGCAGCCGCGTAATTGAAGCGCCGCGGCGCCCGCGTGCGCCGCCGCCCATCGAAGACATCAGAAAGACATTAGCGAGAGCGTTATGCCGAAGCGGACAGACATCAAGAGCATTCTCATCATCGGCGCCGGGCCGATCATCATCGGCCAGGCCTGCGAGTTCGACTACTCGGGCGCGCAAGCGTGCAAGGCGCTGCGCGAAGAGGGCTATAAGGTCATCCTCGTCAACAGCAATCCGGCGACGATCATGACCGACCCGAATACGGCCGACGTCACCTATATCGAGCCGATCACGTGGGAAGTCGTCGAACGCATCATCGAAAAGGAACGCCCCGACGCGATCCTGCCGACGATGGGCGGCCAAACCGCGCTCAATTGCGCGCTCGACCTGCATCACCACGGCGTGCTCGAGAAGTACAAGGTGGAACTGATCGGCGCGTCGCCCGAAGCGATCGACAAGGCCGAGGATCGCCAGAAGTTCAAGGACGCGATGACGAAGATCGGGCTCGGTTCGGCGAAATCGGGCACCGCGCATTCGATGGAAGAGGCGTTCAAGGTCCACGCCGACATCACGCAGGAAACGGGCGGCCCGGGCTACCCCGTCGTGATCCGTCCGTCGTTCACGCTGGGCGGCTCCGGTGGCGGCATCGCCTACAACAAGCAAGAGTTCGAAGAGATCTGCCGTCGCGGGCTCGACCTCTCGCCCACGCGCGAACTGCTGATCGAAGAATCGCTGCTCGGCTGGAAGGAATACGAGATGGAAGTCGTGCGCGATCGCGCCGATAACTGCATCATCGTCTGCTCGATCGAAAACCTCGATCCGATGGGTATCCATACGGGCGATTCGATCACCGTCGCGCCGGCGCAAACGCTGACGGACAAGGAATACCAACTGCTGCGTAACGCCTCGCTCGCCGTGCTGCGCGAGATCGGCGTCGATACGGGCGGCTCGAACGTGCAGTTCGCGATCAACCCGCGCGACGGGCGCATCATCGTCATCGAAATGAATCCGCGCGTGTCGCGTTCGTCGGCGCTGGCGTCGAAGGCAACGGGCTTTCCGATCGCGAAGGTCGCGGCCAAGCTGGCCTGCGGCTATACGCTCGACGAACTCAGGAACGAAATCACGGGTGGCCAGACGCCGGCATCGTTCGAGCCGACGATCGACTACGTCGTCACCAAGATTCCGCGTTTCGCGTTCGAAAAATTCCGCGAAGCCGATTCGCGTCTGACGACGCAGATGAAATCGGTGGGTGAAGTGATGGCGATTGGCCGCACGTTCCAAGAGTCGTTCCAAAAGGCACTGCGCGGCCTGGAAGTCGGCGTCGATGGGCTCGACGAAAAGACGCTCGATCGCGACGAGGTCGTGCGCGAGATCGGCGAAGCGGGGCCGGAGCGTATTTGGTATGTGGGCGATGCGTTCCGCCTGGGTATGTCGCTGGACGAAGTGTTCGAGGAAACGGCGATCGATCCGTGGTTCCTTGCGCAGATCGAACAGATCGTGAACACGGAAAAGGCCTTGGCCGGCCGCACGCTGCAAAGCCTCTCGAAGGATGAGCTGCTGTTCCTGAAGCGCGGCGGTTTCTCCGACCGTCGCTTGGCCAAGCTGCTCGGCGCAAGCGCGGCCGATGTGCGCGCTCGCCGAATCGAGCTGAACGTGCGTCCCGTTTATAAGCGCGTCGATACCTGCGCGGCCGAGTTCGCCACGAAAACCGCCTATATGTATTCGACGTACGAAGAGGAGTGCGAAGCGCAGCCTACTTCGAACAAGAAGATCATGGTGCTCGGCGGCGGGCCGAACCGGATCGGGCAGGGTATCGAATTCGACTACTGCTGCGTGCACGCGGCGCTGGCGATGCGCGAGGACGGCTATGAGACGATCATGGTCAACTGCAATCCGGAAACCGTCTCGACCGATTACGACACGTCCGATCGTCTGTACTTCGAACCGCTGACGCTCGAAGATGTGCTCGAGATCGTCGACAAGGAAAAGCCGCTCGGCGTGATCGTTCAATACGGCGGCCAAACGCCGTTGAAGCTCGCGCTCGATCTCGAAGCGAACGGTGTGCCGATCGTCGGCACCTCGCCCGACATGATCGATGCGGCGGAAGACCGCGAACGCTTCCAGAAGCTGCTGCAGGACCTCGGCTTGCGTCAGCCGCCGAACCGCACGGCGCGCGCGGAGAACGAAGCCCTCGCGCTGGCCGACGAAATCGGTTATCCGCTCGTCGTGCGTCCCTCGTATGTGCTGGGCGGGCGCGCGATGGAGATCGTGCACGAGCCGCGCGACTTGGAGCGCTACATGCGCGAGGCCGTGAAGGTGTCGAACGATTCGCCGGTGCTGCTCGACCGCTTCCTGAACGATGCGATCGAGTGCGACGTCGATTGCATCTCCGACGGCAAGGCCGTGTTCATCGGCGGCGTGATGGAGCACATCGAGCAAGCGGGCGTGCACTCGGGCGATTCGGCGTGCTCGCTGCCGCCTTACTCGCTCTCGAAAGCCACCGTGGCCGAGCTGAAGCGCCAAACGGCAGCCATGGCGAAGGCCTTGAACGTGGTCGGCCTCATGAACGTGCAGTTTGCGATCCAGCAGGTGCGCGACGGCGGCGGCAAGGTGGAAGACATCATCTACGTGCTGGAAGTGAATCCGCGCGCGTCGCGTACGGTGCCGTACGTCTCGAAGGCCACCGGGTTGCCGCTTGCGAAGATCGCGGCGCGGGCGATGGTGGGCCAGTTGCTGAGCGAGCAGCAGGTGACACACGAAGTGGAGCCGCCGTACTTCAGCGTCAAGGAAGCCGTGTTCCCGTTCGTCAAGTTCCCGAGCGTCGATCCGGTGCTCGGGCCCGAGATGCGTTCGACGGGCGAGGTCATGGGCGTGGGCGAAACCTTCGGCGAAGCCCTATTCAAGTCGCAGCTCGCGGCCGGGTCGCGCCTGCCCGAATCGGGCACCGTGCTGTTGACCGTCATGGACGCCGACAAGCCGAAGGCCGTGGAAGTGGCGGCAATGCTGCACGAACTCGGCTATCCGATCGTGGCGACGAAGGGTACCGCCGCGGCCATCGCCGCAGCCGGCGTGCCGGTCAAGGTCGTGAACAAGGTGAAGGACGGCCGTCCGCACATCGTCGACATGATCAAGAACGGCGAGATCGCGCTGGTCTTCACGACGGTGGACGAGACGCGTGCGGCGATCGCCGATTCGCGTTCGATTCGCATGAGTGCCCAAGCGAACAAGGTGACGTACTACACGACGATGTCGGGCGCGCGCGCGGCAGTGGAGGGCCTGCGTTACCTGAAGAACTTGGAAGTCTATGATTTACAAGGGCTTCATGCTCGCCTAAACTAATCGTTCGATTACAGATACACGCTGGGGTCGAATCACGCCCCACCATGCCGCGGTTAAGCGGCGTCCTGTCGAAGCCGTATGCGAGGCGGGATGCACTTAACCGCGGTGCTTTTTTATTGCCGTTTTTTGCTTACTGGTCTGTCTATGAGCACGATTCCCTTGACGAAGCGGGGCGCCGATCAACTGCGCGACGAACTTCAGCGCTTAAAATCGGTCGAGCGTCCGTCCGTCATCAATTCGATCGCCGAGGCGCGGGCCCAGGGCGATTTGTCGGAAAACGCCGAGTATGACGCCGCGAAGGAAAAGCAAGGCTTCATCGAAGGCCGTATTGCCGAAATCGAATCGAAGCTGGCTGCCGCGCAAGTGATCGATCCCTCTGCCCTCGATGCGGAAGGCCGCGTGGTGTTCGCGGCGACCGTGGATCTCGAAGATCTCGATTCGGGCAGCAAAGTGACGTATCAAATCGTCGGCGACGACGAAGCCGATCTCGACCACGGCCTGATTTCGGTCAGCTCCCCGATCGCCCGTGCGTTGATCGGTAAGTTCGAAGGCGACGTGGCGGCGGTGCAGGCGCCCGGTGGCGTGCGCGAATACGAAATCATTTCGGTGCGTTACGTCTGACATCGAAATCGCGCCTCCCGTGTCTTCCGCTCCCCACCGCGTATTCCGGCTGCTCGTCCTGATTTGGGTCGGCAGCGCGCTGACGATCGGTTACGTGGTCGCCCCCACGCTCTTTACGATGCTCGAGCCCTCGATGGCCGGCAATCTCGCGGCGCGGCTCTTCCGGATCGAGGCATTCGTCGGGGTGGTGTGCGGCATTTTGTCGCTCGCCCTCGGCAATAGGCTGGTGCGGGGCGGCGCGTCCGACTATCGTCGGCTGCGCTGGCTCGTGGTGGGCATGTTGCTGTGCGTACTCATCGGCTACTTCGCGTTGCAACCGTTCATGGACGCGCTGCGCGAAGCGGCGCGCGCTGCCGGGCTCGATTTGGCGCATTCGCCGTATGCCGCGCGCTTCGGATTGCTGCACGGCGTCGCCACGGTGTTCTATGTTGCCGAGACCTTGCTCGGCTTGGTGCTGGCGTGGATGCTGCCGACGCAAATCCGCCCACGCGACGCGGGGCCGACCGGCATGGCGGTTTGATTCGGCATGCGCCGCGATGGGCGGCGCGCCGTGGCTTACTTCACCGTTTGATGCTGACGCTTGGCGCTCGATTGGCGCTTTTTCGCGCGCTTGACCGAGCCGCCTGCCGTCACGCGTTCGTTACCGAGGACACGCACTTTTTGCGCCTTCGGCCGGCGCAGGGTATCGGATTGCGACTGCTTGACGACCTTGACGACGCGCGGTGCGGCGCCGCGCTTGGCCTGATCGGCCGCCGCTTCGCGAGCCGTCGGCAGGGCGGCTTTGCCGCGTGTGCCCGTGCTCTTGGTGCCGGTGCTTTTGGCGGCGGCGGTTTTGGCGGCCGGCGCGGCTTCAGGCTTCCAAATGACGAGCAGCTTGCCGATATGCTGAATGGGCGCGGCACCGAGCGTGTCGCAGATCGTGTCGTAGATGGCGACACGTTCGTCGCGCTCGTCGCCGAATACGCGAATCTTGATGAGTTCGTGGGCGGCGAGGTGGACTTTGATTTCGGCCAGCACGGCGTCGGTCAGCCCTTCGGCTCCGATCAGGACGACCGGTTTGAGCGCGTGGGCTTGGGAGCGCAAGTCGGCGCGCTGAGCAGGAGAGACTTTGAGGGCGGGCATAGGACGAAGAACGACTCGACTAAAATAGGGACGGCCGGGCGGTGGATGCAGGGCCGGATCCGGCCGAAGTTTGGGCCGAAAACCGGCCGAATGCGAACCTCGATCCGGGCGGCCGAGCCGCGAGCCGGCGAGGCGCGAACGGCGCGTCGGTAAAACGCGTATTATCCGCTAAAAGTGCGGCCAGACGTAGCAATAGATTCCTTTTCGATGGCAAAAAACCGCTTCAACCAATCGTGGCTGCACGATCACATCAACGATCCTTACGTCAAGCTTGCACAGCGCGAGGGATATCGCGCGCGCGCTGCGTATAAGCTCAAGGAAATCGACGAGCAGGACAAGCTCATTCGTCCCGGGCAGGTCATTGTCGATCTCGGTTCGGCGCCGGGCAGCTGGAGCCAGTACGCGCGCAACAAGCTCGCCCAAGGCTCGCGCCGCGACGCAGCCCGGGAGGGCGGGATCGACGGCACAATCATCGCGCTCGATATTTTGCCGATGGAACCGATCGCCGACGTTCATTTCATTCAGGGCGACTTCCGGGAAGACAGCGTGCTCGCGCAGTTGGAGGAGGTCGTCGGCGAACGGCGGGTGGACCTTGTAATTTCGGATATGGCGCCCAATCTGTCCGGCGTGGCTGTGGCCGATGCCGCGCGGATCGAACATATTTGCGATCTCGCACTCGAATTCTCACAAGCGCATCTGAAACCGGAGGGCGCCTTGCTGGTGAAGTGCTTCCACGGCAGCGGCTACAGTCAGATCGTCGAGAAATTCAAGCGACAGTTCAAAACGGTCGCGGCGCGCAAGCCCAAGGCGTCGCGGGACAAATCTTCCGAAACGTTCATTTTGGGCAAGTTTTTGAAACGGCCTGCGTAAGAGTCCGCATCTGGGGCTCCGATTCGGGCCGCGATCGACCGTGGTTCGACCCCGGCCGCGGCGCATGCAGCGCCGGCGGCCCGCCTGGACACGCTATGTTTGCGGTAGCGAAACGTTATGGCAGGGGCTTGCCGACTGGATTAGAATGCTTTGGTGGTGCCGCAAGGTAAATGTAGGCGCCCGTCTATGAGGAAGGAGTGGGCTTTGAACAACAATATGTTTTCGAAGGCAGCAGTGTGGCTGGTGATCGCACTGGTGCTGTTTACGGTGTTCAAGCAGTTCGACAAGCCCCGTGTCCAGGAAGGTGTTTCGTACTCGCAGTTCATGGACGACGCCAAGGTGGGCAAGATCAAGAGCGTCGTGGTGCAGGGACGAAACCTGACGGTCACTCCCGCAGACGGTCAAAAATATCAGATCGTATCGCCGGGCGATATCTGGATGGTCGGCGATTTGATGAAGTACGGCGTGCAAGTGAGCGGCAAGGCCGATGAGGAGCCGAGCGCGCTGATGTCCGCGTTGTACTACCTCGGGCCGACGGTGCTCATCATCGCGTTCTGGTTCTACATGATGAGGCAGATGCAGGGCGGCGGCAAAGGCGGCGCCTTTTCGTTCGGCAAATCGCGTGCTCGCCTGATCGACGAGAACAACAACGCCATCAATTTCACCGATGTCGCCGGTTGCGACGAAGCGAAGGAAGAAGTCTCCGAACTCGTCGATTTCCTGCGCGATCCGCAAAAGTTCCAGAAGCTCGGCGGGCGTATCCCGCGTGGCGTGCTGCTCGTCGGCCCGCCGGGAACCGGTAAGACGCTGCTCGCGCGTGCCATTGCGGGCGAAGCGAAGGTGCCGTTCTTCAGCATTTCGGGTTCCGATTTCGTCGAAATGTTCGTCGGTGTCGGTGCGGCGCGTGTGCGCGACATGTTCGAGCAGGCGAAAAAGCATGCGCCTTGCATCGTATTCATCGACGAAATCGATGCGGTCGGCCGTCATCGCGGCGCCGGCATGGGCGGCGGCAACGACGAGCGCGAGCAAACGCTCAATCAGATGCTGGTGGAGATGGACGGTTTCGAGGCGAACTCGGGCGTGATCGTCATTGCCGCCACGAACCGTTCCGACGTGCTCGACAAAGCGCTCTTGCGCCCGGGCCGTTTCGACCGCCAAGTTTATGTCGGCCTGCCCGATATCCGCGGCCGCGAACAGATCCTGAAGGTGCATCTGCGTAAGGTGCCGATCGCGAACGATGTCGACGCATCGGTCATCGCGCGCGGGACGCCGGGCTTTTCGGGCGCCGATCTCGCGAACCTCGTCAACGAGGCGGCGCTGTTCGCCGCTCGCCGCGGCAAGCGCATCGTCGAGATGCAGGATTTCGAAGACGCAAAGGACAAGATTTTCATGGGTCCGGAGCGCAAGTCCGCAGTCATCCGCGAGGACGCGAAGCGCGCCACGGCTTATCACGAGGCCGGGCACGCGGTGGTCGCGAAACTGTTGCCGAAGGCCGATCCCGTGCACAAGGTCACGATCATTCCGCGCGGTCGCGCGCTAGGCGTGACGTGGCAGTTGCCCGAGCACGACAACGAAACGTATTCGAAGGATTATTTGCTCGATCGGCTCGCCATCCTGTTCGGCGGCCGTGTGGCGGAGGAACTGTTCCTGAACCTCGTGAGCACGGGCGCGTCGGACGATTTCAACAAGGCGACGCAAACGGCGCGTGCGATGGTGGCCCGGTTCGGCATGACCGACGCCCTTGGGCCCATGGTCTACGTCGATGACGAAAACGACGCCTCGCCGTTCGGTCGCGGTTTCACGCGTACCATCTCGGAAGCGACGCAACAGAAGGTCGATGCCGAAATCCGTCGCTTGCTCGACGAGCAATACACGCTGGCGCGCCGTCTGCTCGACGAACACCGCGACAAGGTCGAGGCCATGACGGCTGCGTTGATGGAGTGGGAAACGATCGACGCCGACCAGATCAACGACATCATGGAAGGGCGCCCGCCGCGCTCGCCCAAGAACGCTCCGGCAACCGACGTATCGTCGGGCGGCGGCGGCAACTCCGGGGCGGAAGTGCGGCCCGGCAGCGCGACGGCACCGGCGTGACGGTGCGCGGATAGACACAGATGGGCCGGTGCGTTTCCCGCACCGGCCTGTTTTTTTGCTTTGGCGGTTTTCGCTAATCGGGCGTCACCGTTTCGTGTTTCGTGTTTCATCTTCCGTTCTTCGCTGTCCCGTGTCCTCTTATCACTCGTCTAATCCCTCGCGCACGGCCGTGCCGGAACCGCTTGTTTGCGGGCGTTTTACGTTGACCTTCGAGCGTCCGCTCGTGATGGGCATTCTCAATGTCACGCCCGATTCGTTTTCCGACGGCGGACGCTATATCGCACGCGACGACGCCCTGCGGCAAGTCGAGCGCATGGTGGCCGATGGCGTCGACATCATCGATATCGGCGGCGAATCGACGCGCCCCGGCGCCCCCCCGGTGCCGTTGGAGCAGGAACTCGAGCGCGTCGTCCCGATCGTCGAAGCACTCGCCGATGCCGGTGTGCCCTTGTCGATCGATACGTACAAGCCGGAAGTGATGCGCGCGGCGCTGGCCGCGGGGGCCGATCTCATCAACGATATCTGGGGCTTTCGGCGCCCCGGCGCGTTGGACGCGGTGCGCGACAGCCATTGCGGGCTGTGCGTCATGCATATGCTCGGCGAACCGCAGACGATGCAGCGCGTCGAGATCGATTATGAAGACGTCGTGGCCGACGTACGGGCGTTCTTGCAAGCGCAGGTCCAGGCGCTGACGCAGGCCGGTATCGCGCGCGCGCGGATCAGCGTCGATCCCGGATTCGGCTTCGGCAAGGCCACGCGCGAGCATAATTTCGCCTTGCTCGCGCGCTTGCGGGAGACGGCGCCCGTTGTGGGGGCCGGCGAGGCGCCTTTCCCGATCCTGGCCGGCATGTCGCGCAAGTCGATGCTCGGCGCGGTGACGGGGCGAAAGGCGGCGGCCGAGCGCGTGGCCGCCAGTGTGGCGGCGGCGGTATGCGCGGTGGAGCGGGGGGCCGCTATCGTGCGCGTGCACGACGTGGCCGAGACCGTCGATGCGCTGAAAGTCTGGGCGGCCGTTCGGGAAGCCGAAAACGCCGCGCGGCAGTGAAGCACGCGGCCGTCGAGCCGCAATCAATCATTCAATACGTTCGAAGCAGGGGATAGGAGCATGGCACGTCGTTATTTCGGCACGGATGGCGTTCGGGGCAAAGTAGGCGAAGCGCCGATCACGCCCGATTTCGTATTGCGGCTCGGTTATGCGGCCGGCAAAGTGCTCGCGGAAGCGGATCGATGGGCCAAGGCCGGAACGCGGCCCACGGTGCTGATCGGCAAAGACACGCGCGTGTCCGGCTACATGCTCGAAGCGGCCCTCGAATCGGGCTTTTCCGCCGCGGGCGTCGACGTCATGCTGGCGGGCCCGATGCCGACGCCGGGCGTCGCTTATCTCACCCGCGCGCTGCGCTTGGCGGCCGGCGTCGTTATCAGCGCGTCGCACAATCCGTACTACGACAACGGCATCAAGTTCTTCAGCGCGGACGGCAACAAGCTGCCGGACGAAGTCGAGTTGCGCATCGAAGAGCATCTCGAAGAACCGCTCGTGTGTGCGGCATCGGAGCAGCTCGGCAAGGCGCGTCGGCTGGACGACGCCGCGGGCCGGTACATCGAATTTTGCAAGAGCACGTTTCCGGCGGCATTCGATCTGCACGGGCTCAAGCTCGTCGTCGATTGCGCCCACGGCGCGGCCTACGATATCGCGCCGCATGTCTTCCACGAACTCGGTGCCGATGTCGTGCCGATCGGCGTTGCGCCGAACGGCTTCAACATCAACGACGGCGTCGGTGCGACGGCGCCGGACGCCTTGATCCGCGCGGTCCGCGCGAATCGGGCCGATCTCGGGATCGCGCTCGACGGCGACGCCGATCGCCTGCAAATCGTCGATTCGTCGGGACGCCTGTTCAACGGCGACGAGTTGCTCTATGTACTCGTGAAAGACCGCATGGCGACCGATGGCCGCGTGCCCGGCGCGGTCGGCACCTTGATGACGAACATGGCCGTCGAAGTTGCGCTGGCGCGCGAGGGCGTGCCGTTTGTCCGGGCCGCCGTCGGCGATCGTTACGTGCTCGAACAACTGCGCGAGCGTGGCTGGCAACTCGGTGCCGAGGGCTCGGGGCATATCTTGTCGCTCGATCGGCACACGACGGGCGACGGCATCGTCTCGGCACTGCTCGTGCTTGCCGCCATCAAGCGCAGCGGCCGTACGCTGGCCGAGTTGCTGGACGGCGTGACGCTCTTCCCGCAACAGCTCATCAACGTGCGCATGCGCGCCGGCGCCGATTGGAAGGGCAGCGACGCGATCAAGCAGGCGGTGGCCGATGCCGAACGCTCGCTTGACGGCAGCGGCCGCGTGCTGATTCGCGCGTCGGGCACCGAACCGGTGCTGCGCGTGATGGTGGAGGCCAGCCAACGCGAGGCGGCCGTGCGCCATGCCCAAGACATCGCGCGTGCGGTAGAGCAGGCAACTTCTTAATCGATCTCCGGAAAAAGCGCTGCACGGGCAGCGCTTTTCTCCTACGGCTAGATCGGCGGCGCAAGGGGCGCCGTGTTCCTATCTTCCCCTAATTCCTCGCATCTGATGCTATCTGCGTCACATTCCTTTCATGAAGTAAGGTTCCTGTCACATGACCTTCATCGATCGTCATATTACTGTCACAGTTGCGACCTAATCTTCGCGGTGTCGAGTTTTCACGACCACACCACTAGGGGTTAAATCCATGAAATTGATGCAAACCGCGTTCGCTGGCTTGGCCGGCGTGCTTTTCGCCGTTTCCGCGCAAGCCGCCGACATCACCGGCGCGGGCAGCACGTTCGCCGCTCCGCTCTACACGAAGTGGGCCGACTCGTACGTCAAGTCGGGTGGCGGCAAGGTGAACTATCAAGGCATCGGTTCCGCCGGCGGTATCAAGCAGATCGAAGCCAAGACGGTCGATTTCGCCGGTTCGGATATGCCGCTCAAGGACGACGAACTCGCCAAGCAAGGTCTGTTTCAATTCCCGACGGTGGTCGGCGGCGTCGTGCCCGCGATCAACCTGCCGGGCGTGAAGGCCGGTGAGCTGACGCTCTCGGGCGAAGTGCTGGCCGATATTTACCTGAACAAGATCACGAAGTGGAACGACCCGGCTATCGCCAAGCTGAACCCGGGCGTGAAGCTGCCGGACACGGCGATTGCCGTGGTGCGCCGTGCCGACGGTTCCGGTACGACGTTCATTTGGTCGGATTACCTCTCGAAGGTGAGCCCGGAGTGGAAGTCGAAGATTGGCGAAGGCACGACGGTCAACTGGCCGACGGGCACGGGCGGCAAGGGTAACGACGGCGTCGCCGCGTTCATCCAACGTTTGCCGGGCGCGATCGGCTATGTCGAGTGGGCCTACGTGAAGCAAAACCACATGGTCTTCACGAAGATGGTCAACCGCGACGGTAAGGTCGTGACGCCGGATACGGCGACGTTCGCCGCCGCCGCGAAGGGTGCCGAGTGGAACAAGTCGTTCTACCAAATCCTGACGAACGAGCCGGGCGCGCAAGCGTGGCCGATCGTCGGCGCGACGTTCGTGCTCGTGCACAAGACGCAAGACAAGGCAGCGGAAGGCGCGGAAACGCTGAAGTTCTTCGGCTGGGGCTTCAAGAACGGCGCCGATGCCGTGAACTCGCTCGACTACATCCCGCTGCCGGCTTCGGTGACGGCCGAGATCGAGAAGCAGTGGAAGGCGAACGTGAAGGACGCCTCGGGCAAAGCAGTCGCCGAGTAAGCGCTCGCAGAAGTCAGTAGTACGCTAGGTCGTAATAGGTCGTAATGGCCCGGCAAGGCGAAACGCCTTGCCGGGCATCGCCATCGCCTGCATCCATCCCGGGTGCGGCAACAGCAAACGGGTTCACATGTCCGACACTCGACTCATGTCGATGGCCCCAGCCGAACACGCGCAGCGCGCGCCGAGCAAACTCGGCGACCGCGTCTTCGGCACTCTGGCGTGCCTCGCGGCAATCGTCACGTTGTTGCTGCTCGGCGGCATCATCGTGTCCCTCATCTTCGAATCCTGGCCAACGATCCATAAATTCGGATTCCACTTTCTGTGGAGCGCCGAATGGGATCCGCCCAACAATCAGTACGGTGCGCTCGTACCCGTGTACGGTACGCTGGCGACCTCCATCATTGCACTCATCATCGCGGTGCCCGTTAGCTTCGGCATCGCGCTCTTTTTGACGGAGCTTTCTCCCGCTTGGCTGCGCCGCCCGCTCGGCATCGCCATCGAGTTGCTGGCCGCGATTCCCTCGATCGTCTACGGCATGTGGGGCTTGCTCGTGTTCTCGCCGATCTTCGCCACCTACTTCGAACAGCCGCTCGGTAATGTGCTCGGCTCGATGCCGATCATCGGCGCGCTGTTCCAAGGCCCGCCGATCGGTATCGGTATCCTGTGCGCCGGCGTGATCTTGGCGATCATGATCATCCCGTACATCGCCTCGGTCATGCGCGATGTGTTCGAAATCACGCCCGTGCTGCTGAAGGAATCGGCCTATGGGATCGGTTGCACGACGTGGGAAGTCATGTGGAAGATCGTGTTGCCGTTCACGAAGAATGGAGTGATCGGCGGCATCATGCTCGGCCTGGGCCGCGCGCTCGGCGAAACCATGGCCGTCACGTTCGTCATCGGCAATACGAATTTGCTCAGCAACGTCTCGCTGTTTTCGCCGGGCAACAGCATTACGTCGGCCCTCGCGAACGAGTTCGCGGAAGCGGACGTAGGCTTGCACACGTCGGCGCTGATGGAACTCGGTTTGATCCTATTCGTCATCACATTCATCGTGCTTGCGATCTCCAAGGTCATGCTGCTTCGCCTCGAACGAGCAGAGGGGGCGAAATGAGCCGGCCTTCGATGCAACTCCCAGGCTCCGCGGCCCCCGAAGTGCTGGCGGCGACGCGCGATCGCTTGCAACGCCGCAGGCGCATCGTCAACGCGATTGCGCTGACGCTTTCGCTGGCCGCCATGGCGTTCGGGCTGGTTTGGCTCATCTGGATTCTCTATACGACGCTCAGCCTCGGTGTCGGCGGATTGTCGTTGTCGCTGTTCACGCAATCGACGCCGCCTCCGAACACCGATGGCGGCGGCTTGGCCAACGCCATCGTCGGCTCGCTCTTGCTCGTGGGTGCGGCCACATTGGTCGGCACGCCGATCGGCGTGCTCGCCGGCGTTTATCTGGCCGAGTACGGCCGTAAGGGATGGTTCGCCAACGTCACGCGCTTCATCAACGACATCTTGCTGTCGGCGCCGTCGATCGTGGTTGGCTTGTTCGTCTACGCGTTGATCGTCGCCAAAATGGGGCACTTCTCGGGCTGGGCTGGCGTGATTTCGCTCGCGCTGCTGCAGATTCCGATCGTGATCCGCACGACCGAGAACATGCTCAAGCTCGTGCCCAACGCGCTGCGCGAGGCGGCATTCGCGCTTGGCGTGCCGAAGTGGAAGATGATCCTCTCGATTACGTTGAAAGCCTCGATTGCCGGCGTCGTGACGGGCGTGTTGCTCGGGATTGCCCGGATCGCGGGCGAAACGGCGCCCTTGCTGTTCACGGCCTTGTCGAACCAGTTCTTCTCGGTCGACATGAATCAGCCGATGGCGAATCTGCCGGTTACGATTTACAAGTTTGCTATGAGTCCGTTCCCGCAGTGGCAATCGCTCGCGTGGGCCGGCGTGTTTCTCATTACCCTCGGCGTGCTCGGACTCACCATCCTCGCGCGTGTGTTGTTCGGCAAGAAATAGGCCACGGAGCGCCCTATGAATATGGCTGAGAGTCACCTTTCCCAAGCTGAGCGCCCCGCGGTGCCCGCCGGTTTCCAGCCGGCGCAAGGCGACCGCCCGCTTGCGCCGCTTACGCCGAAGATCGAAGTGAAGAACCTGAACTTCTTCTACGGTAAGTATCACGCGCTGAAGAACATCAACTTGAACATTCCCGAAGGCAAGGTGACGGCGTTCATCGGCCCGTCGGGTTGCGGCAAGTCGACGCTTTTGCGGACGTTCAACAAGATGTTCGCCCTCTATCCCGAGCAGCGCGCCGAAGGCGCGATCATGATGGACGGCGAGAACCTGCTGACGACGAATCGCGATATTTCGCTGCTGCGCGCGCGCGTCGGCATGGTGTTCCAGAAACCGACGCCATTTCCGATGTCGATCTACGACAACATCGCGTTCGGCGTGAAGATGTTCGAAAAGCTCTCGCGTTCGGAGATGGACGACCGCGTCGAATGGGCGCTCACGAAAGCGGCTTTATGGACCGAAGTAAAGGACAAGCTGCATCAGAGCGGCTACGGTCTGTCCGGCGGCCAGCAACAGCGCCTGTGCATCGCGCGCGGCATCGCGATCCGCCCTGAAGTGCTGCTGCTTGACGAGCCGTGCTCGGCGCTCGACCCGATTTCGACGGGCCGCGTGGAAGAACTCATCGCCGAACTTAAAAACGATTACACGGTGGTGATCGTGACGCACAATATGCAACAGGCGGCGCGTTGCTCCGACTACACGGGCTACATGTATCTCGGCGAGTTGATCGAATTCGGCGATACCGAGAAAATCTTCATCAAGCCGGTCCGCAAGGAAACCGAAGATTACATCACCGGCCGATTCGGCTAAGGGGGTAGCGATGTCGGACAAGCATCTTTCGAGCCAATTCGACGCGGATCTGAACCTCGTCTCGTCGAAGGTATTGGAAATGGGCGGCCTGGTGGAAGCGCAGATCACGCGCGCGATGCAGGCTCTGAACGATTTCGACGCAGCCGTCGCCGATCAGGTGCTGGCGGCCGAGGAAACCGTCAACACGATGGAAGTCGAGATCGACGAGGAGTGCAGCAACGTGATCGCCCGCCGGCAGCCTGCCGCGCGCGACTTGCGCTTGCTGCTGGCGATCTCGAAGACGATCACGAACCTCGAGCGCGCCGGCGACGAGGCCGAGAAGATTGCCAAGCGCGTGAAGCGTTTGATGGAAGACGGCAGCTCGCGCACGGTCAATATCGCCGAGATCAAGCTGTCGGGCGAGATGGCGGTGTCGATCCTGCGCCGCGCGCTGGATGCGTTCGCCCGCCTCGATACGGTGGCGGCCGCGCAGATCGTACGCGACGACAAGGCGATCGACGAGGAATTCCGCGCGTTCGTGCGCAAGCTCGTGACGTACATGATGGAAGACCCGCGCACGATTTCGGCGGGGCTCGAATATTTGACCATCGCGAAAGCGATCGAGCGTATCGGCGATCATGCCAAGAACATCGCCGAATTCATCATCTACATCGTGAAGGGGACCGACGTGCGCCACAAGTCGCGCGACGCCCTGGAACGTGAAGCCCTTAGTTAATCGTATCAAGAGGTAGGTGACGATGCCGAGCAGCATTCTCATCATCGAAGATGAGCCCGCCATTTCCGAACTGATTTCCGTCAACCTGCAGCACGCCGGGCATTGCCCGATCCGCGCCTACAACGCGGAGCAGGCACAGGCGCTGATCAGCGACGTGCTGCCCGATCTCGTGTTGCTGGACTGGATGTTGCCGGGCAAGTCGGGCATCGCGTTCGCGCGCGATTTGCGCAACAACGAGCGCACGAAGCACATTCCGATCATCATGCTGACCGCGCGCGGCGACGAGCAAGACAAGGTGCTCGGGCTCGAAATCGGTGCGGACGATTATGTGACGAAGCCGTTTTCGCCGAAGGAGCTGATGGCTCGCATCAAGGCGGTCCTGCGCCGGCGCGCGCCGCAGTTGACCGAGGACGTAGTGGCGATTAACGGGCTCAAGCTCGATCCGGCAACGCACCGCGTCGCGGCGCATGGGTCCGGCAACGAGATCAAGCTCGATCTCGGCCCGACCGAGTTCCGGCTGTTGCACTTCTTCATGACGCACCCGGAGCGTGTGCACAGCCGCACGCAACTGCTCGATCAGGTGTGGGGCGATCACGTGTTCGTCGAGGAGCGCACGGTCGACGTGCACATCAAGCGATTGCGTGCCGCGCTCAAGCCGGCGGGGTGCGATGCTATGATCGAAACGGTGCGCGGCAGCGGGTATCGGCTCGCCAAGAGCGCCTAAGCCGGGCTCGAGCCAGGCCCGAGCTTGGGTTCGAGCCGAATGGGGTGCATGGCTCTCGTGCCGCGCGGGGTGGATGTCGCATTGCGGCATCCGACGCGGCAACGTATGAGCGTTCCGTCAGCACACAATTACTAGCCTCATGAACATCATTTGGGCGCGCTCGATCGTATCGCTCTTGCTGCTTGCGCTCATCTGCGCGGCGATCGCCGCCGTGACGAGCGTACGCACGGCGTTATTCTTCGCGGTTGCCGCGCTGATCGTGCAAAGCCTGTTTGCGACGTATCACACGCAGCGCCTGTGGCGCCTGCTCGATGCGCCCGTTTATGGCGAGGTGCCCAGCGCGCCCGGCATCTGGGGCGAAATCTATTACCGGCTGCATAAACTCGCCAAGCGCTGGCATGCGCAGGTGCGGCAAGTGGAGCAGCAGCATTCGCGCTTCATTCAAGCGATTCAAGCCTCGCCGAACGGCGTGGCGATGCTCGACGATCACGATCAAATCGAATGGTGCAATGCGATCGCCGAGGAACACTTCGGGCTCGATGCCAAGCGCGATTTACGCCAGCACATTACGCACCTCGTCCGGCATCCCGATTTCGTGCGGTATCTGAATTCGCACGAGTACGATCAGATGCTCGTCATGCGCGGCATGGGCGAGAAACGGCAGAACGTGCTCTCCGTGCAAGCGTTCCCCTACGGCGAAAATCGCAAGCTCGTGCTCTCGGCCGACATCACCGAACTGGAACGCACCGATGCCATGCGGCGCGATTTCGTCGCCAACGTGTCGCACGAATTGAAAACGCCGCTCACGGTGCTCTCGGGCTTTCTCGAAACGATGCGCGAGTTGCCGCTCGATCAGGCCGATCGCGAACGCTACTTGGAGTTGATGGACCAGCAAGCCTCGCGCATGCGCAATATCGTCGACGATTTGCTCGTGCTCGCCAAACTCGAGGGCAATGTCATGCCGCCGAGCGACCAGGCGATCGACATGCGCGCGGTGGTGTCGCACATTCGCGAGGATGCCGCGACCTTGTCGAGCGGTCGCCATCGGATTGCGATTGCGGCGGATGACGATCTGACCGTGACCGGCGTCGAGACCGAAGTGCTCAGCGCGCTCGGCAATCTCGTCACGAACGCGATCCGATATACCCCCGACGGCGGGTCGATCGATGTGCTCTGGAAGCAAGTGGGCCGGGAAGCCGTGTTCTCGGTGACCGACACGGGCTTCGGTATTCCCGCCGCCGACATCCCGCGTTTGACCGAACGCTTTTACCGCGTGGATCGCAGCCGCTCGCGCGATACGGGCGGCACGGGCTTAGGGCTTGCCATCGTCAAGCACGTGCTGCAAAGGCACGATGCGACGCTCGAAGTGAAGAGCGAAGAGGGCAAAGGCAGCACGTTCAGCGTGCGCTTTCCCGCGCAGCGTACGATGCGTCGGCAACCGGCGCACGCCTGATCGCGCCGCGAGCAGGCGCGGCGCAACGGCCGCGCTGCTCGGCTTCGCGCGGCGCCGTACGATTGAGCGCCGCGGCCGGCGTTAGCCGGAAACCGGCCCGATCAGCAGCCGAACTTGGTGAGCAGGCTGATTTGCGCGTTGCGCGAACGCTTGGCTGGGCGGCTGCGGCGATAATGCCCGTCGCTTTGCATGACCCAAGCCGATTGATTGTCGCCGAGCAAGGCCGAAAGCCCTTCCGCGATGACGCGCCGCTTCAGGCGGCGATCCTTGATCGGGAATGCGACTTCCACGCGGCGGAAGAAGTTGCGATCCATCCAATCGGCACTGGACAAGTACACGCGCTCTTCGCCGCCCGCGAAGAAATAGAAGATCCGATGATGCTCGAGAAAGCGGCCGACGATGGAGCGCACGGAGATGTTTTCGGATAGGCCTTCGACGCCCGGCTGCAGCGAACATACGCCACGCACGATCAAGTCGATCTTTACGCCGGCTTGCGAGGCTTCGTACAGTTCGGCGATCACCGTGGGTTCGAGCAGCGCGTTCATCTTCGCGACGATGCGCGCCTTCTTGCCGGCGCGCGCATGTTCGGCTTCGGCGCGGATCGCCTCGACGAGTTTCGGATGCAGCGTGAACGGCGATTGCCAGAGATCGTGCAGCTTCAGTTCGCCACCGATGCCGGTGAGCTGCTGAAAGACGTGGTGAACGTCTTCGCACATGCGCTGATCGGCCGTGAGCAACCCGAAGTCGGTGTACAAGCGCGCGGTGCGCGGATGATAGTTGCCGGTACCGAGGTGCGCATAGCGCTTGAGGATCGACTTGCCGTTATGCGTCGTGCGGCGCACGATCAGCATCATCTTCGCATGGCACTTGTGGCCGACCACGCCGTACACGACATGCGCGCCCACGGCTTCGAGCTGCGACGCCCAATTGATGTTCGTCTCTTCGTCGAAGCGCGCGAGCAATTCGACTACGACCGTGACTTCCTTGCCGTTGCGTGCCGCCTGCATGAGCGCGTCCATCAACGGGGAGTCGGTGCCCGTACGATAGATAGTCTGCTTGATGGCGACGACGTTTGGGTCTTGCGCCGCCTGCAACAGCAGCTCGAGCACGGGCTGGAAGCTTTCGTACGGATGGTGCAGCAGGACGTCGCCTTGATCGAGCGTCTCGAACAGATTCGCCGCGTTGGCGAGCGTGGGCGGCGTCGCGGGCACGTGCGGAACGAACTTCAGATCGGGGCGATCGACGAGTTCGGGCAACTGCATGAGCCGCACGAGATTGACCGAGCCCTCTACGCGGTAGCAGTCCTTCTCGTTCAAGCCGCTTTCGTCGAGCAGACGGCGCACGAGGTGCGCCGGCGTGTCGGCCGACACTTCCAGGCGCACGGCGTTGCCGAGATGGCGCGCGGGTAGCTCGCCTTGCAGCGCGACGCGCAGATTGGTGATTTCGTCTTCGTCGACGAACAGATCGCTATTGCGCGTGATCCGGAATTGATTGCAACTGCGGATGACGAGGTTGGGGAACAGCTCCTGAACGAAGCGCTGCATGAACGAGCTGAGCAGCACGAAGCCATAGGCGAAGCCCGAGAGTTCCTGCGGCATGTGCACGAGGCGCGGCAGCGCGCGCGGCGCTTGTACGATCCCCATGACGGCCTGCCGGCCGAACGCGTCCTTGCCTTCCAGTTCGACCACGAAGTTCAAGCTCTTGTTGAGCACGCGCGGGAATGGATGAGCGGGATCGAGCCCGATCGGCGTCAGGACGGGCAGCAGTTCGTCGACGAAGTACTGGCGCGCCCACTCGGTTTGCTCATCCGTCCACGTATCCCAGCTGTGAAAGTAGATGCCCTCTTGTTCGAGCGCCGGCAGGACCGTTTCGTGCAGCATCGCGTACTGCCGATGGACGAGCTTGTGCGCGCGCTCCACGACGAGATCGTAGACATGCTGCAGCGACATGCCGTCCGGGGCGAGCGTGCCCGGGTTGTCGCGCATCTGTTCTTGCAGCCCCGCCATGCGGATCTCGAAGAACTCGTCGAGATTACTGCTGGTGATGCAGATGAAGCGCAGCCGCTCGAGCAGCGGGACCGATGGATCGGCCGCCTGCGCCAGCACGCGCTCGTTGAAACCCAGGATGCCTAATTCACGATTCAGGAGGGGATAGCGCAGCGACATCGGCAACGAAAGATGAGAGGGGTCGGATGAGGGAACGAACGGGCGCTCGGACATTCTCATAGTTCGATGTCATTTCGATGAAAAGTCATACTGTCGGTCATTCTACGGATTTTGGTATGACTTTGGGCACCGTGAAAGCGGGTAGCCTCGGGCGCCGAGACGGATGCGCCGCGACGGTCGTCAAGCGCGAGCCCACATTCGTGCACCGATGGGAAATACTATGCGCTTAAAATGGCGTCTTTGAACAGTGACGCGCGTGCCGGGCGAGTCTCCTCCGGCTAGTGGTACGCGCGAACGGGAGCCTTCTTTCCTAATGCCCAATACCCCGCACCTTCTCGCCTCGGTCGACCTCGGCTCGAACAGCTTCCGGCTCATCGTGGGCCGTGTCGAGGAAACGTCTGCCGGCGCGCAGATCTATCAGGTCGATGCGCTGCGCGAACCCGTGCGGCTCGCCGCGGGGCTCTCGGCGGACAAGATGCTCGATCGCGCTTCGCAAGTGCGCGCCTGGGATGCGCTCAAGCGCTTCGGGGAGCGGCTGCGCGATTTCCACCCGGATCACGTGCGTGCCGTCGCCACCAATACGCTGCGCGTCGCCAAGAATGCGCCCGAGTTTTTAGTCGAAGCGCAAACGGCGCTCGGGTTTCCGATCGAAGTCATCGCGGGACGCGAAGAGGCTCGGCTCATTTACGCCGGCGCGGCACATTCGGTGCCGGCGATCTCGGGCAAGCGGCTCGTTGTCGATATCGGCGGCGGCTCGACCGAATTCATCATCGGCCAGCATTACACGCCGCTCGTCATGGAAAGCCTGTATATCGGCTGCGTGAGCCATAGCCGGGCGTTCTTCCCGGCCGGCAACGTCGACGAATACACGATGCGCCAAGCGGAACTCGCGGCCAAGCGCGAGATTCAGATCATTTCTCGCGAGTACAAGCAGGCCGGCTGGGACCAAGCGATCGGCTCCTCGGGCACGGCTCGGGCGCTGGCCGAACTCGTCGAGGCGAACGGCTTCAACGACCCCGGCATCACGCACGGTATTTCGCGCGGCGGCCTCGAACGGCTCAAGCGCGCGCTCATTAAGGCCGAGAACGTCAATCGCCTCAAGCTTGTCGCGCTCAAGCCCGATCGCATCCCCGTGTTGGCCGGCGGCTTGTCGATCATGCTGGCCGTCTTCGAAGAGCTGGGCATCGATTACGTCGATACGACCGACGGCGCGTTGCGCTTGGGGGTGCTTTACGACCTGCTGGGCCGTACCCAGCACGAAGACATGCGCGCCGTGACCGTCGAAGGTTTCATGCGCCGCTATGGCGTCGATCGCGCGCAAGCGGAGCGCATCGGCGAGTTGGCGATCGGCTTCTTCGACCAACTCGGCGAGCCCGACACGGAGCGCTTGGAAGAGGGCCGCACGTTTCTCGGCTGGGCGGCCGCGTTGCACGAGATCGGGTTGTCGATCTCGCATAGCGCGTATCACAAGCATTCGGCTTACATCGCGAGCAACGCCGATATGCCGGGCTTTTCGCGCACCGACCAAGCTCGGCTCGCCGCGCTCGTGCTCGGCCACGCGGGCAAGCTCGGCAAGCTGGCGCAGACGCGCGAAGTGGAATGGCCGCTGCTGTTTTGCCTGCGGCTCGCGGCGCTGCTTTGCCGCCGGCGAACCGACGTGGGGCTGCCCGGCATCCGGGTGGCGAAGTCGAACGGCGGATACGAGGTGCGTTTGCCGAACGAATGGGTGGCGGGCAATCCGCTTACCGATTACAGCTTGATCCAGGAAGCGGCCGAGTGGGAGAAGGTCGGCAAGCGCTATCGGGTCGTGTACACCGACGAATAGGCAGGTGCCGGCCCGCTCGGCCACCGATGGCGGGCGGGGCAGGCAGGGGCATCGCCATCGTCTGCGCTACGTGCGCTACGTGCGCCATATGCAACGGCCCGTACGTTCGCTCTAGTCGAGCAAGCGTACGGGCCGTTCGTCCGTCCAGCGGCCGGTGCCCGCGAACGCGGGTGGCCGCAGGGGCGTTAGCCGAGGAAGTGGCGCGCGTAGCGGGCGTTGATGTCCGAAAGGCGGAACAGCGTGAGGAAATCGGCGCAGTTGAAATCGGGATCCCAGGCCGGAGCGCCGCAAATCTTCGCACCGAGGCGCAGATAGCCCTTGACGAGCGGCGGCGGCGCGACGCGGGCACCGGTGCGCAGCTCTTCGACGGGCAGCGGCGTATGCGCGAAGGCGCGATATTCCGGGCTCGTGAGTGCGTTCTCGCGCAGCGATTCGTACAGGTTGGCGGCGAAATGTCCGCCGTCGGCCATGGGTACGCTGGCGCAGCCGAGCATCGTTTCGTAGCCGTTTTGCATCATGTACGTGCCGAGTCCGCCCCAAAGGGACATGATGACCGAGCCGCTCCGATAATCGGCGTGCACGCACGAGCGGCCCACCTCTACCATCTTGGCGCGCAGATGCTCGAGGCGCGACAGGTCGAATTCGCCCTCGGCGTACAGGCGGCCGATGCGGGCGGCTTGGTGCGGCGGCAGGACGCGGTAGGTCCCGACCACTTTCAGCGTTTCGAGGTCGCGCACGAGCAGGTGATCGCAATAGCCGTCGAACACGTCGACATCGAGGCCGGCGGGGCCCGACACGCTCGCGCCCATTTCTTCGGCGAAGACGCGGTAGCGCAGGCGCTGGGCCTCGCGAAGTTCCTCGTCGGTGCGCGCCCAAGCCACTTGCAGTCGATGCTCTTGCGTGATCGTTTCTTTCTCGCGCGGCAGCCGGCGACGCGAATCGAGCGGGATCGAAGCGAGGGGCAGGGTGGGCGTCGGCAGATCTCGCATAGGGGTTCCTGGTTCCGAATGACTATGAAAGGAATGCTGGTCTTTCGCCAATGTAGTAACGGTGCGTGACGGTTGCATGGCAAACGCGTGTCCTTACGATGACATGTCGCGCGGCAGACACGCGGCTTTCATCATGCCAGATCCGGCGAAAGGACCGCTCGCACGTGCGCACGCGCCGAGCTGCCGTTGGGCGCCTCGTTGCGTTCGCGGCTCGCGAGCCACCACACGGCGCCTTTCTTGATCGACCATTGCGCGGCCTCGCCGGCCACGAGTTGAGACACGACGAGCCCGAGCGTGGGTTGATGCCCGACGATGACGACCGTTCGCGCGATACCTTCCGGCCATCGTGCAGCCGCTAGCACCGCCTCGGGCGTCGCGCCGGGGCCGATGCTATCCACCGTGCGGTATTGGTCGGTTAGCGATTCGACGGTCTGCACCGTGCGCGCGGTGGGGCTCGCGAGAATGAGTGCGTCGGCGCCTAAGCGATGCCGCAGCCACTTCGCGACGGCTTGCGCCTGTTTGCGGCCCTGTGCGGTGAGTTGGCGGGCGGCATCGCTCGGCGCGGTGTCTTCGGCTTGCGCGTGACGCCAGAGAATCAAATCCATAGGGTTGCCTCCTATCGCGTTAGGCGCCGTTGCGCCACGGTGGTCGGGTTGGTTCGGTTCGGTTCTGGACGAATAGGCAAGAATCGGGCTCGCCGCGGCGATTCGCGGATCGATGCCCACTTTAAAGTGCGTTTCGATTGACTAAGATGTGTCCGCGCGGATAGAATCGCGGATTCGTCGGAGCGTAGCGCAGCCTGGTAGCGCATCTGATTTGGGATCAGAGGGTCGTAGGTTCGAATCCTATCGCTCCGACCAACGAATTCAAGGACTTACGGTGTTGTGCCGTAAGTCCTTTTTCGTGTGCGCTGCGTTTGACTCCAACAACCCGCCGAGCTAGGCCGCAGCCGCCGCGCTGCAGTGTCGCGCGCGTTTTGGCACCGTTTAGCGTCATGTTTGACACCCGCCCGACTCGCCCTTTCGCGGGGCGTTTGTCGCAGCAGGCAGCAAAAATGACGCCGCCCGAAGGCGGCCAAGGGCTGCGCGGCCTCAGTCGGACGGCGGTGACTCTTGCGTCACGGCAATAAAATCTTTGAGTTCCGGCTGCGTGGTGGCCAGCAAAAAGAGAGCGGTTCCACCGAGGCGTCGGGCGAACTCGTCGTCAAGCCTGAAGGAACGCGCCTCAAGCGGCCAAGGTACAACGAGTGCTCGGTCCTTTAGGGCTGCTACTGCGTCCCGGTCGACCGTACACGTTTCGATCTGCTGTCCTTCCTCGTCGTACGTAATCAGTACGCATCGTGGTCCTCGCTTGTTCATCCGAATCCCCTCAAACAGTTTGAATAGCGGCTCCTTGCACACACCCCACGACGATTTGTCCATTGCCGCATAGGCGCTGCACTCGGCCATATCAGCCTCGTACTGCATTTCGCACTCGGTTTCTTCCGCAGGGGTAAGAAACACGCCGGCATCTTGCTCAACGTCGCTGGCCGTGACTGACCTTCGGCATATGAGAACGGTTGTGCATCTCCGAGTGGCGTCGACGAATCGGCGTCCGGGGTCGCAGCGTCCCCCGAAGTTCGACTAACAAAATCCTCGAGGTAGGCGATCAGATCGTTAGCGCTCACTGAGTGGATACAGGGGTGTCGTCGGCCCCGACGCACTGATACCACCGCCGCTAGATTTGGCCGCGCGTTCGATCACGACCGCGACCATTGCCCGACCTCGGGCGCAGAGAACTTGTACGTCGGCGAAATGAGAAGGCCCCCGGCGTGAGACACCGTTATGTTCAGCTAAGTCGACGATCCGCCGAGCGACAACAACCTCCATAAAGCGGAAAGTTCCAGTCGTTCCATCTACCCGTGCGGATCGGACAAGCAGTTCCCGATCGACCGGACGATGGGCGATCCCGACCAGTTTGGCGTCACGAAGTGTTGAAGCGCGGCGGGATATTTCTGCCAGGCAGCGCGAGATAAATCCGCCGTTCTGCGCTTTCACTCGCTGCAACGAAATTCCGAGCAGACAAAAAACCGCCCGAAGGCGGCATGAGGCATCTACGGGCCAGCGCCGCGAAAACAATGCCATGTCAAACCCCTGCGTCTTACTTCTCCGTGGGTGTGACGCTGATGTATTGCTTTAGGTCGGGCTGGTGGACCGCCAACAAGTTAAACACTAGGCCACCAATTTTTCGCGCGAACTCGTCATCGAGCCGGAAATTTTCGTCTTCGAGCGGCCAGGGAACGACCATGGCCGCGTCGATCATCTTCGAGAGAGGTTGGCGATTGACGGTACAAACGTTAAGCGCTTGCGCGTCTTCGTCATAGGCGATGACGATACAGCGTGGCGTGCGTTGAGCAGTGTTAGTCAAGGACTCTTCCTTTTAAACAGTTGGCATATCGTTCCATTGATCGGCCGTGACAGATGTTCCATGTACCCGGTTTCGCTGCTTCCCATGCAGAGCATTCGTCAAGGTCCAAGTTGAGCCCGTGCTCGCATTCCGCCTCGATCTCTGGCGTCAGGAAGAATCCAGCATCCTGTTCAGCTTGTCCGGCGGGCAAGGCGTCCTCGCCATACTGAAGGGTTGCGCGTCTCCGAGAAGCGTTGATGGATCAGCGTCAGAGGCTACCGGTATCGTGCGGCCCTTGGCTTCCACTTTGTCCTTCAAGCGCAGGCTGCCACAGCGAAAGTCGACGTCTTCGCGCGGAGCGTCACGAGTTCGCCGCGCCGTGGGCCGTTGAGCGGCAGCCCTTGCAAATAGGTCGAGGCGACTGGCCTGGTCCGTCGTTACCGAAAAGTTGTCGATACGGCTCCCCGGCACCGTACTTCGATGCTCGAAGTCGTCAACGTTTCTTCGTGACCCGGCTCGCTCGATAAAAGGCGCCGTCCTGGTAGACCACGATGCCCTTGCCGCTACTGAACACATAGCCGCAAGGATCGGCATTGAGCACGAGCGTGCGGGCCGGAAGGTCTGCATCCTTGCGGCCCGCCTTGTATTCGCGAAGCAGGAGCGGGGTTGTATCCTGATCGGATGCCCGCATTTCATCGGCCTTACAATCGTCGCTTCCGATTTTTAGGCTGTCTTTTGTTATGACGACCTGCTGGCCAATGAGACGGCGCAACTCGTCATCGCTGACCGATACCTCGCTATAGCCAACAATGGAATCGACATGCCACACCCCGTAAAAGCTGGCGGCAGTGCTAGCCTTTGGCGAGGCGAATCCGCAGGCGCTGGTGGCAAGAAAACACGCTGCAAGCACGTACCGCTTCATTGGCCGGCCCCCTGGAACGGCGCGGATTCACGCGCTCGCCGCTGCACTAATCCGTGATTGAGCCTACCGGGGCCCGACACCCGTCCTCGATCGTCGTGCGGATGCTCGTATACGTACTGACGCATGTTGCGAGCTACAGAAGCCATATTTCCTTGATTTGCAGGAGACAGGGCGTGGTGCGCACCACCAGGGACGTTATAGGCAAAGCTGACGGCGGCATCGAATTGAGCTTGCGTGAGTTCATGATCCGTAACCGCACGACGAACGATGCGTTCCGCTCTGAGTACACCTTGATGGAGGCTACCCTGAATTAGCGCAGCACTTACCGGCTGGTTCAACTCCTGCGGCGTGCATGGCCCCATGTGAGCTAGTGTGCCGACTCCGTACGTACAGTTATTAGCGGTGTCGTTGTAGTACGTGTTGCGGACTCCCTCATTCGCTCGCAGGGCATGCACCCCTGCCAACGACAGATTCTTTGAGTCATTTGCACCCGCCTTCTTTTTATCGTGTGTCTTTGCCATTGTAGGTTCTCTCAATTCCTGGGCATGGAGGACGACGTCCCATCGCTCGATCTTGCAGCGGCAAAACGTCGGTCAGGCACCGAAGTTTACGAAGCGCGGGCTGCTCGCGCAACGAGCATAAGTGACAGGTCAATGCCACGCCCATGGGTAGGGCAGACCTGTCTGCATGCAACAGCCCGCCCTTTAAAGGTGACAACGCCTTGGCCGATAGCTGAAAGCGATTCGCGAAGGCTTACGGTTCGACGGCGACGTCTTGGTCCTCCCCCATTCCGTGAAGGCCACCCGGAAATATCACGACGACATCGCGCGGGTTATCCGCGCGATAGACGTTGGCAAAAATGGAGGTGGCCACGACTCCCGTTCCGCAGGGAAACTTCATGTCCCTGTCGACTTGTCCGCTCTTGATATTAACGAGGCGCAAACGGTCCATCGACAACGGACAGTCCTTGGAAGTCTCGTACACACCCAGCAAGAGATGCTTTTTCGTGCGATGCCACATGGGGACTTCCACCACACCGGTTACGCGAGGGGGCCCTAGCTCGGTATCGTTGAGACTGCCGACCTCTTGCAACACGATAGGCAGAACGTTCTTACCGTCGCGCCACTCGCCCGATGCCTCGTGACCGTCGATTTTCAATGCGATTGGGCAAGGAACGGGCCGCGCTGCCGAAGCGGCCGGTACTTTGGGCGAATCCGAGAAGGAATCCGGCTCTGTCGCTTCGCACAACTGCATCGTTCCATCGGGGCGACGCTTGCCCTGCAACGGAATGGGAACACGATGGGCATCGTAGTAATAACTGCCGTCGACGTGCCACTGGCCTGGGTCGTTGCGATCCGCGTCATCGAAGGTCTGTAAGGACAAGTGAATAGGCAGGTTGCCGATCGTGCCAGCATAGTTCTCGATCTCGTACCATCCGGCCTGGGCCGAGGAGGCCGCGGTTAAGGCAAATACGCATAAGGCGATGCAAGAGAGATTTCGTTTGCGCTTCATCGGTTGCTTTCAAGGGTTGCCAACGGTGACGGCCGCAAATTGTCGAGGATCGGCGTTGCGCTGCCGCACGCCGCCGTGGTTTCGCGGGCATCCCGGGTCTTCACGTCGTATATAAATCGACGGTCTTATCCCAGGTGAAAAGGGGGTTTTCGAGCCGATAACGGCGCCGGTCGACATAGCCGCGCGGGTTGCAGACCACACGCGTGCCGTTAGCGACATAGTCGAACGGCGTATGCGTGTGCCCGTGTATCCACAAATCGACAGGCGGCCCGACGAGGTCGGTCAGGTGGCTGATAAATCCGGCCGAGGCGAGATCGCCGGCGAAGCGATCCGCGAGGCTCGCACGGTGCGGCGCGTGATGGGTCACGACGATGGTCCTGCCGGCAAACGGCTCGGCGAGCTGGCGCGCGAGCCATGCGCGCGCATGGCGATGGAGCGCGAGCGTATCGGCCGGCGTGAATAAGCGCGGGTTGTCATTCGCGCTAGCGATTGCCGTGGCAGGGGTGCCCGACGGCCACGTGACCTGAATCGGCCCGCGAAAATCGAGCATGACCTTTTGCGCCGCGGCGATCGACGCGGCGACGGCTTCCTCGCTCGCGCCGAACAACTCGAAGTCGGTCCATAGCGTGGTGCCGAGCACGCGCCAGCGGCCATGGCGATCGATCAGCACGTCGTTGTTCAGGTAATGCACGTTGTCGACGCTCGAAGCGGCATCGCGCATCGCGACTTCGAGCGCACCGAATTCGCCGTCGTAGTACTCGTGATTGCCGGGGACATAGACGACCGGCACCTCGGTGCCGAACGTTTCGGCGGCCCAGCGAATCCCTTCGGCATGGTTGTGGATGTCGCCCGCGAGCACAACGAGGTCGGCATCGGCATGCGCAACGGCCTCGGGTTCGTCGCACTCCAAGTGCAGGTCTGACAAGACGCGGATTTTCACGAGACACCTTTTAACGCAAGCTGCCGGAATCGGGCGCGCGCCGCGACGCGGTTCGCAGCCTACCGGGAAGTCGTCCACGGCCTGCTTGCGCGCGTTTCAGACCTTTGGACGTGCCTTAGCGTAGCACTTTGCCGGGGTTCATTAGGCCGAGCGGATCGAGCGCCGCTTTGAGCGTACGCATGAGGCCCATTTCGACCGGCGATTTATAGTGCGCCGCGTCGTCCACTTTCAATTGCCCGAGCCCGTGCTCGGCGCTGAACGTGCCTTGGTGACGATGCACGCTGTCATAGACGATCCGATTCAACTGTGCTTGGTATTGCGCGAGGAACGCCCGCGCGTCGACGCCCTCGGGTGCCTGCACGTTGTAGTGAAGGTTGCCGTCGCCAAGGTGGCCGAACGTCACCATGCGCGCGCCGGGAATCGCTGCCGCAATGGCGGCGTCGGTTTCGTCGATGAACGTGCCGATGCGCGAGATCGGCACGGCGATGTCGTGCTTCACGTTCAAGCCTTCCTCGGCCTGCGCAAGCGGGATGTGCTCGCGCAGATCCCAGAACGCGCGCGATTGCGCGAGGTTTTCGGCGACAACGGCATCTTCCACGAGGCCCGTTTCGAGGGCTTGCTCCATCATCTGCTCGAACAACGTGCGCGCATGCGTCTCGCTTTCGTTGTCCGACAGTTCGAGCAGCACGATCTGTGCGTGCGGCTCGGCGAACGGATAGCGCAATGGCGGGAAATGCTTGCCGACGAGCCGCAAGCAAAAATCGGACATGAGTTCGAAGCCGGTCAGCAGCGGTCCCGCACAGCGATGCGCCAGCGAAAGAAAATCGAGCGCGGCGTGCGGCGAGGCGAGCGCCGCGAGCGCTGTGACGTTCGCGGCCGGGAGCGGGTAAAGCTTCATTACGGCGGCCGTCACGATGCCGAGCGTGCCTTCGGCGCCGATGTACAGATCGCGCAAATCGTAGCCGGTGTTGTCCTTGCGCAGCGCGCGCAGCCCGTCCCAAATCTCGCCCTGCGGCGTGACCACTTCCAGCCCCAAGCAGAGCTCACGCGTGTTGCCGTAGCGAAGCACGGCGGTGCCCCCGGCGTTCGTGGAGAGATTGCCGCCGATCGTACAACTGCCCTCGGCCGCGAGACTGAGCGGGAAGAGGCGATCGGCCGCGCGCGCATGGTTCTGCACTTCGGCCAGCACGACGCCGGCTTCGACCGTGATCGTGTTGTTGTGCGGATCGAGTGCGCGCACGCGGTTCATGCGGGCCAGGCTCACCACGGCTTGGCTGCCGCTGCCGTCGGGCGTGGCGCCGCCGGCGAGCCCGGTGTTGCCGCCTTGCGGCACGAGTGCGATACGGTGCGCATGGGCGAGCTTGACAATGGCGGCGACCTCCTGCGTCGTGCCCGGTCGCAGCACGGCGCAGGCGGCGCCCGTGTAGCGGCGGCGCCAGTCGGTCAAGAACGGGGCGGTATCGTGCGGTTCGGTGAGGACGTGCGCCGCGCCGATAGCATCGCGGCAGGCGGCAACGAATGCGTCGCGGGCGGAGGAGGTGGGATCGGTCATGGTGTGCGTATCGAGCTAGCCTGAGACATCGGCACTGCGGCGCGCGGCGCGCGCCGCGCGCTTGAACGGGGCGACGTAGGCCAGCGCGCAAGCCAGGAACAGGGTGGCGAGCGCCACTTCGAGCCATCCTAGGCGCGCCGACAGACCGCCGTCGGTCATACCGCGCACGATGCCTTCGGCCATGTACAGCAGCACGAGCATCGAGGCCCATTGCAGCGTGTAAAGTTTGCGCCGCCAGACGCCGGGCAGGGCGCAGGCGAGCGGGAGCGCCTTGAGCACGAGCGCCGATCCGCCAGGGCGCAGCGGCGCGAGCCAGCACTCCCATGTCATGGCCAGCACGATCAGGGCCACGAGCGCGAAGGTGGCGCCGCGCGCGGCCGCAGGGGGGGCTGAGGGGGCCGAGGCGGCGATTGTGCGTTCGGCTGTCATGGGCGAGCGGCGAGCAGCGATGCCGTGCGCGCCAGCCGGGCGCCGAGCGCGACCGCCAGCGTTTTTTCATCGACCGAGAGCGCCGATTCGCGTGCGCCGCTGCCGGCAACGTGCGAGGCGCCGTAAGGCGTGCCGCCGGTTTGCGTCGTGGACAAGGCGCTTTCGGTATAAGGGATGCCCAGCATCAGCATGCCGTGGTGGAGAAGCGGCAGCATCATCGAGAGCAGCGTCGATTCTTGGCCGCCGTGCAAGCTGCCTGTCGACGTGAAGACGCAGGCGGGCTTGCCGGCCAACGCGCCGCTCATCCATTGCGGCGCCGTGCCATCAAGGAAATATTTGAGCGAGGCCGCCATGTTGCCGAAGCGGGTGGGCGAGCCGAGCGCCAGCCCGACGCACTCTTCGAGGTCGCGCACTTCGGCGTATGGCGGGCCATCGGCGGGAATGGGCGGTTCGGTGGCTTCGCTGACGGCCGAGATCGCCGGCACCGTCCGGATGCGTGCCTGCATACCGGGCACGCTGTCCACACCTTGGGCAATCGCCAAGGCCAAATCGCGCGTCGCGCCGTGCCGGCTGTAATAGAGTACGAGTATGTCTTTCATGATGCGTCGGTCGTGAGCGGCTTATTATAGGGGCAGGGCGCCGCGCCGGCCGCCATCCGCCACGGCTATCGAACGAACTGGAGAACAATTCTTGCGGACGCTCAGCTCCGAACTGAATACCGTCAAACGTTTGGCGCGCTTCGTCGTGAAGCGCAGCCGCGAAGACCGCATTGCCCAAGTGGCGGGAAGCCTGACGTTTACGACGATGCTCGCGATCGTCCCGCTCGCGACGGTCGCGTTCGCGTTATTCACAGCTTTTCCGATCTTTGCGAAATTTCAGGCATCGCTGCAGATGTTTCTGGCTCAGCACTTGATGCCCGATCAGATCAACAGCCAAATTTTCAAATATCTGAATCAATTCGCCTCGAAGGCGAAAGGGCTGACGACGGCCGGCATGATCGTGCTGTTCGTGACGTCGGTCATGACGATGATGACGGTCGAATCGGCGTTCAACCTGATCTGGCGCGTCGCGAAGCCGCGCCCGCTCGCGCAGCGCGTGCTGGTGTACTGGGCGATCGTCACGCTCGGCCCGCTGCTCATCGGCGTGAGCTTGTCGATCTCGTCGTATCTTTTTGCGCGTTCGAGCGTGCTGGCGGGCGAGCATACGACGGCGTTGCTCGAGTGGGCGCTGGCGGGCGCCACGCTGCCTTTGACCGCGCTCGCGTTCGCGCTGCTCTACGTGTATCTGCCCAACTGCTCGGTGCAATGGCGCGATGCCGTGGTGGGTGGATTGCTGGCCGCCGTTGCATTCGAGTTCGCCAAGCGCGGCTTCGGCTTCTACGTGCGCCGCATGCCGACCTATACGGCCGTGTACGGCGCGTTCGCACTCGTGCCCTTGTTCTTGCTATGGGTGTACCTGTGCTGGTTCATTACGCTGGCGGGGGCGACATTCGTTTCCGCGCTGCCCGAGATTCGCGTGGGGCAGTTTCACCGGCGCCACTACGCGGGCAGCGATTTGCTGGACGCGCTCGAAATGCTCGTGCGGTTCGACGAGGCTCGCGAGTCGGGCCGGCCGGGGCTCACGCCGATGGAACTCGCGCGCCTGCTTCGCTGCGATATCGACACCGTCACGCGCCTCATCGGCAAACTCGTCCGGCGCGAGTGGGTGACGCGGCTTGCCGACGATAACGAAACGCGCTTCGTATTGATCGCGAACCCGGCTCAGATCACGGTCGGGCGGCTGTTCGACATGTTCGTGATCGACCGCTCCGAACTCGAATATCAATTGCGGCTCGATTCGACCCGCGTCGATTCCGCCCTGTTGCTCGACGCATTGCATAACCCCAAGCTCGATCTGACGATCGCGACCTTGGTGGCGGCCCGAAGCGCACGCGGCACCTTGGGCCGCGGCGATTCGGGCCAGGCGGCGCGCACCGCTTGGCCGCATCAGCCGGCATGAGCGTGAAATTGCGGTGCTGTCGACGCGCTCGCCGCTAATCGGCCTGTGTGCGACTAGAGCGGAATCTTACCCACGCAGATGTCCTTGAACATCACCCAGTCGCCCATCAAGCTGTAGACGGGGTGACGGAACGTGGCAGGGCGGTTCTTTTCGAAGAAAAAGTGGCCGATCCAGGCGAATCCGTAGCCGCAGACGATCGCGGCCGGCAGCCATAGCCAG
This sequence comes from Trinickia sp., assembly GCF_051953405.1. GTDB lineage: Bacteria > Pseudomonadota > Gammaproteobacteria > Burkholderiales > Burkholderiaceae > Trinickia. The sequence goes on along the minus strand of NZ_JBQCIV010000022.1, from coordinate 8,002 downwards.
CCGCCTGTCGCGACCGCCATCGCCAAGCAGCCGATGACGCCGAGCGAGCCGACGAAGTGCAGGCGGCGGCAAACCGTGTTGCGGTGTTCGCCAAGATAGAACGGGTAGAACTCGGCGAAGCTCGCGAAATGGGCCGTATGCGCGCTTTGAGTCATCGCTTCCTCCCTGTGCGTTGCGGGAGCGGCCCACGATGGCTTGGTTGCATTGCACTGCAGCAACGTGCCCGTCGCCGCTGTGCCGGGCCTAGCCGTGCTAGGGCCGTCGGGCGCTCCCACTGACGAAAACCATTGTCCGGCGATTGCCGGGAAGGTGCAACCTGGCCGTTCGGTCTAATGGCGAGCGCCCGCACGCTCGCGTATCGTCAAGCCGGTTGGGTCGGTGCCGCCGCTGCGGCGGCAGTTCGAGCGAACGCATAGAGCGCGTCGAGCGTCGCATCGGGCTGCTCGCTCATGAGCGCATGGCCGGCATCGAGCGTCACGCTATCCACCGGGGCGCCGGCGGCTTTCAGCGCATCGACCAGCGCACGCGTGGCGCGCGCGGGCGTCATCATGTCCTTCGCGCCGAGCACGAGCCGCACAGGGCAGCGTACTTGCGCGGCTCGATCGAGCCCTTGGGCGTAGCCGTTGCAGGCGGCGAAGTCCGTGTGGAACAGATGCGGCTCGCCTCGCGCCGATACGCGTTCCATCAGACGTTGGTTCACGCCGTGGAGCCAAAAGCCTGGGCCCGGGCACGACGGCTTGGCGGCAATCGTGGCGTGCGACCACCGATTGACGAGTTCGATGGCCTCTTGCTCGCGATTGAGCGCCGCATCGAGCAGGGCCTCCGATACGACCATCGGTACGGCCGTGGCCACGAGCGCGGCGCCGAGCACGCGCGCGGGATACCGGGCGGCGAAATCGAGCGCGACGAGCGAGCCCATGCTGTGCCCGACCACGAGCGCGCGGGCGGCGCTCGCCGCGTCGAGCAGATCGGCGAGCCAATCGGCCAGGGCCTCGATCGTCTTGTGGGCCGGTCCGGCGCTGCGGCAGTGGCCGGGCAGATCGACGGCCAGCACGTTCCAGCCGTGATGCGCGAAGTAGCGGCTTTGCAGCGCCCAGACGCTATGGTCGTGCTGCGCGCCATGGACGAAGACGGCCGTCGGCTGGGCCGGGTCGAACGGTTTGCCGCCGGTATAGGCGTACGCCTGCTTGCCTTGGACGGTCAGGTTCATGCCGGCTCCTTGCTCGAGGCAGCGCTGGGGCCCGCGCCCCGTTTACCGTCGGATTTCGCGCCAGGCTTTTCGCCGAACTTGGCGGCGGCTTTGAGCGCGCGTTTGAGGTCGTCGATAAGGTCGTCCGGGTCTTCTAGACCGATCGACAATCGGATCGTCCCCTCGGCGATGCCTGCGGCGGCTAGCGCGGCGGCATCCATTCGGAAGTGCGTCGTGGAGGCCGGATGGATGACGAGCGAGCGCGCATCGCCAACATTCGCGAGGTGCGAAAACAGCGTGAGCGCGTCGATGAAACGGCGCCCCGCGGCGCGGTCGCCGCGCAAGTTGAAGCTGACCACCGCGCCGGCGCCGCGCGGCAGCAGCCGTTTGGCCAACGCGTAATCGGGATGCGACTCCAGCTCGGGATAGGCGACCGATTCGACCGCCGCCTGACCGGCCAGGAATGCGACGATCTTGCGCGTGTTCGCGACGTGCCGCTCCATCCGCAGCGGCAAGGTTTCGATGCCTTGCAGCAGCTGCCATGCGGCCTGAGGATGCAAGCAGGCGCCGAAGTCGCGCAGCCCCTCGCGGCGGGCGCGCAACAGGAACGGCGCGACGGTGCTTTCCTCGGCGAATACCATGCCGTGAAATCCGTCGTACGGCTCAGTGAATTCGGGAAACCGGCCGGACGCGGCGAAATCGAACGTTCCGCCGTCCACGAGCACGCCGCCGATCGTCGTGCCGTGGCCGCCCAGAAACTTCGTCGCCGAGTGGTAGACGAAATCGGCACCGTGGTCGAACGGCTTGAGCAAGAACGGGGTGGTGAACGTCGAGTCCACGAGCAGGGGAATGCCGTGGCTGTGGGCGATCTGCGCGAGCGCTTCGATGTCGAGCACGTCGAGATTCGGATTGCCGAGCGATTCGCCTAGCAAAAGGCGCGTATTCGGACGCACGGCGGCACGCCAGGCGTCGAGGTCGCCCGGTTTGACGAAGGTCGTTTCGATGCCGAACCGGGGCAGCGTGTAGTGAAGCAGGTTGTGCGAGCCGCCGTACAGCGCGCTGGAGGCGACGATGTGCGAGCCCGCGCCCATCAGGGTGACGATGGCCAGATGCAGCGCGGCTTGGCCGCTGGCGGTGCCGATCGCCCCGACGCCGTTTTCCAGCGCGGCGACGCGTTCTTCGAACACGGCGACGGTAGGGTTCGACAGGCGCGAGTAGACGTGTCCCGCGCGTTCCATGTTGAACAGGGCGGCCGCATGGTCTGCGTCGCGGAAGACGAAAGCCGTGCTTTGGTAGATGGGCGTGGCGCGCGCACCGGTCGCGGGATCGGGGGCCGCGCCGGCATGCAGCGCAAGCGTATCGAAGCGGTTGGCGGACATGACATCGGCCGGGCGGTTCCGGCAAAGGTGACGGTGGCGGCCATCGTAACACCGGGCGGCGCCTTATCGAATCGTCGCGCGCCGATCCGCCACCGGCTTCGCCGATGGGCCCCTCGCTTTCCTTTTGGGGGCCTTTCCGCTAGGATCGACCGATCCACTCGGGCACCACCTGGAGGCAGAACATGAGAGTCAGCGACATCCTGAAGGTCAAGGGCAATACCTTGTATACGGTCACGCCCGATACGGCGCTGCACGATGCGGTCAATACGATGGCCGAGCACGACATCGGCTCGCTCGTCGTCATGGAGTTCGGCGATCTCGTCGGCATGCTGACATTCCGCGAGATCATCCTGACGCTGAAGCAAAATGGCGGCAGCGTGGGGGCGGGCACGATCCGCAAAGTCATGGACGATCACCCGATCACCTGCACCCCGGAGACGGACGTCAACGAGGTTCGCCGCATCATGCTCGAGCATCATGTCCGCTACCTGCCGGTCATGGAGAGCCGAACGCTGATGGGCGTCATCTCGTTTTACGACGTCGCCCGGGCCGTGGTCGAGGAGCAAAGCTTCGAGAACCGGATGCTCAAAGCGTACATCCGCGATTGGCCCGAGGACGGGCAAGCCAAGGAGACGCGCTAACGCATGAGCGATCAACCGTTGCCCGCCGCTTCGTTGCGGCGCCGCGCGCCGCGCGAAGGCCACTCCCAATTCGCGCTCTTTCGCGAGCGGCGATTCGCACCGTTCTTTTGGACGCAATTTCTCGGCGCGCTGAACGATAACGTTTTCAAGGTCGGGTTCAGTTCGCTGGTCACGTACCAGACCGCCCGTTTTTCGGGTGTCGATCCGAAGACGGCCCCGTTCCTGATTTCGGCCATTTTCATCCTGCCGTTCGTGCTGTTTTCGGCCACCTCCGGGCAGATCGCCGACAAATACGATAAAGCCACGCTCACGCGTTTCGTCAAGACATTCGAAATCGCCGTCATGCTGATCGGCGGGGCCGGCTTCGTGACGCATCACGCGGTGCTGCTGTACCTCTGCACGTTCCTGATGGGGATCCATTCCACGCTGTTCGGGCCCGTCAAATATGCCTATTTGCCGCAGCATCTGGACGATCGCGAACTCGTCGGCGGCAACGGTCTCGTCGAAATGGGCACGTTCGTGGCGATCCTGATCGGCACGATCATCGGCGGGGCCGCCGCCGGCTTCCCGGCGCATGGCGCCTGGGTGCTGGCCGGTGCTTGCTTCGCGGTGGCGCTGGTCGGCCGCGCGGTGTCCAGTGGGGTACCCGTTTCGCCCGCGTCGCAGCCGGATCTACGGATCAACTGGAATCCGTTCACCGAGACGTGGCGCAACTTGGCACTGGCGCGCACCAATCGCACCGTCTTTTTGAGCCTGCTCGGCATTTCCTGGCTCTGGTTCGTTGGCGCCACGTTCCTCACATCGTTTTTCAACTATGCGAAGGACGTGCTATCGGGCAACCCCGACGTCGTCACCGTGTTGTTGGCCACGTTCTCGCTCGGTATCGGCACCGGCTCGCTGCTGTGCGAACGGCTTTCGAAGCGACGGGTGGAAATCGGGCTCGTGCCGCTCGGTTCGATCGGCATCAGCGTGTTCGCCTTCGATCTGTACTGGGCGAGCCACGCGCTGGCGCCGGCGGGGCGCCTGATCGGCGTGGGCGAATTTCTCGCGCATGCGCACAACTGGCGGATCCTTGCCGATCTATTCCTGCTCGCGATGTTCGGCGGCTTTTATAGCGTGCCGCTTTACGCGTTGATTCAAAGCCGCTGCCAGAGCACCCACCGCGCGCGCATCATCGCGGCGAACAACATCCTCAATGCCTTCTTCATGATCGTTTCGGCGTTGATGGCGGTTGCGCTCACTTCCCTCGGCGTCAGCATCCCGGGGATTTTCGCGGTGACGGCGCTGCTCAACGTGATCGTCGCGGCCTATATCTATTCGCTCGTGCCCGAATTCCTGCTGCGATTCATCGCTTGGGTGCTCGTTCATACGTTCTATCGGATTCGGCTCGTGCATGCGGAGCGCATCCCCGAACAGGGTGCGGCGGTGCTCGTCTGCAATCACGTGAGCTATGTCGATGCCGTCGTCATCATGGCGGAAAGCCCGCGGCCGATTCGCTTCGTCATGGATCATCGGATTTTCCGTAGCCTGTTCGCCGGTTGGCTGTTCCGTCACGCGAAAGCCATTCCGATCGCGCCCGCGCACGAGGATCCCGAGATGCTCGAGCGGGCCTATGACGCGTGCGCCGCGGCGCTGGCGGACGGCGAACTCGTGTGCATCTTTCCGGAAGGCAAGCTCACGCGCGACGGCGAACTCAATACGTTCCGGCACGGCATCACGCAAATCTTGGCGCGCACGCCGGTTCCCGTTATCCCGATGGCGCTGCGCGGTTTGTGGGGCAGCGTGTTTTCGCGTCATGCCGATGCACGCCTGCCGCGTCCGCTGAACAAGGGCGTCATGAGCCGGCTCACGCTTGCGGTGGCCGAACCGCTCGAGCCGAGCGCGGCGACACCCGACACGCTCCAGTCGATCGTCGCCGAATTGCGCGGCGCCCGGCGTTAGCGTCGAACCCGCCCTGCGCGCCGGCGCACGGGCGGGTAACGAACGCCTCCGAACGTCTCTATGAACGTCTTGGTGCGGGGCAGGGCATAATATCGACTTGCTCGATCTTTGCTCCTTATTACTTCTGAGGCCACGTTCATGTCCGGCAACACTCTCGGCACGCTTTTCACCGTCACGACGTTCGGCGAGTCGCACGGGCCGGCCATCGGCTGCGTGATCGACGGCTGCCCGCCGGGGGTGGCGATTGCCGAAGCGGATATTCAAAGCGAACTCGATCGCCGTAAGCCCGGCACGTCGCGGCACGTGACCCAGCGTCAAGAGGACGACAAGGTCGAAATTCTGTCCGGCGTGTTCGAGGGCGTAACCACGGGCACGCCGATCGCCCTCTTGATTCGTAATACCGATCAGCGCAGCAAGGACTACGGCAATATCGCTCAGACGTTCCGCCCGGGCCATGCCGATTACACGTATTGGCAAAAGTACGGCGTGCGCGATTATCGCGGGGGCGGGCGTTCGTCGGCGCGGCTCACGGCGCCCACCGTCGCGGCGGGTGCCGTCGCCAAGAAATGGCTGCGCGAGCATTTCGGCGTCGAGATTCGCGCCTATATGAGCGCCTTGGGCGAAATCGACATCCCCTTCGTCGATTGGTCGCACGTTCACGAAAACCCGTTCTTCGCACCGAATGCCGAGGTGGTGCCCCGGCTCGAAGCGTATATGGATGCGCTGCGCAAGGACGGCGATTCGATCGGCGCGCGCATCAACGCGGTGGCGTCGGGCGTGCCGGCCGGCTGGGGCGAGCCGCTATTCGATCGTCTCGACGCCGACATCGCGCACGCGATGATGGGGATCAACGCCGTCAAGGGCGTGGAGATCGGTGCCGGATTTGCGAGCGTGGCGCAGCGGGGCTCGGTGCATGGCGACGAGCTGACGCCCGAGGGTTTCGTCGGCAATCACGCCGGCGGCGTACTAGGCGGCATCTCGACGGGGCAGGACATCACCGTGTCGATCGCGATCAAGCCGACGTCGAGCATTCGCACGCCGCGCCGCTCGATCGATCGAACGGGGCAGCCGGCGGTCGTCGAAACGTTCGGCCGGCACGACCCATGCGTCGGCATTCGTGCGACGCCGATCGCCGAGGCCATGCTGGCGCTCGTGTTGATCGACCACGCGTTGCGTCATCGCGCACAATGCGGCGACGTGAGCGTGGCCACGCCGAAAATCGCCGCCAGCGCACCCTGACCGCGCCCGTTCGCGCGGGCGGATGTTTCGCGAATATCGATAAGGCAACGGGCCGCGAAGACGCGGCCCGTTTCGTTACATGTTGGCGTAGTTCGGCCCGCCGCCGCCTTCGGGCGTGACCCAGACGATGTTCTGCGTCGGATCTTTGATGTCGCACGTCTTGCAATGCACGCAGTTCTGCGCATTGATGACGAGCCGATCGCCGCCGTCGTCGCTCTTGACGAATTCGTACACGGCCGCCGGGCAGTAGCGTCCTTCGGGCCCTGCGTAGGTGCGCAGATTGACGTTCACGGGCACCGAGGCATCTTTGAGCGTCAAGTGAGCAGGCTGGTTTTCCTCGTGGTTGGTATTCGAGAGGAACACCGACGAAAGCCGGTCGAACGTCAGCTTGCCGTCGGGCTTCGGGTAGTCGATCGGCGTGCATTGCGAGGCAGGCTTGAGCATCTCGTGATCGCGATGCTGATGATGCAGCGTCCACGGCACATTGCCACCGAGCAGCTTCTGCTCGATGCCGACCATCAGCGTGCCCAGGTACAGGCCCTTGCTCATCCACTGCTTGAAATTACGCGCGCGATGCAATTCGCCATGCAGCCACGATTGCTTGAACGATTCCGGGTAGGCCGTCAGTTCGTCGCCTTGGCGGCCCGCCTGCACGGCATCGAACGCCGCCTGCGCGGCGAGCATGCCGCTCTTGATGGCCGCATGGCTGCCCTTGATGCGCGAGACGTTCAAGAAGCCCGCATCGTCGCCCACGAGCGCGCCGCCCGGGAACACGAGCTTGGGCAGCGACAACAAGCCGCCGGCCGTGATCGCCCGCGCGCCGTAGGAAATGCGCTTGCCGCCTTCGAGAAACTTGCGGATCTCAGGGTGCGTCTTGTAACGCTGGAATTCCTCGAACGGCGAGAGGTATGGGTTCGAATAGCCCAACCCCACGACGAAGCCCACCATCACCTGGTTGTTGTCGATGTGATAGAGGAACGAGCCCCCGTAGGTTTGCGTATCGAGCGGCCAGCCAGCCGTATGGATGACGAGCCCCGGCTGATGCTTGGCCGGATCGATTTCCCACAGTTCCTTGATGCCGATGCCGTAGACCTGCGGGTCGGCATCCTGGTCGAGCTTGAATTTTTCGTTGAGCTTGCGGCCCAGATGCCCGCGCGCGCCTTCACAAAACAGCGTGTACTTCGCGTGCAACTCCATGCCGAGTTGGAAGTTTTCCGTGGGCTCCCCGTCCTTGCCGATCCCCATGTTGCCCGTCGCGACGCCCTTTACCGAGCCGTCGTCGCCGTAGAGCACCTCCGCCGCGGCGAAGCCGGGGAAGATTTCCACGCCGAGCGCTTCGGCTTGCTGACCGAGCCAGCGCGTGACGTTGGCCAGGCTGATCACGTAGTTGCCGTGATTCTTGAAGTTCTCGGGCAGCGCCCAATTCGGCGTTTTGACGGCGCTTTTTTCGGTGAGGAACAGGAAGCGGTCTTCGGTCACTTCCACGTTCAACGGTGCGCCTTTCTCTTTCCAATCGGGCATGAGCTCGCCAATGGCCCGCGGGTCCATCACCGCCCCCGAAAGGATATGCGCGCCGACCTCCGAACCCTTCTCGAGCACGCACACGCCGAGCT
>NZ_JBQCIV010000021.1:0-37991 GCF_051953405.1 Trinickia sp. | reverse complement strand
TCGCCATTGATTTTCGCTATCATTCGCCGGAGTATAGCAAAGGCGTTGTTCGCCGCGCCGGGCCCCACCCATGGCCAGAGCCGCTCTCAGGCTTCCCCTATCGAATGCGCGGCGCTTGGCGCGTGGCCGCGCGTTCCGCTGACGAACGAGGACGCTCAACACGTGATTTCTCCGCTCGAGATGACGCTTTTCCTGCTGCTCGCGTCAGTGGTGGGCGTCGTATTGTTCCGCTCGTTGAATCTGCCGCCGATGCTCGGCTACCTGACGGTCGGTATCGTCGTCGGGCCGCACGCGCTAGGCATTGCGCCCGATTCCTCGCGCGCGCAGAACCTCGCGGAGTTCGGCGTCGTCTTTCTGATGTTTTCGATCGGGCTCGAGTTCTCGCTCGCCAAGCTGCGCTCGATGCGCACGCTCGTCTTTGGGCTCGGACTGTTGCAAGTGATCGGCACCGTGGGCGTGTCGGTGCTTGTCGGCCTGCTGCTCGAGCGCTGGATGCACGTGACCTGGCAAGGCAGCATCGCGCTCGGCGGCGCGCTCGCGATGTCATCGACGGCGATCGTCAGCAAGATGCTCGCGGAGCGGCTCGAGATCGAAACCGAGCACGGACGCAATATTTTCGGCGTGCTGCTGTTTCAGGATCTAGCGGTGGTGCCGCTGCTGATCGTGATCGCGGCGCTCGGCGGCGATTCGCACGATCTGCCGATGACGCTCGGCGTCGCAGCCCTGAAAATCGTCGTCGCGCTGTCGTTGCTGCTGTTCGTGGGGCAGCGATTCATGACGCGCTGGTTCAACGTCGTCGCGCGGCGGCGCTCGCAGGAACTGTTCGTGCTGAACCTGCTGCTCGTCACGCTCGGCGCGGCCTTCATCACCGATAAGTTCGGGCTCTCGCTCGCGCTCGGTGCGTTCATCGCCGGGATGTTGATCGCGGAGACACCCTACCGCCATCAGGTGGAAGAGGACATCAAGCCGTTCCGCGACGTGCTGCTCGGCCTGTTCTTCGTCACGACGGGCATGCTGCTCGATCCGCGCGTGCTGATCGCGCATCCACTGCTCGTGCTCGCGTTTCTCGTCGCACCCGTGGTGCTGAAAATCGTCATGATCACCGGCCTTGCGCGGCTGTTCGGCGCGACGCCGGGCGTGGCGATGCGCACGGGTATCGGCCTTGCGCAAGCGGGCGAATTCGGCTTCGTGCTGCTCAATCTGATCCTCGACAAACATCTCGTCGATGCCGCGATGCTGCAGGCCATTTTGGCGGCGATGCTGCTGTCGATGCTTGCGGCGCCGTTCATGATTCAAAACGCCGACCGCATCGTGCTGCGGCTTTCCTCGACGGAATGGATGCTGCAATCGCTGCAGATGACGCGCATCGCAACGCAAAGCCTGCGGCAAAACGCCCACGTGATCGTGTGCGGCTATGGCCGCTCCGGGCAGAACCTCGCACGCATGCTCGAACACGAAGGGCTCTCGTACGTCGCCCTCGATCTGGATCCCGATCGCGTCAATGCGGCGGCGGCGGCCGGCGAATCCGTCGTGTTCGGCGATGCGGCGCGGCGCGAATCGCTCGTGTCCGCGGGGATCCATCGCGCCGCGGCCGTGGCCGTCACCTATGCCAATACGCCCTCGGCGTTGCGCGTGCTGCATCATGTGCACGAACTCGAACCGGCGCTGCCCGTCATCGTGCGTACCGTCGACGATGCCGATTTGGAAAAGCTGCTCGCGGCCGGCGCGACCGAAGTGATTCCCGAAATCGTCGAGGGCAGTCTCATGCTCGCTTCGCACACGCTCGTGCTGATGGGCGTGCCGATGCGACGCGTCGTACGGCGCGTGGAGGAAATGCGCGACGCACGCTACAGCCTGCTGCGCGGCTACTTCCACGGGGCCGACGACCCGGGCGACGACGACGGCCGCGACCAGGTGCGGCTACAATCGGTGGCGGTCGACAGCAATGCCGACGCCGTCGGACGCACGCTCGACGAACTCGGGCTCGCGTCGATTGGCGTCGAAGTCACGGCGATCCGGCGCCACGGCATACGCGGCGTCGAACCCGGCCCCGAGACGAAATTGCGGGAAGCCGACATTCTCGTGCTGCGCGGGCTGCCGGAAGCGCTCGCGTTGGCCGAGGAGCGCTTGTTGCGCAACCGGCGTGCCGGCGCCCAGGCGGTCTGACACGCCGCGCCGCCCCACGAACATTCATGTAACCCGACAGGCTCGCCATGCGCGAGCGAATCACTGCCAGCGGAGAATTCCATGTCCCACGCGCCCGCGGACGCGCCCCTCGACGCCCCCGCGTTCATCAAGAGCCAAATTCGCACGGTTCCCGATTGGCCACTGCCCGGCGTGCAGTTTCGCGATATCACGCCGCTGCTGCAGCGGCCCAAGACGCTGCGCATCTTGATCGACCTGTTCATCGAGCGCTATGTCGAGGCCAAGCTCGACTATGTCGCGGGGCTCGATGCGCGCGGGTTCATCATCGCGCCGATTGTCGCCTACGAACTCAATATCGGCTTCATTCCGATTCGCAAGATCGGCAAGCTGCCGTACAGAACCGTGTCCGAATCGTATTCGCTCGAGTACGGCACCGCCACGGTCGAGATCCATGAGGACGCATGCGGGGCGGGCGAGCGCGTGGTGATCGTCGACGACCTGATCGCAACCGGCGGCACGATGATGGCCGGCAAGAAGCTGTTGGAGCGCCTTGGGGCTGAAGTCGTCGAAGGCGCGGCGATCGTCGATCTGCCCGATCTCGGGGGCTCGAAGCTGCTGCGCGCAAGCGGTTTGCCGCTTTACACGGTGACGGAGTTTTCCGGCCATTGACGAGCCTCCTGGCCCACGGGCGGGCGTCGATGTCCGCCTCGTCGGCTCGCAGCGTCGCGCTCTCGTTACGAACGCGACATCGAAATCGAAACGGAAATCGATCAGGCGTAACACCATGCCGAACCTACCGCTCTTTCTTGCCGCTTCCATCGCCGTCACGGCAGCGCCTGGCCCCGATAACTTGCAGGTGCTTGCACGCGGCATCTCGCAAGGCCGGGCTGCGGGCCTCGTGGCCGCGCTCGGTTTCGCCGCGGGTCTTACGTTCCACACGACGCTGGCCGCGTTCGGCGTGGCCGCGCTCTTGCGCTCGTCGCCGCTCGCATTCGAGATCGTCAAGATCGCGGGCGGCCTTTATCTGGTTTGGATCGGCTTCAAGGCGCTGACGAGCCGGGGCTTGGCGAGCGCGCACGAACGGGCGGCGCAGCCGCTAACCACGGTGTTTCGCCAGAGCGTCGTCGGCAACATGATGAATCCGAAGGTGACCTTGTTCTTCGTCGTCTTTCTGCCGCAGTTCGTCGATCCGAGCGGCTCGCAGCGCGTCGCGGTGCAGATGGTCGAATTGGGCCTGATCTTCATGCTGCAAACGCTCGCGATTTTTTCGCTCTTCGGCGTCTTCGCGGGCGCGCTCGGGACCTGGCTCAAGCGCCGTCCGCGCGCGGGCGTGTGGCTCGATCGGCTGGCCGGCGCCACGTTCATCGCGCTTGGGCTGCGCGTGGCGCTGCGCGATTGAGCGTGGCGATATGGATATTGCTCGCATAAGGAAGGTCATGAGTCTGCCTTGTATCGCCCATGCGCGCCGCTTCGAGCCGCGAGCGCACCGGCCGCTCGTCATGTGCGCCGAGCAGGTCGGCTGGATTCGCGAAAGCGACGTGCCGTTGCTCGCGCACTGGCCCGACGTCTTCGAGATCGACTCGGCGCGCGTTGCGCTGGCCGCTCGCCTCGATACCGACGCCAATACCCGCTCGGCCGCGCTCGGCATGGTCGTCGGCGCGTTGGCGGCTCAAGGGCGCATCCGCGGCTGGCGCGACGAGACGTACGCGATCCGCAATACGTTCGACAGCGCGCCGCTCGCGTTCATCGAGCGCGCCGCCGCTCGTTTTTTCGGCACGATGACCTACGCGGTGCATCTGAACGGCATCGTAAAATACGTCGATCGCGCGCCGCAGCTCTGGATCGCGCGTCGCAGCGAGACGAAGGCGACCGATCCGGGCATGCTCGACAACGTGGTCGCCGGCGGTATCGGCTGGGGCTTTTCGATCGAGGAAACGATCGTCAAGGAGTGCTGGGAAGAGGCGGGCATCGAGGCGGCTCTTGCCGTGCGGGCCGAGGCAGGGCGCACGGTTCATGTGCTGCAATCGCTGCCCGAAGGCACGCAGGCGGAGCAAGTGTTCGTCTACGATTTGCCGCTGCCCGACGATTTCGCGCCGCGCAACCAGGATGGCGAGGTGGGCGAGCACCGTCTTGCGCGGATCGACGAGGTCGCGCGATGGATCGAAGACGGCCAGATGACCGTCGACGCGAGCCTGGCCACGCTCGATTGCATGCTGCGTCACCGCTGGATCGACGAAGACGTCTGCCTCGGCATCGAATCGCTTTTCGCCGCGCCGCTCGTCACGCCTTGACGCGGTACGGCGCGCGTCCATTACAGGAGTTCATTGGTCCTATGTCGACCCAACACAGCTTCATTCTGAAACTGTCGTGCCCCGATCGGCCCGGCATCGTTCATGCGGTATCGGGATTTCTTTTTGAGCGCGGTGCGAACATTCTCGACTCGGCGCAATTCGGCGATAGCCGTACGGGCGAGTTCTTCATGCGCGTGCACTTCCAGCAAGTGGGCGGCGATCCGGGGCTTGAAGCGTTGCGCGAGTCGTTCGCGGTGCTGGCCGAGGAGTTTTCGATGCGCTACGAGATTCACGACGCGGCGCTCAAACCGAAGGTCGTGATCATGGTCTCGAAGATCGGCCATTGCTTGAACGACCTGCTGTTCCGCTATCGCACGGGGCAGTTGCCGATCGAGATTGCCGCCATCATCTCGAACCACAAAGACTTCTATCAACTGGCCGCGAGCTACGACATCCCGTTCCATCATTTTCCGCTGACGGAATCGACTGGCGCGGCGAAGGCGGCGCAAGAAGCGCGCGTGCTCGAAGTGATCGATCAGCACGAGGCCGATTTGGTCGTGCTCGCCCGGTATATGCAGGTGTTGTCGCCGAACCTATGCGAACACCTCGCCGGCCGCGCGATCAACATCCATCACTCGTTCTTGCCGAGCTTCAAGGGCGCCAAGCCCTACTACCAGGCATTCGATCGCGGCGTGAAGCTGATCGGGGCGACCGCGCATTACGTCACCACGGATCTCGACGAAGGCCCGATCATCGAGCAGGAAGTGGAGCGCGTCGATCACAGCATGACGCCTGACCAATTGACGGCGATCGGCCGCGATGTGGAATGCGTGACGCTCGCCCGTGCGGTGAAGTGGCACGTCGAGCATCGGATCGTGCTCAACGGAACGAAGACGGTCGTCTTCCGTTGATATCGGCGGGCTCGGTGGGGCGCCTCGTAGGGGCGTCTTATCGAGCGGCGCCCGCTTCGCGTTCGGTTGGCTAGATCAACCGCAGGTAAATCAGTTCGCGCTTGATATACGCATAGAAGATCGGCGCGGCGATGAGCCCCGGGACGCCGGCGGCTGCCTCCATCACGAGCATCGCCAGCAGCAATTCCCATGCGCGCGCTTCGATTTGTCCGCCGACGATCCTCGCATTGAGGAAATATTCGAACTTGTGGATGAGCACGAGGAACACGAGCGAGGAAATCGCCGTCGGCAAGCTCACGGCCAACGAGACGGCGAGAATCAGCGTGTTCGAGATCAGATTGCCGACAACGGGCAGTAGGCCCGCGATGAAGGTCACGAGCACAAGGGTTTTCGATAGCGGCAGCCGCTCGTGAAAAATCGGCAGGGCAACGAGCAGGTAGAGCGCTGTGAAGACAGCGTTGATCGTCGAAATCTTCACCTGCGCGAAGACGATGCGCCGAAATGCGTCGGAAAACCGCGAAGCGCGCGCGGCTAGGGCCGTGGACAGCGGCAGCCGCTGCACGCGCCGCTCGCTCGCGATGGCGATCATCGCGCCGATGATCATGCCGAACAGCACGTGGCCGAAGCCGCGGGCAACGTTTTTGCCGCCTTGCTGCAATTGGCTCATGTGCGTCTGCACGAGCATGCCGGCCTTTTCTTTCATCTGCGATACATCGCCCGGCAGCATGGTCGAAAGCCATTCGGGCGAGCGCGTGCGTGCCTGATCGACGATCTGCATCACTTGATCGAGCAGGTGTTGGATATTCGGCACCGTATGCTCGAAGTGTTCGACGATACCGATCGCGATACCGGCTAGGCCGCCCACCACCACGCCGGCGATGACGACGACGGCCACCCAGCGGGCGCGCTGGCTCGACATGTGGCGCTCGATGCCGGGCGCGAGCGTGTGAACGAGCTGATAGACGAGCATGCCGCCGAGCAGAGAGCCCAGCAGCTTGAAGTGCAGCACCACCCACATCCCGACGAGCGCCAGCAGGTAGCTGCCGATTTCGACGGCGGATAGCTTCGGCAAGCTCATATCGCTCGTGAGCCGGACGGGACGTGACCCGACCTCCCGGATGCGGGCCTCGTCGGGGGCCTCGTTGTGCTTCGCCATGATATTCGTCGTCTCCTACTGTCCAACCTTCCCGGGCGGCTTGGCGTCGTACGGCACGCCGAGCCGCCTCGTTCCTTCGCTCAGCGCCGCTCGAGCAGCGGCGCGAGATAGCGCCCGGTGAAACTGGCCTTCGACTTCGCGATGTGCTCGGGCTTGCCCTGCGCGATGATTTGCCCGCCGCCCGCGCCGCCTTCGGGACCGAGATCGATCACCCAGTCCGCCGTTTTGATCACGTCGAGATTATGCTCGATGATGACGACGGTATTGCCATGATCGCGCAACCGGTGGATGACTTCCAGCAGCAGCGCGATATCGTGGAAGTGCAGGCCGGTGGTGGGCTCGTCGAGAATGTAGAGCGTGCGGCCCGTATCTCGTTTCGACAGTTCGAGCGATAGCTTGACGCGCTGGGCCTCGCCGCCCGAGAGCGTCGTGGCCGATTGACCGAGGCGAATATAGCCGAGGCCTACGTCGAGCAGCGTCTTGAGCTTGCGCGCGATCACGGGTACCGCGCCGAAGAACTCGTGGGCTTGCTCGACGGTCATGTCGAGCACTTCGCTGATGCTTTTACCCTTGTAGTGAACCTCGAGCGTTTCGCGGTTGTAGCGCTTGCCGTGGCAGACGTCGCACGGTACGTAGACATCCGGCAGAAAGTGCATCTCGACCTTGAGCACGCCGTCGCCTTGGCACGCTTCGCAGCGGCCGCCCTTGACGTTGAACGAGAACCGGCCCGGGTCGTAGCCGCGCTCCTTCGCCGACGGCACGCCGGCAAAGAGTTCGCGGATCGGCGTGAACACGCCGGTATAAGTGGCCGGGTTCGAGCGCGGCGTGCGGCCGATCGGCGATTGATCGACGTTGATGACCTTATCGAAATGCTCGAGTCCTTCGATCTGCTCGTAGGGCGCGGGTTCGGCCGACGAACCGTAAAGATGCTGCGCGACGGCGTGGTAAAGCGTGTCGTTGATGAGGGTCGACTTGCCCGAGCCCGACACGCCCGTCACGCAGGTGAGCAGCCCGACGGGCAGATCGAGCGTGACGTGCTTCAAGTTGTTGCCGTGCGCTTCGACGATACGCAGGCGCCGCTCGTCGGGCTCCTTGCGTTCGTCGGGAAACTCGATGCGCCGCTCGCCGGCCAGGTATTGGCCCGTGAGCGAGGCCGGATCGGTTTGGACTTGCTTCGGCGTGCCTTCGGCGATGACCATGCCGCCGTGCTCGCCGGCGCCGGGCCCCATGTCCACGACGTAATCGGCCATGCGGATCATGTCCTCGTCGTGCTCGACGACGATCACCGAGTTGCCGAGGTCGCGCAGATGCTTGAGCGTGGCGATCAGGCGGTCGTTATCGCGCTGATGCAGGCCGATCGACGGTTCGTCGAGCACGTACATCACGCCCGTTAGGCCCGAACCGATTTGCGAGGCGAGCCGAATGCGCTGCGCTTCGCCGCCCGAGAGCGTATCGGCGCTGCGTTCGAGCGAGAGGTAGTCGAGCCCGACGTTGTTCAGGAACATGAGCCGGGCGACGACTTCCTTGACGACCTTTTCGCCGATCTCGCGCTTGGCGCCCTCGAGCTTGAGCGTTTGGAAATAGCCGAGCGCATCGCGCAGCGGCCAGCCGCTCACTTCGTAGATCCCCCGGGCGTCGCCGTCGGCGCCCAGGCGCACGAAGCGCGCTTCTCGGCGCAGCCGCGTACCGTCGCACGAGGGGCAGGCTTGATTGTTCTGATATTTGGCGAGTTCTTCGCGCACGGCCGCGGAATCGGTTTCGCGATAGCGGCGCTCGAGATTCGGGATGATGCCTTCGAACACGTGCTCCCGGACTGTCGCGCGGCCGCGCTCGTTGATGTACGAGAACGGGATTTGCTCCTTGCCCGAACCGAATAGGATCAACTTGCGGACTTTTTCGGGCAATTCCTCGAACGGCGTGTCGATGTCGAACTCGTAATACGCCGCCAGGCTTTGCAGCATCTGGAAATAGAACTGATTGCGGCGATCCCAGCCTTTGACGGCGCCCGCGGCCAACGACAGCGAAGGATGGGCGACGACGCGTTTCGGATCGAAGAACGTGATTTGGCCGAGCCCGTCGCAATCGGGGCAAGCGCCCATCGGATTGTTGAACGAGAACAGGCGCGGCTCCAGTTCGGGCAGCGAGTACGAGCAGATCGGACACGCGAACTTGGAGCTGAACAAATGCGTTTTGTCCGTATCCATTTCGAGCGCGATCGCTCGGCCGTCGGCCAAGCGCAGGGCGGTTTCGAAGGATTCGGCCAGACGCTGCTTCATGTCGGCGCGTACTTTGAGGCGATCGACGACGACGTCGATCGAGTGCTTATCGTTCTTTTTCAGCTTCGGCAGCGAATCGACATCGTAGATTTGCGCCGTGCCTTCGTTGGCCGCGCCGCCGCCCGAGCGGATCCGGAACCGGATGAACCCTTGCGCCTGCATCTGCTCGAACAGCTCGGCGTGCTCGCCCTTGCGGTTCGCCACGACGGGCGCGAGGATCATGAGCTTCGTTTCCTCGGGCAGGGCGAGCGCCGCATCGACCATTTGCGAGACGCTTTGCGCCTCGAGCGCGATTTCGTGATCGGGACAGTACGGCGTGCCGACGCGCGCGTAGAGCAGGCGCAGGTAGTCGTGGATTTCGGTGACGGTGCCCACCGTCGAGCGGGGATTATGGGATGTCGCCTTTTGTTCGATCGAAATGGCGGGCGACAGGCCTTCGATCAAGTCGACATCGGGCTTCTCCATCAATTGCAGGAACTGGCGCGCGTAGGCCGACAGGCTTTCCACATATCGACGCTGACCCTCGGCGTAGAGGGTATCGAACGCGAGCGACGACTTGCCCGACCCGGACAGGCCGGTGATCACGATGAGGCGATGGCGTGGCAGGTCGAGATTGACGTTTTTCAGGTTGTGGGTACGCGCCCCACGGATGCGAATCTGTTCCATGAACCTGACAAGGGAGAGGGGCCAAACCTGCTACTATAACGACTTTTCCAGACCACCGTTACGGCGTCCTTACAGCGCGCGGGAATGCATGAGCCCTCACGCTCGTTGCGTTCGGCGCTCCAAAAAGTCCGTCACGGGACACGAGGGCAGCACGAACGACGTCGCTTCGGTTCCCCCTAGCTCGCTCGCTCCGATGTCCAATCCGTCCGTTACCTCCTCGCGTATGAGTGCGCCCGAGTTGCGCGCCACCGTATCGCTTGCCGGCATCTTCGCGCTGCGCATGCTTGGCTTGTTCATGATCATGCCGGTCTTCACCGTCTACGCGAAGACAATTCCGGGCGGCGATAACGTCTGGCTCGTCGGCATTGCGCTCGGCGCCTACGGCGTGACGCAGTCGATGCTCTACATTTTTTACGGGTGGGCCTCCGATAAGATCGGGCGCAAGCCTGTCATCGCCACGGGCCTGCTCATCTTCGCGCTCGGGAGCTTTGTGGCGGCCATGGCGCACGACATGACGTGGATCATCGTCGGGCGCGTCATCCAGGGGATGGGGGCCGTGTCGTCGGCGGTCATCGCGTTTATCGCCGATCTCACGGCCGACGCGAATCGGACCAAGGCGATGGCCATGGTGGGCGGCAGCATCGGCATCTCGTTCGCGGTGGCGATTGTGGGCGCGCCGGTCCTTTATCAGTGGGTGGGGATGAGCGGCTTGTTCGCGGTGGTCGGTGCGCTGTCGCTCGTGGCGATCGGCGTCGTGCTGTGGATCGTGCCCGATGCGCCCAAGCCCGTGCACGTCCGGGCGCCGTTCGCCGAAGTGCTGCATAACGTGGAACTGCTGCGGCTCAATTTCGGCGTGCTGGTGCTGCACGCGACGCAAACGGCGCTGTTCCTGGTCGTGCCGCGGATTCTGGTGGCCGGCGGGCTGCCGGTGGCGTCGCACTGGGAGGTCTATCTGCCTGTCATGGGGCTGTCGTTCGTCATGATGGTGCCCGCGATCATTGCCGCCGAGAAACGGGGGAAGATGAAGCCCGTGTTATGCGGGGCCATCGGGCTTATCCTGATCGGCCAATTGTTGCTGGGGATGGCTCCGCATACGATCTTGTCTGTGGCCGGGATCTTGTTCGTCTATTTTCTCGGCTTCAACATTCTCGAGGCGTCGCAGCCTTCGCTGGTGTCGAAGCTGGCGCCGGGCACGCGCAAGGGGGCCGCTACCGGCGTCTACAACACGACGCAGTCGATCGGTCTGGCGCTCGGCGGTGTTGTGGGCGGGTGGCTGATGAAGTCGGCCGGCCAGAACGCGGTGTTCTTCGCGTGCTCGGGACTGGTTTTAGCGTGGCTTATAATCGCCGCCAATATGAAGGCGCCCCGTAAGGCTTGATGCGAGCGAGGCGTCGCGCGCCGTGCGCTCGGGCAGCGGGCGGCAGCGCAAATGGATCAACTGGAGAGATACATGGCATCCGTAAACAAGGTCATCCTGGTCGGCAATCTCGGCGCCGATCCCGAAATTCGTTACCTGCCGAGCGGCGACGCCATCGCCAACATCCGGCTCGCTACGACGGATCGCTATAAGGACAAGGCGTCGGGCGAGTTCAAGGAAGCGACGGAGTGGCACCGCGTCGCGTTCTTCGGCCGTTTGGCGGAAATCGTCGGCGAATATCTGAAGAAAGGCTCGTCGGTGTATATCGAAGGGCGTTTGCGCACGCGCAAGTGGCAAGGGCAAGACGGGCAGGATCGGTATTCGACGGAAATCGTCGCCGAGCAGATGCAGATGCTGGGTGGCCGCGGCGGTTCGGGCGGCGGCATGGGTGGGGGCGATGACGGCGGGTATAGCCGTGAGCCGTCGGAGTCGCGCGGCGGTGGCGGCGGCGGTGGCCGCGCGATGGGCGGTGGGGCGCGTAGCGGTGGCGGCGGTGGCGGTGCTAGCCGTCCGAGCCAGCCTGCCGGTGGCGGCGGGCTCGACGATATGGACGACGATATTCCGTTCTAGACCTGACCAAGCTGTTTTGTGTGGGTAAAAGCCCGTTCTCCTTTGTGGAGGCGGGCTTTTTCTTGCCCACAATGCGGTTTGTATCGCAGCCGCGGATCGACGCAACTACCCGGTTTGCGATGCGCCGCTAATTCTTCGACTGGTCGACGAGCTTGTTCGCGGCGATCCAAGGCATCATCGCGCGCAGCTTGCCGCCGATTTGTTCGATCTGGTGCTCGGCCGTCAAACGGCGGCGCGACTGCAGCGTCGGCGCACCGGCGCGGTTCTCCAAGATGAAGCTTTTCGCGTATTCGCCGGTCTGGATGTCGTTCAGCACTTCCTTCATGATTTTCTTCGTCTCCGCCGTGACGATGCGCGGGCCCGTCGCGTACTCGCCGTATTCGGCGTTGTTGGAGACCGAGTAGTTCATGTTCGCGATGCCGCCTTCGTAGATCAAATCGACGATCAGCTTTAGTTCGTGCAGACATTCGAAGTAAGCCATTTCCGGCGCGTACCCCGCTTCCACAAGTGTCTCGAAGCCAGCCTTCACCAATTCGACGGTACCGCCGCACAGTACGGCCTGCTCACCGAATAGATCCGTTTCGGTTTCTTCGCGGAAGGTCGTCTCGATGATGCCGGCACGGCC
This sequence comes from Trinickia sp., assembly GCF_051953405.1. Taxonomy (GTDB): domain Bacteria; phylum Pseudomonadota; class Gammaproteobacteria; order Burkholderiales; family Burkholderiaceae; genus Trinickia. The sequence goes on along the minus strand of NZ_JBQCIV010000021.1, from coordinate 25,934 downwards.
GCCGCCGTTCGCTGCCGCGTACGACAGTGCGATATCGCGCGCCGCGCCCGATTGGTCTTGCGCCACGGCGATGAGGTGCGGCACGCCGCCTCCCTGCATGTACGTGCTGCGCACCGTGTGGCCCGGCGCCTTCGGCGCGATCATGATGACGTCGAGATCCGCGCGCGGGATCACCTGGCAGTAATGCACGTTAAAGCCGTGCGCGAACGCGAGCGCCGCCCCCTGCTTGATGTTCGCTTCCACTTCCTTTGTGTAGACATCGGCGATGTGCTCGTCGGGCAGCAGCATCATGACGACGTCGGCGTTCTTCACCGCGCCGGCCACTTCCTTGACCGCCAGCCCGGCGTTCTCGGCCTTGCTCCACGATGCGCCGTTCTTGCGCAGGCCGACCGTGACGGGTACGCCGCTTTCCTTCAGGTTCAGCGCGTGGGCATGGCCTTGCGAGCCGTAACCGATAATCGCCACCTGCTTGCCCTTGATCAGGGAGAGGTCGGCGTCCTTGTCGTAGAAAACTTTCATGTATGGTTCCTCAGGAAGAGTCCGGTGAATTTCAGTACGATGGTTAGCGGGATTGCTGAACGTGAGGGTGGCTCGCACGGCTTGCGAGCGCATTGCCGAGCGAAGGCGGCGCATAACGCCGCCTTATCGTCCTTGTATTAAGCGATCTTTGCCGATCTTCTCGATGAGAAAACCTGCGCCACACACAACAGGAACGAGATGACCGTGGCCGCGCCTAAGACCCTCATCGCGACCGGAAGACCCAGTTCCGCGCTCAGGAATGGGCCGCCAAAGCTGCCGAACGCGAATGTGCCGAAATAAAAGCTGAACATCAAAGCGGGATTAGACGACGAAGTATGTGCAGCGAGCGCGGGTAATTTTCCCGCCAGCGCACCGAACGACAATCCGGTCAATGCAGCGAAGAGCAGGAACAGCGCCGGCGATCCCAGGCGAGCGTCTGCGAGAGCCAAGCTGTAGCCCCCCGCCGCCAGCGCCAGGATGAGACACCACGTGACCGCGATCGAACTCACGTCGGAAAGTACGCCCCCTGCAAATCGTCCGGCGCCGTTTGCAACCGACATAATCGATGCGCCTGCCACCCCTAGACTCGCTGTGTGCCCATGTTCCGTTGCCAGCCGCCCGATCGCGGCAAACACCGCGGAGCCGAACGGTACCGTCGCGCAAAGCAAAACGATGTTCCATATCGGTTGCCAAATCGATATGGGCGCAGGGCTGAGCGGCGCTTTGACCGGTGCCGCTCGATCTGCGACAACGCCTGACCGTACGCGGGTTAGACAACACCCGGCTGTCGCGACATAGGCCACCATGATGATGGCCAGCGCGATGTGCCAGGAAGCACGATCGGCAAGCCAGACAAAAAGCGGCCCGCTAATCGCCCCCGATAAGCCATAGATAGCCAGCAGCGCGCCGGCGAGGCGTCCTTGCCGGCTGGGGGCAATGTGGTGAATCAGCGCGACACAAGCCGGTGTCGAAAAACCCCCTCCGATCCCTAGGGCAAGGCCTGCATAACCGGCGGCGAACAGCTTCGGCGAATCTCCCGACAGCGCCAGCACGCCACCGATGACAAAGCACCCAAGCGCTACCTGAAGGACGCGTGCAGGCCCCAGGCGCCCCACGAGGTGACCGCCAAGCAGCACGGCGGGCAGCAGCACGAGCGGCGTGAGCGAAAACATGAGGTCGAGCGTGCTGGCGGACCAACCGGTTGCGAGGTGAATAACGGGCGCCATTGCCCCCCATGCATAAATCAGCCCGAACATGAATTGAAGCGGAATCAGTAGCGCAACGGCTTTCCAACCAGTCACTATTCACCTCGAAGCGGTTAATGGGTAGTCGCGAGCGCGCGATCGATGTCGTCGAACAGGCCGACAGACAACGCGATGCCCCGCAGCAGACCCGAATTGACTTCATGGGCAGCCAACGTCCGATCGTCTCCCGCCAGGAACCCACGGAGGATGCTATCGAGAACCCGGCTGTGTTCGATGTCGCACTCGCAATGCAGATCGATGGTGCGCAGGTCGATGGCGAGCGCATCGTCGCCAAGCTGACCAAGCAGCTTGCGCCACATCGCATATTCACGGCTCACCCAACCCTCGATAGACGAGAACGCCGCGACAGTCAAACGATCGTTTCCCTTGCGCAGAATGTCGAAGTGACCGGCATAAAACCGTTCGGAAATGCCACGAGACAGCATGTCGAGTTCCCGGGTGCGATCCTCGCTGATCACGCCGCGATAGGCGCTTGTCTGGCGCAGCGAAACCAGGAAGCTGCGATAGAGTTCGCCGTGATGGAATCCCCATTGCGCCTGTTTTCCTGGCTGAAATCCGATTTCCTCGAGTAGGTTTTCATAAATATGCGCCTTCGCATCGATGTCGGTAATCCGAGAGAAAAGCGCGCCGACGTAAGCGTTGAAGTCGTAGACAAAATGCGCATAGAGTTCGAACAGCTCGAATAGGTTCCTTTGCGATGCGCTGACTCGATCATTGATCGGATGATCGATGACAAGATGCTCGCGAAGCGCAAGCAGGGCGTGTGTGGACGATTGGAAGTCGGGCTCGACCCGAACTTCGTGGGGGAAAACTTGCGGTGCGTTCAAGTTCATTCTCCATGTCAGAAAAATCGGAACATCACGTCTTATCCCGTCTCAGGACCCTTAACTCGGATCGGTAAGGCGCCAATTCAGGCCTTTTCCGTTAATTCGACTGCGCTTGCGTCCCATTCAGCCGCCAGCCTCGCTCGGACGTCTTTCTTCGCGATCTTGCCGTATGCCGATTTCGGCAAGGCGTCCCAGAACACGAAGTGTCGCGGGAACTTGTAGCGCGCCAGTTTTCCGTCGAGATGGTCGAGAAGCGCCTCGGCCGACACCTCGCAGCCCGCACGCAGCACGACGACGGCCGTGCCCAGTTCTCCCCATGTCGGATCGGGCATGCCGAGCACGGCGACTTCATGGACGGCGTCGTGAAGCAGCAGTGCTTCTTCGACTTCGCGCGGGTACACATTGGAGCCGCCCGAAATGTACATATCCGAAGCGCGCCCGGTGATATACAGGAAGCCTTCCGGATCCAGATGCCCGAGATCTCCCGTGTGAAACCAGCCGTGCCGGAAGGCTTTCGCGTTTTCGTCCGGATTGTTGTCGTAGCCGGTCATCACGGCCGGCCCCCGAACGCAGATCTCGCCCGTCTCGTATGGCGCGAGCCTGCGCCCGGCATCGTCGAGAATCGCGATGTCGATACCGGTTCGCGCGTAGCCGCAGGTGCCGAGGCGGCTGCCGGGCGCTTCGTCGTCCATGTCGTGCAGATGCGGGGGCAGCACGGTGATGTTGCCCGTTACCTCGCCCAGGCCGTAGTACTGCACGAGCACGCGCCCGAGTTTGTGCAACGCGTGTTTCTGATCGGCACGGTACATCGGCGCGCCGGCGTAGATCACATAGTTGAGCGAGCTGTGGTCGTAACGATCGACCGCATCGTGCTCCGTGAGCATCTTGACGATCGTGGGCACCGTGAACATGTTGTCGATGCGGTGTCGTTCGACGAGCGCCCAGACTTCCTCGGGGTCGAGCTTTTCGCTGGTGGGCAGCACGCTCGCCGCGCCGCGCGCCGTGTTGACGATGGCATGGATACCGGCGCCGTGCGAAAGCGGCGCCACCACGAGCGAGCGCGAACGCACGTCGAGGCCCGGCATGAGATCGGCGAGATGGTTCGTGACGACGAATGCCATCTGGCCATGCGTGAGCGTGCCCGCCTTCGGGTGGCCGGTCGTGCCCGAGGTATAGAAGAACCAAAGCGGATCGTCGCGCTCGACGTCGACCGCCGCGAAGCGGTCCGTCGATTGCCCTGCAAGCGCTTCGTACGCGAGTTCGCCGGTGCGCGGCGTGCCCAGCGCAATCACGTGTTCGAGCGCGGGCCGCGCGGCGCGTACCGCATCGACATGATGCTCGAAACCATGGTCGTAAAGCATCGCACACGCGCCGCTCGAACGACCGAGGTAAGCCGCCTCCGGCGGCGCGATGCGGCAATTGGTGGGCACCCAAACCGCGCCGAGCTTGAACGCCACCCAGGCGCTTTCGAACAGCGGCAAATTGTTGCGCGAATGGACCAAGATCCGGTCGCCCTTGCGCACGCCGCGCGCGTGCAGCGCGGTGCAAACCGCATCGACGCGGCGGTTGATCGCCGACCAGCTCCACACGCGGCCATGCGAGATGAAACCGGGGGCGTCGGCGTGGCGTTGCGCGATCTGGGTCAGCAGCTCGCCCAGGTTCATGACATTCGTCAGCATGATCTTCTCTCTATCCAGATGCCCAAGGCCATCGTCATCAAAATCTCGGTTCGAGGATGCTCACGTAGTTAGTGACCGCCGCGCCGCCCATGTTGAACACACCCGCCACCGACGCGTTGCGGATCTGCATGTCGCCGGCCTCGCCGGCAAGTTGCATCGCCGCCATCACGTGCATCGACACGCCTGTCGCGCCGATTGGGTGTCCTTTGGATTTCAGCCCGCCGGATGCATTCACCGGCAGGCGCCCGTCGCGCGCGCTCGCGCCATCGAGAATCACGCGCGCGCCTTCGCCCGGCTTCGCCAGTCCCATCGCTTCGTATTCGAGTAACTCCGCGATCGTGAAGCAATCGTGCGTTTCCACGAGCGACAGATCGTCGAGCGAGACCCGCGCTTGGTCGAGCCCTCGCTGCCATGCGCGACGCGCACCCGCGAACTCGGTGCGATCGCGGCGCGATAGCGGCAGGTAGTCGCTCACCTGGACGCTCGCGCGAAAGCCGATGCCGCGTCGTGCGCCTTGCGCGGCGTCCGCGGCGGCGATCACGAGGGCCGCCGCGCCGTCCGAGATCAGCGAGCAGTCGGTGCGCTTGAGCGGTCCCGCCACGAACGGATTCTTCTCCGACGGCGTGCGGCAGAAGTCGAAGCCGAGATCGCGCCGCATATGGGCATAAGGGTTCGCCGTGCCGTTGCGATGGTTCTTGGCCGCGATGGCGGCGAGCGCCTCCGATTGATCGCCATAACGCTCGAAATAGGCCTGCGCGATGGTGCCGAAAATCCCCGCGAAGCCACCGGGCATGCCCGCTTCCTCTTTCGCGTACGAGCACTTCTGGAGCACCTCGCCCACCTGCGCCGTGGGCAACCCGTTCATTTTTTCCACGCCGATCACGAGCGCGACTTTCGAGCGTCCCGCGCGTATCGCATCGAGTGCCGAGTAGACGGCCGCCGAGCCTGTCGCGCACGCATTTTCGCAACGGACCGTGGAGGCGTAGCGCAACGCCGGCAGGGCGTTGAACACGAGCGTGGACGGAAAGTCCTGGTACACGAAGCCGCCGTTGAACATGCCGATATGCACGGAGTCCACGAGCGCCGCACCGATCCCCGCATGGTCCAGCGCGCCGCGCGCCGACTGCGCGATCATGTCTTCCGGCTCGAGCGCGTCGAATTTGCCGAACGGTAAATGGCTCCAGCCAATAATGAGAGGTTCGATGTTCACGAATTTTCCTGTTCGATTGGGATGACGGATCGCCGCGATGTCATTGGCGAGTCAACCCGAGTCATGGCATGACACCGTATGCACGACCGGTTAGATTTCCAGCACCCCTGCCGCCATGAAGCCGCCGTCCACCGCCAGGGTCTGCCCGGTGACGTACGAGGCGTCTTCGGAGGCCAGGAACGCTACCGCACCCGCAATCTCGTCGGGCGTGCCGTAGCGGCCCAGCGGGACCGCGCGTAGATAGTTCTCGCGCGCCACGTCCGAATGGAGCGATGCCACCATCGGCGTTTCGATCGGTCCCGGGGCGATGGCGTTTGCGGTAATGCCGTGATCGGCCAGTTCGATCGCCATCTGGCGAGTGAGCCCGATGACCGCCGACTTCGACGTGCCGTATGCCGTGCGCCCTGCACTCGCACGAATCCCGCTGACCGAGGCAATGTTGACGACGCGGCCCCACCGGCGTTTGATCATGTGCTGTGCCGCGCGTTGCGCGAGCAGCATCGGCCCCGTCACGTTCACCTCCATGACGGTGCGCCAATGATCCAGCGGATAGCTTTCGAATGGATAGGTCTTTGCAATGCCCGCGTTATTGACGAGCACGTCGCAGCGATCGAAGCGCGCGCCGATCCGTTCGACGAGCGCCTCGATGGACGAGGGGCTGCCCACGTCGAGCGCCATCGCGACCACCTCGTGCCCATACTCGCCGGCTTCGCGCGCGGTTGCCTCGGCGGCCTGCACATTCAGGTCGGCGACGACTACGGTGAAGCCGTCTTCGGCGAGGCGCCGGGCGATGGCGGCGCCGATGCCCATGGCGCCGCCGGTGACGAGAGCGACCCGTCCGCGCGCGCTTGCGGCGCGTCGTGCGGCAGCGGGAGAAACGGTGATGTCTAGCATGAGCGACTCCGGATTGCCGATCAGAGGGCCGCGGTAGCGGACAGGAAGCCGGTGGAAATCCACGGCACGAACGTCACCACGACGAGCGCCACGAGGAGCGCGAGCAGATAGCGCCACACGCGGCGGCCGACGCCGTCGGGCGAGACCTTGCCGATGGCGCAGGCCGCGTAAAAGCCCACACCGAACGGCGGCGCGAACAGGCCCATGCCCATCGAAAGAATCACGACCATGGCGTAATGCACCTCGTTGACATGCAGTGCATGCGCGGCGGGAAACAACAGCGGGCCGAACAGCACGATCGCGGGAATCCCCTCGAGCACGCTGCCGAGCATGGCAAAGCACAGGATCGTCACGAGCAGGAAGCCGGTCTTGCCTGCCGGCACGCTCTGGATCAGGCCGACAAGCTGGCCCGAAAAGCCCGAGCGCGTGAGCGCCCATGCCATCGAGGTCGCGAGCCCGATGATGAACAGGATCGCACCGGACAGCGCGGCGGCATCCACGAGCATGCGATACAAACGGCGCAGCGGCACCGGCTTGCCCGCTGCCCGAGCGACCAGCGCGAACAGCAGCGTGTAGGCCACGCCGAGCGTGGAGACCTCGGTTGCGGTCGCGACGCCTTCGATCACGGCCACGCGGATCAGCACGGGCAGGACCAAGGCGGGTAGCGCCGCGACAAACGTGCGTGCGACCTGAGCAAGCGGCGCGCGCTGCGCATTCGCGGCGCATTCGCGTCGTGCGCGCAGCCAGCACACGGTCCCGATCAGGACGGTAGCGACGACCGCCGGCATGAGGCCGCCCATGAAGAGCGCGCTGATCGACACGCCGCAAACCGCGCCGATGGTGATCAGCACCAGGCTCGGCGGAATGGTCTCGGTCATTGCGCCGGAGGCGGCGAGCAGGGCGGCGAGTTCTTCAGGATCGGATCCGCGCTTGCGCATTTCCGGAAAGAGCGCGGGGGCGACGGCGGCCATGTCGGCGGCTTTGGAGCCGGAAATACCCGAGACGAGAAAGATCGCACCGAGCAGCACGAATTGCAGACCGCCGCGCACATGGCCGAGCAATGCGCACATGAAATCCACGAGCGAGCGGGCAAGCCCGCTCAGTTCGAGCAGCGAGCCCAGCAGCACGAACACGGGTACGGCGAGCAGCACGAGATTGGCCATGCCTTCGTCCATGCGGCTTACGACGATGCCGAGCGGTGCGTGTGTCACGAGCGCGAGATAGCTCGTCGTGGCGATGCCGAACGCGAATGCGATCGGTGTGCCGACCACGATCGCACCCGCAACGAGCGCGACGAAGAAGACGAGCAGATTCAGGTTGCCCATTGAGAGCAGCGCGGGCGTCGCGAACCATAGCGCGCCTGCCACGACACCGACTGTGGCGACGGCCGCGAGCCGCGCTTTCCTGCCCGGCAATGCGAGCACGCGCGCAACGGCCACACAGAACATCAACGCGGAGCCGACAGGCAGCGCCATGGCGCGCCAGCCGTCGGGCATGCCGAGCGCCGGCGTGGAGATGTCCATCTGGCCGCTGGCATGATGCACGGCGGGCACGACGATCATCGCCACGAACACGCAGACCACGAGCGACGCAATGCTCTGCGCCCACGCCTGCCACGCGGGCGGCCAACGTTTGACCATGGCCGTCATCTTCATGTGCTCGCCGCGCGCGAGGGCCAGTACCGAACCGAGCATGGCGAGCCAGCTAAAGAGCGCCGAGGCGAGTTCGTCGGACCAGACAAGGGGCGTGTCGAGCGCGTAACGCCAGATCACGCCGCATAACAGAATCGAGACTTCGGCCACGAGCAGCGCGGCTGCCGCGAACTCGATCAGACGAATCGATGCGCGTGACACCGAGTGCATCAGGCTGGCAGGCGTGCCGGATCGCAGGCCGGTTTGGACGAGGGTTTGCGAAGTCTGCATGGCTCACCCCAAATTGCCGGTGTACCTCTCCAGCAACGCCCACGCCTCTCGCCCGAACCTTTTTTGCCAGTCGGCGTAAAAGCCCGATTTCTGCAACTGCTTGCGAAATGCGGCCTGATCCACCTCGGTGAACTTGAGTCCATCGCCTTCGAGCTTCGAGCGTAGGTTCTGGTCCATTTGGATCACGTCCTGGCGTTGTTTGAGCGCCGCGTCGTCGATGGCGTTTTGCACGATGGTCTGCAAATCGGCGGGCAGCCGCGAGAACGAATCCTTGTTGCCGAGGAACCAGAAGCCGTCCCACATGTGGTTGGTAAGCGAGCAGTACTTCTGCACTTCGTAGAGCTTTCCCGTGTAGATGATCGACAGGGGGTTCTCCTGACCTTCGACCACATGGGTTTGCAAGGCCGAATAGACTTCGGCGAAATTCACGCTGGCGGGCGAAGCGCCGAAGTCCTTGAACATGGACGTCCATAGCGGGCTCGGCGGCACGCGCAGCTTCATGCCTTGCAAGTCCTTCGGCTGGACGATGGGCTTTTCGGCCGTCGTGATCTGGCGAAAGCCGCCGTTCCAAATCTTGTCGAAGGCAAAGATCGAAGTCGCGCCGATCTGCTTGCGCACGTGCGCTCCCAGGCCGCCGTCGAGCGCGGCCCACACGCTTTCGTAGTCCTTGAAAGCGAAGCCCATGCCGCTGATCTGCGCGGCAGGGATATACGTGCCGAGAATGAGCGGTGAAAGCGTGAAGAAGTCCACTGCGCCCGAGCGCAATTGCGAGAGCGTATCGGTATCGCTGCCCAACTGATTGTTGGGAAAGATCTGAATGTCCACGCGGCCCTTCGACTCCGAACGCACGCGTGCTGCCATCTCCTTCGCCCGGACGTTGGTGGGATGCGAGGCCGGCAGATTGTTCGCGTAGCGCAATGTGAATTCGGCTGCGGCGGCGCGCGCGAAGCGTGGCGCCAGCGCGAGCGCGGGCCCGGCAGCGGCAACGCCGAGCGCCTGCAGGAACGAACGTCGACTGATGGGGGGCATGGTTGTCTCCTGTTGAGCCGGTGTGCCGGCCTTGTGTAAAAGTCGCTGCGAATACGGCGGCGCTCGCCGCTCAAACGTGCGGGAGCGATGCTTTAACGCCGAGGCGCAGGTACGCGTCGTCTCGAGGTGTTTCGGGCGGTGGCGGGCAGCGGGAAGTCGACAGATCGGTCATCGCCCATTCGTTTTCGACGAGCGCCGCACCGGCGTCGCGAATGTGAGGGATGCCGAGCGATTTGAGTTGTCGATAGAGCGTCGAACGGCAGATTCCCAGATCGCGCGCCGCGACCGACAGGTTCCAGCGCGTGTCGGCGAGCACCCGCAGAACGCGCTCGCGCTGCGTGCCGGAGTCGTTGCCTGCCATACGCGGGACGCGCAGCCCGGTCCCGGCTGTCGACACACGGGTGCTCGCGCCCGCATCGCTGCCCACCTGCAGCAGCTCGGTAGGCAGATCATCCGCTTCGACATGCGTATCGCGCGCGACGGCACACGCGCAGCGCAGGACGGCGCGCAACTGGCGCAGGTTGCCCGGCCACGTGCAGGCGAGCAGGCGCTCCCATGCGCCGGGCGCAATCGATACCGCATGCCCGGCCGCTTCCTGCGCGATGCGCTGCACGAGCGCACGCAGGTCGCTGCGATGGCGCAATGGCGGCAGATGCAGTACGCCCACGGCGATGCGGTAGTAGAGATCGGCGCGAAACAGGCCCGCTTCGATGAGCGCGTCGAGCCGTTGATGCGTCGCACAAATGAGCTGGAAGTCGAGCGCGAGCGGTGCGCTCGCACCCAGTGGGGTGATCTCGCCTTCCGAGAGCGCCCGCAGCAGGCGCGCCTGCTGGCCGAGCGGCATGTCGCCGATCTCGTCGAGCAGCAGTGTGCCGCCGTGCGCTTGCGCGAGCTTGCCCTTCATGCCGCCGGGCGATGCACCGGAGAACGCGCCGCGTGCATAACCGAACAGTTCGCTCTCGATGAGCGTTTCGGGGATCGAGGCGCAATTGAGCGCCACGAAAGGCGCGCTACGGCGCGCTCCGTATCGATGCAGCGCTCGGGCAAGCACTTCCTTGCCGGTGCCGGTTTCGCCGAGAATGAGTATGGGTAAGCCACGTTCGATAAAGCGCCGACCACGAGCCATGATCTCGCGCATCGCGCTGTCCGCCTCGAGATGCGCTTGCTCGTCGCGGTGCGGGCTGTTTTCTTGGCGCCAGACAGGACCATGGTGGGCTGCTTTGTGAGCGCTCACAGATGTCTCCGTTCTCAGGACGCGGCCGTGGCCGCCTGTTTCGGTCTTTGCAATGCTCGTTGCATTGCTGTGGTCGTCAGAGTAGTGGGCGCGATTGATGTTTTCCAATACAATAATCACCACTCTGTAATACCTTCGAGGTATTAAATTGGAGCTGCGACATTTACAGTATTTCGCTGTGTTATGCGAGACGCTGCACTTCGGGCGAGCGGCAGAACGGCTGCACATTTCGCAGCCGCCGCTCTCGCGTCAGATCGCGTTGCTCGAAGATGAACTGGGCGTCGTGCTGTTCGATCGCACACGCCGTACCGTGAACCTTTCGGCGGCGGGAGAGCGATTTCTTCAGGACGTGAAGGAGATTCTCGCCTCGGTCGAGCGGGCAAAGCGCAATGCGCTCGCGGCCAACCTCGGCCATAGCGGCTCGCTTTCGGTGGGATTCATGTTCGCCGCGGCCTATAGCGTGATGCCGCCCATTACGCGTGCGTACACATCGGAGTTTCCGGGCGTGGACGTACATCTCACCGAATCGATTCCGCGCCTGCTGATACAGGACATCCGGGAGAGCAACACCGACGTCGCGATCATGTATCCGCCCGGCGATACCGAGGGCATCGAAACCCGCACTGTGTTTCGCGAGCCGCTGGTCGTGGCGTTGCCCGCCGAGCATCCGCTCGCCCGGGGCAGCGGCGCGCTCGATGCAGCCCGGCTGTGTAACGAGTCCTTCCTGATCTCGCCGCGCGTGGCCGCGCCGTACATTTACGACGCGATCGTCTCGCACTGCAAGCGTAGCGGTTTCGCACTGAAGATCCGGTTGGAAACCAACTACCAGCAAACCATCGTCAATCTGGTGGGGCAGGGGATAGGCGTCGCGCTCGTGCATCGCTCGATGAAAACGGCGCGGCCGGCCAACGTGAAATTCCGCTCGCTTGCCAATCCACCGTATGTGGACGTCAGCGTGACCTGGAACAAACTCAATCGCAACCCCTGCATCCCGGTCTTCGCCAAACTCGCCGAACGGTTAGGCGCCCAGATCAAAGCCCGCGCCTGAAGCCGCGCGCAACACCTGTCGCGTTCTAGCGCGACAGGTGTTGCGTGGGTTGCGTGCGAAGCATGCTTGCTCGTCGCGGCCTCATCCACATGCAACGCCTGCGATGGCTGGTTTTCCCGTTCGTTACTCGAGCATGGATTGCGCGTCGGCACTGTTCTTGCATTGAGGTTCGCGCCTGATCCGGGCATTGTCAGGAGAACCCAATCCATGCTTCGAACGAAGGTACCATCGGAGAGCCCTGCGGCACGAGCGCAAGGCGAGCACCGGACCCGCAGGGCGGCATTCGCATTACCCGTCAAACATCCGGGCCGCGCCGAGATGCCTCGCGTGCTCGACGCCAGCACCAGCGAGCGCACGCGCGAGTTCCGCATCGCGTTGCCCGGCGGCACGCGTGTCGGCGCAGCATTGCGCAGCCTGCTCGACGGCTGGCACGCGGATGCGGGCTGCGGCCGTATCGTGGCCGGCGCATGCGCGCAGGTGCAGTATCACGTGATGATGCACGCCGCGGGCAGCCTGCGGCCCTACGTCTACGGGCCACCTATCGTCTGCAACGGCGAGAGCACGTTGATAGGCGCGGCGATCACCATCGGACGTGGCCAGGACGGCACGCACATCCTTCATTGTCACGGAGGCTTTATCGACGAGCAGGGCCGGCACCATGGCGGTCATGTGATTCTCGACGAGACATTCGCGGCCGCTGCGGGTCTGCACCTTCGGCTGTGCCTTTTCGAAGGCATCGAACTCGTCGTGTCGTCGGACGCCGAGACCGCCTTCGATCTGCTCCGACCGGTTTGACGCCCATGAATCCGACACCTTCCAACTTCATTACCGTCGAATCCGGCCACTACGGCCGCCTCGTGGTCGCGCGGCTCAAGCCTGGCGAAGATATCGTCGAGGCGTTAGAGACATTGTGCTCGTCGCACGCTGTCATGCGTGCGGTGGTGCGCAGCGTGGTGGGCAGTCTCGTGGAGGCGAATCTGTCGCACGGCTCGGCGCAGACGGCCAGGCCCTTCACGGTGGCCGGACCGGGCGTCGAAATTCTCAATGCGTTCGGCGAAGTCTCGCTCGTTGCCGGTACGCGCACGTCCATTAGCGGCATGGTTGCCGATACGAACGGCCGAATGTACGCGGGCTGCTTCGTACCCGGCGCAAACCGTTCGCTCGTCACGATCGAAGTCACGCTGCAGGAGTGGATCGTGGAGACGAGCTACCGGGAGCCCGTCGCTGCTTGAGATTCTCTCGCGCGCAGGGCGAGCCTGTCATGGCCGCGAGGTCGGCTCGCCCCCGAATCGTGCGATTGTTGCCTCGAAATCGGCGTCTTCCCGCAGGATTCGCCAATCGACACATCTCTGCGGCTCTCGTGTTGCCTGTGGACGCGTCCCGCACGCGGACGTTGCACGACGGCAGGGGCAGGCGCGAGCGCGCCGCCAATTCAAACCCTAGGCGGTATGGCGCCGGTATAGCGCCAGGGATCCCGCGAGCGCAACGAGGACCGCACCGCAAGACCTCTCCAGCCACAGCGCTCCCGATTCCTTAAGCAGGCGAATGGCTCGCGCGCCGAGCAGCGAATAGCCGAACATAATGGCGCAATCGAGCATGGCGAAAGTGATCGCGAGCGCCGCGTACTGCGGCGCAAGCGGTGCCGACGGCGCGATGAACTGGGGCAGAAAGGCGGAAAAGAACAGATACCCTTTCGGGTTGGTGACCGCGGTCAGGAAACTCTTGAGGAAGATCGCCGAGTTGCTGTCACGGCTTGTATCGCCATCCGCGCTCGCGACGCTAAACGAACCCTTCGACATCAGCAGCCTCACGCCGATGTAGGCAAGGTAGGCGGCGCCGACCCATTTGACGACGGTAAACCAGAACGCTGATGCCGCCAGCAGCGCACCGAGACCAAGCGCTACCGCGAAAATCAACACGAAGTCGGACGCGACGGCGCCGGCGAACCCAAAGGCGGCGCGACGAAGGCCATAACGGGAACCATTCGTTAGCGCCAGTAGCACAGTCGGCCCGGGCGTGGCGATACCGACAAAGGCTACGGCGGCAAAGACTAACAACGTGCTTTCGTGCATCGCGTTCTTCTCCGGTTCCGGCCAGGGTCGTCGAATAGTACTGCAATTGAGCACTGAGAGCCGCGCTGACGCGCAGCGCGGAGCGTTCAAGACAAATTCGCTTCCGCCTCGGGCCAGAGCCGCGGAAAGAGCCATCGAAACAGCGATAGCGGTATCGCCAACTCTACCGGCCCGCGCGGGCGGGACGAAGTCAGAATCCCAATCTTCAAAAGGTCGGCGAGTACTCGGTCCGAGGTGCGCGCGGCTAGCCCCGTCATTGCCTTGAACTGCGCACGATCCATCGAATCGACCGTCGCAAGGTAGGCGAGCGGTATTGCCGCCTCTGCCCGCAGATACCGGGTGGATTCGTCGAGGCTGAGCGCGGCGAGCATCTGCGCCAAGCGTGTCTCGAATGCCTGTAGATCGAGCATGCCACCCATGAACCGGATTTGATCGAGGCACGTGTGCAGGAAGTACTCGATGAATTCGATGAGGCCGCGCTCGGTGAGATTACCGCGGCCATCCAGATCGTCCTGACGCGATTGATCGGCTGCAATCAGGCGCTCGTAGTATTGCGGCTGGGAACGGGCGAGCCCGCGCATAGGCGACCAAAGCCCGTGGGTCAGTCGGAGCGCCGTAAGACCGATGTGCGTGTGCAATCGAGCAGTCCGGCCGTTGCCGTCGACAAACGGGTGAATCCAAGCGAGGCGGTGATGCCCTCCGGCCAGTGCGATCACGGCGGTTTCGCCTGCACGGGCGTACTGGTAGCCGCGATGCCAGGCCTGCATGAAGGCGGGAATGCTTGCTGGATCGGGGGGGACGTGGCGCCCGACGCGGACGCCACGCGTGCGCCACGCTCCGGGGGTGACCGCCGCATCTTCGCGATGATCGCCTTCCTGAGCGAGATCTTCGGGCAAGAGTTGCGCATGCAGGTGTCGATGAATCTCGCGCACGGTTTCCGGCGCAAAGAACGTCGTCGAATCGAACGAACCCCACGCAGCCTCGCTCCAGCGTTCGGTCTCGATGTGCGCGAGTGCGATGCGCTGGCGGCGCGCTTCGTCTGGGCTGCCCGAGAAGTCCTGCCGCATGGCGCGCTCGATTAAGAGCGGCTCTGTCTGTTGGCCCTCGATTTTGTTCGTGTAGTACGAGTTCATCGGCCGAAGGGCGTCGCGCAATAGCATGCGTAGCCTCGGCATGCCGTGCGCTGCCAACAGGCCAGAGCCTGCAATGACATCGGCCGCGAGCAGCCGCAGACCATCGAGCTTATGCTCTCCGGGCATCATCGGAAGCATTTGGTGCGGGCTGTTATAGGGGTATGAACTGACGGTCTCGGGCATGGTCAAGAGCAGGGGCGGGCGCGGCGTGGCGCGTTCTTTGGCGACTATTTTTGCTAAAGATAATCGCGATTGTACGACATTTTTTCCTTAAAAATCATGCAATTGGTTGCCTGTATGGGCGGGTGTGGCGACTCGCTTGGCGACTACTTTGGCGGCTAGCGGATTGCGACGTCTCGCGGGAACATGGCGGCCCTGTTCCACGAGGGGCGAGTTGCCGAAGCTCTAAGCCGCATTCGAATGCATGCCCGTGGGTTCGCCTATCGACACGTTTCTACGCTGGACCGTCGCCACGCGCTGCGCGAACCCGTTATGTTTGAACGCGCCTTTCATGTGTCGGGTGGGTCGTGGCATTGCTCGTGTAGTCGTTCGCTAGGCCACGTCGCCACCCATTGTGGGACGAGGTCGAAAATGCGCTTTCCGGTTTTTAGCGGCAAAACGATGTCGGCGGTTGCGTTGGCTGCTGCATGCACGTGCGCGCTGTTTCCCGCATCGGCAGCCACGGTCGCCATGCATTCCGAGCCGCGACAAGTTTCCGATAGCAGCGCCGATCGCATCGACTGCGACCGGGCGATGCTACAACGCGTCACCGCAGGCGAGGAGCAAATACCGTGCGGAAACCCGGCGCAAAACAATGCGAGCGATGAGGCGATGCAGCGGCGGCGGGAAGCGGCAGTGAGCGATGAAAGACTGCGCGAGCAGAGACTTCGGGACGAGCAACTGCACGAACAGCGAGTGCACGAAGAGCGAGTGCACGATGAGCGAATGCACGAAGAGCGAGTGCACGAAGAGCGAGTGCACGAAGAGCGGTTGAGGGCCGCGCGATCGCATCGTTACCGCCCTCGCGGCTAGCGACGTGGCAAAGACGCTAGGAGATCGTTCTGAACACCCAAAGCTCGGCGATGTACGCGCTGGTCTCACCGACGGTTTCGGCCCCCCGCAGGAGAGACAACTGGACACCCGCCAGCCGCCAGGCTGTTAGCATTCCGTTGAATGCGCCGCAAGCAGTTGCCGATGGCGTATTTCGGTTGCATCGTCGGCAGGGAACATGCATTCCAGGCGTAGCTCCTGCGCGGCAACGTTTTGCGGTGTTCCAACGCTCGTCACCATCGAAAAGTAGCGAAGTACCACGCCCTCGCTGATAAAGCCAAGCGGGATAACCGGCATCGCGGGCTCCGCTGACGGCGCGCGATACGTCTTCCAGTCGCTCGGCACCTCGGGATACGCAAGCAGTTCATCGAGCAGGCCTCGAGTGCCGCCGTCGATCACGTGGCCGACCGATTCGCGATACACCCGTCGCAGTAAGCTTCGCGAGACGTTGTCCCAATCGGCGACAAACGGGCGCATCCCTTTCGGATCGAAGATCAGATGCAGCATGTTGCGCGGACTTTTGCGCGAAGCCATGTCGATGAAACAGTTGAAAAAGCGCGGTGCCGCGTCGTTGGTCATCAGCACGTTCCAGTGGCGATCCATCACAATCGCCGGAAACGGCTCGTGTTGGCGAACAACCCGTTCGAGCGCGCGCACGACACTATGCATCTCTTGTGCGTTCCACGGCGCCTCTGAATACACGGGCGCGTAGCCGGCGGCGAGCAGCAGGGCATTGCGCTCGCGCAGCGGCACATCCAGCGTCTGCGCGAGGGTCAATAGCGTGTCCCGACCCGGTACGCTGCGTCCGCTTTCGATGAAGCTGATCTGCCGCTGCGAGATTCCGGCCTCGAGCGACAGATCGAGTTGACTCACGCCACGCACGTCTCGCCAATAGCGCAACAAATGACCGAGTTCACTCGATGGCACTTTCGGGGCGGGACCGGTGACGTTCATCGAATTTCCCTATTCGAGACGGATGATCATAAAGGACTCAGACGGCAGGCGCATGCCAGGCAAATTCCGCGAACGTCGGTTCGAGTGCCGGCTGCGTCACGCTACCGGCGTAGTTCGTGATGGTAGAGGCTGCGACCACCGCGATTACCTCGAGTATCTGCTCTGCGCTGAACCCCGCTTCGAGGAACAATCTCCGGTCCGAAACAGTCAAGCGGCCGCGCATTTCGATCAGGGTACGCGCCAACATCGACAGTGCAGCCAGTCCGGCATCGCCAGGCAGGCCGCCGCTCCGGATTGCGTCGACATCCGCGCGATGTACACCCTCCTTCAACGCGAGCGCAGTGTGAAACGCGACCGGCCACTCGCTGGCATTCGTGACCGCGTTGGTCAGCAGCACCGTCTGGATCTGCGGCTCGGTCAGACTGCTCGCATGCACGCGTTCGAATAGGCCGATGAACCCGTTGATGAGCACCGGTGAAGCGGCCATTGTGGCCGCGATGTTCGGGATGAAGCCGAACGTCTGATGCAGTTGCTGGAGCACAGGCTTCGATTGCGCGGGCGCGGATTCGATCGTGTGAACGGGATAGCTGGACATGGTTTTTCCTCGACGGTTAGCGCCACGGGATCGATGGCGCGATGGTCGAAGAGTAGAAGCGGTCGCGCTGTACGCCAATTACATCGAATGTAATCGCCGTATAGCGCCAGGCCCTGCCGCCTGGCGCTTGACGGCTACCCGCCCGCCGTAGCGCTCGCCGGCCTCAATGCGCGATGCTGTCGAGCGATTTATCGAAGACGCCTACTTGGGCCATCATGCTTTCATCGAGGCCGCTGATCGCATGGGCGAGATCGGCTTCGATCAAATCGGTCGAGTAATAGCTATACGGATCGTTGAGCTTCACCGAATAAATGCGCTGTCGAAGGACGGCTTCATGGGTGTCGCCGGCGAACATCACGATTTCGCCGATGACGAAGCGCGACATGTAGCTCATTGGCCCAGGTGGGTTGTAGGTCGGCGACACGCGAATGATCAGCACCGCGTCGCTGTCGCGATAGGCGGGGCCCCCGGCATGCCAGTGGCCATAAACGTCATGGGTAAACGTAGGCAGCGTGGGATCCGAAGCATCGGCTTCTCTCACGGCGTAGCCGTGCGAACGCAGCGCTGCTTCGATACCGTCCGTAAATTTCCGGTTCAATTGCGTGTCGCCTAGCTTCCGCGTGACGACATCGTTAAACGCGAGAGGGTCCTGTTTGGCGGTGTGAGCATTGGCGAGTGCGGTTGCCGCGCCTGCCGCTATCGCTCCGATTGCGCCGCCGCCGACCGCCGTCAACTGCACTTGCGGCCGCCATGCGATGTACACGGCCTTGCCGGGATAGACCACCGTGACGGTATGCACAGTATGGATCTTCGCCGCATCGACCTCGGCGCGCGGAGCCGACGCGCAGCCGGCGAGAAGAACCGTGAGCGCGCAGATCGCGCCCATGCTGAAGAAGTTTCGGATCGAGCGCATCGGGGGTTCCGTGTAATTGGCGTTAAACACGATTCCGCGATGCGCGCTTTATCGGAATTTTTTCGGGAAACTTGAGTGCAGATAGATCGTTCGTACGCACCGTACGTTTTCGCTTCATGGATCGGTGCGATCAAGGGACTGGGATGGCCCGGCGAAGGCCCACACAGGAAAGGCCGGTCGTGAACGTCTTTGTCAATCGCGTAGTCGACCCGGAACGTTGTAGGTCATCTCCTGGCCATTTCGCCGTATTCGCCGCCATTTCGCCGGTTGATCGGAGGTTAGCGTTGCGGCGATTTATCTTGTATCGAGGAAGAAATCGAGGCTCCATGGAAATCCCTTCTTCGCGGCTCCCCAAGCCCATGCCTGTTGTCGAATCTGCGACGAGTTCCTCGTCTCGGGTGCCGGCGACTCCATCGTCGTCCGCACCCATGCCACCGCAGCTATCCGGACTTCCGGGGCCGCTCGCGCATCGGCGTAGCGCCAGCATGCCGGCCATACCGCCCGATGCTGTTGCCCCGGCGCTGCACGAGATGATCGGCGTCGAGCAGGCAGGCGCTTTGGACGCCCGGTTCGGGAGCCGGCAGCCGCCGCTGCACTTGGATACCGATGGCATCAAGCCCTGGGAGCGGGAAGACGGTTCAGCCACAGGTAAGCCGCTGATGCATCCCAATCGGCTGTTCGCGCCCGATGCCAAGGGTGAGTTTCCCGCACTCGGCAGTCCTCAAAATAGCCATGCGGTCGACCTCGAAGCGCTGAAACGTGGCGAAAAAAAGTACATGTGGGCCATTGGCGCATTGGGGCGGCTGATTATCGGCGAAGAACTGCCGGCGGGGCGCGATGCCGGGCGGGACGAGGTCAAGACGCTGGGCCACCCGACATTGGTGGGTGGGGGCCCTGCTCGCGTCGCGGGAGAATTGCTCTACGACAGCGCGACCGGCAAATTCATCGTGACGAATCGCTCCGGGCGGTACTGCCGGTACGAGGATCGCGCGCCGGAGGCGCTCGACGATGTCGTCGAGATGTTCAAGAACATGGGAGTCGATGCCCAGCCGCATAGGATCGAGAAGTATCTTACCCGCAAAAAGCGCGAAAAGCTGATATTGCCGTCGCTGGACCCGCGACGCCGCACGGGGCCTTCGAACGACTGACGGTGGGCCGGGTCCCCCCGATTGGCGGACTAAGGTTGTACGGCAGAGCGAAGACGGCCTCAATTCCCACCGGCCGGGCAAACCGGAGGCCGCGCGAATCGCATGCGTCACCCCTTCGCCCAATTAATGACACCGGTCACGGCGCAATTGCGCACACTGTCCGACAGTCAGCGTCCCGTCATATATCTTTGCTAAACCGATTGTTGCCGCACGAGCAACAGATTGAGTTCCTTCTCGAGGCTACCGTCGCGTCTTTCTCGCGCGTACGATTCGCCGTAACGATGGCCGCTAAAGCCGTCCGCGAGAACAATGACTTGAACGACACCGCTGCAACCGTGCGAAGGCGCACCGCGCGCTTCATGGCTCGACGCTGACGCATTTCACCGGCCGCGACGGCAACGCCGCCGCGATGTGCACTACCCAGCACTCACCAACTGAGGGACGACCCGTGACCGAGGAAGATATCCGCAAAAACGCGTTCGCGATGCCTGTGCTCAATCCAGCGTATCCGCGTCCGCCATTTCGCTTCGTCAATCGCGAATATTTCATCGTCTCGTACGAGACCGACATGGATGCGCTAAAGGCGGTCGTTCCGGCGCCTTTGACGGTCGATAAACCGATCGTCCATTACGAGTTCATCCGCATGCCGGATTCGTCGGGATTCGGCGACTACACGGAGAGCGGACAGGTGATCTCGGTCATCGACGAGGAGGGCAATCGTGGGAACTACACACATGCCATGTATTTGGACGATGAGGGCCCCATCGCGGGCGGCCGCGAAATCTGGGGTTTCCCGAAGAAGCTCGCTTCGCCTCGGCTCTCGATCGACGGGAAAGACACGCTGCTCGGCACGCTCGACTATGGGACGCAGCGTATCGCAACGGGCACGATGGGCTATAAGTATCGCGAACTAGATAAGGCCAGCGAGCGCGGCAAGCTGGCCGAGACGCCCAACTATCTGCTCAAGGTCATCCCGCACGTCGACGGCTCCGCGCGCATCTGCGAGCTGGTGCGCTTTTACCTGCGCGACGTCGAAGTTCTCGGTGCGTGGGAAGGCCCGGCGGCGCTCGAGCTGCATCCGCACGCGCTCGCGTCGGTGGCCGACCTGCCCGTGCGCAAGGTGATCGGCGCGCGTCACGTCATCGCGAATCTCACGCTCGATATCGGCGAAGTGGCTTTCGATTACCTTGCGCCCGCAGAGCCCGTGAAGCTCGCGGTGAATCAATAGCGAATCCATAGCGAATCGTTCTGAAGGAGCATGTAAATGGCACTCAAGGATAAAGTCGCGCTCGTGACAGGCTCCGCAAGCGGGATCGGCGAGCAATGTGCGCGCAAGCTGGCGGCGGAAGGCGCATCGGTCGTGATCGCGGATTTGAATCTCGACAACGCTGAAAGGGTGGCGCAAGACATTGCGCGCGGCGGCGCAAAGGCGATCGCCGTCGCCATGGATGTGACGAGCGAAGAGGCGGTCGATGCGGGCATCGCCGAAACGCTGAACCGGTTGGGCGGCCTCGACGTGCTCGTGTCGAACGCCGGCATTCAGATCGTCAACCGAATCGAAGATTACGCGTTCGCCGATTGGAAGAAGATGATGGCGATTCATCTGGACGGCGCGTTCCTCACGACGAAAGCGGCCATCAAGCATATGTACGCGTCGGGTAAAGGCGGCTCGATCATCTATATGGGATCCGTCCACTCCCACGAGGCTTCGCAGCTCAAATCGGCCTACGTCGCCGCGAAACACGGGCTGCTCGGGCTGGCGCGTGTCGTCGCAAAAGAAGGCGGGCCCCGCGGCGTGCGCGCGAACGTCGTCTGCCCGGGCTTCGTCAGGACGCCGCTCGTCGACAAGCAGATCCCCGAGCAAGCCAAGGCGCTCGGCATTTCCGAGCAGGAAGTCGTAAAGAACGTGATGTTGAAAGACACGGTGGACGGCGCGTTCACGACGGTCGGCGACGTTGCCGATACCGTCGCTTTTCTGGCAGGCTTCGAGTCGAGTGCGCTGACGGGGCAATCCATCGTGGTCAGCCACGGCTGGTATATGCAATAACCGCGGATCGCGGCAATCGATACGATCGGCACACACCATTCAATCAGGAGACGACCATGCCCGCGAGTCGGCGCAATAAGCTCGAACGACCGAATCACGTGACGCTTCCCGCCTACGATGAAGTCGCGCTGGTGTTGCAGGGCGGCGGCGCGCTGGGCTCGTATCAGGCAGGGGTCTACGATGGCCTGGCCGAGGTCGGCGTCGAACCCTCCCGGATCGCGGGTATCTCCATCGGTGCGCTCAATACGGCGATCATCGCCGGCAATGCGCCGGCCGATCGCGTCGAAGCGCTGCGTGGCTTCTGGAGCACGATCAGCCAGAAGGCCGATATTCTGTCTCACATCGGCTCGCATTTTCCTGCCTGGCCGGGTCTGGACGACGCGCGTCGCACGTGGACGAGTGCATGGTCGGCCACGCGCACGTTGTTCGAAGGGCAGCGCGGTTTCTTCTCGCCGCGCATGGAGGCGCCCTTTGCGGGACTCGGGCGCAGCGCACCGGATCGCGTGAGCTACTACGACACCGCGGCCTTGCGCGAGACGCTGCTGAAATACGCGAACTTCGATCGCATCAACAACGGCAACATTCGCGTCTCGGTCGGGGCGGTCAATGTGCGAACCGGCAATCTCGTCTATTTCGACAATCTATTGATGCGTCTCGCGCCGGAGCATTTCATGGCGTCCGGCGCGTTGCCGCCCGGGTTTCCGGCGGTGGAGATCGACGGCGAGTTTTACTGGGATGGAGGGCTCGTGTCGAATACGCCGCTCACCGAGATCGTCAGGGAATGCCAGCATCGCAACACGCTGGTGTTTCAAGTGGATCTATGGAGTTCGCGCGGCACGCTGCCGGGGAATTTTTTGGATATCAGCGAACGGACCAAGGACATTCAATATTCGAGCCGCACGAGAGCGATCACGGCGTTCATGTCGCAGAACCAAAAACATGCGCGGATGATCAAGGCGCTGCTCGAGCACGTGCCCGAAGAAGTGCGCCGCACGCATCCTCTGCTGATCGAGGCGCAGCAAGCCGCGCACGGCGGCTCGGTGAACGTCGTGCACTTGATCTACAAGAACAAGTCGTTCGAGGGGCACTACAAGGACTACGAATTCAGCAACGCAACGATGCTCGAACATTGGGAAAGCGGGCTGGAAGATATCCGCCGTTCGTTTGGCCATCCCGAGTGGTTCGACATTCCCAGTCATGAAGTGGGCTTCGTGACGCGGGATGTTCACCGCAGTCGGCAGAAAAGCACCGATGGCAGTGCACCGGTCGAACGGGCGATGTCGCAGTCGGACGTCCTGCGCAAAAAGGCGTTGTCGGACGCGAAGTAGCGCGTTGCCCGATCCGGGTCTCGACGCTTTATCTTGCACGAAGGAGCGCGCCATGCTGTCGCATGAATTGATCGAGCGGTACGCGGGACTCGTCGTGTTCCTCAACGTGTTCGGCGCTTCGCTGGGATTGCCGCTACCTGTGACGCCGACCTTGGTGACCGTCGGCGCGACCCTTGCGGTCGCGACCGGCGGTCTGTCCGCGGTCCTGGCCCATTTCGCCGCGCCGCTGGGCGTGGCGGTACTCGGCGGCGTGGCGGGCGATCTCGTCTGGTACGCGGGCGGCAAGCGCTATGGCGAACGCACGCTGCACGCGGTTTGCAAACTCTCGTTGTCGCGGGAGTCCTGCGTCAAAAACACGGAGCGCTTCTTCGGGCGTTGGGGCGTCCGCGTGTTGGTCGTCGCCCGCTTTGTCCCTGGGCTGTCGCTCGTCGCCGTCCCCTTATGCGGTGCGATGGCGATCAAACTGCGCTCGTTCATCCTCCACGATTGCCTCGGTGTCGCGCTTTGGTCCGCGGCCGGACTGGCCGTCGGCGGGCTGTTCGCATCGCAGATCGATCTGATCTTTCAGCATCTTTCGTCTCTCGGCGGGCGCACAGTCGGCGTGGCTGGCATCGCGCTCGCGGTCTATCTGCTCTATCGGTATGGCCGGCGAATCGCACTCGCGAAAGGGCTCGAAAAAGCGCGAATCACTGTCGACGAACTGCACGCGCTGCTTGCGAGCCAAGTGCGGCCGTTGGTGTTCGATATCCGCTCGCCGGAGCGCCGTGCGCTCGATCCGTTCGTGATTCCGGGCGCCGAACTGACCGATGAACGGCAATGGCACGAGATCGTGCGCCGCCACGGCACGAACCGTACGCTCGTCATCTATTGCTCGTGTCCGAACGAGGTCTCCGCGGCGTGGATGGCCCGGCGCTTGCATTTGGCCGGCGTCAAACTCGCGTTGCCGCTTGCCGGGGGAATCGGTGCCTGGCGTCTGGCCGGTTTCGAACTCGATCGGTTGAGGGCGACGAACGAGGCTACCCCGGTTGCGCAACAGGGCTCGTTCGTCACGCAGTAAGTCGAATTCATCGCGCGCGATTGGCGTGCCTCGTTCATCATGCATTTAGGAAAATCCTATCGGTTCTCCGAGTTCTTGATCTGGACCCGACGTCAGATCTACGGGCTCGCGCTTTGGGCGGTCGTCCCGGTCGTCCTCTTTCGATTCGTCGGCTGGACCTGGCTTTCCGTGCCGATGACCGTGGTGGCGTTGCTCGGCACCGCCGCTTCGTTCATCGTCGGTTTCAAGAACGTCCAAACCTACAATCGCGCGATGGAAGCGGAAGTCGTCTGGACGTCAATCCTGAGCGCAAGCCGGCTCTGGGGCTTCATCGCGCGGGACTTTCCCCAAGATGTCGCGATCTCGAAAACGTTGATAGACCGCCACCTGGCCTGGCTTACCGCTTTGCGATACGAGCTGCGGCAGCCGCGGGTGTGGGAAAGCATGAACCGCTCGTTCAATGCCGAATATCAGCGCTTCTACCGGATTCCAGAACGGGAGATATCGCTCGAAGCCTTGCTGCCCGAGTACCTCGCGGGCGATGAGCGCGTACAAGTGCTGGCCTGTGCGAATAGGGCCACGAAGGTACTGAGCTTGCAATGCGCCGCGATCGCTCGGCTGTACGCTAGCGGGCAGATCGGCTCGAATTTTTATATGGAAATGGAGCGCGTGCTGCGCGATTTGATCGACTTGCAGGCCAAAGCCGAGCGACTCAAGAATTTTCCGTATCCGCGCCAATATGCGACGGTGAACACGTTGTTCGTGCGCTTCTTTTGTTTGTTCTTTCCGTTCGGATTGCTGCAAGAGTTCAATAAGCTCAACGACGGCGTCACGGGATTCATGCACGGCAACATGATCTGGCTCGTGGTGCCGTTCAGCGTGATGGTCTCTTGGATGTATACCTCGCTCGAGCAGGTCGGCAGCAGCACCGAGAATCCGTTCGAGGGCGGGGCGAACGATGTGCCGATCTCGTTGCTGTGCCGAACCGTCGAGCGCGAGTTGAAAGAGATTATCGGCGAAGTCGATCACGCGCCGGTGCCCGAGAGCGAGGCTTTTGTCGTTCTCTAGCGCGCCACCAACGCGCAATGATCGATGGCACGCGCGTCGTATTTCGCGACATCGACGAAGCCGGCCTCGCTCAACCACCGCATGTGATCGGCCACGGGGTAAGCCATCCCTTGGCCGCTTGCGACCGTCACGAAGTACAGCGAGGACTTGACCGACTGCAAGCCGCCGTCTTCGTCGTCGTTGCACATCAACGACCACACGAAAAGCAGCCCGGCGTCGCCGAGATAGGCGCGCGATTTCCGATAGAGCGCTTGGATCTTCTCGGGGGAAAAGATTTCGAGCACGTGCGAGAAGATGACGCCGTCGCAGCCGCTCGGCCAAGGCTCGGAAAACATATCGACGGCTTCGCAGGTCACACGATCCGCCAGCCCATGCGCGTCGATGTTCGCGCGCGCTTTTTCGACGACGGACGGTAAGTCGATGAGCGTCACCTTCAACGACGGATAGCGCTCGCAGAGTCGAATGGCGTTCGTGCCGTCGCCGCCGCCGACGTCGAGCAGCATCGATACTTCGCTGAACTCCTTGACCGCCATCATGCGCGGCGAGAGCCGCGTATATGCGCCCATGCCTTCGTGAAAGAGCCGCTCGAGCGCGTGATCCGCCGCCATGCGCCCATAGAGCGTCGGCGCATCGCCGGGAAATTCGTCCAGCCCGGCGTTGCGGCCTTCGCGCAAAGCCTGCGTGAAATGCAAACAGGCGCGATGCTGGATCTGATCGTTCAGGCGCACGAACGGCACCATCGACTGCTCGGCGGTGCGCAGCAAACAGCGGCGCGTGAGCGGCGCATTGGCGAGGGCGCCGGTCTCGTCGACTTTCACGAGTTTCAACTGCTTGAGGCCCAGCAGCAGCACCCGGCAGCCGTGCTCGTCGATTTCCAACTGCTTGGCCAGAGACGCTGCGGTCGCACCGCGCTCGATCACGTCGAATACCCCAAGGTCGCATGCGGTCGACAGTACCTGGGTC
>NZ_JBQCIV010000020.1:0-12379 GCF_051953405.1 Trinickia sp. | reverse complement strand
TGCCGTTATTGGGTTTGCGCTGAGCTATCATAGCAAGCGCCGCACGGCCGTAGCGCCAGGGGGTTCAGCGCGACCGAGCGGCGCACGCTTCGCCACAGCTACTCGACGGCACAGCTTGCGTACGTATAATTCGGCGCGTTTTGCGCTGTCTGTGTCACTTCAATCTGATAAAGAGGAACGTTAATGAACAAACAGGAACTGATCGACGCCGTCGCAGGTCAGACGGGCGCCAGCAAGGCTCAAACCGGCGAAACGCTCGACACGCTGCTGGAAGTGATCAAGAAGGCAGTGTCCAAGGGCGACGCGGTGCAGCTCATCGGCTTCGGCAGCTTCGGCTCGGGCAAGCGCGCTGCGCGTACGGGCCGCAACCCGAAGACGGGCGAGACCATCAAGATCCCGGCCGCCAAGACCGTCAAGTTCACGGCTGGCAAGGCGTTCAAGGATGCCGTCAACAAGCGCTAAGCCCTTCGCGGCCCATTGCGGCCCGGCTTGAAGCTTGTTCGACACCCGCCGCTGGCGGGTTTTTTTTTTCGGTTTTTTTGCGCGCGCGTTAGCCGCGGGCCGCCGGCCGCGGGGGCGGCCCGGGGGCGTGTGCGCCCCCGGCGAATCGGCAAGACGGCCTTAGTGGACGATCTGCCCTTGGTCGTCGCCTTCGTGATCGTCGGCGTCGAGATCCCATGCCGGGAAGGGGTCGGGCAGATGCGCCCACCCGTGCGGGCCGGCCGCGTATTCGTCGTCGGTCAGCAGGCAGGCATCGAGCTTCGCACGCCAAACCTCGGCATCGAGCCCGACGCCGATCAGCACCAGCTCCTGACGGCGGTCGCCGATCGTCGCGTCCTCGGGTGCGCCGAACCAATCGGCGGCGATTTCGGCCGCGAGTTCATCGTCCTCGGGCCACTCGTCGCGCGGCTGCGCGGCCCACCACATGCCGGCCGGGCCGTGACGGCACACCCCGCCGGCTTGGGACAGCGTACCTGCTACGTCATTGCGCGTGGCCAGCCAGAAAAATCCTTTGCTGCGCAATACGCCCGGCCACTGCTCGTGCAGCAGCGCCGAGAGCCGCTCGGGATGGAACGGCCGGCGCGCACGGTAGACGAAGCTGCCGATATCGTATTGATCGGCTTCGCTCACGTGCGAATGGCCGGCGTGCCCGTGGCCGTCGCCATGATCGTGGTCGTGCTCATGCTCGTGTTCGAGCGAGGCGAGCCACCCGGGTGCGCTTGCGGCGGCTTCGAAGTCGAACCGCTTCGTATCGATGACTTCGGCAAGCGGCACCACGCCGAAGCGGCTCACCACTTGAACCGCGCGCGGATTCAGGCGTGCCAAGATCCGCTCGAGCCGTTCGAGGGCCGGCGCGTCGACGAGATCGGCCTTGTTCAGGACCAGCACATCGCAAAATTCGATCTGCTCGATCAGGAGTTCGACGATCGTCCGATCGTCGTCTTCGCTCGCGGCCAGGCCGCGCTCGGCGAGCGCGTCGGCCGATGCGTAATCGCGCAGAAAATTGAACGCGTCGACGACCGTCACCATCGTATCGAGCCGAGCGACATCGGCGAGCGAGCGGCCCTCGTCGTCGGTGAAGGCGAACGTTTCGGCGATCGGCATCGGCTCGGCGATGCCCGTCGATTCGATCAAGATTGCGTCGAAGCGGCCTTCGTCGGCGAGCCGGCCGATCTCGGCCAGCAAGTCGTCGCGCAGCGTACAACAGATGCAGCCGTTCGATAGTTCGACGAGCCGTTCCTCGACGCGAGACAGAGTGGCGGAGTCTTTAACGAGCGTCGCGTCGATGTTCACGGCCGCGAGATCGTTGACGATCACGGCGACGCGCAAGCCGGCGCGGTTGGCGAGAATGTGGTTGAGCAGCGTGGTCTTGCCCGCGCCGAGAAAGCCGGAGAGCACGGTGACGGGCACAGGCGAATGGTTCATTGCAGTCGATATCGGGTGGGGCGATGGCGCGATGCGCCGCCGCAAGAAGAGCGTAGGGAGCATTGTGCACCAAACGCCGGAGCGCCACCCTAGGACACGAGGCCCGAGTCCCTCCTGGCCTGCCCCGCCTTGACCGCCCGCGCGAACCGCGCCGCGTTCAGCGCTGCGCTTGCAGCAGCTTCCACTGCGAGAGGATGCCGATGATTTGGCGGGCGTAATGGTCGCGCAGCGACGGCGTTTCGGAGTGATAGGCGCCCACCGCCGCCCAAGTGTTGCCGTACTTGTTCATCTTTTGGCGCAGATGCCAAGCTGCGATGTAGACGCTCTTGCACGGCTCCATCAGCGTGTCGCTCGAGATGCCGTAACGGGCCAGCGTGGGCAGATGAATGGAATTGATCTGCATGAGCCCGTAATCGGTCGAGCCGTTCGCATTCTTGTGCAGGGCGTCCGGGTGGTTGTGCGACTCTTGCCAGGCGATCGCGCGCAGAATCAGCGGGTTGACCTTCTGGTAGCGGGCCGCCTCGTCGTAACAGTCGGCGCGCGCGTTCGCCGACGCGAGCGCCGCGAGCCAAACCGCCAAGATCAGAACTGTCCGTTTCGTCATTCGAGTGCCTTCGACGCAATGCGTTTTTATTCGCGGCGCGGCTCGCCCCGGCCAGGGAAGCACGCCTACGCGGCAGCTGGGGAAAACCCGAGTTTGCCTTTCGATTCAGTCGAAATATTCGCCCGTATGATACCGGGTTGATACCGGGTGCGATCGACTGCGGCCTCAACCCGTCCGAGATCGCCGAGCCGTTGGCCGACAACGGCGGGTGACGGCGCGCAGGCGGGGGTGAAGCCGTGGCGATTTTCATCCGAAACGGCGGGCGCCACGTAGACAATTGAGAACTTTCTGACGTAAAAGCGAAGCCATACTCAGGGCCTCGTGATTAATCGGACACAAAAAACTGCTAATGTTCGTCTTCTTGAGAGGCGGGGCGAACATCCGATGCTGATACCGACGACGGGCGCGCGGTGTGGGGCGAGGCGCTACCGCCGAGGGCAGGCACTTTCGCATTGAACCAATCTTCCATGACAAGAAATCGTATGGCACTGCGTCGCATCGCTACCGCGCTTCTACTGGCCGGGCTCATGACCGCACAAGCCGCGCACGCCGAAGTGACCTTGAACTTCGTGAATGCGGATATCGATCAGGTGGCCAAAGCGATCGGCGCCGCGACGAACAAGACCATCATCGTCGACCCGCGCGTAAAGGGTCAGTTGAACTTGGTATCGGAAAATCCGGTGCCGGAGGAGCAGGCGCTGAAGACGCTCGAGGCGGCGCTGCGCATGCAAGGGTTCTCGATCGTTCAGGATCACGGCGTGCTCAAGGTCGTGCCCGAAGCCGATGCCAAGCTGCAAGGCGCGCCGACCTACGTGGGCAACACGCCGCAGGCCCGGGGCGACCAAGTCATCACGCAAGTGTTCGAGCTGCACCATGAATCGGCCAATAACCTGCTGCCCGTGCTGCGGCCGCTGATTTCGCCGAACAATACGATCGCCGCGTACCCGGCCAACAACACGCTCGTCGTGACCGATTATGCCGACAACGTGCGTCGCATCGCGGCGATCATCGCGGGCGTGGACAACGCAGCGGGCCAGCAGATCGTCGTCGTGCCATTGAAGAACGCCAACGCGCTCGACCTCGAGCCGCAACTGTCGAAGCTGCTCGATCCCGGTTCGATCGGCAGCACCGACGCGACGCTGAAAGTGTCCGTCATGGCCGATGCCCGTACCAATTCGCTGATGCTGCGCGCCTCGAACAAGGCGCGGCTCGAATCGGCCAAGCAGCTCGTCGCGCAGCTCGATGCGCCCAGTTCGCAGCCCGGCAACATGCACGTGGTTCATCTGCGTAACGCCAGTGCGGTCCAGCTCGCGAAGACGCTGCGCGGCATGCTCGGCAAGGGCGGCAGTTCCGGCAGCAGCGCGGAGTCGAGCAACGCGAGTTCGTTCAGCCAGAACAATTCCAGCGGCAGCTCGACGTCGACGGGCATGAGCGGAACACCGCCGCTGCCTTCGTCGTACGGCAGCAGCGGTAGCACGCTCGGCGGCGGCGGCAGCTCGATGTCGGGCTCGAGCAGCGGCGGGCTCGGCGGCGGCAACACCGGTGGCTTTCTAGGCGACAAGCAAGGCGAAAACGCCGACGAAAATCAGCCGGGCGGCATGATCCAGGCCGATGCCGCGACGAACTCGCTCGTGATCACCGCATCCGATCCCGTCTACCGCAATCTGCGCGCCGTCATCGACCAGCTCGACGCGCGCCGCGCGCAGGTTTATATCGAAGCGCTCGTCGTGGAACTGAACTCGACGCGGGCCGGCAACCTGGGCATTCAGTGGCAAGTCGCGAGCGGCAACCTGCTGGCGGGCACCAACCTCTCCAGCGCGGCCGGCAACACGGGCAGCTCCAACATCCTCGGGGTGGCGGCCGGGCTGGCCGCGCCGCTGGCTAGCGGCGGGGGCGTGGCCTCGCTGCCCAGTACGCTCACCCAGGGGTTGAACGTCGGGTGGCTGCATAACATGTTCGGCGTGCAAGGCCTTGGCGGGTTGCTTCAATACTTCGCCGGCGTCAGCGATGCGAACGTGCTCTCCACGCCGAACCTGATCACGCTCGATAACCAAGAAGCGAAGATCGTCGTCGGGCAGAACGTGCCGATTCCGACGGGCTCGTACGCGAACTTGTCGACGGCCACACCCGGCACCGCGTTCAATACGTACGATCGTCGCGACGTCGGCTTGACGCTGCACGTGAAGCCCCAGATCACCGCGGGCGGTGTGCTCAAGCTGCAGCTCTATACCGAAGACTCGTCGGTCGTCGGCAGCACGGTGAGCACGTCGGCGAATTCGCAAGGCCCGACCTTCAACATCCGCTCGATTCAATCGACGGTGCTTGCCGACAACGGCGAGATCATCGTGCTCGGCGGCTTGATGCAGGACAACTATCAAGTGTCGAACAGCAAGGTACCCTTGCTCGGCGATATTCCTTGGATCGGCCAGTTGTTCCGCTCGGAAACCAAGCAACGCCAGAAAACCAATTTGATGGTGTTCCTGCGCCCCGTGATCATCGGCGACAGCGATACGGCGCAGCAGATCACGCAGAATCGCTACGATTACGTGCAGGGCCTGACGAACGCCTATCGTTCCGATAACAACGTGATGCGCGACAAGGACTTCCCGGTCGTGCCGCCGATCCCGGCCGGGCCGAGCCAAGGCGTGGCGCCGGCAGCGGATCTGTTCGACCTCAGGCAGATGACGCACGGGTCCACTCCGCCGGTCCAACAACCGGCGCCTCAGCCGCAACTGGGTGCGCAACCGGGCGCGCAGCCGCAGGCCGTGCCGCTGCAACCGAGCCCGGCCCAGCCGCAAACCTTGCCGCCGCAGTCGGCCCCGCAACAGCCGCAAACCGCCACGCCGGGAGCGTCGCAGTGAGCGAGCTGCATGCCGCTCCCAACTCAGGCGCGCCGGCCGAACGCCAGGCGCCGTCGCCGCTCGCGGCTCGGCTCGTGCCGTACGTGTTCGCGCGCAACGGGCAGATCCTCGTCGCCCACCAACGCGCGGAAGGCATCGAAGTCTGGATCAGCGACCGCACGAGCCAAGCGGCACTGGCCGAAGTCGCGCGCAATTTCGGCGCGTTGACGGCTGTGCGCGTGCCCGCCGAGGAACTCGCGCAGGCGATCAACCAGGCCTACGAACGCAACGACGGCAGCGCGGCGCAGGTGGTCGGCGAGGTCGAAGGCGAAGTCGATCTGTCGCGGTTGATGCAAGACATCCCCGAAGTCGAGGATTTGCTCGAATCGGAAGACGACGCGCCGATCATTCGGATGATCAACGCCCTGCTCACGCAAGCAGCCCGCGAACACGCATCGGACATCCACATCGAGCCTTTCGAGAATGCGTCGGTCGTGCGTTTTCGCGTGGACGGCACGCTGCGCGACGTCGTTAGGCCGAAGAAGGCGCTGCACGGGGCCCTGATCTCGCGGATCAAGATCATGGCGCAGCTCGATATCGCCGAAAAGCGCTTGCCTCAGGACGGCCGGATCACGCTCCGTGTGGGCGGCCGTGCGGTGGACGTGCGCGTGTCGACGCTGCCGACGGGGCACGGCGAGCGCGCGGTGCTGCGTCTGCTCGAAAAGGATGCGCAGCATTTGAATCTCGAAGCGCTGGGCATGGGGCCGGATACCCTCGCCCAGTTCGATAAATTGATCTCGCGCCCGCACGGCATCGTGCTCGTGACGGGGCCGACGGGTTCGGGTAAAACCACCACGCTGTATGCGTCGCTCTCGCGCTTGGAAACGGCGACGACCAACATCATGACGGTGGAAGATCCGATCGAATACGACCTGCCCGGTATCGGGCAAACGCAGGTCAACGAGCGGATCGGGATGTCGTTTGCGCGCGCGCTGCGTTCGATTCTGCGGCAGGATCCGGACATCATCATGATCGGCGAAATCCGCGATCTCGAGACGGCGCAGATTGCGGTGCAAGCATCGCTCACGGGCCACTTGGTGCTCGCGACGCTGCACACGAACGATGCGGCGTCGGCGGTGACGCGTCTGACCGATATGGGCGTCGAGCCGTACCTGCTCGCGTCTTCGCTGCTGGGCGTGCTCGCGCAGCGGCTCGTGCGCCGTCTGTGCCCCGTCTGCAAGGAAGAACGCGTGGAAGACGGCCATTCGCAATGGCACCCGGTGGGCTGCGACAAGTGCGCGCGTTCGGGCTATTCGGGACGGCGCGGCGTGTACGAGCTGCTCACGATCGACGAATCGATCCGAACGATGATCCACCACAACGCGGCCGATGCCGAAATCCTCGCGGCGGGGCGCGCGCAAGGCATGCGCACGCTGCGCGAGGATGCCGAACGTTGGCTCTCGACGGGCCTCACCTCGTTGGAAGAGGTGATTCGCGTGACGGGCGGGGTGTAACCGATGCCGGCCTTTCGCTTCGAAGCGATCGATACGGCGGGCCGCGCGCAAAAGGGCGTGCTCGATGCGGACAGCGCCCGTTCGGCTCGCGCGCAATTGCGTACGCAAGGGCTGACGCCGCTCGTGGTGGAGCCCGCGGCCAGCGCGGCGCGCGGCGAACGAACGCGGCGTCTGGCGCTTGGGCGCAAGCTGTCGGCACGCGAGCAAGCGATCCTCACGCGCCAGCTCGCCAGCTTGCTGACGGCGGGGCTGCCGCTCGACGAAGCCTTGGCCGTGCTGACCGATCAGGCCGAGCGCGACTACATCCGCGAACTCGTCGCGTCGATCCGCGCGGAAGTGCTGGGCGGCCACTCGCTGGCGAATGCGCTCGCCCAACACCCGCGCGATTTTCCCGATATCTATCGGGCGTTGGTCGCGGCGGGCGAACATACGGGCAAGCTGGGCCTCGTGCTCTCGCGTTTGGCCGATTACATCGAGCAGCGCAATGCGCTCTCGCAAAAGATCGTGCTCGCGTTCACGTACCCGGCCATCGTGACGCTGATCGCGTTCGGTATCGTGACGTTCCTGCTCAGCTATGTCGTGCCGCAGGTCGTCAACGTGTTCGCCTCGACGAAGCAACAACTGCCGGTCCTCACGGTGATGATGATGGCGTTGTCGGGATTCGTTCGGCACTGGTGGTGGGCGGTGCTGATCGGCGTCGCGGTGCTCGTCTACGCAACGCGTGCGATTTTGTCGCAGACGGGCCCTCGCCTTTCGTTCGACCGATGGGTGCTGACGGCCCCGCTGCTCGGCAAGCTCGTGCGCGGCTACAACACGGTGCGCTTTGCGAGTACGCTCGCGATTCTCACCGCGGCGGGCGTCCCGATTTTGCGCGCGCTGCAGGCGGCCGGCGAGACGCTGAACAACCGCGCCATGCGCGGCAATGTCGACGACGCGATCGTCCGTGTGCGCGAGGGGACCTCGCTGTCGCGGGCGCTCGGTAATACGAAGACGTTTCCGCCCGTGCTCGTGCACTTGATTCGCTCGGGCGAGGCGACGGGCGACGTGACGACGATGCTCGATCGCGCCTCGGAGGGCGAGGCGAGCGAACTCGAACGACGCACGATGTTCCTCACGAGTTTGCTCGAGCCGCTGTTGATTCTGGCGATGGGTGGGGTGGTGCTCGTGATCGTGCTGGCCGTCATGCTGCCGATCATCGACTTGAACAACATGGTGCAGTAGTTGCCGCAGCACAGCCTGCTGGTGCCGATGCGGCTAGCGGTGGCGGTTCAGCGATCGCGCCGGCTGCCGGGCGCAGCGCAGAGGGACGGCGCCCGGCGCGGTGGCGCGCCCGCGAACGGAGGCGGTTCAGCGCACGTAGATGGTCGGGCCGCCGGCGTTGGGCGCCAGCGGCACTTCCGAGCGCACACCGTTATGATCGATAACGATCGAGCGAGCGCGCACTTCGGCAAGCTTGGTGCCGTCGGTGATCGTGCTGCCGAGCGCGAGGGCCCGGGCGGGTTCGTCGCCCACGCCGATAATTGCCGCGGCGCCTTCGCGCAGCGCGAGAATGCCGACGAGCTTGATGTTGCGATTGACCTCGTGCGTCAGCTTGCCGCCGAAGAGCGCCGCGGCATCTTCGACGGATACGCTCGGTGCGACGGCGGCCGCGGGCGGCGGCGGTGCGGGATGCGCGGTGAGCACGACGATCCAATAGGCGAGCGTCGCGCAAAAAGCCGCGAACAGCGCGAACGACAGTAGGCGGATTTGGAGTGTATTCATGCGCGTCATTGTAAGGGCTATTCTCGGCTTTGCGAGGTTCGCGAACCCTGACTGTGCCTGGCAAGCCCCATTACAATCGGCGGCGCCATGCGAAGCGCACGCGATGCGCTTCGTCGACAATTCATCGAACGAGGTAGCGAATGATGCAACAGTGGAACAAACGTCGTAACGAAGTAGCCGCCCTGCGCGCACGGCGCCAGCGCGGCTTTACGCTGATCGAAATCATGGTCGTGATCGCGATTCTCGGCATTCTCGCCGCGCTGATCGTGCCCAAGATCATGAGCCGTCCGGACGAAGCGCGCCGCGTCGCGGCCAAGCAAGATATTGGGACGATGATGCAAGCGCTGAAGCTGTACCGTCTCGATAATGGGCGCTATCCGACCCAAGACCAAGGATTGCGCGCGCTCATCGAAAAGCCGACGACCGAACCGATCCCGAACAACTGGAAAGACGGCGGCTATCTCGAACGCCTGCCGAACGATCCGTGGGGCAATCCGTACCAATATCTCAATCCCGGCGTGCATGGCGAGATCGACATATTCAGCTACGGCGCGGACGGCAAACCCGGCGGCGAAGGCAACGATGCCGATATCGGCTCGTGGCAGTAGTGCGGCGCATACCGCGTACGGCGTGTGGCTTGCCCTAACCCTCTAGCCCTATCGGCGAACATGCCTATCGACGGCGGTATCGGCCCCGCGCGATTGCGCGGCCCAGCATCGCGCGCACGTGGCTTCACGTTGCTCGAGATGATGGTCGTGCTCGTCATCGCGGGGCTGCTCGTGTCGCTCGCCTCCGTTTCGCTCAGGCGCAATCCGCGCACCGATCTGAACGAGCAGGCGCAGCGTCTCGCGCTGCTGTTCGAATCGGCGTCCGACGAGGCGCAGGTTCGATCGCGCCCCATCGCTTGGCAACCCGTGACCGGCGGCTATCGTTTCGATATTCGTACCGAGGACGGCTGGCGTCCTGTGCTGCGCGACGATTTGCTGCGCGAACGGCAGTGGGACGGCGGCGTCACCGGTGTGACGATCGATTACCCGGGCTCCGACCTGCATCCCGACCGTCTCGTATTCGGGATGGAAAGCATCGGGCAAGCCGTGACGGTCACGCTCTACTCGGCGGCCGGCAGGACGACGATCGTCGGCACCGGCAACGGCCGCTACGAGGTGCGTTGAGATGCGCTCAGTCCACCCTACCCCGCGGGAGCGAGGCTTCACGATGATCGAAGTGCTGGTCGCGCTCGCGATCATCGCCGTGGCACTGGCCGCTTCGCTGCGCGCGGTGGGCATGCTCGCGAACGACGAGGGCGAATTGCATCGGCGCTTGCTGGCGGGATGGAGCGCCGACAACGCACTGACCGAATTGCACTTGATGCGCCGGTGGCCCGAACTCGGGACCCAAACCTTCGATTGTTCCCAAGGCAACTTGCCGCTGACCTGCACCGAGAACGTCAGCGCCACGCCGAATCCGATCTTCCGCCGCGTCGAGGTGTCGGTGACGACCCCTGGGCGTGCCGGCAGTTTGGCTCATCTCGTCACGGTGGTCGCCAATGAGACGAACCGTGCGCTTTAAGACCAAACGACCGCGACGCGCCGCCCGGCGCCAGCGTGGCTTCACGCTGATCGAACTCATGGTTGCGATCGCGATCTTGGCGGTTATCGCGATTTTGTCGTGGCGCGGGCTCGATCAGATCATGCGCGGACGGCAGACGATTTCGAACGCGATGGAAGACGAGCGCGTGTTCGTTCAGCTGTTCGATCAGCTTCGTGTCGACGCGCGCGAGGCGGCGACCGACGACGAAGTCGGCCAGCCGGCCGTTTCCGCCACGAGCGACGGGCTGCAGATCGTGCGGGCATTCGGGCTCGCGGGCGAGGCGCCGCGCCTGCAGGTCGTGCGCTACCAAGTGAACGACGGTCGCGTGACGCGCTATGCCTCGCCGCCCGTGGCGACCGTCGGACAATTGAGGCGGACGTTGGCGGGCCCGAGCACCGGCGGCGATTGGAGCGCCGTGCCCCTTATTTCGGGTGTCGGCAAAATCACCGCGCGCTTGTACGTGCCGAGCATCGGCTGGACGACGAAGATGGATGACGTGGGCAACGAGATCGCGCGCAACAACAATAATCTCAAAGTGCCGCAGTTCGGATCGGCGCCGTTGCCGCGCGCGGTCACGGGCCTCGAGGTGTCGATCGGCGCGCCTTCGCTGCACGTGCCCATCCGGCGCATGTTCCTCGTCGGAGAATGACCATGCGCGCACGATTGTCCACTGTCGAACGCTCGGTTTCCAGGCCGGTGGCAAACCGGGTTGCAAATCGGTTCGCAAATCGGTTCGCGAAGCCGAGTGCGGCGGCGCGGCGGCGCCAGCGCGGTGCGGCGATCATTAGCGCGCTGTTAGTGGTCACGCTGTCGGCGATCCTCGTCGCGGGGGTGCTCTGGCGTCAGCAAGTGCAGATTCGCCGGATTCAGAATCAGCGGCTGATGTCGCAAGCGCTGTGGGTATCGCGCGGCGCGGTGGACTGGACGCGGCTCATTCTGCGTTCGGAGGCCGACACCGCGCCCACCATCACCTACTTGGGCGGCATTTGGGCCGTGCCGATCGCCAAGACGAAGCTCTCGGATTTTCTCGGCAAGATGGATGCGACCGATGCCGCCGAAGGGGCGCAAACGTACCTCTCCGGTTCGATCGAGGATGCGCAAGCGAAATTCAACTTGCGCAATCTCGTCGCGGTGCCGGCGCCCGGCGCGCTGCAGGTCGATCAGACGGAGGCGGCCGCGTTCGCTCGCCTGCTCGCGCTGGTGGGTCTCGACGGCGGTCTCGCGAAGACGGTGGCGGTTCGCATGCGCGCGTCCTTGATGCAATCGGCCACGCGCTTCCAAAGCCCGATCGGCAAACGCCTCGGCTCCGCGGTGCAAACGCCGCAACCGGGCAACATCGCCGGCGCCAACACCTCCGGTAGCGCAGGGCTCGAAGAAGACGACAGCAGCGCCGCCAGCATCGAGAACGAGCCGTTGCAGTTTACGAGCGTCGATTCGCTGCTGAACGTGCCGGGCTTCACGCCCGAGATGGTGGCGCGGCTGCGCCCCTTCGTGACCGTGCTGCCGACGTCCACGCCCGTGAACATGAATACCGCACCGGCTGAAGTGGTGGCCGCGGTGGTGCCCGGCATGTCGCTCTCGAGTGCGCAAGCCTTGGTGTCGCGGCGTCAGAGCGCATTCTTTCGGAATACGTCCGACGTGCAGCTCGCTTTGCAAGGCACGGGCGCATTGCCGCCGGGCATCGACATCACCCAGATTCCCATGGACGTGACGACGAGCTATTTTCTCGTGCATGGACGCGTACAGTACGAGCGAGCGGAAGTGGACCGCACGACGCTTATCTATCGCGATCCGCTTACGCATACGACTCGCGTCGTGAGCGTGCGCGATCGGCTTTGAACCGGATTCGAAACCAAGAGAGGACGGGCCTTGAGCACGTTGATCGTCTTACTGCCGCCGCGAGATCCGGCGGTGCCCTCGCAAGAATGGCAACTCCCCGAGATGCCGTTCATGCTTCTCGACAAGAGCGGGCGCAAGGAGCGCGCGGGCCGTGCGGCGCTCGGCTTTTTGCCGCGTGCCGCCACCACGGTGCTGGTGGTGGCGGCGCGCGACCTGCTGATGTTGGCCGCGACGCTGCCGCCGCTGAAGGGGCCGCGGCTCAAGCAAGCGTTGCCGAACATCGTCGAGGAGTATCTCATCCAAGA
>NZ_JBQCIV010000019.1:0-3367 GCF_051953405.1 Trinickia sp. | reverse complement strand
CTCGTCTTGCCCCGGCGCGTCGCCGAACAGCCCCGGCTCGACGTAGTTCTCCGGCGGCGTGAGGGTGATGAACACCTCTTGCTGCAAGCGCGTGGCGATTCTTCCGTGATCCACCTCATCCTTCGGGTGCGCCGTCACCTTGAAATGCACGCCGACGCTGCCGCCTTCCTGCGTCGTGAAGCGAATGTCCTTGAGGCCGCATTCGGCCAGCAGCACGTCCTCTGCGCCGCTCGCGCCGATGTGGATGCGCAGCAGGTAGCCGGCGTATTTACGGCTCCACGCGAAGTCGCGCATGAACGGGAAACGCAGCTCGGTCAGGCCATCGTGCTCCATCGGCAGTTCGCCGGGCGCCGGCTGCGGCTTGCGATAGAACGTGCCGCGCAGCGTCGGATCGAAGTAGTCGAGCAGATCGCCGGGGCCGACGAGATAGAAGCCGACGCTGATTGCGGCGACGCGATCCTTGCCGTGCTTCTCGGCGACGTTCGTGGCGGAAACGATCTTCGTGAGTTGGTTTTCGAGGCGGAACATGGGCTCTCCTGCGTTAGATGGCTGCGAACTCGACGCCCAATTCCTGCACGGCGAACGATTCGACCTGGGTCATGTACTGGTTGAACTGCTCGGTATTCATCTGAGATGTGCTCGATGGAAGAAGCCCGGTTGGGCCGTCGATCTTCGGCCCGAATCGATCCTTCATCCACTCGTGCCATACGTCTCGGTCGAAGTACTTGCCGCTGACTTGAACCTGTTCTGCGATCTCCGATAACAACGCCCAATAGCGCGCGTTCTGCTCGCCCGATCGCTTCTGCTTGTGCTCGGCAACCGTAACGACGAGCGGCCGTCCTGCGCGCGCCTGCGGGCCCGCGTGCTGCTTCAAGTACGAAACGAGGCTTTGAGCGTGTTCCTTCTCGCGCAGGACGAAAGTTCTCATGCTGCCTTCGACTCCAATTGGGCGATCATTTCCTGAGCCTCTTTCTCGAATTGGAGGAGGCCGGGCAAGAGCACCTTTTCGATGAATTCGTTGTCGCGCTCGACGCGCTGGCGATAAAGGCGGAATCGCTCAGCGACTCGCGGGTCGTATGAGACGAATTCCCACCATTGCCGCCCGGTGACGAACATGCAGCCTTGAACTTGCGGCTTGTGCTCATCCGGCATTCCGCACAGCCACGTGTTGATATGCACGGCCTCATCCATCGGGCATTTGGACTCGTATCCGCCGTCGGCGCCGATCAAACCATCGGGCGACGCGCCGATGAACGGATACTCGGGGTGCGTCACAAACTGCCCCGGCAGCACGATCAGTCCGGTTTCGAGCTCGAATGCCTCGCGCGCAAATGATTCGATATCCGAACCCCAGCGCAGGGCGTGGCCTCCGACTTCGTGCCGCGGCGCCTGGGCAAGGCGCTCGAAGACGATCTCGCGCATGTACTTCCCGCGTGCGGCCGTCGGCTTGCCTGCCTTTGTCACGTCGATCACGTCAGCGAAGCGCGACGCCGTGATCTTCCCGGCCCGTGCGAGTCGCCAAGCGTCGGTACGCTGCTCGATCACGTCACTCATGGCTTTCATCCTCGTTCGGAGTCACGTCTTCGGCCCCGGCGATTTCCTTCAACCGGGCCAATTCCGCCGCGCCTATGGCCTTGCGATCGTGAGCCGTGAGCGCATCCCCATTGGGCAACGGCGCGCCGCTCCAAGCCTTCGCTAACGCTTCCTGGCCGCCTTCCTTGGCGATGAACTCCAACTCACCAATGAGCTCCATGTGGCGCTCGGTTCTTTCGGCGGTCGGGCGAGCCGC
The DNA here is from genome assembly GCF_051953405.1 of Trinickia sp. GTDB lineage: Bacteria > Pseudomonadota > Gammaproteobacteria > Burkholderiales > Burkholderiaceae > Trinickia. The sequence goes on along the minus strand of NZ_JBQCIV010000019.1, from coordinate 1,578 downwards.
AGCGGCGGTTTCGACGGCCGACTTGCGAACCTCTTGCACTGGTCCCATATCGACAATGCGCTCGGCTTCGTCCTGGTCGTAAATGCCGGTGTATCCAAAGGCCATGCGCGCGCACTGGATCATGGCCTTATGCCGGAGCATTCGTTTTGGGTGTGATTGCCATGGGCCAGTGCCGCGTTTGCACTCGGCCATGTACTCGGTTACGGAAACCGGGCGCGAGCGGTCTTTCCGGTAGATCGTGCACGTGCACTGTTGGTCATCCTGGGTGAACTCCATGCCGTCGAATTGCGGGTTCTCGTTGATAATCCTCGCCCAACCATCGACGCCGACCACCGGGATGATGCCGTTGTTTTTATCCTGGAAAGCATAGATTTCCTTTGTGAAAGGGTTCAGGCTGTATTGCGTCGCGACGACGAGGAGGGCGCTCATTTGCGCGTCCGAAACTTGTCCTTTGAAAGCGGTTGCCTTCAAGATATCGAGCACTTCCGGATTTGCTTCCAGACCAAAACGCTGCGCCAATTTCGACGCGAGCGTCGTGGTCATGTTGCTGACGATGATGTTGCTCATGATTTCTCCGATGCCCGAGACTCAGCCGGGCGTTAGTGGTTAAACGTCAATCGGTTGATTCGCTCACGCGAAACTCCCTATGTGAGTGATGACCGGAGCCTCGCCCATGAGATAGAGCACAGCGCCGGCCGCCCCGAATGATGCGACGATGGCCAGCCAGATCAGAATCAGTTGGGCGATGCCTTTGGCGAAGCGCTTCATTTCGACGCATACTCCTTAGCGCGCGCAATCGCCCTAAGGCGCATGTTTTCGATGTCTCGCGGATTGGCGAGGTGCGGGGTTTTGCCCCACGAGCAGCATTGCAGCCACCATCTATTCAGACGATGGGGAGCACAGCCGACTATGACGCCACCGTCGCGCCCACCTTGGACGGCATGGAGCGCCGGCACCTGTCCGCAATAGAGGCAGGCGCAATGCTCAAGACCTTCAATGCCAAGCAACTTCTGCTCGTAGCTCTTGATGTTCTTGTGCTCTACCGTCTCGCGCCATTGCAATCCTTCCGGCACATGCACGCGGTAGCCGTCCCAGTAGTCAAAGACTGGCGACAGGACATCGCTGTATCCAGCACCACGCATTCGAATATGGGCGGCAACAATCACGATCTCGCCGGGTAGCGCGACACTCGGCACGCGCCATTCATAAGCGCCGGCCGTGGCAGGCTTCTCGGTGGAGTAGTCAATCCATCCGCTCACGACAATCCCCTTGCAAGTGAATCCACAAACCACGCGACGATGAGCACCGTCCCGGCAACGCATGCGCACGCTGCAGCGACCTCGTGCAGCCGCGACGAGCGCAGCAGGGCGGCGTTATCGCGGTACGCGCGCCGAAGCCCTTCCTTCGATATCTCGACCACGATTCCCGGCTCGGTATGGCGGTGCATGGCTTACTCCGCGTCGATCATTCGCGAGAACAGTTCGTGCGCGCTGGCTTGCAGCGCGAGAACCGTGGGTTCGAGATTCGCCCCTGCGGCGTCCCATGCGGCGGCCCGTGCGGCGGCCCGTGCGGCGGCCC
>NZ_JBQCIV010000018.1:0-118131 GCF_051953405.1 Trinickia sp. | reverse complement strand
CCACCATCGGCTCATGGAACCGCTCGGCTATATCCCACCCGCTGAAGCTGAGGCAAACTACTACCGGCAACTCAGCAACGCAGTTGCGATGCCGGCATCAACTTAAACCAACCAGCCTCCACGATTCCCGGGGCGATTCACCCGAGGTCTTCCGTGCCGGGCGTGGGGGATGGCGATCAGTTTCATTGGACTTCGACACGTTTGCTCTGACTGGAATAGCGACAGTAAAATGACTGAGACACGTGTTCTGTTGAATGACCTCCCGGGCATGCCACAGCTTGTTATCGACAAATTGACTGGTGTTCTCCATCCTGCTGGGGGGGGCGAAGTGGTGCCATTGAGAGGTTGCGTCAACCGCGCGGAAGGAAATATATTCTGTCTTTATGTGGTAGATGGAAATTTAATGCTGCAACTTGATCTGCAGCGATGACCGCTTGATGGCTCCATTGTGGTGAATTGCGCGCATTTTTTCAATAAAAAAACGACAAGATTTTCGATCAGAAATTTCTCTGTAGAATGCGAGGCATGGTGGGCATTCGATCCGATTTACAACAAATTTGTTCTGGAGAGAGATAGGGATGAAGGTCCTCTTGGCTACATGTACGCGCTGCGAATGGATGCCCGGCGTTGGAGCGAGGTTATCAAGCGCTGGAGCGTCTGACAGGAAGAGCCTATCTCGAATTGCGCATTGCGGTTTGCTCGCTCAAAAAGTCAGAGGGAAATTTAACATCTAGGTTAACGGAACAGGGCACGACTTGTACGAACAATGGCGCGTTTTGCCCGACAAAGCCAGCCCTGAGGCGCAGACGTTGTCGCAGCAGAACAAGGACTACCACAATGCAATCAGAAAGGGAGGATCGAACTGATGGGCATCGACATCGGGCCGCGTTTTAATACCGAGGACGTCTACATCGACTATCCGTTCGAGGAGGTGATGTTTCGTTGGGAGCACGCCGGTCGCACAATATTTCGAAAGTTCTACGACGAGGCAGAGTCTGGCCCTGTTCCCCACGATAACCGCCTATACAACGAGGCGCTTCTCTATGGCGACGAGACGACAAGAGATGCATATCGCGCGGGCAAGCGTAGTTCGCCTCAAAAGCGGAACTCTTGACCGTCGATTGCCATGTGAACACTTCCTGCGATGCCCAGTGAGACGGCGGCGGGGCTAGGTTGACGATGCAATCTGCCGGCCTCACGCACCAAATTTATCGGGGCTGCAGCCGAATGCGATCGAGGCTGTCGATCATCGCGTTGTGCTTGGGGACCGTTGTCCGTTTCGTGAGTGCGTCCACGCCAGCTGCCACATGCGGGCCGAACTCTTGCCACAAGGTACCGGTCGAGACTCCGTGATCTTCCGCGCAATCATGCAGCGCTGCACACATGACTCAGTCCACCCAACTTAAGCGCGCATGGCGTCCTGCATGACTTCATCGCCATGAACGCGTGCGGCTTGGATCGCTTTGGTTGAGGCCGCGATTGTTTAGCAATGCCGGCAACCAGGGCAAGGATAGCCGCGATCGAAAGGAAACGAATCGACGATGCAGATAAGCGAGAACCACAAACCGCAGCATGCCTACCGTGAGGGGGCACATGTGAGGATCGAGGGCGGCCTTGACCACAGCAGCGAATCGGTATTCATCGATGCCGTGACCGGCTCCCTGACGCTTGGTGGTAAGCCGGTCCGATGCACGGGGATTGTTCCGGGCGTAACGATGCGCGTGAGCATAGGCGGCCCCGTGCCGTTCTCCAGCCCGGATGCGGCACGGCGTTACGCGTGCCAAGTATGGGATCAGATCAGCCCGAAGCTGGCGGGTTGGCTTTCCAAGCCTAAGCTGGGTCCTGCGAAGTTGAGCGGCGGTCCAGGGCTTGAGATCGAATTCGGTCGGGACGGCCGCGACATGATTCGTCCGGGGACGATGCAGATCAGCGTCGACTATACGGACGCCGCAGTAGCCGCATATGCGAGGCGGCGCGCACAGCAGCCCTTTATCTCGCGAGTATCCGCTAGCGATGGCCATGTCACGCAGTCGCAACTCGACGAAGTCCGACGCCTGTTCGGCATCGCCGTGCAAAAAACCGCGCTTGCCTGGGATGCGCTCTACGACCGTCTGCCGATGCCCGTGCGGTATCGTGCCACGGGAGCGATCGAGGCATGGTCGCACTTTAGAAGAGCTGCGGGTAAGAACGGGGCCGAGGCGGATTCCTTGCTTAGAGAGGTTCCGATCTCGTCGCTTCTTCGGGTATTTCCGCAGTTGATCGAGTGTTTGTGCCAGCGCCCGCTTGCGCAGATGGTCGAGCCGCTAGAAGCCTCAATGGCGTCGCAGAGCCTCGCCTGGCAGGCGTTTGCGGCACGCCAAGGGGCGCTGTATGAGCCAACGCCGGCACTGCATCGATTGCTGGAGGCGTCCTATATCGCCGACGACGTACCGGTGGGCATGATCAGTCTGCCAGCCGATGCCGTCTGCATCGTGCCCGATCCATCGTGGTGGGAGAAGGGTGCGTGTGCAATCGCCTTGTTCCGACAGTGCGCCGAACTCGATGGGAAGCAGTTCCCGGTGATCAGTTGCGTCACGGTCGCGCAGCGGCAGGGGCTCGCCGCGGGCGTTCGGACGATGGTGTTCGACCTTCGACTGGACAATCCCGAAAAGACCATCCTCGAGGATTTGGAGGAAGCATGTGCCGTGGCGCGAGACGAAGGGGAGGAGATGGGCGAGAGTCGCGAGCACTGGCGCTACATACTCGACTATGTCGTCAAGATGCTGTTATATCTCTCGGTGCGCGATGCGCATGTGGTACATGACCGCGCGTACACGAATGCGCCGAGAGACCTGAGCGGGCTTGGCCGGCGCAAGCGCGAAGAGCGGCTGGCAGAGATCGAGCGGCTATACGACCGTCATATCGTCGGGCCGGCGATCCTGGATGCCGACACGGTGAGTGCATTGCCGTCGAACGGCGATCACCACGAAGTTCGAGGGCACTGGCGTCGACCGCACTTCAGAATGCAACCTCACGGGCCGAATTCGTCGCTGCGAAAGCTCGCGTTCATCGGTCCGACGATCGTGCGGCCGGATCGGCTTGCGCTGTGACCTTTCCGGCAGTGAACGATAGGCCGAGGCGTTCGGCGGCCACGACAGCTTCGTCTTCCAACTTTTAGCTAGGACTTCGATGGAGATTTCTCAGCAATCCCACAGTGTCTGCCCAGCCATGTCCTTCGACGGATACGTCGTGCGCCGGCTGGAGAATGGCATTTACGGACAAGTGAGCAAGGCAACGACCGACGAGGTTGTGCCGCGCTGCTATCTAAGGGGATTCGACGCGCTAATAGACAGCCTGGCGCTGTTAGGACAAACCGGCGAAACTCACCAGGCCACCCCGGTATCGAGTCTTGAACGGGAATTCTTGGTCGAGGGTGTCACCCAAAAGCCGATCGTGGTTCACCTCGGTTGGCGCGCCAAGGGTTATCGGGTACTGCAGCGGCCAAACGGCCGGCTCGCCGGGATCGGGCACCTGCAGCCCGCACGACCGGAAGCGAGCGATATCGCAATCGAGGCTCAAGCGCTGGTGACGATGCAACGGTTGTACGAGTCCGCGGGAATATACGCTTGGTACGACGAATATCTCGTCATCGCCTCGCGCAGCAAGATGCGCATGCTGGGCCATGCACTCAAAGCGCTATGCGACGCAAATCCGGATATCAGCGAGGACGTGGACGACTACGATCAGATTGCGATGTTCGATTCAGAGGCTTGTGAATGGCACTTTGTACCTCGCGACGCCCTTCTCACGCTGGAGGGTTGGCCGTACTTTCGATAAGAGAAGCCGACGCGAGTGTTCCGCGCGTCGCACCTTGCTTAGCGATATGGATCGACGTCGATTGCCGCAGATCCTTGGAGCGGCCCGTCCGCCGTCCGGTCCCGAGCAGCCCTGGAGTGCCCGTGAGGCTTTCGCGTTGCGGCAATTCCCCGATCATCCCGTTCGCAATGACGACGCGCGCTAGACCGGCGACCGGCTTTCCTCGCACCCTTATGCGCAGCGGCTACGCTCCGCGCTTGAATCTACCTCTCTTCCAAAGACACGTTGTCTCGCCGATTGACCGCCAGTTGCAGCAGCGAGCGCGACAGGCGCTTGTGAAACGGCATGATGGCAAACAGGTAGACTCGTCCAAGCAGATGGTTGATTTTGACCAAGGTTGAAATCGTCACTTCCGATCCCTTCGCACCCGGTTGAATGCTTATCCAGATCCGAAAATCCAGATGCTTGTCGTCGCCACCGACGACGACTTCGGCGTTCGTACTCGAAATAATCGGAAACACGTCGATCTTCCCCAGCCCGCGGTCGGAAAAGTCAATACTTGCCTTAAGTCCGAACGGCGCCACGATTCCGTTACGCAAGGCCATCAGACATCGGACCGTGTGTGGCGGATCGGCGAACACGGCGCGCGCTGCTTGTTCGGCGTCGACGTAGCATCGATCTACCTGAGCGGAGTAGGCATCGGCGAAATCGATGTGCGACAACCCCGACGCACGAATTGCCGCCGTCGGCGTGGGAATCAGCAAGACCTTGTTTGCCATGAGTGCCCCAGGTAAAAATTTGCAACGTTGATGGGTGCGTCGACCCAGACTTCGGTCCTCTTTACTCCGATCATCGCGAACCGCTGCCAAGAATGCCATGATTGTCCGAAGCACTAGCGCTCACTCCGCACCTTTCAAATGTCGATTATCCGGCTGCGCGTCCAATGCGTTCGCTGTTCTTGCTTCGCGAGCCGAGTCACCTCGCACCGGTGCGCATGAAGCCGTAAGCGAAAGCCTTCGTCCATAGCAATCGGACAGAAATTTAAGGCTGTTAATCTATCGCTCTACCCAAAAAGAATCCCGGAGATATGAATGACTCCGAATCTCGATGTTGTGACGGGCCGGCAGTTGGAGCAATGGCTGGATCGGCTCGAAGCCGATCTGGAAGAAGACGATTCGGACGAAGCCCGTAATTTGCTGGCCACGCTACGTGCCCGGCCGTTGTGCGCGCATTCGATGGACGCGATCACGCGGCTTTACGGCCTGTGGTTGCAAGCCGGCGACGCCGCCGCGGCGCGCGCCGTGCTCGATGGCGATGGGGCGAGCGTGCTGGCGGGCGCGGCGCCTGATGCCCGTGCCGACATCCGCATGCGTCTTGCGCTGTACCGGCTGCACATCGCTACCTTCCTGCGGGAGGATGACGCCATCGGGCGAGCGCTCGTCGAAATTCGTCACGTGGTGGGCGAAGAGCCCGGCCTTAACGCGGAGCGCTATCGCCGCTGGGGTGCCTTCGACAACATCGAGCTGCACCATCCCGCCCACGCACTCGCAGCCATCGAGTTACGCCATGCGCTGCGTCTGGCGATCCCCGAGCGTGCGACACTTCGCGCTGGCGATGAAGCCGATCGGCAGCGGCGGCGCGCGTGGGCGTTCAAACGGCAGGGCGCGGACGCACAGGCGGTGACCGCCGCCGATGCCGCGCTTGCCGCGATGGCGGGCGCGGCGCCGGGCCAAGCCGTCGATGAGCGCGATTGGCTGCGCCTAGGCGACTCGCTGATCGAGATCGTGCCGCATGGCTATCCAGTTATCGAACAGGCCGTTGCCGCGCTGATGGCGGATTGGCCGGCGCCCCGACGCCGCGAACTGGAAGTTCGCCTGGCGCGCCTTGCCGCTCGGGCCGCTTATGCGCAGGAGGGTCCGCAGGCGGCGCTCGCGGCCTGCGAGCTTGCCCGCCACAGCCTGTCTGTAGACGGAACCGACGATTTCATCGAATACGAGCTGCGGTGGCTCCTCGAAGCCGGACAGCTTGACGAAGCCGGGCAGCGTCTGTTCTTCCATATGTACGAATGCGAAGAGCAGACGTGGGCAGGCATGGCACAGATTGTCCACGAACGGCTCGCAGACGAAAACGACACATCGGTGTGGTGGCCGCTTTCCGTGATGCTCGCCTGCGACACGGCGCGTTTGCTCGAGCGCTTGATTGCGGTTGGCCGGGTGGGCACGAACATCAGGCTGCGCTCTATCGCGCATGCGGAGCTTTATGCGACGGTGGGCGAATCGAGGGGCGACGAACTGCGCGAAGCGGTCCACGCGGCGGCCCGCTCCCTTGCGCAGCGGCGTGCGTCGGACCATCCGTGGATCGCTTACCTTAGCGCCCTGCACGATGGCCGCGCCAAGCTCATCGACCCGGCGACGCAAGCCGAGCGTCTGCGCGTGGCCATCGAGCAAGGCCGCATGACCGACGATCGCTCGCACTATGCGTTGTTTGTCGCACGCCAGCAGTCGGCGGGCCTGGCCGCCGCGATCCAGTCTCCTTCTCCTAACCTGGCGAGCGGTAGAGCTTGCTACCGGTTTGCGGCCGGACTCGACGAAGACGATGACGCGTTCGTGCAAGCCGTGCCCGAGCCATCGCGGGCCGACGTGCGTGTCGACTTGGATCGGCTCAAGCTTGCCATCTATGAGCAGGGCCTGGCTTATATGGAGCGGTTTCTCGAAATGGGAAACGGCCACCCGTATGACGGATGCGCGGAGCTTTACGCGATGCTCTGCAACAATCTCGGACTCTGTTACAAGAGCGCCGAGCGTTATGCGCAGGCGATCGAATTGCATCGGCGCGGCACCGCGGCGAGCCCGTTCGCCGACCAATACGGGAGCTTGATGAACGCTTTGCGGGCGAGCGGCGACCACGTAGCCGCCATCGACGTGGCCGAGCAGCTTTGGCACTTTTCGATGGCGCGCGGTTTTGGGAACTACTCGCCGAACTGGTACGTGCGCAATATCGCCAGCTCGCTCGAGACGCTCGGGCGCGCGGATGAAATCTTGATCTGGCTCGAGCGGCTCGTGACATGGCAGCGGCAAGTAGCGCGACTCGACGAAGCGAAGCTCCCGCAAGACGCGTTGGGTGCGCGCGTGATCATTGCCATGTACCTTGCGCCGACGCGGCCCGGCGAAGCGGCCTCCCTTTGGGCGAGCCTGCAACCTCAAGCGGCGGTGAGCGAGAACCCATGGACGGCCTGGAACGCCGCCACGCTCTTGCATGATCTCGGTCGCTACGACGAGGCGAAGACTTGGTACGAGCGAGTGCTGGCGTTGAACGAGGCCCGGCCGGAACGCGAGCGCCTGGACACCGCAAGCATCGAACGACAACTGGTGTCCTACCGCGATGGGGGCGAATATCGGTCGCCGCGCGAGCGGGCGCGCAAAACGTGGTGGAGGTTCTGGCGATGAATACCCCGGCTGTCAGGCTCGGTTATGCGCCGCGCAATGCGCTCAATGCCGACGAATTGAAAGCGGGCATCGCCGCGCGCAGCGGCGCACGCGGCGATGGCAACGACATCCGCGCGTGGCTGCTCAATCACTTTTATCGTCACGTCGTCGCTAACTTCGTTCCGGCTCGCGCTATCGAATCGCTCGACGAGGCAGCGCGCGCACTCGCTCCGGCGGCGTTGCCCGCCTGGGTCGCCGCGCGTTTTGGCGGCGTGGCCGAACGGCGCGACGGACCAACCGGCGTTGCGCTCGCACCCGTCGTCTGGATCGATCCGGCCGAGCCCACATTGCTTGCACTCGAAGCGCGCCTCGTCGAATTTCTCGAATCGCGCGCCGGCACTTCGCTGGCCGGCAAGCTCGATCGCATCAATTGCCCGCAAGCGCTCGCGCTCTGGGAAAGCGAGCATGCCCAGATGGCCGCGCGGATCGAGCGCGGCTGGCGCGAAAGCCGGCCGGAGGCGGTTTGCACGTTCCTCGATCTGCCGAATGGCCGGTTCGTCGAGTTCCGCCACGACAGCGCGCAGCTTCGCGCCGAGATGGCATACGAAAGCTATGCGATGCGGCATTGTCTCGGCCAGTTTGTCGACCGGCAAGCGCTGACGGGCGGTTATGGCGATCGCTACGCACAAGCGATCGAAGCGCAGCATATGCGGCTGCTCAGCTTCCGGGACACGAACGGGCAACCGCACGTGACGATCAGCGTGATCGCGCACGAGGATGGCTCGCTCGAAGTCGAGCAGGTGAAGGGCAAGCAGAACCGGCCGCCGATCGCCCGCTATGTGCCCGAAGTCGTGGCGTGCCTAGAGGCGCTCGGCACGAACGACGTCATGCCGGCCGACTGCATCGCGATCGGCGTCGTGCGCACGCCGGGGGGCTGGGCACCTATCGACGAGGTGCGGGACACGGCCCTGCAGGCCAGTCTCGTCGCGCGTCATCCGATGCTGTTCGCGCACCTTGCCGCGCCGACGCCGGCGGTGGAATGGTTCGTCGCGGCGCGTGCGCCGCAGTTGCTGCAGGCGCGCGCGCCGCGTGCCGCGGCCGTTCGCTATGCCATGCGCAGGCTCGACGGCGCACGGACGGATGAGCCGGCGCCGTTCGCGACCGAAGGCGTTGGGTGGCCGGGATTTCACGCGTCCGACGACGATGAACCCAACCTTTCTCCGCTCACGGCATAAGGAAACCGGACGATGTCTCAGCCCTGGTGGTTCAACGTTTTTATCGTGCTGTTCGCCGGCTGGTGGTTGTATCGCAACCTTGTCCGGCAACTGCTGCCGGAGCGGTTGCGGGCACGCAAGCGCTGGGCGCTCGCGTTGGCGCAGCCGTTTGCGGTCGCGACGCGGTACGGAACGTTTCACGTCTCGGCCGATCTCGTCATGACCGATACGATGCGCGCCCGGTTCCGGCCGCAACTGCTTCACCAGATGGGGTTGCGTATCGATGCCAGCGGCGACGATGCGCGCGCGCATCTTGCCCGCACGCTCGAGGCGCAGTGGTTCCGTGCCGATCTGCAGGACCTGCTGCCGAGCGACGATCCGCGCGCGTTGCTCGCGTTCGCCTGCGCGCGCACGGCCTTTCTCGTGCGCATGGTCATGTTGATGGGGTGGTTGGAGCCGCAGCTTGGGTGGCGGGTGCTGTTGCTCAATGCGCAGCGCGCACAGGATTGCTTCTCGAGCTGGGAAGACTTCGGGCGGGCGTTCATCGCAGGGCGCCGCCAATGGGTCGAGGCGTTTCGCGCCGACCCGTTCGGCAACGCATTCGACGAGCAGACGCTGGCACAATGGCTTTCCTCGCGAAAACGCGGGTGGCGCAGCCTGCCATGGCCCGGGCCTGCGGCGTTCAGTCCGGAGCCTGCTGCCGCTCGGGGCGCTGCCTCTCATCAACATCGACTATTAAAACAACGATGACACCGACAAGCCCTTGCATCCCGCCTCTCGAATGGCCGAGCCTGAAGGACGACGCTGCGCGTGTGACCTGGTTCCGAGCCGTGATCGAGGCCTACGCCGATTTGTGGGCCGGACACGTATCCATGCCGAAGCTAACGCCTGCCACGCAAGAGGCGGTGGCGGAGGCCGAAAAGCGGCTCGGGTGCGTGCTGCCTGCAGATCTGCGCCGCTACCATTTAGAAGTTGGGACGCTCGATCTGGCTGAGCAGCTATGCGCCCTGGACAAGGCGGCGCGCACGCCCATGCTGCCGCTATTCGACGCCTATCCCGGTCTCATGGAGAGAGGGCTGGCCAAGCAGGAAGAAGCGCTGGCCGAGCAGTTGATCGTGTTCGGCGATTATCTCGGCAACGGCAATATGTTCTGCTTTCATCGGAGCACCGGTGCCGTCTATTACTTCGACCACGACACCGATCCCGCGCTGACGTTTTTCGCCTCCGATATCGATCGCTATCTCGAGGCATTGATGATCAAGATGCTGGCCGAGGTGCATGAACAAGAGGCGGCGGGGGAGGCGCTGCTCGCCGAGCGGTTCGGCCGCGCGTTGGTCCGCAAGTGGTTGTATTGACGGGAAGTTTCGCTGCGGTCGACATCGATTCGCGCGCATGAGCCCATCGAACATACCGGCCACATCGAATTGCGCGAGAGTTGGCACGGGACCTTCAGATCGATTCGCTGGATATTGGTCGTGGCGGTAGGTATTGCGGGTATTGCGGCTAGCGACCTGCCGACGTGTGTCGGCCCCATCTGGGCCAGCGAAGCGGTACTGCCGTTTCGCCGCATTCCGCAACCTTTCGCCGGCAGGGACTTGGCCGCTGCTTGACTCCCGCTACATTCGCGTCGATCCCGTTATTGATGCGTTTTATCGGAAAGGAGGACGGCCATGTCCCAGTCGATTCGAATGACCCCGGTGTCGACGCATATCGGCGCGGACTCGAGCCAAACCATTCCGGCAGCGCGGGCGAAGAGTCCGAATCCAAGCTCGGCTGCACTGCCCAAGGGCGGTAGCCAGATCGAGAGCCTCAAGGCACTCGGCAGCCGCACCACCGCCGGCAAACGGGAGGCCGAAGCCGCCAGGGCGCCACTGACGCGCGAGCTATCTTTCCGCGAGTGGATTGCGCCGACTACCAAACCGACTACATCCCAGGACGACGAGTGGTCGGAACTCGACGACATCTTTCGGCGTCCGTCGGCCGCGGGCCAGGCTGGCGCCGGCGCACCGACGCACAGTCTGATCGATGCGCCGCAAACGCCGTTGCGCAAGAGCGCGGCGGCCTCCGCGTCTCAGCGTCCAGCCGTGCGGCAGGAGCCGGCGCGCGCCGGCTCGTCGGGCATGCTGAGCGCAATCAAGCGCTCGGCCAAGAACCTGCTCGGATTCACGCGCTCGTCATCGCAGCCGACACCGAAGCAAGCTTCCGCCTCGCCGCCGCCACGAGCCGCGTCGCGTCCCGCTGCCGCACCGGAGAATTCGGCGGCCGAAACGGTCCAACGGACGCATGAACAGAACGGCCGTCCGACTACAACGCGCAACGCTATCCCGAAGCTATCTGTCGAACAGGCGCGTCGCGAAGGCAAGCCCGTGCCGACCCGTCGCCCGCCGCCGCCGATGACCGGGGGCGCTGGCGAAGTCGCCCGGCCGGCCGCCTCCGCGAGGGCGCAAAACAATCTGAAACCGAAAATCGGCGCCGGCATGGCGCCCAACCCGCAGCGGCGGAAGTCGACGCCGGTAAGCGCGGATCGGCGCGGGGAGCCGGCCGTGTCAACCACCTCGGGCCGCTTCGTCAAACGGACCCCACAGCAAGGGCGGAGCACGTTTCGGCCACAGCTTCCGACCATCGCCGAAGACCGGCACGAAACCGGCCCCCTGGCATCGATAGGTCAGCACTACGCCGGCCTCGCGCGCGATTTGCGCGGCTCGGTCAACGGCGCATACCGCGCGCTTCAATCGGTGCGGTCGACGCCGAGGAAAGAATTGGCTGCCAAGCGCGCAGAACTCGAGGGCCATGCTGCCCAACTCAAGCGATTGATCGCCGAAACCGGGATGGCCGAGGTCGATCTGGGGACGGTACAAGCGCTGAAACAGCACGAAGCGCCTGCATCGAGCAAGCCCGACTCGCTGCGCGCCCGGGCGATTCTGGTCGATCGCGACATCCACGAGGCCGGACGTCAACGCAACCATGCGCGAGTCGCGCTGGACAGGCTCGAACGCGCCATCGCCCGCCTGCCTCAACCGACGGGCCGCTAAAGCGAACGCCGAATCGAGTACCATCTCGTTCTATATTCGCGCGAGCGCAACATCGCCGAACCGCGTCGCCAGGCGTACGATATCCCGGTTGACGGCTAACTTCCGGGAGGCGCCATGAACGCGGTATGTCCATCGCATGGTCCGACGACCATCGTCGGCACCAACGCCTACGGTTTTCCCATCTACGCATGTTGTTGCGACGATCTGCCCTATGTCCTGCCGCCCGACGCATGCACGAGAGAGCCGGCGCAACGCGGATCCGATCCTCGCGCCCCGCGCCAAAGGCCAAAAACGAACGAAGAAGGAGGGCCTCGGCCCACTTGACGAGCGCCGCTCGTGGAAGTCCGATGTCGAGTCGCGCTCGAATGTCCGGGCGTAAGCCCCGGACTGCCGTTCTCGCCCTCGCCATCGCACCCGCCCATGTTCGAAATCAGTCAAATCCGTTGCTTCGTCGCCGTCGCCGAGGAACTGCACTTCAGCCGCGCGGCCGAGCGTTTGAACATGACTCAGCCGCCGCTAAGCCGGCAAATCCGCCTACTCGAGCACCAGATCGGCACGCCGCTTTTGGATCGCACGAGCCGCACCGTTCGGCTCACCGCCGCGGGGCGTTCCTTCTTGTTGGAGGCGGCGCGGATTCTTCGTCTTGCGGAGGAGGCGGCCTACACGGCGCGGCGCGTCGCGAAGGGCGAGACCGGCTTCCTATCGATCGGTTTCACCGCCGCATCCGGCTACGGCCTTCTGCCGACGCTCGTGCGGCTCGTGCACGAGCATTCGCCAGGCGTTGCGCTGACACTCAAAGAACTCGTCAGCCGCGATCAGCTCAAAGCGCTCGCATCGGGGCAACTCGACATCGGACTCTTGCGCCCGCACGTCGACAGCGGCGAACTCGAAACCGCGGTACTCGGCAATGAGGGCCTCGTGCTGGCGATTCCGGAAAGCGAAGCCGATCAGTGGCCGGAGCACCCCGTTGCCGCCGATCTGCACGGCCGAGCGCTGCTCATGTACTCGCCGTACGAGGCCGACTATTTCTATCGGCTGACGCAGGCGATATTCGACCGGGCCGGTGTCGTCCCCGACTTCGTCGAACATGTGGCGCAGATTCATACCATGCTGGCGCTCGTGCACGCGGGCATCGGTGCGGCGTTGATCCCGGAAGCCGCGACGCGGCTGCGTTTCCAAGGCGTTATCTTGCGCCGCATCGAAACGGATCCGCCGCGGCCGGTCGAGACGATCTGCGCGTTTCGGCGCAGCAACGACAATCCCATTCTGACGATCGTCAAAACCGAAATTCTTCCGCGCTTCGCCAATCGTTGATCTTCGGCCGTGGCGGCCGCGGCGCACTTCGTCTCGTGGATCGATTCAGTTTTTGAATCGATCGAGTCACTCCTTGATTTGATTCTGAATCGACCTCCTCCCAGAATGCAACGGACAACAACGCCGGTGCGATCGGTACGCACACGGCGAGCGCTTCCAATCGGAGGAGACGGAGATGGACCAGATAGGTGCGTCGAATGGATCGAATGCGTCGAATGCGTCGAATGCGCCGATCGCCCGAACGCTCGCATCGCGTACGCGGTGGGGCATCCTCGCGATGCTCTTCGTCGTGACGACGATCAATTACGCAGACCGCGCGACGATCTCCATCGCCGGCGCCGCAATCCGCAAGGCGATGGCGCTTTCGCCAGTCGAAATGGGCTACGTCTTCTCCGCGTTCGCGTGGTCGTATGTCATCGCGCAGTTGCCCGGCGGCTGGCTGCTCGACCGATTCGGCTCGCGCATGACGTACTTCTTCAGCATCTTGCTTTGGTCGATCTTTACGCTGTTGCAAGGCGCGGTGGGTTTCCTGGCGGGCGGGGCGGCGGTCGCCGCCTTGTTTTTGTTGCGGCTGCTTGTCGGCGCGGCCGAAGCCCCGTCGTTTCCCGGCAATAGCCGCATCGCCGCCGCGTGGTTTCCATCGCACGAGCGGGGCATGGCCGCCGCGATTTTCAACTCGGCGCAGTACTTCGCGACCGTGTTGTTCGCGCCGATCATGGGGTGGCTCGTGCACAACTACGGGTGGCAGAGCGCGTTCGTGTTCATGGGCGCGGTGGGCATCGTCTGCGCGGTTTTTTGGCTCAAGGTCATTCACGGGCCGAAGGACCATCCAAGCGTCAGCGAAAGCGAACTGCGCTATCTCGAGGAAGGAGGCGCGCTCGTCGCGCTCGATTCGGGCCACGGCGCCGCGACACCCAAGCAGGTGGAGACCTGGGCATGCGTGAAGGAGTTGCTCGGCAATCGCATGCTGCTCGGTATCTACATCGGCCAGTACTGCATTACGACGCTGACCTACTTTTTCCTGACATGGTTTCCGGTGTATCTCGTCCAGCAACGCGGCATGACGATCTTGAAGGCCGGCTTCGTTGCCTCGCTGCCGGCGATTTGCGGCTTCCTCGGCGGGATCGTCGGCGGCTGGCTGTCGGATCGGATGTCGGCGTCGGGTTTTTCGTTGTCCGCGTCGCGCAAGACGCCGATCGTCATCGGCATGTTGATGTCGATGAGTATGATCGCGTGTAGCTATATCGGCGACAACACGCTCGTCGTCATCGTGATGTCGCTTGCGTTTTTCGGTAAAGGCGTCGGCGCGCTCGGGTGGGCGGTCGTGTCGGATACCTCGCCGCGCGAAGCCGCGGGCCTATCGGGCGGGCTCTTCAATACGTTTGGCAATACCGCCGGCATTACCACCCCGATCGTGATCGGCTACATCGTGCAAGCAACGGGCTCGTTCGCGGGCGCCTTGGCCTTCGTTAGCGCGAATGCGGCGATGGCCATCGTCAGCTACCTCGTCATCGTTGGCGAAATCCAGCGCGTGCATCTCACCCGATCGCTGGCGACCTAGGCCGTGTCGCCGATCTTTTTTACTTCGCGGAGCATTTCATGAGTTCGACTTTCTCAGGCTCGCCGGTCGTCACGGACCTGCGCGTCATCCCGGTCGCGGGCCAGGACAGCATGCTGCTGAACCTGAGCGGTGCGCACGGCCCATGGTTCACGCGAAACATCGTTATCGTGCGGGACAGTGCGGGCCGCACGGGCCTAGGCGAAGTGCCCGGCGGCGAGGCGATCCGAAAGACGCTCGAGGAGGCGCGTGCGCTGGTCGTCGGGCAGCCGATCGGCCGATACAACGAGGTATTGAACGCGATGCACGCGGCGTTCGCCGATCGCGACGCAAGTGGGCGGGGACTGCAGACGTTCGACCTGCGCACCACGATCCACGCGGTCACTGCGATCGAGTCCGCGTTGCTCGACTTGCTCGGCCAGTTCCTCGATGTCCCCGTCGCGGCGCTGCTCGGTTCGGGGCAGCAGCGCGACGAAGTGCAGATGCTCGGCTATCTCTTCTACATCGGCGATCGAAACAAGACGTCACTCGGTTATCGCGACGAACGCGACACGGACGACGCATGGTTCCGTCTGCGCAACGAAGCCGCGCTCACCGCCGACGCCGTGGTGCGCCTGGCCGAGGCGGCACAGGCCCGCTACGGATTCGACGACTTCAAGCTCAAGGGCGGCGTGTTCGAGAGCGACGTGGAGATGGAAGCGATCGTCGCGCTGCATGAGCGCTTTCCCGATGCGCGCGTGACGCTGGACCCGAACGGGGCTTGGTCGCTGGCCGAAGCCGTGCGTGTGTGCCGCGACAAGCACGGTGTATTGGCCTATGCCGAGGACCCCTGCGGGGCGGAAAACGGCTATTCGGGCCGCGAGGTGATGGCCGAGTTCCGCCGCGCCACGGGCTTGCCGACGGCGACGAACATGATAGCGACCGACTGGCGCCAGATGGCGCATTCGCTCCAGCTGCATTCGGTCGACATTCCGCTGGCCGATCCGCACTTTTGGACGCTGCAGGGATCGGTACGCGTGGCGCAGTTGTGCCAGATGTTCGGGCTCACCTGGGGATCGCATTCGAACAATCACTTCGATATCTCGCTCGCGATGTTCACGCATGTCGGCGCGGCCGCGCCGGGCAAGGTGACGGCGATCGACACGCACTGGATTTGGCAGGACGGGCAGCGTTTGACGCGCGAGCCGCTGTATATCGCGGGCGGCAAGATCGCGGTGCCGCGCAAGCCGGGCCTTGGCATCGAAATCGACATGGTCGAGGTGGAAAAGGCACACGCGCTTTATCGCAAGCATGGCTTGGGTGCGCGCGACGATGCGCTCGCCATGCAATACCTGATTCCGAATTGGACGTTCGACCACAAGCGTCCGTGCCTCGTGCGCTGAACGACACGGCCTCCCCGATTTCGTGCCTTTTTTACGGACTTCACGAGCAGGACCCCGATCATGACTACACCGCAAGAACTCAAAACCATCATTTCGCAAGGGCTGTTGTCTTTCCCCGTGACCGACTTCGACGCCAACGGTGAATTTCGGCCCGACACCTATGCGGCCCGCCTCGAATGGCTCGCGCCGTATGGCGCCAGTGCGCTGTTCGCCGCGGGCGGTACGGGCGAGTTCTTTTCGCTGACGAAGAGCGAATATGTGGACGTCATTCGAACGGCCGCCGAGACATGCAAGGGCAAGGTACCGATTCTCGCGGGCGCCGGCGGCCCCACGCGCGTCGCGATCGAGTATGCGCAGCAGGCGCAGCTTAACGGCGCTCAGGGCATCCTCTTGATGCCGCATTACCTAACCGAAGCGCCGCAGGAAGGGATCGCCGCGCACGTCGAGCAGGTTTGCAAGGCCGTGCCGAAGATGGGGGTGATCGTCTATAACCGGGCGAACTCGAAGCTGAACGCCGATAGGCTCGAGCAATTGGCCGATCGGTGCGAGAACCTGATCGGCTTTAAGGATGGCGTGGGCGAGATCGAGGCCATGGTCACGATCCGCCGCCGGCTCGGCGAGCGCCTCGCGTATCTTGGCGGACTGCCGACGGCGGAAGTGTACGCGGCAGCGTACAAGGCGCTCGGCGTGCCGGTGTACTCGTCGGCGGTATTCAATTTCATCCCGAAGACGGCCATGGCGTTCTATCGTGCCATCGCATTGGATGACCACGCCACCGTGGGCCGCCTGATCGACGAGTTCTTCCTGCCATATCTGAATATCCGCAATCGCTGCGCGGGATATGCCGTGAGTATCGTGAAAGCAGGGGCGAAGCTGGTCGGACGCGATGCGGGGCCCGTGCGAGCGCCGTTGATCGACTTGACCGACGAGGAAACGGCGCAGTTGGACGGACTGATCAGGAAGCTGGGGCCGCAGTAAGGACAGCGTCGTTCAGGCTTTCGTCGAGGTTCCGGCCTAGCGCGGCCTGCGCCACATCCGCAAGGGCCTTGCCGAGTACCGTGTGCTGATCGGCGTCGAGATGAATACCGTCTCGGCGGCTTGTCGTGGTAACCGCGCCCGCGTCGAAGCACAGGCATCCGTGCGATCGGGCGACTTCGCCGTACGCATCGGCCAGACCGGCGCAACGGCTTTCGCTGCCGAGGAACTTGGGCATGGCGGGGCCGTCGGGCACCTGGATGGCCGGCGGCACGACGATCAAGATGGCGGGCACAGGCATGCCGGGTTCGACAGGCGCACGGCGTATCGATTGAATCAGCGCGCCGATGCCCTGCGCCGAATCCCGCGCGGTATGGGGATGCATCGCCTGGAAATCGTTGGTGCCGAGCATCACGACGACCAAATCCAGCGGCGAGTGCATTTCGATGACCTGTTCGAGACCCGCGATGCCGTTGCGCCCGGGCTTGAAGGGATCGTCCCACACCGTCTTGCGGCCGTTCAGGCAGTTCTCGAACACGCGCGCCGCGATGCCTCGGGCTTGGAGTTGGTGTTCCATCACCCCGGGCCAGCGGGCGTCGAAGGGCAGGCGCCGACGCGTCCCGGGGATAATGCCCCAGGACAGCGAATCGGCGTAGACGAGGATCTGTTTCATGTCGAGCGTAGGTGTAAGCGTAGCGGGCGGGTGCCGGTCCGCTAGTAAACCATCTTCCCGAGTGCTAGCGCTAGGCATCTTCACCTCGCAGGCGGCCTTGGTTCGATTCGCGGTGAGAATTCGGTAAGTGAGGTTAAATGGCGAGTCGAGCACAGGGCTGACGGTAGCGAATGTCGAATGCCCCAGTGCGGATAGGCGTCGCGATGCGTTCGCGAGCCCGAAATCGCCCGATCGTGCCGAAAATCACGCTAGGGCCTCCCGTTTCTCTTCTGGAGCTTGTCATGCCACGTACCGTCGCCGAAAAACGCGCTGCCTTCCGTGCCTTGCACGCATCGAGCTGCTTCGTGTTGCCGAATCCCTGGGATACGGGCAGCGCGCGCTATTTGGCCAGCCTCGGCTTCCAGGCGGTGGCCACGACGAGTTCGGGGTTCGCGTGGTCGAACGGTCGTGCCGATAACCATGTGAGCCGCGAGGCCGTGCTAGCGCATTTGCAAACGATCGTGCAGGCCACGGATTTGCCGGTCAACGCCGACTTCGAAAACGGCTTCGGTGCGAATCCGGCTGAAGTTGCCGAGAGCGTCAAGCTGGCTGTTGCCACCGGTGTGGCGGGCCTATCGATCGAGGATTCCACCGGCAACGCCGGCTCGCCGGTCTTCCCGATCGAAGAGGCCGTGGCGCGGCTGACGGCCGCGCGTCGAGCGATCGACGAAAGCGGCGGCGACACGATGCTGATTGGCCGCGCGGAGAACTTCATCGTCGGCGTGCCCGATCTGCCCGATACGCTCGCGCGTCTAAAGGCGTACGCGCAAGCCGGTGCCGATTGCCTCTACGCGCCGGGCATCCAGAGCGCCGAGCAGATCGAGGCGGTGGTGCAGGCCGTGGCGCCAAAGCCCGTCAATGTGTTGATCGGTGCGAACTCGACCTTCACGCTCGAGGATCTCGCTGGCCTCGGCGTGCGTCGCGTGAGCGTGGGCGGTGCGCGCGCGCGGGCCGCGTGGGGTGGGTTCATGCGCGCGGCGCGCTCGCTCGTGCAAGGGCGGTTCGACGGGTTCGGCGATGCGGCGTCCGGCGCGCAGCTCAACGGTATTTTTGCGGACGACGCTCGCTGAAGCGAGAGGCGCGATCGGCGCCTCCCAGATGAACGCGCGCGCTGGTTAAAGCGCCCAAGCGTCGTCCCGTCGAGCGCGCACCGACCTTATTTCGCGATCTCCATCGAGAGCGGCAGCGCGGCGGCATTGGCGGCCTTCACCATCGCGTACTTCCCCTCGGCCGTTTTTTGAATCGGCGCGCACCATCGCTCCGTGACCGATTGCCATTCGATGTGGACGCAGTATTGGCCATCGTCCGAGACATGCCAATCGCCCCGGGCGGTGCTGGTCGTGCGCTTGCCCATCGGCAACGAAGCATTGGCGATCAAGGTGCCGTCCGGGTCGTTCGTCCAATTTCTCTGGGCGCCGCTGACGCCCGTGCTCGTGACCTTCGACCCCGGAACGATTTGCTGCAATTCGTCTTTCGAGAGCGGCGCATCCTGCGCGAAGGCCCCTGCGTTCAGTTGCGCGAGCAAAATGCCGAGAAGGACTGCATATCGTTTCATGTTTGCGTCTCCGGTTGGCATGGTCCGATGCTGATGTGAAGCCGCTTATTGACCGCCGTAGGTGTAACGACTCGCCGATCCCAGTGTTCGATACTCGAACTGGAACCGGCGACAGGCGCTTGACGCGCTCATGGCGGGAAATTGTGCGATGCCACACGGCGGATCGACTGTTGCCGACATCGCACTTGCCGCGAGGTTGATGCCGTTTTGGGCGCCGCCCGTTCCGCCCGATGCGGTGACGACGACATCGGCTGCGGCTTGCGAAGGATCGCAATTGGCGGTTCGCCGCGCGCCTAGTCAATGCCCGCCATACGGACGCGTCAAAATCTCGAGCAGATGGCCGCTTGGATCTTCGAAGTAAGCACCGTGGCCGCCGTCGCGCGTGTTGATTTCGCCTTCGTGCCGCTGGGCCGGATCGGCCCAATACCGCACGCCGCGCGCCTTGATTCGGTCCATGATGTCGGTGAACTCGGCTTCCCCGACGAGAAAGGCATAATGTTGAGGACTCGGCGGCTTATCGGCCTGTAGGAAGTCCATCGTCACGTCGTTGCTCAAATGAACCGTGAGGAACGGCCCGAACGGCGTCGCTTTAGGCAGCCCGAGGATGTCGGTGAGAAACGCGGCGGACACCGCCCGATCATGGGCGTAAACGATGGTGTGGTTCAAAGCGATGCTCATGGCTGCAGACCTCCCGATTCGAACGGTGCAGGAGCCGGCGCTCGTAGGCAGCGATGGGCCGATTGTACGCCGCCGCAGCCGCGGGCGTGCCGCGGTGCGACGACGTTCTCGGGACAGTTTCGACCGCTCGCGCGTCGCGGCAAACCGTTCGAGTACGCGAGCCCTATCGGGCGAGCGCCGCAGCTTGAATCGCACCGCCTAGCGCTGCATTGTCATAGCCGCGCCCGGCGATGCCCCACGCGCCATCGGCGGCATAGACGACATTGACCCACACGCGCTCCGGCACGATGCGGCCGCTCGACGAGCGCGCCACGATGTGGGTGGCGCGCTCGATGAAACGCCGCTTCGCATCGGGCGACGCCAGCGCGACCGCCGGCAGCTTCAATTCCACGAACGCCGCCTCGGCAGCCGCCCCGCCCGAGAAAATTCTGTTGCGCGGCAGCACGTTCAACGTGCCCACGACGTTCGGCACCATAAACGCGTTGTCTTGCAGCCCTTCGATGTCGAGTAACGTATCGGTCAGTTCGGCGAATACCTTCGCCTCGGCCGCGGCGTCGAAAACGCCTTCCGGCACGGTCAATGTGATCGGCATAGCAATACCTCCAGGTCGGTTGACAGGAACATGATATAAATAGCGATCGCTCTCTATAGAATACATATCAACTGCTCTCTATGCAATAGAGAGTGGGTGCTCTGTAAAAAATTTATGCGCTACTCGATCGAACACAAGCAAGAGACCCGGGAGCGGATCCTGGACGCCGCCGCGCGCCTTTTTCGGCGCGAGGGGTATGGCGGTTCCGGTATCGGCCCGCTGACTAAGGAAGCGGGCGTGACGAACGGCGCGTTCTACGGCCATTTCAAGTCGAAGAGCGAGGCGTTTCGTGCCGTGGTGCTGTCCGGCATGCAGCAACTGAAAGAGGCCATCGCAACGTTGAAGGCGGGGCAGGGCATGCATTGGCGCCGTCCGTTCATCGCCTTCTACCTCGGCCAGCGCCGAACCTGCAACATCGACGAAAGCTGTGCACTCGTCAGCCTTTCGCCCGAGGTCATGAGGGCGGACGACGAGACACGCGACGCTTACGAAAAGATACTGGCGTCCATCGTCGACGAGGTGTCGTCGGGGCTCGGCGACCTGCCCGGCGACGACCACGACGACCGTGCCATCGCGCTTTTGTCGCTGTTGGCGGGTGGTGTTACGCTAGCGCGCGCCGTGCGCGATCCGGCCTTGTCGGAACGTATCGCACATGCGGTCAGTCGCTACGCGAGCGCATTGACGGAGCCGCCGCCGCACGATTGACCGCCGTCGCACAGGGCTTGGCGACGTTGCTTATAGAGGGCAGCGTGAGTAACAGGGCATCGACTCACAGGGCATCGACTTGCCCGCTGCCGAAAACAACAAGAGAGAAACCAGAGAAGAAATGAAAAAACTACGCACGCTACTTCCGGTATTCCTGTCCGCATTCGTCGCGTTAATCGCGGTGAACGCGGGCTATGCGTTCGCCGCATCCACGCCACCGGCCGAATTCGTCGTGGATGTTCCCGAGGAATTTTTCGCTGCCTCGATCGCAAGCGTCGGAGACGGACGTTATTGCGTGTCGGGCTACATCTTCCATGACGACGTTCCGAACAACAGTGCAATGGTCGTGCTCGTCGACGCTCACGCCCGGCGCGTGCTTTGGAAGACGGACATCCCCTATGCCAAGGATCATTACGAGAACTCCAGTGTCGACTGCGTTCGCAGCGGCGAGTTCTACTACGTCCTCACCCAGGAGCGGACGGACTCCCTCGAAGCGCAAAGCGACACCTTGTTAGTCATGAGCAAGATTTCGTCGGCGGGCAAACTGCTGAAGAGCCAGCGCGTCGATGTCGGCAGGGATGTCTGGCCGAATCTGTTCCAAGCCGGGCCCGAAGGGCTGTCGCTCGTCGGCGGCGCAAGTACCGATTCGATCGATCGCGGGGGCAAGCGAAGCCTGTTCGTTGCCCACTTCGATCGAGACCTCTCGCGCACGCAACTTGTCGTGTTGCCGACCGGTGCCTTTTGGGATCCGAGTTACGCGAAGCTCGACGGCACAAGTTTGACGATTGCCGGCGGCTTCCTGCCGAACGAGCATGCGAAGGGGGCCGCTAACGAAGGGTATGCCGTTTCCAAGATCGATCTGAGCCGAGCACGATACGTGTGGTCGACGTTCGTCGCGCCACCGAACCGACAAGCGCAAGGGGCAGTGTCGCTGCCCGATGGCAGCATGGCTTATGTGGGCGTCGGCGACGATCGTTTGCTCCTGTCCGTGATCGACGCCTCCGGGCATGTCGCGCGGCGGCTGTCTGCGCCACGGACAATATGCAGCGTGGATGCCCTGGGCGTGAAAGACGGGAAGGTGCAGATCGTGGGTACGCGTTGCGGCGAGACGCATTCGATGTTGCTGCTCGACATCGATCCGACGAGCGGTACGGTCTTGGCGTCAAGGGATATCGGCGACGGCGCGGGGGCCGTGTCGTTCGATGACGATGCCGTGTGGATGTTCGTCGGCAAGCCCGGTAGCGATCGCAAGCTGTTTCGGCGTGTCGCGCGTTGAGTACGTTGCCGAACAGGCAGCGCCGCGCCCGTAAGAGGAATATCGGCAAATTCCGCGCGGTGAAGATGTTCTGCAGCAACAGTTACAAGTTTGAAATACGCCTATCGGACACGCCGCGCTATAGTTCGTCCCAACCACGCTACGTATTCGAAGGTGTCACCATGAAATCGCTTGTTTCCATCGTTTCGTTGGCCGTCGGCGCGCTTGCGATCGGCGCCTCCACCTCGGCGATGGCGAGGGTGGACATCGGCGTCAACATCGGTATTCCGGCACCGGTTTACGTCGCGCCCGCGCCCGTTTATGCACCGCCTCCGCCGCCGCCCGTCATTTATCAGCCGGCGCCCGTCTATATGGCGCCCGCGGTCGTGATCGGCTGGCATGGCGACCGCTATTGGGACGGCCGCCGGTGGTGGGACCGCGACGAATGGGGCCACCGCGGCTGGGATCACGACCGAGGCTGGGATCACGGTCGGGGGCACGGCTGGGGCCACGAACATGGCCACGGCCACGGCGACGACTGATCGCGCCGAGCGTCGACCTTAACGGCTGGAAAGCAGCATAGAAGCCGTTCGACGAGAGCCTTCCCGGCACGCGCTCGAGAAAAACAAAACCGCCTGGGCGTGCGCCGCAGGCGGTTTTGCTTGATGGGTGCCTCGGGCACTCATGCTCGCCGCGTTCGAGCCGCGAGCAAGGCGTAGGCGCGAATCGCGAAGCGCTGTGTGTGTGGCTTCTTACTCGGCCGCTTCTGGGAGCATGCCGCCGACGACGGTGCTGAAGCCGCTATCGACGTGCATGATCTCGGCCGTCACGCCGCTGGCGAGATCCGACAGCAAGAACGCGGCGGCGTTACCCACTTGCTCGATCGTCACGTTGCGCTTGAGCGGCGCATTGTGTTCGACGAAATCGAGGATCTTGCCGAAGCCTTTGATGCCGCTGGCGGCCAGCGTCTTGATCGGGCCTGCCGAAATGGCGTTCACGCGGGTGCCCTTGGCGCCGAGCGAGCCGGCCATATAGCGCACGCATGCTTCGAGTGCGGCCTTGGCGACGCCCATCGTGTTGTAGTTCGGAATGACTTTTTCGGCGCCCAGGTACGACAGCGTCAGCAGCGAGGCGTTCTCCGACAGCAGCGGCAGCGCGGCTTTGGCCAGAGCGGGGAAGCTGTAAGCCGAGATGTCGTGCGCGATGCGGAAGTTCTCGCGCGTCATGCCGTCCAGAAAGTCGCCTGCGATCGCTTCGCGCGGCGCGAAACCGATCGAGTGCACGAGGCCGTCGAGCTGGGGCCAATGCTGGCCCAGCGAGGCGAAGAGCGCGTCGATCTGCGCGTCGTCGGCGACGTCGCACGGAAACACGAGTTCGCTGCCGAATTCAGCGGCGAATTCGGTGATCCGGTCTTTGAAGCGATCGCCGACGTACGTGAAAGCGAGTTCGGCGCCTTCGCGCTTACAGGCTTGCGCGATGCCGTAGGCGATCGAGCGGTTCGACAGCAGACCGGTCAGCAAAATGCGTTTTCCAGCGAGAAAGCCCATGAATTCTCCTAGCGTTATCGGTGCCTCGCGCCGCGCGCGCGAAGCGCGGCGCGGCGGCGGCGGGTACGGTTTGGGTAGAATTCTCTCACATTGCCACTTCCGATCCCCCGATGAAGGCGAAGACGACCTTGGATACCCCGCTCGATGCGCGTCAGTGCCACCCGTGGCGCATCGGGTATTGGCTGTTGGCGTGTTGCTTCGCCGGCGCGTTCGGCGCATTCGGTGCGGCGTCGCCCGCTGATGCCGCCTATGCGATTGCACAATTCGGCGAGCCGAAGTACCCAAGCGGCTTCCAGCACTTCGACTACGTGAATCCCGATGCGCCTAAAGGCGGCACGCTGGTCTTGTCCAATCCGAGCCGGCTCACGAGCTTCGACAAGTTCAATCCGTTTACGCTGCGCGGCAATGCCGCGCCGGGCCTCGGGATGTTGTTCGAGAGCCTGACGACTGGCAGCCTGGATGAAGTCGCATCGGCATACGGCCTGCTGGCCGACGATATCCGCATTGCGCCCGATCGCATGTCGGTCACGTTTCACATCAATCCGCGCGCGCGTTTTTCGAACGGCGATCCGGTCACGGCGAAAGACGTCAAGTACTCGTTCGATACGCTCAAGAGCCCGCAAGCCGCGCCGCAGTTCGCCTTGTTCTACGGCGACATCGTGCGCGCGGTCGTTGTCGATCCGGCCACGATCCGCTTCGAGTTCCGCCAACCGAATCGCGAGCTGCCGTTGATCGCGGGCGCCATTCCCGTGTTCTCGCACAAGTGGGGGCTAAACCCCGACGGCACGCACGTGCCGTTGGATCAACTGGCGTTTCAGCAGCCGATCGGCAGCGGCCCATATCTGATCGATCATTACGACGACGGCCATACGATCACGTACCGGCGCAATCCGTCGTACTGGGGCGCATCGCTGCCGGTACGCGTGGGGACGAACAACTTCGATCGGATCACCTACAAGCTCTATGCAGACAGCACCGCTCGGCTCGAGGCCTTCAAGGCAGGCGAGTACGATGCGCTCGTCGAGTACGTGTCGCGCAATTGGGTGCGCCGCGACGTGGGTAAGCGCTTCGACGACGGCGAACTCGTCAAGCGCGAGTTTCGACAGCACAACGGCGCGGGGATGCAAGGTTTCGTGATGAACTTGCGGCGTCCGTTGTTCCAAGACGTGCGGGTGCGCAAGGCACTGGATTTGGCGTTCGACTTCCAATGGCTGAATCGGCAATTGTTCTTCGGCGCCTATACTCGGCTCGACAGCTACTTCGCGGACAGCCCGCAGCAGGCAACCGGCATGCCGAGCGCCGGCGAACTGTCGATTCTCGATCCGTTGCGCGCGCAACTCGATCCGGCCGTGTTCGGGCCAATGACGGTGCAGCCGGATACCGATCCCCCGGGTTCGTTACGCGCCAATCTGCTGAAGGCGCGCGCGCTGCTGGCCGAGGCGGGTTGGCACTATCGCGACGGGGCCTTGCGCAACGAAAAAGGGCAGCCCTTCGCCTTCGAAATTCTCGACGATTCCGGGCAGAGCGCGGCGATCGCGCCGATCGTCGGCGCTTATACGCACAACTTGAAGAAGCTCGGCATCGACGCGACTTACCGGGCGGTCGATTTCGCGCTGATCCAAAAGCGCTACGACTCGTTCGACTTCGACATGACGATGCTGCGCTATCCCGAAGTGCAAGTGGCCGGTACGGAGCAACTGTCGCGCTTCGGCAGCCGATCGGCCGACGAACAAGGTTCGGACAATCTGATGGGCTTGAAGTCGCCGGCGGTCGATACGATTTTGCATACGTTGGTGCGCGCGCAAACCAAGGATCAATTGCTCGATGCGACCCGGGCGCTCGATCGCGTGCTCATGCACGGCTACTATGTCGTGCCGCAGTGGTACAGCGCCACGCATCGTGTGGCCTACTCGCGCACCTTGCGGTATCCGGCAACGCTGCCGCTGTACTATTCGGCGGAAGATTGGATCGTATCGACGTGGTGGCGTGCGCCATCGCCGCCGGGTAGCGACGCCGCCGCGGCGCACTGAGGGTGCAATGACGGCGCAATGACGGTGCGCTGACATTGACGTCGCAAGGGTCGAACCTCGGCGCGCCACGGGCGACTTGCTATCTGGCTTTTTGCTATTGCTACCGGCTCATCCACAGGGGCTCGCAGATGTGGAGCTATATCCTCAAACGATTGCTGCTCATGATCCCGACGCTGCTCGGCGTGTTGACGGTCACGTTCGCCGTCATCCAGTTCGTGCCCGGCGGGCCTGTCGAGCAAGCCGTCTACGAATTGCGCAAAGGCGCGACGCAGGAAGGGCAGGCACCGCCGTTCGGCCTGCGCGCGCACACGGGCGTCGACGCACAGCAGCTCGCTCAGCTCAAGGCGCTCTACGGCTTCGATAAGCCGCCGCTCACGCGCTATTGGCTGATGTTGTCGCGCTTTGCCCGTTTCGATCTGGGGCAGAGCTATTTCCATCACCAGAGCGTGTGGTCGCTCGTCGTATCGAAGCTGCCCGTCTCGATCAGCATCGGGTTGTGGACGTTCTTTCTCACATACTTGATCTCGATTCCGCTCGGCATCGCCAAGGCGGTGCGCAACGGCTCGACATTCGATGTCGCGACAAGCCTCGTCGTGCTCGTCGGTTACGCGATTCCGGGCTTCGTGCTCGGCGTGTTGCTGCTCGTGCTGTTCGGCGGCGGCACGTTCTTACAGATCTTCCCGCTGCGCGGCTTGGTGTCCGACAACTTTTCGCAATTGAGCCCGCTCGGCAAAGTCGTGGATTACCTGTGGCACATCGCGCTGCCCGTGACCGCTTCGGTCGTCGGCAGTTTTGCCGTCGTGACGATGCTGACCAAGAACGCATTTCTCGACGAGATCAAGAAGCAATACGTGTTGACGGCGCGCGCCAAAGGCTTGAGCGAAAAGCGCGTGCTGTGGAAACATGTGCTGCGTAATGCAATGCTGCCGCTCGTGGTCGGATTTCCGGCCGCGTTCATCGGGGCGTTCTTCACGGGCAGCCTGCTGATCGAAACGCTGTTTTCGCTCGACGGTCTCGGGCTGCTGTCGTACGAATCGGTCGTACGGCGCGATTATCCCGTCGTGCTCGGCACGCTCTATCTCTTCACACTGATCGGGCTCGCCACGAAGCTCATCTCGGACCTTTGCTACGTCTGGGTCGATCCTCGTATTCAATTCGAACGACTGGAGCGCTAACGTTGAGTCAAGTTCGCCCCCGAACCGGTGCCGATGCCGTGGCGCGCAGCGCTTTGCACAGCGCGCTGGCTTCGCCCTCGCCGATGCGCCGTGTGTGGCAGCGCTTCAAGGCCCAGCGGCTCGGCTATTGGAGCCTCGTGCTGTTCGTCGTCGCGTTCGCGGCGAGCCTGGCGGGGCCGCTCTGGTCGAACGACAAGCCGCTCGTCGTCCGTTACGACGGCCACTACTACTTCCCGATCGTGAAGGACTATGCGGAGACGACCTTCGGCGGCGATTTCCCGACGCCGGCCGATTACCTCGATCCCTACGTCCAGCATCGTCTGACGCTGCCGGGCAATTTCGCGATCTATCCGCCCAATCGCTACTATTACGACACGCTGAATTATTTTTCGCGCGAGCCGAACCCGGCACCGCCTTCGCACGGCAATTGGCTCGGTACCGATGCGCAAGGGCGCGACGTGTTCGCGCGGCTGCTGTACGGCTTTCGCGTATCGGTCGAATTCGCTCTTGTGCTGACGCTGATCGGCAGCGTCATCGGCATCGTCGCGGGCGCCGTGCAAGGGTATTTCGGCGGCCGCATCGACATCGTCGGGCAACGCCTCATCGAAATATGGAGCGCCTTGCCGGAGCTGTATTTGCTGATCATCTTCGCGTCGATCTTCGAGCCTAGCTTCCTGTTGCTGATCGTTTTGTTGTCGCTGTTCGGCTGGATCGGCTTGTCCGACTACGTCCGGGCCGAGTGCCTGCGCAACCGTAACCAAGATTATGTGCGCGCCGCGCGCGCGATCGGGCTGTCGAACTGGCAGATCATTTGGCGCCACGTCCTTCCCAACAGCATGACGCCCGTCATCACGTTCTTGCCGTTCCGGATGAGCGGCTCGATTCTCGCGTTGACGAGTCTCGATTTTCTGGGTTTGGGCGTGCCGGCGCCCACGCCGAGCCTCGGCGAATTGCTTTCCGAAGGCAAAGCGAATCTCGATGCCTGGTGGATCTCGTTGTCGACGTTCGGGGTGCTCGTCGTCACGCTGCTGTTGCTGACATTCATGGGCGATGCGCTGCGAAACGCGCTCGATACGCGGATCGCCGATGCGATGCGCGCAGGAGGCAACCAATGAGCGCACCCTCCGTCGGGCGCGAGGTGGTGGATACGCCGCACGCACCGCTGCTCGAACTCGACCATTTGCGGGTAACCTTCGGCGACACGGTCGCCGTCGACGATTTGACGTTCGCGATCGGGCAGGGCGAGCGCGTCGCCCTCGTCGGCGAATCGGGTTCGGGCAAGACGGTGACCGCCTTGGCCATTCTGCGCTTGCTGCGCGATGCGCAGGTGGCCGGCGCGATCCGTTTTGCGGGGGAAGCGCTGCTCGGTAAAAGCGAACGCGCGATGCAGGGCCTGCGCGGCTCGGAAATCGCCATGATCTTTCAGGAGCCGATGACGGCGCTCAATCCGCTGTTTTCGGTGGGCGAGCAGATCGCCGAAACGATCGTCGCGCACGAGGGCGTGTCGCCGCAACAAGGCCGCGTGCGCGCCGTCGAACTGCTCGCGCGCACGGGTATCGCGCAGCCCGAGAAGCGGGTGCTCAGCTACCCGCACCAGCTATCGGGCGGGCAGCGCCAACGCGCGATGATCGCGATGGCGCTTGCGTGCCGTCCGCGCCTGTTGCTGGCCGACGAGCCGACCACCGCCCTCGACGTCACGATCCGCGCCCAGATTGTCGACTTGCTCCTCGACATTCAGCGAGCCGAAGCGCAAAAGCGCGGCATGGCGGTCCTACTCATTACGCACGACCTCAATCTCGTGCGCCGCTTCGCCCAGCGCGTCGCCGTGATGGAGCACGGGGTACTTGTCGAAAGCGGTCCGGTCGAGCGCATCTTCGACGCGCCGCAGCACCCCTATACGCAGCGGTTGATCGCCAGCCGCCCGCAGCGCCGCGTGACGCCGGTGTTGCCGATCGCGCCCGTGTTGCTCGATGCGCGCGACGTATCGGTGTCGTTTGCGACGAAGATGCCCGGCATGCGCGGCTGGTTTCGATCGGGACGCTTCGATGCCGTGTCCGACGCCACCTTGAACGTGCGGCAGGGCGAGACGCTCGGGATCGTCGGCGAATCCGGCTCGGGCAAATCGACGCTGGCCATGGCGCTGCTTGGGCTGCAGCGCACGGCACGCGGCGCCATCGAATTTCAAGGCAAGCCGCTTGGGCGCTATCGGGGACGCGAGCGGACGGCGCTGCGCTCGAACATGCAGGTCGTCTTTCAAGACCCATTCAGCTCGCTTTCGCCGCGCCAGACGATCGAGCGCATCGTCGGCGAGGGGCTGGCATTGCACCGGCCGCAGCTCGACGCGGCTGCCCGCCGAGAGAAGGTGATCGCGGCATTGCGGGAAGTAGGGATCGATCGAACGGCGTTGGCGCGCTATCCCCACGAATTCTCGGGCGGGCAGCGGCAACGCATCGCGATTGCCCGCGCGCTGGTGCTCGAGCCGCGTTTATTGGTGCTCGATGAGCCGACGAGCGCACTCGACGTCTCGATTCAACAGCAGGTTCTGACCCTGCTTACGACACTCCAGCACAAGTACAACTTGGGTTTTGTCTTCATTAGCCATGACCTGGCGGTGATCGGCGCGATGTCGCACCGGGTGGCCGTCATGCAAAACGGTGCGATCGTCGAAACGGGCGACGTCGAAAAAATCTTCTCCAATCCGGCCCATCCGTATACGCGAAAACTCTTGGAAGCGAGTCTGCAAGAGTGAATCGCGGCAATTGTGACGGTACCCCGATTGTTTTTTTTAATTTGTTTTGACATTCGGTTGCATCGTGGCTAGTATCGTCCAAACTTTCCGCAGTTCACTCGCAATCCACTGATTCTTAAGCAAAACCTACCGACCAATGCAGCACCGATATTTTGCCCAGGCTTGTACGCGCGTCGTCGCCGGCATGTTCATTGGCGTGTTGATGACGGCAAGCGCCGGCGCTTTCGCCGACGAAACGAACAGTTCGCAGCAATCCGCTTCTCCCGCATCGGCTCAGATCGAGTCGAATGCGTCGTCCTCTTCTCTTTCGTCCCCCAGCGTCACGAGCGACACCAGCACGAGCGGCCGCGCCAAGGCGTTCTTGTCCGGCGTCGCGGGTAAGGCCGGCGATGTCGTCGTCGGCGCGCTGAACATGATCGGCGTCCGCTATCGCTGGGGCGGCAGCTCGCCCGATTCGGGGCTCGATTGCAGCGGGTTCGTGCGCTACGTGTTTCAAGACACGCTGGGTATGGCCCTGCCGCGTCGCGCCGAAGAGATGAGCCGTGTTGGAGAAAAGGTCCAGATGGCCGATTTGAAACCGGGCGATCTCGTCTTCTTCAATACGATGCGTCGCACGTTCTCGCACGTCGGCATCTACATCGGCGGCAACAAGTTCGTGCATTCGCCTTCCACGGGCAGCACGATCCGCGTCGACGATCTCGACGACGGCTATTGGGAAAAGCGCTTCACGGGCGCACGTCGGATCGAGACGGCCTTCCCGGTTAAAGCCGAGGATCTGCGCAAGCGCGTGAGTGCGACCATCGGCGGCGAAGGCGCGGCCGGCGGCGACGCAGGCCGCGTCGGCAGCAACTGACCTACGCGATAGGCCGTCCGCGATCGGCCGGCATCGGCGGTCGCCAGTCCCAGTAAAACGAAGCCCGCTCGAGAGCGGGCTTTGTGCTTTTCTTCGCCGATACGCGTCGACGCGCGCCGACGATTAGGCTGCGGCGGCCGTTCCCGCACGCCGCTCCGCGAGCTTGCGTTCCAACTCCGGATAGAGCTTCGAGACGGCGGCTTCGCCGGCCAGAATCGCTTCGTTGCGATGGGCGAAATCGGCGCCGCTCATGGCGGAGAGGGCCGGGCGAATGACGAAGTCGGCATATCGCTCGAGTTCGTATGTCTTGATCGTTTGACCCATGATCGTGAACGTCTGTAGCAGGACGTCGAACGAGCTGGTCGTTTTCGCCGTTTCGGGATCGGCCGAGATGTCGACGGCGATCACGAAGTCGGCGCCCATCTTGCGCGCGAACGAAGCCGGCACGGGGCTCACGAGTCCGCCGTCAACATATTCGTGTCCGCCGATTTTGACCGGCTCGAAGATCGAAGGCACGCTGCTCGAGGCGCGCACCGCAATGCCCGTATCGCCGCGTTGGAAGAGGATCGGCTGGCCGCTGCGAAGGTCGGTGGCGACGATGCCGAGCGGCTTGGCCATCTTTTCGATCGGCCGATGGTGCAAGGTCGTATCGACATAATTCTGCAGTGCGACGCCTTGCAGGAAACCGCGCGTGCGAAACGGCATGGCCCAATCGCTGATCGACGCTTCGTCCATTGTCAACGCGAGCTTATTGATCTGCAGGCCGCTCATGCCCGAAGCGTAGAGCGCGCCGACCACGGAGCCTGCGCTCGTGCCGCAGACGATGTCGATTTGGACGCCGCGCGCTTCGAGCGCCTTGATCACGCCGATATGGGCGAAGCCGCGTGCGGCG
This sequence comes from Trinickia sp., assembly GCF_051953405.1. Lineage (GTDB taxonomy): Bacteria > Pseudomonadota > Gammaproteobacteria > Burkholderiales > Burkholderiaceae > Trinickia. Next base: position 86,693 of record NZ_JBQCIV010000018.1, on the reverse strand, counting down.
CCGCCGCCCAAGGCGAGCCCGATGCGAAGGGGCTTGGGCGGAGCGGCCGGCGGCCGGGTCGGCGTGGCGTTCGATTCGGAAGAGGTGCGTGTGGCCGGCGAGGCGCAGGCCGCGAGCAGGGCCGATGCACAGGCAATGGAAAAGCCGCGGCGGGTGAGTCGAGGGGAAGACGTTTTCAAGTTATCTCCAGCAGCGCGTCGAAAGCGACGGGCATCGATGCGCCGGGTACGGACCAGTCGGCCCGGCCGGCACGCCGCGCGGGACGCGGCGCGCGCACATCATACGGCAAAGCGATCGCGCGCGGCTGAGCCCTTCCTCGGCTTTCGCCGCGTGCTGTCGAGCGGGCGTGCGAGGCAGGGCGGCGGGTATAATTGCGGTCTATTTCTCTTCGCTCGACGGCATGCAGCTTCGTTTCGTGCCGTCGAACTAACGACGCTATCTATGACCACCGTCCGTACCCGTTTCGCTCCGAGTCCCACCGGGTTCATCCACCTCGGCAACATCCGCTCCGCGCTTTATCCGTGGGCGTTCGCGCGCAAAATGCAAGGCAAGTTCATCCTGCGTATCGAGGATACGGACGTCGAACGCTCCACGCCCGAATCGGTCAATGCGATTCTCGAAGGCATGGCGTGGTTGGGTCTGAACTTCGACGAAGGTCCGTTCTATCAAATGCAACGGATGGACCGGTATCGCGAAGTCGTGGCGCAGATGCTCGAGCAAGGCCTCGCGTATCGCTGCTATATGTCGATGGAAGAACTCGAGGCATTGCGCGAGCGCCAGCGCGAGGCTGGCGAAAAGCCGCGCTACGACGGCACCTGGCGCCCCGAGCCGGGCAAGACGCTGCCGACACCGCCGGCCGGTGTCGAGCCCGTGATTCGCTTCAAGAATCCGATCGGCGGGGTGGTGGCATGGGACGACGCCGTCAAAGGGCGCGTGGAAATCTCGAACGACGAGCTGGACGATTTGGTGATCGCGCGGCCCGACGGTACGCCGACGTATAACTTCTGTGTCGTCGTCGACGATCTCGATATGCGCATCACGCACGTGATCCGCGGCGACGATCACGTGAACAACACGCCGCGTCAGATCAACATCTTGCGCGCGCTCGGCGGTCAGACGCCTGTCTACGCCCACTTGCCGACGGTGCTCAACGAAGCGGGCGAGAAGATGAGCAAGCGGCACGGGGCGATGAGCGTGATGGGTTATCGCGATGCCGGCTACTTGCCCGAAGCCGTGCTCAACTATCTGGCGCGCTTGGGCTGGTCGCACGGCGACGCGGAAGTGTTCTCGCGCGAGCAGTTCATCGAATGGTTCGATCTCGACCACCTCGGCAAGTCGCCCGCGCAATACGATCACAACAAGCTGAACTGGCTGAACAACCACTACATCAAGGAAGCCGACAATGCGCGCCTGGCGCAGTTGGCTCAGCCGTTCTTCGCCGAGATCGGCATCGACGAGGCCGCGCTCGCGCAAGGCCCCGATGCGGCGGCGGCGATCGGGCTCATGAAGGATCGTGCGAACACTCTCAAGGAGATCGTCGAGAATGCGGCGATGTTCTATCGCACGCCGGCACCGGAGCCCGAGGCGGTGGCGCAGCACGTGACCGATGCGGTGCGTCCCGCGCTTGGCGAACTGGCTGCTGCGCTGCGCGGCTGCGAGTGGACGAAGGAGGCGATTGCCGCTGCGTTGAAGGCGACGCTCGCGGCGCACAAGCTCAAGATGCCGCAGCTTGCGATGCCTGTCCGCTTGCTGGTGGCCGGTACGACGCATACGCCTTCGATCGATGCCGTGCTTGTCTTGTTCGGGCGCGAGCGTGTGGTGAGCCGGATCGAAGCCGCGCTTGCCGCCTAACGAGCGAGTCCTTCGAAGGTCGTTTCGCAAAAATCTGCAAAAAGATCGACGAAGGGTATTTACAAGTCAGAAAGAGGTCCATATAATCTCATTTCTGTTCTGCAAGGGGGTATAGCTCAGCTGGGAGAGCGCTTGCATGGCATGCAAGAGGTCAGCGGTTCGATCCCGCTTACCTCCACCAAAAAGCAGACAGTCTCAAAGAAAAGCTCTGGATTCCAGGGCTTTTTCTTTTTTTGCGGTCCGTAGATTGACCCAGCATTCCCGCATGTTCCTGTCGCCGCCGATCACGGGCGAGGCGTGTCCATTTGGTTTCGGGAAAATGCAGATAGTGCGTCGTACAGCGTTAGCGCGACGCCTATTCCTAAACCCGCCGCGAAGACCGCTGTTGCCATAGCGATTGTCCCAGTCGAGAGCATCATGGATGCGATTGGGACGACGGACAGAATGACGACGTTGTTGAGCGTCTCGGCAGTTGCCAGAACCACGCCCTTGTCGTGACCCGAACGTTCGGCCAGTACGGTGGTAGCGGAGGGGGCGCCGGCCCCGAGGGCAGCACCCCACGCCGCCAAACAGAGGAGCGCGCCGATTACCGGCAGCGACACAAGATAGAACGCGCCAACGGAAGCGAATAGCAGGCTCGTCACGACGGTCAGCGAACGCTCCTCGCTGCCGGTCAGCCGGCGTAGATTGCCGGCCGACAGATTGCCGATCGCGAGCCCGATGCCGAATGTTGTCACGCTCATCCCGACATGAGCGACGTCGAGCTGGTAGCGCTGCCGCAACACCTCGCCCGACAGCAAAAATGCAGACACACCCGTTCCATTCCATAAGCCTTTCGCGAGCAGTGGGCGAGTGACGCTCGGGTTGCGGAGCCACCTGAAGCCGTGGGTTTCGCACATCACGGCGGTGGAGTGGCGTTTCGGCAAGGCCGCGGTACCGATCAGGAACGCGACGATGCAGCCGACCGACATCAACAGGAACGGTGCTCGCCAGCCGACCCACCCTGTCAGCAGACCCGCTATCGCGGGGCCGAACGCGACGCCGAATGTCATGCCCAGCATGACGGTCCCCATCGCGGACGCATGGCGCTCGCGCGGCACGACGTCGGAAATCAGCGCGAACGAGACCGGAATGATGATTGCCGACGCGAGACCGCCGAAAATCCGCAGCGCTATCGCGATGCCGAGCGTCGGCGAGAGCGCGATGCCGACGCCGTCAATCGCGAACGATAGCAACGCGATCAGCAGGAGACGGCCACGATTGATCCGGTCCGATAGATAGCCGAGGAAGGGCGCCGCGACGGCATAGGCGAACGCGTAACTCGAGATCAGCCAGGCGATGCTAACCGAGTCGGCGCCGAACGCGACGCTAAGCGGATTTAGCATCGCAGACAGCATGAACTCGCTCGCGCCGACAAAGAACACCGACATCGAGAGAACGGCCAACAGCATGCGATCGTTGTCTGCGCTGGCAATGGCTTCTGGTGATGACACGTCTTGTCCTATAAGAATTCGAAATCGATGGAACATAGGTTCGCGAGGAAGACTCTTCGGCGCTGTTGGAATGCCGTCGGGGAGGAGGATCGATCGGAGATCTCATTCTCCGAACCGCCCACCTTCCCGATTGCGCAGTACCCATTCCCTGAACGCAACGATTTTCGGTTCGCTTTGCCTGTCTTGCGGATAGACAAGATAGTAGGCAAATGCCTCGATGTACTTCGAGTCGAGCAACTGAATCAGCGAGCCGTCCTTAAGCTCATTGGCGACCATCGCAGCCGGTAGCAATCCCACGCCTTGACCCGACTGAATCGCTTTCAGAAGCAGGCCTGTGTCGTTGAACGATGGCCCGCGCATCGGTTTGCTGTCCTCGACGCCATGAGCGGCGAACCATAGGCTCCATCCTTTGCGCTGCGCGTCGTGCACTTTGGGCCAGTCGAGCAGGTCGCAAGGCGCGCTCGGCCGCGCGCGGCTTTCGGCGAGCGAGGGTGCCGCAACCGCCACCGTCTCGACCGTCGCGACGCGATCGCTATGCAGCCCCGGATAGCGGCCGAGACCATGCCTCACGGCCACGTCGATCCCGTCCCGGGAGAAATCCGCCAACGTATTGCTTGCGACGATCTGAAGATCGATCTCGGGATGCTCGCTTTGAAACGACTTCATGCGGGGCACGAGCCATGCCGATGCGAAGAACGGCGTGACGCCGACGGTCAACACACCCGTATCGACGGCGAGGGCAACCCGGCGCGACGCTTCCGCGATTTGACGAAAGGCATTGCGGATCGACGGTAAATACTCGCGGCCGGCATCGGTTAGGTACAGGCCACGCGTTACGCGATCGAACAGCTTCACGCCCAGATGGCGCTCCAAATTCTTGAGCATCTGACTGACTGCGCCCGGCGTCACGCACAGTTCCTCCGCAGCCATCTTCACGGAAAGGTGGCGCGCGACGGCCTCGAATGCCTTGAGCGCGTTCAACGGTGGAATGCGATCTTTCATGAGTGAGAAAAACTAAATCGTAACGAGCAGAAACGCTGGTTTGTTCGCTGGCATGAACGAGCATAACATCTGCGAAAAGGTGATGAAACGATTGGGTTGATGTTGCTCATACTCGTATATGGATGAGCAATTCTAATCCGTAACGAACGAGACGCTGCGCTGTGGCCAATGACGCCTCGCAGTGGGGAAAGGATGAAATGACGGTTGATGCGACAGACTTGGCTTTGCGCGAGCTGATCGAAGTTGGGCAGATGATCGCCGCGGGCGATGTCACCTCGTATCAGGTGACGCAAGCGCAACTCGAGCGCATTGAGCGGTTCGATGGGCACTTGCATGCCTACGTGCAAGTGCTGGCGGACACGGCCCTCGCGCAAGCCGCTGCCGCCGACAAGGAGCGGGCGGCGGGCGTTCGCCGCGGTCCCCTTCACGGCGTACCGATCGCGGTCAAGGATCTATGTTGGATCGAAGGTGTGCCGACGGCAGCCGGCATGGCGATTCATCGCGATTTCGTTCCATCGACGGACTCGACCGTCGTACGCCGACTGAAGGAGGCAGGCGCCGTCCTGATCGGCAAAACGCAACTCACGGAGGGCGCGTATTCCGACTACCATCCGTCCGTTACGCCGGTCGTCAACCCCTGGAACGAGACGTATTGGGCCGGCATCTCGTCGAGCGGTTCCGCTGTGGCGACCGCAGCCGGCCTTTGTTACGGAGCGATCGCGTCCGACACTGGTGGATCGATCCGCTGGCCCTCGGCGGCAAACGGCGTGACGGGGTTAAAGCCGACCTGGGGGCGCGTGAGCCGCCACGGCGTGTTCGAACTTGCGCCTTCGTTGGATCACATTGGGCCGATCGCGCGTTCTGCCGCGGACGTCGGCGCGCTGCTCGCCGCCATTGCAGGTTCCGATGCGCGCGACCCAACTGCCGCGGTTGCGCCGGTACCGGATTACCTCGCCGCCGCCTCGATCGGCATCGCGGGGATGCGTGTGGGTTTCGATCCGCACGGCAATAGTGACGGCGTCGATCTCGACATCCAGGCGGCGCTGGCGGCGGCTTTGCAAACGTTCCGCGATCTCGGCGCCAGGATCGTCGAAATCGAATGGCCCGATGCCACTCGGATCGTTCAGGACTGGCCAACCCACTGCGCCGTGGAAGCCGCCGTTGCGCACGAAGCTTATTATCCGGCGCACAAGACGAGCTACGGCCCGATTCTTTCGCGAGTAATCGAAGCCGGAGCGGCCGTGTCCGGCGTCGATTATCAAAAGATCCTGCTTCGGCGCGCGGCGTATCGGGGCCGTGTGGAAGCATTGTTTTCCACGGTCGACGCGGTGCTGGCACCCGTTCATCCTTTCGCGCCGCTCACCTTGTCGAGCATTGCGACGCTAGGCGCCCAGCCAGGCCTCGTCGCGGCGCTGCAACGGTATACGTGTCCGTTCAACATGAGCGGTCATCCCACGCTGACGTTTCCGGCTGGGCGCGCTCGGGACGGCATGCCGGTCGGCTTGCAATTGATTGCTGCCCACTTCGACGAGCTTGCACTGCTGCGTGCGGGCATCGCGTATCAGAGCGCTACGTGCTGGCATCGACAGCATCCGACGTTGCCCGAGCACCGTTCGACTGCAGGAGGCCATCGATGAATTTTGTCGCCCGCTCCGAAGCAAATCGATTTTACGGATGGTTCGTCGTGGCCGCGGCTTTCGTCATTACGCTCGTCGGCTTTGGAAGCGCCTATACCTTCAGCTCGTTCGTCGGACCGCTACAGCGAGAATTCGGCGCCTCGCGCGGCTCGGTGTCGCTGGTGTTTTCGCTTGCCGGGTGTCTTTACTTCGCGCTCGGCGTCGTTTCAGGACCCATCGCCGACCGTTGGGGCGTGCGCAAGCTCGCCGCAATCGGGATGGGGCTGGTCGGGCTAGGTCTCATCCTCGCGGCGCGATCCCATACGCTGCGGCAAGTCTATGTCGCCTATACCCTCGGCATCGGAATCGGTGTGGGGTGCGCCTACGTTCCGACGCTCGGTGCGGTGCAACGCTGGTTCGTCAAGCGCCGCGGCCTGGCCTCCGGACTGGCTGTCAGCGGCATCGGAGTCGGCACGCTCGTCATGCCGCCGCTTGCTAGTTGGCTAATCGCCAACTTCGCATGGCGCGGCGCATACCTCGCGCTCGGCATCGTTGCTATCGGGTTGGGTGTCGGGGCTGCGCTCCTCATGGAGAACGATCCGGGCTCGCGCGGACAGCATCCCGACGGCCGACAGGCCGGTGCGCAAGCGCCGGAAACCCTGCGGGAAGGCTTGTCCGTACGCGAGGCTTTGCGGACCGCACGATTTCGCGGCCTATACCTGGGATGCTTGGTCGGTTCGGTGGGCGTGTTCGTGCCGTTCGTGCATCTCGTGCCGTATGCGACCGATCGCGGCATACGCGTCGGTACGGCGGTCTGGCTCTTGGGCGCGATCGGCATCGGCAGCACGTTCGGCAGGTTCTTGCTCGGAAATGTAGCGGACCGAATCGGCCGAGGGCGGTTCCTTGTCTCCATGTATGTCGGCATGGCGGCTTCGCTTGCGATTTGGGCCTTCGGCGGGACGCCGGTACCGTTATTCGCCTTTGCTCTGACCTTCGGCCTTTTCTATGGCGGATGGGTGGCTATCCTGCCGGCGGTCGCAGCCGATTGCTTCGGCGCAAAGCACCTCGGTGCCATCATCGGCGCACTTTATACGAGCGTGGCGATCGGAACGCTGATCGGGCCCAGCAGCGCGGGGTTCATCTACGATTTCACGCACCGCTACGCGTGGGCGATCGCCATTAGCGCCGCCTCGTCAGGCGTGGCGGCCGTCGTCACCGCTATGGCCTTGAAGGTTTCTCGATAGCCGCCGCACCGCGTCCCCTCCCTCCGGCCTCTTTAAGGCCCGCCCGCGCAGCAAGTGCCGTGCCCGCGGCCGTCTTCCCTATCGCGATAATCGACCGATTCATCTGACGATGAAAAGGGTTCCAGAGCCTCTCCGCGAAGCAAATTAATGCGCTAGACTGCGCTGCGATTACCCCAGAAAGGCGACTTGGGCGGCGCCTGTGTCGCCACTGTCCGCTCCCTTCAAAAGAATAAAAGCTCGTCCTGACTTCCGAGGAATTCATGGAAACGTTCGCTACCGAGACACCCCAGCGGTCCGACGATCAACTCGCGCTGATCGCCACGGCATTGAGCGCACTTCGTCGGGGCGACATGTCTTATCGTCTTCCCGAACACTGGACGGGCGAAGCGGCAAAAGTCGCTGAGCAATTCAACGGATTGTCGTCGCAATCGGCGCGGATGGTCCGCGAACTCGGCCGATTGTCGAGTCGACTGGCGGGCGGGACCGTTGCACCCGGCGACCAGGCCATGGACAGCGATAGTCTCGCCGGCGGCTGGCTCGATGCCGCGCAGGATGTGAACCGCCTATTCGAATGTCGGAAGGATGCGGACGCGCGCACGAGCGCGGTCCTGTCTTCGCTCGCCGCGCTGCAGAAAGGCGAGGCGGCAACGCTGCCGTTGAACTGGGAGGGGGTGCACGGCAAGGTGGCGCACACGTTCAACGAGGTGGTGGAACAGAACGTCAGGATGTCGGAGGAACTCGGCCGGTTGAGCCGCGTCGTCGGCAAGGAAGGGCGCTTGAAGGAGCGCGCGGCGCTGCCCTACGCGCGCGGCTTCTGGGGCGATTCGATCGACGCGGTCAACTCGCTGATTGCGGATCTCGTGCATCCGACGAGCGAGGTGGCACGTGTGATCGGCGCCGTGGCGCAAGGCGACTTGTCCAAGAGCATGGCGCTCGAAGCGGACGGACGAGCACTGCAAGGCGAATTTCTGCGGACGGCAAAAACCATCAACACGATGGTGGAGCAACTCGGCACGTTCGCGGTGGAAGTCACGCGCGTGGCGCGCGAGGTGGGCACCGAAGGCAAGCTCGGCGGTCAGGCCGACGTGCAGGGCGTCGCGGGCACATGGAAGGATCTGACCGATTCCGTCAACTCCATGGCGGGCAACCTGACGAGCCAGGTGCGCAACATCGCGGAAGTGACCAAAGCCGTGGCGGCCGGCGATTTGTCGAAGAAGATTACCGTCGACGTGAAGGGCGAAATCTTGGAACTGAAGAACACCATCAACACGATGGTGGACCAGTTGCGCTCGTTCGCCTCGGAAGTGACGCGCGTGGCGCGCGAGGTGGGCACGGAAGGAAAACTCGGCGGCCAGGCGGATGTGCAAGGCGTCGCGGGCACGTGGAAGGATTTGACCGACAACGTGAACTTCATGGCCGGCAATCTGACGAGCCAGGTGCGCAACATCGCGGAAGTGACCAAAGCCGTGGCGGCCGGGGATCTCTCTAAGAAGATCACTGTCGACGTGAAAGGCGAAATCCTCGAGCTGAAGAACACGATCAACACGATGGTGGACCAGTTGCGCTCGTTCGCGTCGGAAGTCACGCGCGTGGCGCGCGAGGTGGGCACCGAAGGCAAGCTCGGCGGCCAGGCCGACGTGCAGGGCGTGGCCGGCACATGGAAGGATCTGACCGACTCCGTCAACTCGATGGGCAGCAATCTGACCGCGCAAGTGCGCAACATCGCCGACGTGACGACGGCGGTGGCGGCGGGGGACCTCTCGAAGAAAATCACGGTCGACGTGAAGGGCGAGATTCTCGAGTTGAAGAACACCATCAATACGATGGTGGATCAGTTGCGCTCGTTTGCTTCGGAGGTGACCCGCGTCGCCCGCGAGGTGGGTACCGAAGGCAAACTGGGCGGCCAAGCCGACGTGCAAGGCGTGGCGGGTACCTGGAAAGACCTGACCGATTCGGTCAATTCGATGGGCAGCAACCTGACGGCACAAGTGCGCAACATTGCCGAGGTGACGACGGCCGTGGCGGCGGGCGACCTGTCCAAGAAAATCACGGTCGACGTGAAGGGCGAGATCCTGGAACTGAAGAACACCATCAACACGATGGTGGACCAGCTCAGCTCGTTTGCGTCCGAAGTGACGCGGGTGGCGCGCGAAGTCGGTACGGAGGGGAAGCTGGGCGGCCAGGCCGATGTGCAGGGCGTGGCCGGCACCTGGAAGGACTTGACCGATTCGGTCAATTCGATGGGCGGCAACTTGACGGCCCAGGTTCGCAACATCGCCGACGTGACGACGGCCGTGGCGGCCGGCGATCTATCGAAAAAGATCACCGTCGACGTCAAAGGCGAGATCCTCGAACTGAAGAACACGATCAATACGATGGTCGATCAGTTGCGCTCGTTCGCATCGGAAGTGACGCGCGTGGCGCGCGAGGTGGGCACGGAAGGCAAGCTCGGCGGGCAAGCCGATGTGCAGGGCGTCGCCGGTACGTGGAAGGATCTGACCGACAACGTGAACTTCATGGCCGGCAACCTCACGAGCCAAGTGCGCAATATCGCCGACGTCACGAAGGCCGTGGCGGCGGGGGACTTGTCGAAGAAAATCACGGTCGACGTGAAGGGCGAAATTCTCGAACTGAAAAACACCATCAATACGATGGTGGACCAGCTCGGCTCGTTCGCTTCCGAGGTGACGCGCGTGGCGCGCGAAGTGGGCACCGAGGGCAAGCTCGGCGGGCAGGCGGACGTGCAGGGAGTTGCCGGCACGTGGAAGGATCTGACCGACAACGTGAACTTCATGGCCGGCAACCTCACGAGCCAGGTGCGCAACATCGCCGACGTCACGAAGGCGGTCGCGGCGGGGGACTTGTCGAAGAAAATCACGGTCGACGTAAAGGGCGAAATTCTCGAACTGAAGAACACGATCAACACGATGGTGGATCAGCTGCGCTCGTTCGCCTCGGAGGTGACGCGCGTGGCGCGCGAGGTGGGGACCGAGGGTAAGCTAGGCGGGCAGGCGTATGTGCAGGGCGTGGCCGGCACGTGGAAGGATTTGACGGACAACGTGAACTTCATGGCGGGCAACCTCACGAGCCAGGTGCGCGGTATTGCCAAAGTGGTGACCGCGGTCGCGAATGGCGATCTCGCCCGCAAGCTGACGGTGGAGGCGAAAGGCGAAATCGCCGCGCTGGCCGATACGATCAACAGCATGACCGAGACGCTCGCGACCTTTGCCGATCAGGTGACGACGGTGGCGCGCGAAGTGGGCGTGGAAGGCAAGCTCGGCGGCCAGGCGAAGGTGCCGGGCGCGTCCGGCACGTGGAAGGGCCTTACCGAGAACGTGAACCAGTTGGCCGCGAATCTGACCACGCAGGTTCGCGCGATCGCCGAGGTCGCCACGGCCGTGACGCAGGGCGACCTGACACGCTCCATCACCGTGGAAGCGCTCGGCGAAGTCGCGGCACTGAAGGATACGATCAACGAAATGATCCGTAACCTGAAGGACACGACGCAGGTCAATACCGAACAAGACTGGCTCAAGACGAACCTCGCGAAATTCAGCCGGATGCTGCAAGGGCAGAAAGATCTGGTCGCGGTGGGGGAGTTGATCCTATCGGAGCTTGCGCCGGTGGTCGGCGTTCAGCAGGCCGAATTTTTCGTGCTCGATGCGTCGTCGGACGAGATCTTGCTGCGTTTGATGGCCAGTTACGCATCGGGCGGGCGTTCGTTGCACGGCAAGGGTATTCAGCTCGGCGAGGGGCTCGTCGGCCAATGCGCGGTGGAGCGTCGCAAGATTTTGCTCGAGCCGTCCGGTAACGACGCGTTCCGGATTACGTCCGGCCTCGTCAGCATCGTGCCGCAGAACGTGCTCGTGCTGCCCATCGTGTTCGAAGGGCAGGTCAAGGGCGTCGTGGAACTCGCTTCGGCGGAACGCTTCAATCCCATTCACCTCGCCTTCCTCGATCAACTGACGGAGAGTATCGGTATCGTCATCAACACGATCGAGGCGAATACGCGCACCGAGGATCTGCTCAAGCAGTCGCAATCGCTCGCGCACGAGTTGCAAAGCCGCCAGGAGGAATTGCAGCAAACGAACGAGGAGTTGCAGGAAAAGGCGCGGCTGCTGGCGCACCAAAATCAGGAAGTGGAGCGCAAGAACACCGAAGTGGAACAGGCGCGCCAAGCCTTGGAAGAAAAGGCCAAACAGCTTGCGCTGACGTCGAAGTACAAGTCGGAGTTTCTGGCCAACATGTCGCATGAGTTGCGGACGCCGTTGAACAGTCTGCTCATTTTGTCGGACCAGCTTTGCAAGAATACGGAAGGCAATCTTTCGTCGAAACAGATCGAGTTTTCGCGCACGATTCACTCGTCGGGCAACGAACTGCTGATGTTGATCAACGACATCCTCGACCTGTCGAAGATCGAGTCGGGCACGGTCGTCATGGATTTTGCCGAGCATCGCCTTGCCGATCTGACATCCTACGCCGAACGCAATTTCCGCCATGTCGCCGAATCGCGCAACGTCGACTTCGTGATCCACGTCGGCACCGCGTTGCCCGCATCGATCCATACGGACATCAAGCGCCTGCAGCAGATTCTGAAGAACCTGCTGTCCAACGCATTCAAGTTCACGCATCGCGGGCATGTGACGTTGTCGATCGAAGAGGTGTTCGGGGGATGGAGCGTCGATAACGACAGCCTGAACCGCGCAGTGGACGTCATCGCGTTTTCCGTATCGGACACCGGTATCGGCATTTCCGCGGATAAGCAGCAGATCATCTTCGAAGCGTTCCAGCAGGCCGACGGCAGTACGAGCCGCAAGTACGGCGGAACCGGCCTCGGTCTCGCCATCAGCCGCGAACTGTCGAAACTGCTGGGCGGAGAGATCAAACTGGTCAGCTCGCCCAACAAGGGCAGTACCTTTACGCTCTATTTGCCGCTGTCGGCGGATACGGGCCGCGCCGCGCGCAAGCCGGCCGCGGTACCGAGCGAGGAAATCGCGGCGCCCGCACTCGAGGTGGGGGGCAGGCGAGAAGCAAAGGGGCTGCCGGCGCAGGCGTTTGTCGATAGCGTGGTCGACGAGGCGCGGCACTTGGCGGCCACGCCCGAAGACGACCGGCTCGATATCCGGCCGGGCGAGCGAGTGGCATTGATCGTCGAAAACGACCAGGCCTTTGCCGGCGTTTTGTTGGATGCGGCGCGCGAGCATGGTTTCAAGGCGCTGGTCACGCCGCTCGGTGCATCGGCGCTCACGCTCGCGGACCAGTTCAAGCCCGACCTTGTCACGCTGGATCTGTTTTTACCCGATATGGACGGCTGGCGGGTGCTGGGCCGCCTCAAGCACGATATGGCCACCCGTCATATGCCCGTGTGCGTGATCTCCACGGACGAATCGCGCGAGCGCGCGCTGCGCGAAGGGGCGCTGGCGTTTTTGCCCAAGCCGATTCAATCGCGCGAAATATTGGACGACGCGCTGGGCTCGCTGGCTCGCTACGCGGGCGAATTGCCGCGCAAGGTGCTGGTGGCGATGCCCGAGTCGGCGCAGCGCGACGAGTTGCTCGCGCTGTTAGCGAGCGACAAAGTTGCGCCGGTCGCCGTTCCGACTGCCGATGCGTTGGCGCAGGCTCTGGCCGGCGATCATTGCGGCACGGTGATGGTGACGGAGGATCTGTTCGAAGCGTATAAGCGGCGTGTGGTTGGCGCGTTGCCGGAGCATCGGTCGTTCGTGCCCATATCGTTCGTCGTCCTTTCGTCCGGCAAGCATTCGGGGCGGATCGTCGAGACCGCCGAGCGTTATCGGATGCAGCCTGTTTCCGACTTCGCCCGCTTTTTCGATGCGGCGGTGGCCTCGTTGCATTTGGATCATCGGTGGCTGTCAAGCGACGCGCGCAAGGTGGTCGACGGTATTCACGGTTCGGGGGCCGACCTGGCTAACCGCAAGGCGTTGATCGTCGACGACGACATGCGCAACATCTTCGCGTTGGCCACCGTGCTCGAAGATCACGGGATGCGCCACGTATGGGCGGACAATGGCCGCGACGCGATTGCCCTCGTGGAATCCGACGCGGAAATCGACATCGTGCTGATGGACATCATGATGCCGGAGATGGACGGCCTCACTACGATGCGGGAGATTCGCAAGCGTCCTGTCGGACGGACGTTGCCGATCATCGCGGTGACGGCGAAGGCGATGAAGGGCGATCGCGAGCGTTGCATCGAAGCGGGCGCGTGGGACTATCTGTCCAAGCCTGTGAACCGCGACGATCTGCTCGCGGTGCTGCATGCCTGGCTGCACCGCTAGAAGCTAGAAGGTTGTCGATCTATGGAATTCGCCTTGGACAATGTCGCGGGTGATCGGACACCGGTCGATATCCTAGTCGTGGACGACCTGCCGCAGCAGCAGGTCGTGATGCGCACGGTCCTCGAGCAGTTAGGCGAGAACGTGATCGCGGTCGGATCGGGCCGAGAGGCGCTGAAGGCTGTCCTCGAGCGACGCTTCGCGGTCATTTTGCTCGACGTGAACATGCCGGGCATGGATGGTCTCGAAACGGCCTCGCTGTTGCGCAGCTACAAAAAAACCGCCACGACGCCCATCATTTTCGTGACCGCGTACGTCGACGAAGCGGAAATGAAGCGCGGCTATTCGCTAGGCGCGGTGGATTACATTTCCTCGCCGGTCGTGCCCGAGATTCTGCGCTCGAAGGTGAAGGCATTCGTCGAGATGCACCGTATGCACGAGGCGCTGCTTTCGCGGGCGGCGGAACGCGAGGCTTTCGCTCGTGCCGAAGCGGGGCGGGCGGTGGCGGAGCGCGCCCGGCAGCGCGCGGATTTTCTCGCGACCGCGAGCCAGGTGCTCACGCGTTCGCTCGAAATCGATACGACGTTGCAGCGTATCGCCGAACTCGTGGCCGGCGAATTCGCCGAGACGGTGTTTGTCACGGTCAAACGGATCGGCGACTCGGGTGCGGTCGTCACGCGCTCGGCGACGCGCGGCCCGCTCGCCGCCCCAGCGTTCGATGCGTTTCGATCGAATACGCTGGGGGCGTTGTTTCCGCAGGCAGGGCATTATCTAGACCGGTTGCTGCTCGGCGAACCGGCGGACGAGACGTCGGGAGGCGCGCGGATCTTCGAAGCCTCGAACGATGCCGGCGAGCCGTGCGGCATTCGCCGGATCGGCATCTTCCCGTTGGTGACGGCCAGCTTAAGCGGCGCTGTCGTGCTTTGCTACACGGCGTCGGACGCGGCCGCGCCCGAACACCAGACGCTGTTGCAGGAGTTCATGAGCCGCGCGGCCATCGCCGTCGAGAACGCGCTGCTGTTCTCGACGATCCGCGACGGAGACCGCAGGAAGAACGAGTTTCTTGCGATGTTGGCGCATGAGTTGCGCAATCCGCTCGCGCCCATTGCCAATGCGGCCGCGGTGATGCGCGACGCGAGGGCGGACGATGCCAAAGTGCTGCGCTGGGCCGGCGAAATCGTCGGTACGCAGGTCGAGCACATGGTGCGCATCGTCGAGGATCTGCTCGACGCGTCTCGCATCGCTCGCGGCACGGTGACGCTACGCAAGGAGCCCGTGCCGCTGTCCGTCATCATCGGCCGCGCGGTGGAAACCAGCCGCCCTCACTTTATCCGCCGCGCGCAGACGTTGACTTGCGACGAGGCGGCGCCCGATGCCGTCGTCGAGGGCGATCTCGTTCGCTTGGCGCAAGTCATCTCGAACCTGCTGAACAACGCGTCGAAGTTCACGCCGGACGGTGGACACATCACGGTCTCGACGCGCATGGAAGACGGATGCGCATCGATCACCGTTGCCGATGACGGACAAGGCATCGACGAGACATTTCTGCCGCACGTTTTCGAGTTGTTCGCGCAGGCGGACACGTCGTTGCATCGCTCGCTGGGCGGACTCGGGATCGGGTTGACGCTCGTGCGGCACCTCACCGAGCTTCACGGCGGTTCCGTCACGTGCAGGAGCGAGGGAGTCGGGCGCGGTGCGCAATTCGTGGTGCGCCTGCCCGCGGTCGCCGGTCCGCATCGGCTTGCCGCGCGCGCGCCCGTCGTACATCTGAACCGCAAGACGGCGACCCGCGTCCTCGTGGTCGACGATCTTGCGGCCTCGGCGGAAAGCCTCGATGCGCTGCTGACCCTGCACGGGTTCAGTGTCCGATGCGCCGTGGACGGCGGGTCCGCGCTGCGCGTCGCCGGCGAGACGCGCCCCGATATCGTCGTGCTCGACATCGGGCTCCCCGATATGAGCGGCTATGAGCTGGCCAAGCACCTGCGGTGCGGGGCCTGCCCGGATGCGCTGATCGTCGCGTTGAGCGGCTACGGGCAGGAAGAAAACATCCGCCACGCGACCGACGCCGGTGTCGACCACTATCTCGTCAAACCCGCCGACATCGGGACGCTGCTGGAATTGATGTCGGAGCACGAGGCTGCGAAGCTCGGGAAAAGCGCCGGCAACTGACCGAAGGGCCGCCCGCTGCGCGCAAAATCGCTTGCGCTGGCATGCGAGCCATGCGTATAATGCGAGGCTCTGCTGTTCGAGGTGTCGTGTGAGTTGAAAATTGCGCGATGCGGCCGGCGGGTAGTTGTGAAGTGCTTTCGAAGCGCAGTGATTGAAAGAAAAAGCTCGAAAAAACTTCACAAACGCCAATCGGCGAGTTAGAATAGCGTTCTTCGCTGTTGACGAAAGTTGAGGCGAAGAACAGATGTGAAAAGATTTTGTCCCCTTCGTCTAGAGGCCTAGGACATCACCCTTTCACGGTGAGTACAGGGGTTCGAATCCCCTAGGGGACGCCAAACATCGCGGTGCTTCATCCAGATACGGTGAGGGATTGCAGCTTGCGAAACGAAACCGACCGTTCGCGAGTATGATGCGCAAGTTAAGGAGTGGTAGTTCAGTCGGTTAGAATACCGGCCTGTCACGCCGGGGGTCGCGGGTTCGAGTCCCGTCCACTCCGCCAGACAAAGCCCGTTCAGGGATGCTTGAACGGGCTTTTTCAATAAAGGTGTAAGCAGTAGATTGAGCAGTACCTGTTGTCCCCTTCGTCTAGAGGCCTAGGACATCACCCTTTCACGGTGAGTACAGGGGTTCGAATCCCCTAGGGGACGCCAAAACATCGGCGGCGTTTCGTGAATCGAAGCGCTGCGGCTTGCGGAAACGACCGACGTCCGCGGGCCAAGATGCAAGACTGGAGTGGTAGTTCAGTCGGTTAGAATACCGGCCTGTCACGCCGGGGGTCGCGGGTTCGAGTCCCGTCCACTCCGCCAAATAAAAGCCCGTTCGAACAAGCTTCGAGCGGGCTTTTTCCTTTGGTGCTGCAGTAGCGCTTTAGCGCTTACTGCGGCCCATGCAAAGCTCCGCCGCAGTTTGCACTTTAGCGCTTACTGTGGGCCCATGCGAACCCCGGCGTTCGAAACGAGCCGGACGCTTGGCCACGATGGTTGCGCCGGCAACCGGCGCGGGAAAATCCGCCATTGCAAGTCGCATCATGCTGTCTTACTGTGGTGAGGGTTTCTTTCGATCCGGCTACGATGTTCGATCCGACCGACGCGCCCGTGCATCACGCACCCTCGCCGTTTCATCTGCGCAGAGCCTCGATGAGCGATTTCGCCTTTGCTGAGGCGCTGACGCGCACCAACATGGGCCGCTACTACGAGCGGCATAGGCTGGCTTGGCGGGCCGACTTGTTCCTCGCGAGCTGGCAGGAGTCCGAAAACTTCATCCTCGAGATCGACGACGAGCCGATCGGCGTGTTGCGGCTCACGGAGGAGGGCAATTCGCTGCACATCCGCGACGTCCAGATCGCCGCCGGCCATCGGGGCAAAGGCGCGGGCACGTTCCTGCTCGAGACGTCGCACGACTGGGCGCGCGAACGGGGCTTGCGCGAGCTGCAGTTGCGGGTGTTCGTCGATAACCCGGCAGCGCGCTTGTACCTGCGCATGGGTTACCGGTTGGCGGGACCTAGGCTGGCTCAGTTGGGCTCCATTCGCCATATGACGCGGCCCGTTTGATCCGCGCCGCGTATCTGCCCAGATGCGCTCCTACGCACGCATATCCGCCTGTATGCGCCCGTATGCGCACCCATCGCCGAACGGCGGCGGCGCCGTGGCCGCTCAGGTGCTTTCCGACGAGGCTAACAGCCCTTCGAAGTCCTCGTCGGTGCCCGCCCGCTCCGGGGCCTGCTCCACGTCGCGCATCATGAACGCGCGCGGGCTTTCGCCGAATGCGCGCCGGAACATCGCGGAAAATGCGCTTTGGCTCTGGTAGCCGAGTTCATGCGCGATCTGCGACAGCGCCCGGCCCCGGTGCAAGAGCGGAATCGCTCGCGCGAGCACGGCTTGCTGGCGCCACTGCGAAAAGCTCATCCCGAGTTCCTGGCGAAACAATCGCGCGATCGTGCGCGTGCTCGCGCCGACGGTCGTCGCCCAATATTCGAGCGAGTCGGCGTTGCCGGGATCGGCTAAGAGTCCTTCGCATAGCGCGCGCAGCCGCTTCTCGCTCGGCAGCGGGACCGACAGCGGCAACGGTTCCGAACGCGTGATCTCGTCGAGCGCCAGCGCGCCGAGCAGCCGTTCGCGCGTCGGGTCGAGCCCGTCGGCGTCGAGTGCCGCGATCGCCTCGCGCAGCAAGCCGGACACGTTGACGACGCGGCAAGCGTCGAGCCCTGGCGGCACCACCGATTCGTCGATGTAGAGCGTGCGCTGGTACGCCGCTTCGATGACGACGACTTCGTGCGGTATGCGCGGCGGCACCCAAATCGCCCGCGAGGGCGGAACCAACCACGTGCAGTCCTCGATGGCGACGCGCATCACGCCGCGCGAAGCGTAGGCGACTTGTGCCCAAGGATGCATGTGCCACGCAATGCGTTCGCCGGCCGGCATGGGGCGGGCCCTGACGCGAATCGGATGCTGGGGCGTGGGCGCGACCCTAGGCGGAATGTCGAGCAAGAGCACGCGCGCGGCCGCAATCGGAGCGGCGGGGTCGGTCGGGTTCAAAGCGATGGACTGTCGGTGAAATGAAAGGCGCCGCGCATTGGGAAAAATGCGTATGGGTATTGTATGTGCGTCCGTTTTATTCGGCATGCATAATGCACGAGCCGAGTGCACACGGTGCGAAGTCATTCCCCGCATCGCGTTCGGCGCCTAAGCGTTCGCCGGCGAAGTCCAAAGCATTGAACGAGCCATACAACCGGCGACGTGCACACCCACATAAAAAAGGACGAGGGCACATGCGATACGTATTCGTGTACGGCACGTTGCGAGCCGGCGAAATCAACGACATCGGCCAGGCCGCCGCGCGCCACGGCGTCGACGCGCCGCGGATGATCGGACGGGCGGCGGTCATGGGGCGGTTGTACGACTTCGGCGATTATCCGGGGTTGGTACCCGACGAAACGGGGAATCCCGTTCGCGGGGACGTCTACGAGATCGACGAGGCACTGGTGCCGGTGCTGGATCGGATCGAGGGCGTGCAGCCGGGGATCGACAGCTTGTTCAAATCGCGCGAGGTGAACGTGGCCGTCATGGGCCGCGAGCTGCGGTGCTTCTTTTATCCCGTCGACGACGTGTCGGTGGGCGGGCGCACGCGCATCCAAGCGGGCGATTGGATCAGTTACCGCCTCGCGCGCGATTCGGTCGCCGCGCTGAAGTACGGCCGCTGATCGAGCGCTGCAAGCGCAACAACGCCGTGCCGGCTCGTGAGAGGGGGCGGCACGGCTCGGCTAGCGGCGGCACTGAGCCGCCGCTTGTTTCGCCGGCTTAGACTTCTTCGTACAGCGGCAGCGTCAAAAAGTCGGTGAACGTTTCCGACGTCGACATCTTCTCGAAGATCGTGCCGGCGCGATCGTACGATTGCGTCTGGCCGCCGACCGATTCCTTGATCTTCGGCAGTTCCTCCGCGATCAGCGCGCGCACGAGTTCCGCCGTGACCTTGCGGCCGTCTTCGAGCTTGCCTTTCGGCGAGCGGATCCATTGCCACACTTGCGAGCGCGAAATCTCCGCGGTGGCCGCATCTTCCATCAAATTGTGGATCGGCACGCAGCCGTTGCCGGCGAGCCATGAACCGAGGTAATGGATCCCGACGTTGATGTTGTTGCGCAAGCCTGCTTCGGTGATCGGCGCCTCCGGGCGGAAGTCGAGCAGATCCTTGGCCGTCACCTGCACGTCGTCGCGCTGTTTGGCGATTTGATTGGGTTTGTCGCCCAGCACCGCGACGAACTCTTCCATCGCGACCGGCACGAGGCCCGGGTGGGCCACCCAACCGCCGTCGTAACCGTCGGTGGCATCGCGCTTCTTGTCCGAGCGCACCCCGCCCATCGCTTTCTCGTTGGCGGCCGCATCGCTCTTGATCGGAATCAGCGCGCTCATTCCGCCGATCGCGGGCGCATTGCGCTTGTGGCAGGTCTTGAGCAACTGCAACGCATAGGCGCGCATGAACGGCACCGTCATCGTGATTTGCGCACGATCGGCGAGGCAGAAATCCTTGTCGTTCTTGAACTTCTTGATTGCCGAGAAGATGTAATCCCAACGCCCGGCGTTGAGGCCGGCGCTGTGCTCGCGCAGTTCGTACAGAATCTCGTCCATCTCGAAGGCGGCGAGGATCGTCTCGATCAGCACCGTCGCGCGAATCGTGCCGCGCGGCAAGCCGATGGCCTCTTGAGCCGCCACGAAGATGTCGTTCCACAAGCGGGCCTCGAGGTGGCTCTCCATCTTCGGCAGATAGAAGTAGGGGCCGCTGCCGCGCGCGATCAGCTCCTTCGCGTTATGGAACAGGTACAGCGCGAAATCGAAGATACCGCCCGACACGCGCTGGCCGTCCACCGTCACGTGCTTCTCTTCGAGGTGCCACCCGCGCGGGCGCACCAGCAGCGTCGCGACCTTATCGTTCAAGGTGTACGTCTTCCCGTTCTGTTCGAGCGAGATCGTGCGGCGCACCGCGTCCTTCAGATTCAGTTGGCCCGTGATCTGGTTGTGCCAGTTGGGCGTGTTCGAATCTTCGAAGTCGGTCATGTACGCGTCCGCGCCCGAGTTCAGCGCGTTGATGATCATCTTGCGCTCCACCGGGCCCGTGATTTCGACGCGGCGGCATTCGAGATCCTTCGGCAGCGGGGCGATTTTCCAATCGCCTTCGCGCACGGCCTTCGTCTGGGCGAGGAATTCGGGCCGCTCGCCGGCATCGAGCCGCTGCGTGCGTTCGGCGCGCGCTTGCAGCAACTCGCGGCGGCGGGTCTCGAACGTACGATGCAGATCGGCGACGAGCGCGAGCGCATCGGGCGTCAGGATCGTTTCGAAACCGGGCTCGATAGCGCCGGTGATTTGCATGCCTTGGGGTAACGACAGCGTGTTCGCCATGGAAAGTCTCCTTAGGTCGGTCAGATGGCAACAATACGGCGATCTGCTCGCGCGTCCGGGCTGTGACGCGCGGGCAGGGTCGCTTCAATCCTTTTCTGTCTGCGCGAGCGTCTTCACGAAGTCGACGAGGTCGGACATGCCGGTGCCGATGCCGCGCGGTTTCGATTCGAGTTCTTCGAGCGGCGCACCCGCCCGGTTGATCCAAAACGTCGTGTAGCCGAACCAGCCGGCGCCCGCCACGTCCCATCCGTTCGAGGAAACGAAAACGATCTCGCGCGCACTCGCATCGAACGCGCGCGTGCCCAGCGCATAGGCGGCAGCGGCGGGCTTGTAGGCGTGGACGGCATGGACGGAGAGCACGTGGTCGAACAGATCGGCGATGCCGGCGCTCTTGACGGCGATGTCGAGCATGTCCGGATTGCCGTTCGAAAGAATGCCCAGGCCGAGCGTGCGGCCGGCCGGCGTTGCCCCGAATTCGCGCAGCGCGCGCAACGCGGGTGCCGTATCGGGAAACGCCGACAGGCACGCGTACTGATCCATCAAGCGTTTCTCGCCGGCCGCATCGAGCGGTAAGCGCAAACGACGCGCTGCATGGCGCAACGCATCGAGCGTCACGTCCCAGAAGGGCTTGTAGTGCGAGCCGTTCAGATCGGCGAGCGTGCGCAATTGCGAATATTCGATCTGCTTGAGGCGCCATAGCTGCGAGAGCGCGTCGCCTTGTCCGGGGAATAGCTGCTCGGCTGCGGCCACCACCGAATGCACGTCGAACAGCGTGCCGTATGCGTCGAACAGCACGGCTTTCGGAAAGCGTCGCAGCGATGTCATAGCCAGGGCTCCCGCACTTAAGGTCCGGAACGTATTCTATTTGTGACTTGATGGATCGAAAAAGACCGTTGACGTCACTTGATCTTTGACTTTTTGATACATAATCTGCCGATCGATCGCTTTTTCGGAAGGTTGGCATTCATGTCCCGCTTCAAACAAATCGAAACGTTCGTGGCTGTGGCGGCGAAGGGCAGCCTTTCCGCCGCGGCGCAGGCCGAAGGTGTCGCGCCCGCGGTGATCGGGCGCCGGCTGGACGCGCTCGAGGAACGGCTTGGCGTGAAACTGCTCGTGCGCACGACGCGCAAGCTCACGCTGACGTTCGAGGGGTCTGCCTTTCTCGAGGACTGCCAGCGGATCGTGGGCGACTTGCAAAACGCCGAAGCCAGCGTGTCGGAAGGGGGCGTGAAGGCGAGCGGCCACGTCCGCCTGTCCGCGCCGGCGGGCTTCGGACGCAAACACGTGGCGCCGCTGATCCCCGCGTTCGCGTCCGCGCATCCCGAGGTATCGATCGCGCTCGATTTGTCCGACCGGATGGTCGATCTCGTCAACGAAGGGTTCGACTGCGCCGTGCGATTCGGCGAACTGCCCGATTCGTCGCTCGTGTCGCTGCGTCTCGCCGAAAATCGGCGCGTCTGCGTGGCGGCGCCGGCTTATCTGGCACGCCACGGGACGCCGCACACGCTCGCCGATCTCGCGCATCACAACTGCCTCGCGCTCGCGGCCGGCATCAATCAGCAGCGCGGCTGGACGTTTCAGCAAGAGGGCAAAGTGGTTTCGATCAAGGTGTCGGGCACGCTCGAATGTTCGGACGGGGCCGTCTTGCACGAGTGGTGCCTGGCCGGGCACGGTCTCGCGTGGCGTTCGTCGTGGGAAGCCGGGGAGGATATTGCGGCGGGCCGGCTCGTGACGGTGCTCGACGCGTTCGCGGCACCGCCGATCGGCATCCATGCCGTGTTCCCGCAACGCAGGCATTTGCCGTTGCGCGTGCGGCTTTTCCTCGATTTCCTCAAACATACCTATGAGCGTCCCGGCTACTGGCAATAACGGGCGGCCGCGAACCGGCGCGGGCGGCATGAGCGGCTGCGCGCGGGTTTCCGATATGCGGGCTCACCCGAGGCCTGCCCGCCGCGCGGCGAGCGCAGCACTACAATCGACTTGAGCGTGCTCGCACCGCGGTGCGCGATGCCGCCGTCGGGCGTCGCACAACGTGCGTTCGTGCAGCACCCGCCGACGAGGGAGGCTCGATGTTCAAGCACATACTGGTCCCGACCGACGGTTCCGAACTGTCGCAAAAGGCGATCGACGGCGCGATCGATCTGGCGCGGACGGTCGGCGCCCGCATTACCGCCTACGCCTGCTTGCCGCAATACCCATACTCGCCGTTCTCGGACGTCATCATCGAGCAGCCCGACGATTTTCAGGCGCGCAGCGAGCGCGAAGCCCGCGACCATTTGGTCGAAGTCGAAGCAGCCGCGCGCCGAGCCGGCGTGACATGCGCAAGCCAAACGAGCGTGCATCCGTCCCCCTACCTGGGCATCATCGAAGCCGCCGAACGCGGCGGATGCGACGTCATCTTCATGGCCTCGCATGGGCGCAAAGGACTCGGCAGCCTGCTGATCGGCAGCGAGACGCAGCGTGTCCTCACGCATACGAAGATTCCCGTGATCGTGTATCGGTGAAGGTGCGGTAGAGCGTGGCGTGGCGTTGCCGGGCCGGGCCGGGCGTAATGGCGCGGGCGCTTCGCTCGAGCCATCGCGGCCGCGACTCTTGCGTGCGGGCCCAATCAAACGCGTAGCCCCGCATGCCCATCGCATGCGGGGCTCGCGTCCTCCCTTCAGGTCCCCTCGCGAGTCCCGTCGTTTATGCCACTTTCTTCGCGTCGAAGAATTGTTCGTCTTCGGTCGAACCGTGCAGCGCCGTCGTCGAGGCTTCGCGTTCGACCGTTTGCGTCACGGCGTCGAAATAGCCCGTGCCCACTTCGCGTTGGTGCTTGACGGCGGTGAAGCCCTTTTCGGCGGCGGCGAACTCGGCCTGCTGCAGTTCGACGAACGCGCTCATCTGCGAGCGAGCATAGCCGTGCGCGAGATTGAACATCGAGTAGTTGAGCGCGTGGAAGCCCGCCAGCGTGATGAACTGGAACTTGTAGCCCATCGCACCCAATTCCTTCTGGAACTTCGCGATCGTCGCATCGTCGAGGTTCTTCTTCCAGTTGAAGGATGGCGAGCAGTTGTACGAGAGCAGCTTGCCGGGAAATTGCTTATGGATCGCCTCGGCGAATTTCTTGGCGTACTGCAGATCGGGTTTGCCCGTTTCGCACCAGATCATGTCGGCATACGGCGCATAGGCCAGGCCGCGCGAGATCGCTTGTTCGAGGCCGGGCTTCGTGCGGAAGAAGCCTTCCACCGTGCGCTCGCCCGTGAGGAACGGACGGTCGTTGTCGTCGACGTCCGACGTAATCAGATCGGCCGCCTCGGCGTCCGTGCGGGCGACGAGCACCGTCGGCACGCCGCACACATCGGCGGCCAGGCGTGCCGCCGTCAGCTTGCCGATGTTTTCGCGCGTCGGCACGAGCACCTTGCCGCCCATGTGCCCGCACTTTTTGACCGATGCCAGTTGATCTTCGAAGTGAACGCCCGACGCGCCGGCTTCGATCATGGCCTTCATCAGTTCGAAAGCGTTGAGCACACCGCCGAAGCCGGCTTCGGCATCGGCCACGATCGGCGCGAAGAAGTCGATATAGCCTTCGTCGCCGGGGTTCTTGCCTTCGGACCATTGAATCTGATCGGCGCGCGTAAGCGTATTGTTGATGCGCTTCACCACGAGCGGCACCGAGTTGGCCGGATAGAGCGATTGGTCGGGGTACATTTCGCCGGCCACGTTCGCATCGCCCGCCACTTGCCAGCCCGACAGGTAGATCGCCTTGAGGCCGGCCTTCACTTGCTGCATCGCCTGGTTGCCCGTCAGCGCGCCCAGCGCGTTGACGAAGGGCTCGTTATTGATGAGCGTCCAAAGCTTTTCGGCCCCGCGCTTGGCAAGCGTATGTTCCGGCTGGATCGAGCCGCGCAGGCGCACGACGTCCTCGGCCGTGTAGCCGCGCTTGATGCCTTGCCAGCGCGGATCGGTTTCCCATTGCTGCTGAAGGTGCTGTGCTTGCTGTTGGCGGGACATGGTGGACTCCTGGTTGCTTGAAATAGAGAACGGGGATCTTGCTTGCCGCGGCCGATTCGGTCGAGAACTCTTATATAAGAGTCTAGGCAATTCGAATCTTTCGGAGTAGGCGGAATCGAACGTTTCTAGAATGTATTTAGTCGTTAAAAATCAAAAAGATAGGTTCTATATTTTGCAATGAGAAATGCCGTTTTCCATGTCGCAACGGTTGCGGTTGTGCCACGCAGCACAGATTTTTACGACACAAAAAATCTTTTCGCATCGTGAAAAAGGGGCTCGATCAATGCGAGGGCCCGCGTCGCCGGGCCGGGCGAAAAAAAACCGGTGCATCTAGCACCGGTTTTCGTATCGACGCACTCATGCGCCGGGAGACTTAGCCGTTTCGACGAGCGCCCCGCCCGCCGTCGCCGCGGCGGCTTTGGCCGTCGCGCGCGCCATAGCCGTCGCGCGAGCCGTAGCCGCTGCGCGAGCCGTTCGAGCTGCCACGGCCGCCGAATCCATTGCCGCCGAAGCCGTTGCCCGTGCTGCTACGGTTCTCGCCATTGCCACGCGAAGCGCCGTTGCTGCTCGAACCGAAGCGTCGGCCGCCATTGCCGCCGCCCGGGCGGCCACGGCCGTTACCCGTGCGCGCCGGCGGGGCCTTACGCGGCTCGAAGCCTTCGATGACGTTGACAGGCAGCGGCGCGCGCACGAAACGCTCGATCCGCTTGAGCGCGCCTTGCTCGGCGTGATGCACGAGGCTCACGGCGATGCCCGAGCGGCCCGCGCGGCCCGTACGGCCGATGCGGTGCACGTAGTCTTCGGCGAACTTCGGCAGATCGTAGTTGAACACGTGCGTGATGCCGGGGATGTCGATCCCGCGCGCAGCGACGTCCGTCGCCACGAGCACGCGCACGCGACGCTCGCGCAGTGCGCGAATCGTCCGGTTGCGCGCGCCTTGCGGTAGATCGCCGTGCAGCGCGGCCGAGGAGAAGCCGGCATCGGCCAGGCGGCCGGCCAGCTGATCGGCTTCGCTCTTCGTTGCCGTGAAGATGATGGCTTGATCGAGCGCGTCGTCGCGCAACAGGTGATCGAGCAGGCGATCTTTGTGATCCCGGTCGTCGACGTAATGAACCGTCTGCGCGATGTTCGAGCTCGATTGGACTTGGCGCGCAATTTCGATGCGCTCCGGATCCTTGAGCAGGCGACCCGTCAGCGAGCCGATCTTACCGTCGAGCGTGGCCGAGAAGAGCATCGTCTGCCGCGTGGCGGGCGTGGCGGCGACGATCGTTTCGATGTCGTCGATAAAGCCCATGTCGAGCATGCGATCGGCTTCGTCGAGCACGAGCATCTGCAATTGCGACAGATCGATACGGCCGCGTTCGAGGTGATCGAGCAGACGGCCGGGCGTCGCCACGAGGATTTCGGGGTTCTTCGCGAGCAGCATCAATTGCTGGCCGTACGCAACACCGCCGAGAATGCTGACCGTGCGCAGCCGGCGCAGATGCTTGCCGTAGGCCGATGCGGCCGTCGTGACTTGCATGGCGAGTTCGCGCGTGGGCGTCAGCACGAGCAAGCCCGGGCGGGCGACGGGCGGGCCGCGGCGCGGGCGACGATCGCCACCGGCCTCGCGCGGCTGTGCCGCTTGCGTCTTTTGCATTTGAGCGAAGCGCTCGATGGCCGGCAGCATGAAGGCTGCCGTTTTGCCCGAGCCCGTGGGGCTCGAAACGAGCAGGTCGCGGCCGGCGATGCCGGCGGGAATGGCGCGCTGCTGCACCGGCGTGGGAGCCGCGTAGCCTGCAGCCGTCAGCGCCGAAACGATTTCGGGCGACAGGCCGAGCGAGGCGAACGTGGGGCCCGACGGTGCATCGGTGGCGGCGGCATCGGTCGGCGCCGCGTCTGCGGACGCCGCATTGGCGGGCGCTGCGTCGGCGTCCTGGCCGAGGGCGCGATCGGCAATGGCGTTCAGCGGGCTGGAATCGAAGCTCGAGGTCATGAGAATCCTAAGAAGACGGCTAATAAGGCGTCGGCGCCAATCGGCATTACCCAAGTCGTCGGATTCAGCATGCACGAGCGCACGCGAGCAAATCGCAAAACGGGGGCAGCTCGCGAACAGGGGCGAGCTTTTCGTTAGAAGCTGTATCGGATACGGGACGCCGTTATGGCATCGCCGCCAGCCTGGTATGAGACGGCCTGCGAAGGCCTAGGCGGAAGGGGACAGGTTCTAAACTGGATTGGAGCAAAACGCTACGGCACGCTGCACACACCAATGTAGGCCGGCGCGAGAAGCGTAGAGCGCATTATAGGGGTTTTTGCTGCGCTGCGCCACCGTTACGTGGCGTGGCGGGCAAAATCGGCCGGTGGAGGCAACGGCTACCGGCCGGCGAACGTGCGAACGTGGCGGCGAGCGCTGCCCGCGCGGCGCGGGGTGGCCCAGCTCAGCTTGCGGTGCCGTTCTTCAGCGATTCGACGAGTTCGACGTACTGCTGTTTCGCCACGTCCTGCTCGGTACCCTTGAGCGAGGCCCAGGCGTCGTACTTGTACTTGCCGACGATATCGGCGAAGCCGGGCTTGTCGCCATGCACATCGCCCTCGGTGGCTTGCTTGAAGAGCGCATAAAGACGCAGTAGCGTCATGTTGCCCGGTTTCTCGGGCAGGCTCTTGACGTCTACCTGCGCTTGCTCGAACTGTGCGTCGACGTTGCTCACGATGGTTTCTCCCGTGCATAAACGATAAGGCCGCCGATCATAGCAAGCGTTCGAGCCGGAAAGATCGAGCGATGCTTCCAAACGCGGGCGGCGCATACGGGCGGCGGGGCGCCGCACGAGCCGCATTACAATAGCGCCCATGACATCAACCGTGCTGCTTGCTCTCGATACCTCGACCGAATATTGCTCGGTCGCGCTGATTTCCTCGGAGGCCCCCTCGGCCGCCTCGGCTTGCTCGCAACCCGCGCCCGCGCGCGTTTGGACGCGACACGAATCCACGGGCCCCGTTTCCAGTACGCGCGTGCTGCCGGCCGTGCGCGAAGTGTTCGACGAAGCGGGGCTCGCGCTCGATGCATGCCACGCCGTCGCCTTCGGGGCCGGCCCCGGTTCGTTCACGGGCTTGCGCACGGCCACCGGCGTGGCGCAGGGCCTCGCGTTCGGCCTCGACGTGCCCGTCGTGCCGATCGGCACGCTGCTGATCTGCGCCGAGAGCGCACGGCGGCGCGACCCGTCGATCGCACGCGTGTTGGCCGTGCTCGACGCGCGAATGGACGAGGTGTACTGGGCCGACTACGCTTGGGACGCCGCTGCCGGCGAATGGCGGACCGTCGTGCCGCCGTCGCTCGGCGCGCCTGACGCGCTTATTGCGCCGGATACGCCGTTCGCACTGGCCGGCAATGCAGCCGATGCATTCGGCGCGCGTCTGACCGTGGCCGAACGCGCGAGCGTCGTCGACCGAGCTGCGCTGCCGCACGCGCAACCGCTGGCTTTCGCGGCGCTGCGCGCCTACTGGGCGGGCCGAACGGTTGCCGCCGAACACGCGGCGCCCGAGTACGTGCGCGACAAAGTCGCACAGACAACCGCCGAACGTCTTGCAGCGCGTGCGGCGGGCGGTGGGCGGGAGGCACGATGAGCGGGGTATTGCTGGCCGACCGCTACCTCTCGCCGATGACGGAAGCCGATCTCGACGAGGTCGCTGCCGTCGAACACGAAGCCTATGATTTTCCGTGGTCGCGCGGCAACTTCGAAGATTCGCTGCGGAACGGCTATTTCGGCATCTGCATGCGGCATGTCGCGGGCGCCCTGGTCGGCTACTGCGTGCTGATGCCCGTCGTCGACGAGATGCATTTGCTCAATCTGTGCGTGGCGCCGCAAGTGCAGGGCACGGGAGCGGGTCTCGCCTTGCTGCGCGAGGCCGTTCGCACGACGCGCAGCAAGCAGCTGTCGGGTCTGCTGCTCGAAGTGCGGCCGTCCAATGTGCGTGCATTGCGGCTTTACGAACGTTTTGGATTTGCGACGATCGGCCGACGCAAGAACTACTATCCCGCACGACGCCATGGCCGCGAGGACGCGCTCGTCATGCGCTGCACGTTTTCGAAGGAGGGCGAGTGATGCCGCTCGATGAAGCCGCGCTCGAGACGCTGGGTCTCGGGACGTTATGGGTGCGGCGCGGGGCGTCGAACGGCCCAGGCCAAGTCGCACAGGAGACGGCGCGCGGCGAACCGGTGCCGGCGGCGGCGATCGCGCCGTCGACGCATGGTGCTGAAGCGGCGCAGGAGAGGGGGGCGGGTGTTGCACGGGTTGAGGAACGGCCCTCGGTGCCCGTGACCGTACCCGTTCAGGCGCAGCCCGCGAGTTCGGCGGCCAAGCAAGAGAGCAACGCGCCGCTCGCCCCGCCCATCGACGAACCGGCTTGGGACGATTTCGAGCCCATGCCGTCCGCGATGCCCGTCATGCCGTCGATGCCCGATTTCGCCGACGCCTCGTCCGCGGTCGAGCCTCGCGATGCGGGCGGCGTGGCAACGCTCGATTGGGACGCGCTCCATGCGCGCGTGTCGGCATGCGAGCGCTGTCGGCTGTGCGAACAGCGCACGAACACCGTGTTCGGCGTCGGCGACCGCGAGGCCGATTGGATGCTGATCGGCGAGGCGCCTGGAGAAAACGAGGACAAGCTGGGCGAGCCGTTCGTCGGCCAGGCGGGCAAACTGCTCGACAGCATGCTGCGCGCGCTCTCGCTCGCGCGGGGCGAGAACGTCTATATCGCGAACGTCGTCAAATGCCGGCCGCCCGGCAATCGGAATCCCGAGCCCGACGAAGTCGCCCGTTGCGAGCCGTATTTGCAGCGGCAGGTGGCGTTGCTCAAGCCGAAGCTCATCGTCGCGCTCGGGCGCGTCGCCGCGCAAAACCTGCTCAAGACCGACGCCAGCATTTCGTCGCTGCGAGGCCGCGTGCATCGCTATGAAGAGGTGCCCGTCATCGTGACCTACCATCCCGCATACTTGTTGCGCAGCTTGCCGGATAAGGCAAAGGCCTGGGTCGATCTGTGCCTGGCCCACGATACGTACCGGCAAGTACTGGCCGAGACCCAGGCATCGCGATGAGCGCGCTCGAGCCGGCCGCCGATCCCGCTGCCGCGCTCGCCGCGCTGCAAGGCGCGCTGCTCGATCCCATCGTTCGCGACTTGGCCTGGCTGCTATTGAGCGTCCCGTTGCTCCGTGCCCAGCTGCCCGGCGGCGAACTTGCGGATCCATTCGAGACGGTGCAGCAAGAGGCCGCCACGTTGGATTGGCTGCGCGAACTCGACCGCGATCCGGCTGCATTGCACCAAGCGATCGCAGCGACGCGCATCGTGCGGCTAGGTCGCTACGCCGAGTGTTTGCTCGGCTTTTTCTTGCAGCACGGCCCGGCCGGTCGGCTTGTCGCCGCGAACGTCGCGCTTCGGCTCGCGGGCCGGACGATCGGCGAGTGCGATTTTCTCATCGAAAGCGCGAGCGGGCGGCGGCTGCATTGGGAACTGGCCGTCAAATGCTATCTGCATGCGGGCGGCGAGCGGGCCGAGTTGGCCGATTATGTCGGCCCCAATCTACAAGATCGTTTCGACTTGAAACTCGCGCATTTGCTCGGGCATCAATTACCGTTGTCGTCGCGCGAGGAGTTCGGCGCCTTGGGGCATGCCGGTCCGTGGCAGCCGCAGATGTTCGTCAAAGGCTGGCTGTTCTACCGGTGGGGCGAAGCCCCGCCGGTCGCACCGTCGATCGAGCCGGCGCATCATCGCGGCTTTTGGGTTACCCGCGGCGATTGGCCCGCCCTGCGCGCGAGTCGCGACGAGGCCCGCTGGGCCGTCTTACCGCGCCTCGCCTGGCTCGCGCCGCGGGCCGGCATTGCGGATCATGAGGTTGACGTGGCCGGCTT
This sequence comes from Trinickia sp., assembly GCF_051953405.1. Classification (GTDB taxonomy): domain Bacteria; phylum Pseudomonadota; class Gammaproteobacteria; order Burkholderiales; family Burkholderiaceae; genus Trinickia. The sequence continues at coordinate 56,264 of NZ_JBQCIV010000018.1, read as the reverse complement.
GGCGACCGCGCAGGCATTGGCCGAGCGGCTAGAGCAGCTTGGGATCGGGCAGATTGGGCAGCCCACCGGCCCGGCGATGATTGCGGTATTCGAGCGCGATCCGCTAGCGCCTGAGTGCTGGCGCGAGACCGAGCGCGGATTCGTCGTACCCGACGAATGGCCCGAGCAGGCTAGCGCGTATGCATTGGAAACCGCGTGAGCGCGCTTGCGAGCCGTAGCGGGCAATTTATCGGCATGATCGGCCCGACCGGCCTTGCCGGTGCGCTCGTCACCACCACCGATAAAAATGATGGAGCGGGCCGATGCCCGTGCCGACCGCAAGGCGTGGGCTTTCGCGTAATGCGCCGACTAGATACGTTTTCGCATCGGTCACGGCGCCGAGCCAGTCGGGCCGCTGCACGATGAGCGCCGCGATGGCCGCCGAGAGCGTGCAGCCGGTGCCGTGGGTCTGCTTGACCTCGACGCGCGCGGCGCCGAGACGGTAGGCACCCGTTTCGTCGATGAGCCAATCGGGGCTCTCGGCGCCGCCCAGATGCCCCCCCTTGATGAGAACGGCACGCGCGCCGAGCGAGCGCAGCGCTTCCCCTTGTTGCCGCATGGCGGTTTCGTCGGCAGCCGGTGCGTCTGCGCCGACGAGTGCGGCCGCTTCGTCGAGGTTCGGCGTGACGAGCCCCGCCAGCGGCAGCAGTTCCTCGCGCAGCGCCGCGACGGCGTCGGGAGCGAGCAACGCGTGGCCGTTCTTCGAGAGCATGACGGTATCGAGCACGACGCGCGCGGGCCGATAGCGCCGCAGCGCCGCGGCCACCGCGCGCACGATGTCGGCGTTCGCCAGCATCCCGATCTTCACGGCGTCGATACGGACATCGTCGAATACGGCATCGAGCTGCGCCGCGACGAACGCGCCGTCGGGCGCGTGCACGGCGCGCACGCCATGCGTGTTTTGTGCCGTCAACGCCGTGACGACGCTCGCTCCATAGACGCCGAGCGCCGAGAACGTCTTCAGATCCGCCTGAATCCCGGCGCCGCCGCTGGAATCGGAGCCGGCGATCGTCAAAACGTTATGGATGGGGCTTTGCATGGCGAGCGGCCGCGCAGCGGCCGTGGGATTCAGTGTTTGACTTCGCCGATCAGCGCGACGGAATCGAACGCGCGTTGATTGGCTTGGTGGCGCCGCATGACGAGCCACATCATGAGGCAAACGAAGGTGCCGAATAGGACGATGACGATGGAAACGGGCACGTCCAACCAGACCAGTACGGCATACAGACACAGCATGACGAGCACTGACAGGTTCTCGTTGAAATTTTGCACGGCGATCGAATGGCCGGCCGAGAGCAAGACGTGCCCGCGATGCTGCAGCAGCGCGTTCATCGGCACGACGAAGAAACCCGATAGGGCGCCCACGAACATCAAGAACAAGTAGGCAATGATCAGATAGCCGGGCACGTGCAAGCGACCGAAGTAAAAGCCCCAGTTGGCGGGCACGAGCTGGCGCGAATAAAACGCCATGGCCATGACGGCCAATCCCATGACGATGCCGACGGGCAGGACCGACAGCGATTTCTTGAGCGGCACGCGCGCCGCCGCGAACATCGCCCCGCCGGCCACGCCGACCGCGACGATCGCCTGCAGGATCGCGCCTTCGGACAACGACATGCCGAGCGACACCTCGGCCCATTTGAGCACGATGAACTGCAACGTGGCGCCGGCGCCCCAGAACAACGTCGTGACGGCGAGCGAAATCTGGCCGAGCTTGTCGCGCCACAAGGTCACGAAGCAATCGGCGAAATCGGTGATGAGCCTGATCGGCCCGTGTTGCTGCTTCGGGTAGCGGGCGCCCGTATCCGGAATGCTCAGGTTGAACAGCGCGGCGGCGACATAGATGCCCATGATGACGAGCATCGCCGCTTCGGCCGGGGTATGGACGAGGGGCACGTGGTGCTTGAGCACGTGCGCGGCGATATGAGGGCTGATCAAGGCGCCGCCGAGCACCGTCCCCAAGATGATCGATGCGACGGTCGTGCCTTCGATCCAGCCGTTGGCCGCCACGAGCCGCTCCGGCGGTAGAAGTTCGGTCAAGATGCCGTATTTGGCGGGCGAGTAAGCGGCAGCGCCGAAGCCCACGACCCCATACGCGGCAAGCGGGTGCGCGCCGACCATCATGAAGAAGCAGCCCACGATCTTGATCGTATTCGTTGCGAACATGACGCGCCCTTTGGGCCGCGAATCCGCGAACGCGCCGACGAAAGCGGCCAGCACGACGTACGACAGGACGAAGAACAGCTTGAGCAGCGGTGTCATCCAGTTCGGGGCATGGAGATCTTTGAGCAGTGCAATGGCGGCAATCAGAAGGGCGCTATCGGCCAGCGACGAGAAAAACTGCGCGGCCATGATGGAGTAAAAACCTTTTTTCATCTGATGCGGTGCGGTCCTTTGCGGCGCGTCCTCCCCGGGCGCGAGTGACGCGTTAGGACTTAGGCCGTTCGAAATGGGTTGTGCGCACGGCTTTATATCACGAAAATAGGTGGCTTCGGACGGCTGGCGCGCCGGCCGAACGGCGCACGGCTACCCGCCGCGCGTTGGATCATGCGCCATCCCATCCCGATATGGCCCTGTGCCTCTAAAGAAAACGTCATGCCGCGCCCGCTTCTCGCCACCATTCATACCGCCGCCCTGGCCAACAATCTCGCTGTTGCCCGGCGCCACGCCCCGAAGGCCAAAGTATGGGCCGTCGTCAAGGCCAACGCCTATGGGCACGGGCTTGCCCGCGCGTTTCCCGGCTTGCGGGCGACGGACGGCTTCGGCTTGCTCGACCTCGAAGAGGCCGTCAAATTGCGGGAGCTGGGATGGGCCGGCCCGATTCTTCTGCTGGAAGGTTTTTTCCGTCCCACCGATATCGACGTCATCGACCGCTACAGCCTGACCACCACCGTGCACAGCGACGAGCAACTGCGCATGCTGGAAATGGCGCGCTTGTCCAAGCCCGTCAACGTTCAGTTGAAGATGAACAGCGGCATGAACCGGCTCGGCTACACGCCCGAGAAGTTCCGCGCGGCGTGGGAACGGGCCCGCGCGTGCCCCGGTGTCGGGCAGATCGTGCTCATGACCCATTTTTCGGATGCCGACGGCGAACGGGGGATCGAGCACCAGATCGACGCCTTCGAGCGGGGCGCCGAGGGCATCGCCGGTGCGCGCAGCCTATCGAACTCGGCGGCCACGCTGTGGCATCCCCGAGCGCATTTCGATTGGGTACGGCCGGGGATCATTCTCTACGGCGCATCGCCCACCGGGGTGACGGCCGACGTCGACGGGGTCGGGTTGCAGCCCGCCATGACGCTCGCATCCGAGCTGATTGCCGTGCAAACGCTCGCAAAGGGACAGACCGTTGGCTACGGATCGGCCTTCACGGCGCCGGGGCCGATGCGGATCGGCGTCGTGGCGTGCGGCTATGCGGACGGCTATCTGCGCTGTGCGCCCGAGGGCACGCCCATCATCGTCGACGGCGTCCGTACGCGTCTGATCGGGCGCGTGTCGATGGATATGCTCACGGTCGATCTCACGCCTTGCCCGGCCGCGAATGTCGGCTCGCGCGTTGAACTGTGGGGAGCGCAGTTGCCGGTCGACGACGTGGCCCGCGCGTGCGGCACGATCGGCTACGAGCTGACCTGCGCGGTGGCGCAGCGTGTGCCCGTGCTGGCCGAATGAGCGATCCGGCGTCTCGCTTTTCCTCCTCTCTTCGCGATCGATGAAAAAGAACGGCTAAGGACCGCGCGTGGCAAAACAGAAGACGACGTACACCTGTACCGAATGCGGCGGTCAATCGCCGAAGTGGCAAGGGCAATGCCCTGCTTGCAGCGCTTGGAATACCCTCGTCGAGACGGTCGCGCCGAGCCCCGGCGCGCATCGCTTTCAGTCGCTTGCCAAGAGCGCTCCCGTGCAGCGGCTTGCCGACATCGAAGCGGCCGACGTGCCGCGCTTCTCGACGGGCATCGGCGAGTTCGACCGCGTGCTCGGCGGCGGCTTCGTCGCGGGCGGCGTGGTGCTGATCGGTGGCGATCCGGGCATCGGCAAGTCCACCTTGCTGCTGCAATCGCTGGCGTCGCTGTCGGAGGAGCGCAGCGCGCTCTACATCAGCGGCGAGGAATCGGCGGCCCAAATCGGGTTGCGCGCGCAGCGCCTGGCGCTGCTCGAGCCGGGCTCGCGGGCGGCCGATCTGAAATTGCTGGCCGAGATTCAGCTCGAAAAGATTCAAGCGGCAATCGAAGCCGAACAACCCGACGTCGCCGTCGTCGATTCGATCCAAACGATCTATTCGGAAGCGCTCACCTCGGCACCCGGGTCGGTGGCACAGGTGCGCGAATGCGCGGCGCAGCTCACGCGCATCGCGAAACAGTCGGGTACCACCATTGTCATGGTCGGGCATGTGACGAAGGAAGGCAGCCTGGCGGGGCCGCGCGTGCTCGAACACATCGTGGATACGGTGCTGTATTTCGAGGGCGATACGCACTCGTCGTTCCGGCTCGTGCGCGCGTTCAAGAACCGGTTCGGCGCCGTGAACGAACTCGGCGTATTCGCGATGACCGAACGCGGGCTGCGAGGCGTCGCCAATCCATCGGCCTTGTTCTTGTCGCAACACGAGCAGATCGTCCCCGGCTCTTGCGTGCTCGTCACGCAAGAAGGTTCACGTCCGTTGCTCGTGGAGATCCAAGCGCTGGTGGATACGGCGCAAGTGCCCAATCCGCGCAGGCTGGCAGTCGGGCTCGAGCAGAACCGGCTGGCGATGCTGCTGGCCGTGCTGCATCGCCACGCCGGCATCGCGTGTTTCGACCAAGACGTGTTCCTCAATGCGGTGGGCGGCGTGAAGATCGCGGAGCCCGCTGCCGATCTGGCCGTATTGCTCGCGATTCATTCGTCGATGCGCAATAAGCCGCTGCCGAAAGGCTTGATCGTGTTCGGCGAAGTGGGTCTTGCCGGCGAAATCCGGCCGTCGCCGCGCGGTCAGGAGCGGTTGAAAGAGGCGGCCAAGCTTGGCTTCACGGCGGCATTGATTCCGAAGGCGAATGCGCCGAAGCAAGCAATCGATGGGTTGCAGGTGTTGGCCGTCGATCGAATCGAGCAGGCGATCGACCGGATCAAGGAACTCGAATAAGCCGCGCAGCGCCGGGCTTGGGCTCCGAGTCCGGCGCACGTTTCACCGATCGTCGTCAGGCTTGCTCGGTCGCGCGGACGTCGCCGGTCGGGCCGGAGGGGCCGCTTGAGCCGCTTGAGCCGCTTGAGCCGCTTGGGCCGGTTGGAACAGCACATGTGCGCGGGCTTCCTCGACCGTCAGCACGGGCGACACGCAGCAATCGCGCGGCTCGAGCAATTCGATCCACGTCTTGAGCCTATGCGTGGCGATGTGGCGGGCCAATTCCTGCGTCAGCGCAATGGCATCGGGGCCGCCGATGACCTGGCCCAAGCTCCAATGCCGCGAGGCCCAATCGGGCCGGCCCAAGGCGCGGCACAGCCGCTCCCAGAACTTCAATTCGAGTGCGCCCACGGCGAGCCACCGGTCGTCGGCCGTCCGGTAGACGTTGTAGCAGGGCACGCCGCCGTTGAGTAGCCCGTGGCCCGCCTGCAATTCGTCGAGGCTGGACGGGGCGGCCCGATCGGCATTCTCGAGCGTGGCCCTGGCGGCGATGTTGTGGGCATGGATCGAATGCGTCATCGAGACATCGACGAACGCGCCGTCGCCGCCGCGCGAAACGCGCCACAGCGCCGCAAGGATACGCGTGACGGCCGGCAGCGCGCCGCCGAGCAAATCGGCGATCTGAATGTTCGGAACGATGGGGGTGCCGTCCGGCGCCGATAGTTGGTCGAGCACCCCGGCGTAGGCCAGATAGTTCAGGTCGTGCCCGGGCCGCTGCGAGAACGGGCCGGCCGCCCCGTAGCCGGTGATCGAGCAATAGACGAGCTTGGGGTTGACCTTGGCCAGACTCCGGTAATCGAGCCCGAGTTTGTCCATGACCCCAGGCCGGAAGCTTTCCACGAGCACGTGCGATTCGCGCACGAGCGCGCGTAAGACCGTGCGGCCCGTTTCGGACTTCAAGTCGAGCCGCGTCTCGCGCTTGCCTCGATTGACGAGACGATAAAACGCGCTCGGCACGCCGCTCGCACGGTCGGCCGGCGCTTGCATCATGGCGCGCGCCGGATCGCCGGTGCCGGGTTCCTCGATCTTGAGGACGTCGGCGCCAAGTTCCGCTAGCCGCAGCGTGGCAAGCGGGCCAGGCAGCAGGCGGGTGAGATCGAGTACACGCAAACCTTGCAGCGGAGCATCGGTCGTCAACGTAGACCTCCTGTCGGTTCTTGCCCGGCCCGATTCTCGGGCGAACGGGCCGAGCACGCCGCCGGCCGCGGCGGGCCTCAGCCGATTTGTTCGAGTTCCTCCTGCGCCTCGAGCCATTCGGCTTCCAGCGCTTCTAGGCGAGCATGGACTTCGCCTTGGCGCTTGAGCGCGTCGGTCAACTTGGCTTTCATGGCAGGCTCGTAGCTCTCGGGCGCGGCGACGAACGCATCGAGCGTCGCCTTTTCCGTCCCCAGCGCATCCATCTCCTTTTCGAGCTTCGCGATACGCGTTTGCAGCGGCTTTTTCAGGTGAGCGAGCTTCTGGCGCGCTTCGGCTTCCTGCCGGCGCTGGTCCTTGCGGTTGCCGGCAGCCGTCTCGCTCGTGCGAGCGCTTTCGCCGGATCCGCTCGCTTGGCTTGCGGCCTTGGCCGCCGCACGCGTGTCGGCCGCGTGTTGCAGCAGCCAGTCGCGGTAGTCGTCGAGGTCGCCGTCGAACGGTTGCAAACGGTGCTTCGCCACGAGCATGAACTGATCCGTGCTCGCGCGCAGCAGATGTCGATCGTGCGAAACGAGGATCAGCGTGCCTTCGAATTGCGCGAGCGCCATGGTCAGTGCATGCCGCGTTTCGAGATCGAGGTGGTTCGTCGGTTCGTCGAGCAAGAGCAGATTCGGCTTTTGCCAGATGATCAGCGCCAGCGCAAGCCGCGCTTTCTCGCCGCCCGAAAACGGAGCGATCGGAGAGGAGGCCATATCGCCCGAGAAATTGAAGCCGCCGAGGAAATCGCGCAGCTCCTGCTCGCGCGTGTCGGGCGCGATGCGGGCCAGATGCGCGAGGGGGGAATCGTCGGGCCGCAAGGTTTCCAACTGGTGCTGAGCGAAGTAGCCGATCGCCAGGCCGCGGCCCGCGCGCATCGTGCCGCCGAGCGCGTCGAGCGTCCCCGCAAGCGTCTTGACGAGCGTCGACTTGCCCTGGCCGTTCGCGCCGAGCAGGCCGATACGCTGACCGTTCTGAACCGACAATGTCACGCCGTCGAGAATCGGAATGTCGAGGCCATCGTCCGTGCGATAGCCGCAGCGCACATCTTCCATGACCAGCATCGGATTGGGCGCGGAATCGGGCGTGCGGAACTCGAAGGTGAACGCAGAAGCCGCATGCGCGGGGGCGATCCGCTCCATCTTTTCGAGCGCCTTCATCCGGCTCTGCGCTTGGCGAGCTTTGGTCGCCTTCGCTTTGAAGCGATCGATGAAGCTTTGCAGGTGGGCGATCGTCTTTTGCTGCTTCTCGTAGGCGTTTTGCTGCAGAGCAAGCTGCTGCGCGCGCAGGATCTCGAACTGCGAGTAGTTGCCGCCGTAGCGCTTCACCTGGCGGTTCTCGAGATGCAGCGTGACGTTGCAGACCGAATCGAGGAATTCGCGATCGTGCGAAATGATCACGAGCGTGCCCGGGTAGCGGGCGAGCCAGTCTTCGAGCCAGACGATGGCGTCGAGATCCAAGTGGTTCGTGGGTTCGTCGAGCAGCAGCAGATCGGACCGGCACATGAGTGCTTGCGCCAGATTCAAGCGCATGCGCCACCCGCCCGAAAAGCTGGCCACCTGTTCTCGCGTTTGCGCAAGCGTGAAACCGAGGCCGAGCAACAACGCCTCGGCGCGGGCCGGGGCGGTGTAGCCGTCGGCGTCGGCGAAGGCCGCGTGCGCGTGTCCGAGCGCGTCGCCGTCGTGGTCGGCCTCGGCTTGGGCGATACGTGCTTCGATTTCGCGCAAGGCCGCATCGCCGTCGAGCGTGTACTCGAGCGCGGTTTTCTCGGCGGCGGGCGTCTCCTGGGCGACGTGCGCGATGCGCCAGGCGGGCGGCAGCGAGAAGTCGCCCGCGTCGGGATGGAGTTCGCCTCGCAGGACCGAGAACAAAGTGGACTTGCCCGCGCCGTTGGCGCCGACGAGTCCGGCCTTTTCGCCGGGATTCAGCGTGAACGAGGTGGCATCGAAAAGCGGCTTGACGCCGCGGGCGAGGCTGAATTGATTGAAACGGATCACGACGGGGCCGGCAGCTCGAAAAGCGCTATTTTAGACGCTCGCGCGCATCGTCTGTGCCAACCTTGCTTCGGGCGGCCGCGGGCGCTTTCGCATAGACTTGCGTTTTTCCTTTGGAGGCGACCTGGTGAGTACGCTTTATACGTTTTCCGCCCGGACGCTGGGCGGCGAGCCGGTTGGGCTGGACCGCTACCGCGGCAAGGTGCTGCTGATCGTCAATACGGCCAGCGAATGCGGGTTCACGCCGCAGTATGCTGGCTTGCAGCGGCTGCAGGAACGGTTCGGCGGACGCGGGTTCGAGGTGCTTGGGTTCCCGTGCAACCAATTCGGCAAGCAGGAGCCGGGCGATGCGGCCCAAATCGGCAGCTTCTGCGAAAAGAATTTCGGCGTGACGTTTCCGTTGTTCGAGAAGGTCGATGTGAAAGGGCCCGACGCGCACCCGTTGTTTCGCTACCTGACCGGCGAAGCGCGAGGGCTGCTGGGGACGAGGTGGATCAAGTGGAACTTCACGAAGTTTCTCGTCGACCGTCAAGGCAAGGTGCTGAAGCGATATGCGCCGAAAACGACGCCGGAGACGATCGCGGCGGATATCGAGGCGTTGCTTTGAGGGGGTGCCATTGCTGGCTGATTGGACCGTTTCGATTCTTCGAGTTCATCGGTGTTCGGTTGTATGCCTCGGCACCGGACGGACACGGGCAGAGTGGCATGCTGCCCGTGTTGGATATCTTGCCCCGTGCGTACTCGAGTAGGCGCGTGTGCGCTGCTTCGGCAGATGAGGCGCCGCGTTGCGCGGTCAAAGGTGCTGTCTTTCGTGAATATGTCGAAAAATAAACATTAAGACCACATAAATTGCAAACGCAGCGACTGCGCTCGTACATGAGCCGAAGGCAACATCGAAAAGCTCGATGTCACGAAAGCCAAGCGCCTCTGCGACGGTAAGGGAGTAATCCTGGTTCCATTTCTGCTTGAGCGACAATGGGCCATAAATATATCTTATCGATATAAATAGTAGCGAAGCAAAGAGAGCGGTTTTGGCAAATTTACGGGCAAGCATTGCCATAAGCCGTCACCTCGATCCAGCCGTACGCTTTTATTCCGGAGTTTCCCGCCGGGGTGGTGGTCGTGCTTAGCAGTGCTCGCCGAATGCTCTGGTAGTCGACATAGCTCGCCAAGGTAATACATCCTAGCGAGCGCCCTTGGCCTCCAGTTGGGTGTAGTCGGAAATTGCCACGTTTGACGAGATCCACCCAAGTGTGATCATCGACCAGGCCATCGTCGCGATACAACGCAAACCATTCGTCGCGATAGGAGGGAGTGCCACGCACTGAATTGAAGGCATCGCTTAACCAAGCCTGTGTTCTCGATCGGAGGCCACCTCTTGGACGATCGACAATCCAGTATTTCCCTGCGGGGATGGGGCCGTTGTTAGGGATCGCAGTGCAGCCGCCGCGATTTCGGTACGGGCCGTTCCCTGAAAAAGCCATGAAGGCGCCTACGCCAAACATCATGAGTGGTGCGAGGTGCTCGCTATTGACGATGAATTTTCCGTGTATCGGCATGGAGCTCGCCGCCATTTATCGATCAAGCCATGAATCGGTGAACCTAATATTGCCGTCCTTATAATGCCAGGTGATGCGTTCATAGAGCAGCGATATCGATTCGATGTGGTTGATCTGAGACGCACCGGCGGTCTTGATATTGGGCATCACCGGATTGATGCCGGTGATCCTAACGTCTTCAAGCGACATCGAAAAGTACTCCTCCTCGCGCCCGGCGTCGTTGATTCGGTACCAGCGTACATTTGCCGATTCGAGCGTCTGGCCGGTCGCGACAGCCTTATACAGGTAGGGCGTGGCAGCATCGAACGCTTTTTCGATGTGCATCGGCGAATGCATGCGCGGGCCCGTGATTTTGCCGCTCTGGCCGTCGACTGGCAGATTGAGACCATGGCCGAACCCGATGATTTCGATGCTGCCTTCGCGTCCATCGACGGTGGATGAGCCGCGGATCGTAGAGCCGCCGTCGTCTCTGAGCCACATGTATGCTGGAATTCCCATTTGCTGTTCCTCATCGGTTAGCGCTTTAAAGCCTTAGCGCGTTGGCTGACGAGACAGGCTAATCGGAAGGCGAACGAAGAAAGCTAGGTTTCGCAAAAAATCGGACGGTTTGAACGTGACATGGCTGCCGAGGCATATCACGAGCTTATCGGCGGGCGCTGATGGCGTGCTTCCCAGCCGTATCGCCATCGCGGTTGGGAACGACCAGCCCCGAGGCGCTGTCCTGTTATTCGAAGTGGCTTAGCGCCGTGCCCCTACAAAATCGGCGAGAACAACCGCGCCACATGCATGACGATGCGCCGCAGCGCCGACGCGTTGCGGTATTCGTGGCGGCTCACTTCCCACGCTTGCCCGAAATCTTGCGTGAGCATCGCTTCGACCTCCGCGGCGAAAGCATGGTCGATCGTCAGCACCATGATTTCGAAGTTGAGCCGGAACGAACGGTTGTCGAGATTGGCGCTGCCGATCGCCGCGGCCACGTCGTCGATCAGGACGACCTTTTGGTGCAAGAACCCCGGCCCGTAGCGGAAGATCCGCACGCCGGCGCGAATCAAATCGTGCGCATAAAGCTTCGACGCCTCGAACACAACGTAATGGTCGCGCCGGCTCGGGATCAGAATGCGCACGTCGACATCGCGCATGACGGCGAGCCGCAAGGCCGAGAACACGGCCTCGTCGGGCACGAGATACGGCGTCGTGATCCAAATTCGCTTTTGCGCCGCGTTGATCGCCTCGACGAAAAACAATGAACCCGTTTCCTCTTTGTCGGCCGGCCCCGGCGCGACGACGAGGCAATGCATGTCGGCATCGTCCGCGGCATGCGGTGCTTCGGCCTGCGACGGTTCGAGCCGCGGCAGCTGTTGCGTCGCCCAATGCCAATCCTCGATAAACACGAACTGCACGCTCGCAACCACCGGACCGCGCAGCTCGATATGCGTGTCGCGCCAGGGCGATAGGCGCGGATTGCCGCCGAGATATTCGACGCCGACGTTGTGGCCGCCGACGAACGCTCGCTCGCCGTCGACGACGACGATTTTCCGATGATTGCGGAAGTTCAGTTGGAAACGATTGACGAAGCGCCGATTCGTCGCGAACGGATGCATCTGCACGCCGCCTTCGAGCAACGCCGAGACATACCGCTGCGGCAAATCGAAGCTGCCGATGCTGTCGTAAAGGAAGCAGACGCGCACGCCTTGCGCCGCTTTCGCAAGCAGCAGCGTCTTGAGCTTTTCGCCGAGGGCGTCGTCGCGAACGATGAAAAATTGAATCAGCACGTAATGGCGGGCTTGTTCGATCGCATCGAGGATCGCCGCGAACGTCGCTTCGCCGTTCACGAGCGTGCGCACGTGGTTGCCGGGCAGGAACGGCATGCCGGACAGACGCGTCAGCGCACGCACGACGGCATGGCCGAGTGCGTCGGCCGGGCGTCCCATCGACGACGCACGGGTATCCCAAGCGCTCGGATGGGCCCGGGTACGCAGCAGTTCGCTCTCGATGCGACGCTTGTCGACATAGCCGGAGAACTTGCTCCGCCCCAAGAAGAGATAGGGGATGAGCGTGACGTAGGGCACGGCGACGAGCGAGACGGCCCAAGCGATCGCACCTTGCGACGTGCGCGTGTTGAGAATGGCGTGGCCAGCGGCAATGAGGCCGAGCACGTGTGCGGCGAAGATCAGGCTGCCTAAAGAAAGCCAGTCGAATTGCATGAGCGGTTGTTCAGAGATCGGTGCGCGTGTCCGATACACCGCGTGCCGCGGCGTACGATCCCTGTGCATCTTACCGAAGCGCCGGATTTAGGGCAGGGTTATTCGCTATGGCCGTAGGCGATTCGCCGCTGCGGGGCGCGTCGGTCGTCAACGCGCGTCGGAATGTAGGACGCGCAGGACGCCGGCAACGATCGACACCTGTGCCAGCGCATACGTGAACCAGATCGCGTAGCCGCTGCCTGGGAACGCGCCGAGGAAGCGGTCGATGCCGATCATGGCGTCGGAGGCGACGAATGCGAGACCGCCAAGGGGCAGGGCCAGACCGCCAGGCCTTGCCAACACGGCGAAGCTCGCCATGGCGCACAGCGCGAGCATATAGAGCGCGACGGGAAGGGCTAGCGGTCCTAGATGCGGCAGGAAGACGAAGTACATCGCGACGGCAATCGCCCAGAGCAAGGCGACGATTGCGCGCCGCCAAAGCGCGACGCCGCGCCAGCGTCCAGCGCCCACGGCAGACGGCGCGAGCAAGGCGCAATACGCCAAATGCGCAACCAGAAACGCGCCGAGGCCTCCGACAAACGAAAACGTCAGTTGCGGCAGGGCGAGCAGGGCGTCGCCCACAGCCGATGCCGCCAAGGCCGCCATCAACCGCAGCCGTTCGGTCAACGGCTCATGGCGCGCACAAGCGAGGAACAACAATGCGCACATCAACACCTTGGCCGCCGCCTGGTCCGGATACGGGGCGTCGCGCAGCGACACGCCATAGGCCAGGCCCGCGCCGGCCGCGATCAGCCATAGGCGGCGCGTTTGCGACTCAGCGCTCTCGGCCGGGTTGGCAGACTCGCCGAGGCCGCCGCGATCGCGATCGCGGTCGTCCGCGTCGCGGTCGTGTTCGCCGACAGGCGTCGGTTCGGGAGGGGACATAGGCGCGGGGGCCGCCGATGAAAGGCGATCAGGCGTCGAACGCGCGCTAAACGGCCGGCAAATCGCCGGCTTGGATCAGGAACACCGTATCGTCGCCAGCGCTCGTCGAGAGCCACACGAGATCGAGACCGCCGAATGCCGCCTCGACATTGGCGCGCTCGTTGCCGATTTCCACGACGAGCAGGCCGTCGTCAGTCAGCCAGTTGCGCGCTTCCTTGATGATGCGGCGCACGACATCCATGCCGTCCTCGCCGCCCGCCAGCGCGAGTTCCGGCTCGTGCCGGTACTCGGCCGGCAGCGCATCCATCGATGTGCTGTTGACGTAGGGCGGGTTGGCGATGATGACGTTGTACCGGCGTTCGGGCAGCGGCGCGAACAAATCGCCTTCGAACAGGGCGATGCGATCGCTCAGCGCGTAATCGTTCACGTTGATATGCGCGACTTCCAGCGCGTTATGCGAAATATCGACGGCGTCGATGTCGGCATTCGGGAACGCCTGCGCGGCAAGGATCGCAAGACAGCCCGAGCCCGTGCACAGCTCGAGCACGGCACCGACCTCGTCGGGATCGGCCACGTACGGTTGCAGGCCGTCCTCGAGCAGCTCGCCGATGAACGAACGCGGCACGATCACGCGCTCGTCCACGTAAAAGCGCAGGCCGTGCATCCAGGCCTCTTGCGTGATGTAGGCCGCGGGGACGTGCTGCGTCGCGCGGCGCTCGATCACCTTGAGCACGGCATCGATTTCGTCGTCGAGCAGGCGCGCGTCCAGGAACGGATCGAGCGTGTCGAGCGGCAGACGCAGCGTATGCAAAATCAGATAGGCGGCTTCGTCGTAGGCGTTCGCGCTGCCATGCCCGAAGGCGAGTTCGGCTTGATTGAAGCGCGACACTGCATAGCGCAGCAAGTCGCGCAAGGTGCGAAACGGCGTGGTCATCTCGGCTTCTCCTCGTACGGTCCGGGGCTCGTCATGCGATCAGCGCTTCGAGTACGCGCCGGTAGATGTTTTTCAACGGATCGACGAAAGCGAGTTCGATATGCTCGTCGATCTTGTGGATGCTGCCGTTCGGCGGACCGAATTCGACGACTTGCTTGCAGATGCGTGCGATGAAGCGCCCGTCGGAGGTGCCGCCCGTTGTCGACAGCTCCGTCGCGACACCGGTTTCGTCCTTGATCGCTTGCGCCAGCGCGTCCGACAGTTCGCCTCGCGGGGTGAGGAACGGCAAGCCGCTCACGGTCCAATCGAGATCGTAATCGAGCCCATGCTTGTCCAAAATCGCATGGACCCGCTGCTGCAGCCCTTGCACGGTGCTCGCCGTCGAAAAGCGGAAGTTGAACGAGAGTTCCGCGCGGCCCGGAATCACGTTGCTTGCGCCGGTGCCGCTGTGCAGATTCGAGACTTGCCACGTGGTGGGCGGGAAATATTCGTTGCCTTCGTCCCAGTGCTCGGCCACGAGTTCGGCCAGCGCCGGTGCCAGCAGATGAATCGGATTGCGTGCCAAGTGCGGATAGGCGATGTGACCTTGCACGCCTTTGACGACGAGCTTGCCCGACATCGACCCGCGCCGGCCGTTCTTCACGACGTCGCCCAGCGTATGCGTGGACGTCGGCTCGCCGACGATGCAGTAATCGAGCGTTTCGCCGCGAGCCTTCAGGGCCTCGACGACCTTCACGGTGCCGTCGGTGGCCGGGCCTTCCTCGTCGCTCGTGATCAAAAACGCAATCGAGCCGCGATGGTTCGGATGCGCGGCCACGAACTCCTCGCTCGCGACGATGAAGCCGGCGATCGACGTTTTCATATCGGCCGCGCCGCGGCCGAATAGCTTGCCGTCGCGGTGCGTCGGCACGAACGGCGGCGAACTCCACTGCTCGAGCGGGCCCGTGGGTACCACATCGGTATGGCCGGCGAACGCGAGCAGTTTGCCGCTCGCGCCCTGCGTGCCGCGCTTGACGGCCCATAGGTTCGTGACGCCGTGCGATTCGATCGTCTCGCAGGTAAAGCCGGCTGCTTCCAGCCGCTCGATCAGCAGCTTTTGGCAGTGTTGATCGTCAGGGGTGACCGACGCGCGCGCGATCAGTTGTTCGGTGAGGGCAAGGGTGCCGGACATGGGTTCAAAGACCGTTTCGTTCTCGATAAAAAAATGCCGGCGGTCGGCGCCGGCAGGCAATGCTCGTATTGTCTCGCGACACCCCGTGCGAATCGAACTCGGCCGACCGGCTAACGTCGAGTTCGCACGCGGCGCCTTGCGGTGCGGCGCTTAAGCGAACAGCGCCGCGTATTCGTCAGCGGAAAAGCCGACCGATTTCACGCGGCCGTCCATGACGACAACGGGCCGCTTCACCACCGACGGTTTCTCGACCATCAATGCGATCGCGCCTTGTTCGGTTTCCGCCGCGGATTTCGCGTCGTCGGGCAAGCCGCGCCAGGTCGTGCCGCGGCGGTTCAGCAAGATCTCGAGCGGTACGTCGCCGAGCCACGCCTTGACGAGCGAGGCGGTCAGCCCCGCCTTCTTGAAGTCGTGGAACTCGAAGGCGACGCCGTGCGATTCCAGCCAAGTCCGTGCCTTCTTGACGGTGTCGCAGTTCGGAATGCCATAGACGACGGTGCGCGGCGCGCTCATCAATCACCCCGCAGCAGTTCGTTCAGACCGACCTTGGCGCGCGTCTTGGCGTCGACCTTCTTGACGATCACCGCGCAGTACAGGCTGTGCGAGCCGTCCTTCGAGGGCAAGTTGCCGGCGACGACGACCGAACCCGGCGGCACATAACCGTAGGTGACTTCGCCCGTTTCGCGATCGTAGATCTTCGTGCTTTGGCCCAGATAGACGCCCATCGAGATGACCGAGTTTTCACCGACGATCACGCCTTCGACCACTTCCGAGCGCGCGCCGATGAAGCAGTTGTCTTCGATGATGACGGGGTTCGCCTGCAGCGGCTCGAGCACGCCGCCGATGCCGACGCCGCCCGACAGGTGCACGTTCTTGCCGATCTGTGCGCACGAGCCCACGGTGGCCCAGGTGTCGACCATCGTGCCTTCGTCGACATACGCGCCGATGTTCGTGTACGACGGCATCAACACGACGTTCTTGGCGATGAACGAACCGCGGCGCGCGATCGCGGGCGGCACGACGCGGAAACCGCCGGCCGCGAAATCCTCAGCCGTGTAGTTCGCGAACTTCGAGGGCACCTTGTCGTAGAACTGGGAATAGCCGCCGGCGGGCATCGGGACGTTATCCTCGAGCCGGAACGAGAGCAGCACGGCCTTCTTCAGCCATTGGTTGACGACCCACTGGCCGTCCTTCTTTTCGGCGACGCGCAAAAGCCCCTTGTCGAGCTGTTCGATCGCGTGCGCGACGGCGTCGCGTACTTCGGCCGGCGCTGCCTTCGGCGACAGCTCGGCACGGTTTTCCCAGGCGTTGTCGATGATGCTCTGAATGTGTTGCGACATGGCGGTAGTTTGGCTAAATGAAATCGGAAGATGACGGGTGTGGCGCAAGGGCTAGGGGAGGCATCGCGCCGGCTGCACGCCGGCGCTTGCCGCTGCCGCGCGCTTCGGCGCGGATCAGCGCGCGAGGCCGCGGCAAAAATCGACGATGCGTTTGGCGCCATCGACGCATTCGTTCGCATCGGCCACGAGCGCCATGCGAACGAATTGACGGCCTGGATTCACGCCGTGCGCGGTGCGCGCCAGATATGAGCCGGGCAGAACCGTGACATTATAGTCGGCGTACAGGCGCTGGGCGAACTCGGTGTCGGTGAGGCCCGTGCGCTCGACGTTCGCCCACAGATAGAACGCGGCGTCGGGCAGCCGGACGTCGAGCACCTCGGCCAGCATCGGCGTGACCGTCGAAAACTTGGCGACGTACTTGGCGCGATTGTCGCGCACGTGCGCCTCGTCGCCCCAGGCCGCGACGCTGGCCGCTTGATAGACGGGCGAGAGCGCCGCGCCGTGATACGTGCGATAGAGCAGAAAGCGCTTCAAGAGGGCCGCGTCGCCCGCGACGAAGCCCGAGCGCATGCCGGGCACGTTCGAGCGCTTGGACAAGCTCGACAGCATGATCAGCCGTTCGAAGCCGCGGCCGAGCGCGTGCGCCGCTTGCAGGCCGCCGAGCGGCGGCGCGGCTTCTTCGAAATAGATCTCGGAATAGCATTCGTCCGACGCAATCACGAACCCGTGTTTGTCGGACAACGCGAACAGCTCGCGCCAATCGTCCAGCGTGAGCACCGCGCCGGTCGGATTGCCCGGCGAGCAGACATACAGCAATTGCGTGCGTGCCCAGATGTCGTCGGGCACTTGCGCGTAATCGCACGCGAAGTTGCGCGCCGGATCGCTGTTGACGAAATACGGCTCGGCGCCCGCGAGCAGCGCCGCGCCTTCGTAGATCTGATAGAACGGATTCGGGCACAGCACGATGGCGCCGGGGCGAGTGCCGTCCACGACCGTCTGGGCGAGGGCGAACAGCGCCTCGCGCGAGCCCGAAACGGGCAGCACCTCGGTAGTCGGATCGAGCGCGGGCAGGCCGTAGCGACGCATCGCCCAAGCCGCGATGGACTCGCGCAGGGCGTTCGTGCCGATCGTGGCGGGATAGCTCGAGAGCGTATCGAGCGAGGCGACCACGGCCTCGCGGATCAAGGCGGGCGTGGCGTGTTTCGGCTCGCCGATGCCGAAGCTGATAGGCGGCAAATGGGCGGGCGGCGTGGCGCCATTCAGCAGGGCGCGCAGCTTTTCGAACGGATAGGGCTGGAGGCGGTCGAGTAGCGGGTTCACGTCGGGCTCGGCGGGCATGTTGGCGAGGACGCGCTTGAGTGGCGCTAGGTGCGCGGGTATCGCGCGCCGTCCTCTGCGGAAAAGGGCGTCATTATAGCGTGGCCGACGCCGTCGGGCCGGGCCTTCCACGGGCGCGGCGGCCGCGCTCGCGAGGGCGCGGCGAGCCCGCGATGGTATGATTGCCACTCGTTCGCGGAGCACGCGCCCGGTATGGTCAGCGCTCGGCTTCGCGACCCAAAAGCATCGCGGCGGCGGCTCGCCGCGCATGCGCCGCGGCGGCCCGTGTTCGCCGGCCGCGGTGTCGTGCGCGGGCGTGGCCGGCCGCGTTTTTGTTCGACCCACCCTCAAAACAGCGATATCGCCGTGCGTCTGACCTCGATCAAACTCGCTGGCTTCAAATCCTTCGTCGATCCCACGCATTTCCAGGTCCCGGGCCAGCTCGTCGGCGTGGTCGGCCCGAACGGATGCGGCAAGTCCAACATCATCGACGCCGTGCGATGGGTGCTCGGCGAATCGCGCGCCTCGGAGCTGCGCGGCGAATCGATGCAGGACGTCATCTTCAACGGCTCGACCGCGCGCAAGCCGGGTAGCCGCGCGAGCGTTGAACTCGTCTTCGACAACTCCGAAGGGCGCGCGGCCGGCCAGTGGGGCCAGTACGGCGAGATCGCCGTGAAGCGCGTGCTCACGCGCGACGGCACTTCCAGTTACTACATCAACAACCTGCCCGCGCGCCGGCGCGACATCCAAGACATCTTCCTCGGCACGGGTCTTGGCCCGCGCGCCTACGCGATCATCGGGCAGGGCATGATCGCGCGCATCATCGAGGCGAAGCCGGAAGAGCTGCGCGTGTTCTTGGAAGAGGCCGCGGGCGTGTCGAAGTACAAGGAGCGCCGCCGCGAAACCGAGAACCGCCTGCACGACACGCGCGAAAATCTGACGCGGGTCGAAGACATCGTGCGCGAACTCGGTACCAACCTTGAAAAGCTCGAGGCGCAGGCCGTCGTCGCCACCCGATTCAAGGAACTGCAAACCGACGGCGAAGAAAAGCAACGGTTGCTGTGGCTCTTGCGCAAGAACGAGGCGGCCGGCGAACAGGGCCGTCAGCAACGCGCCATCGCCGAAGCGCAAATCGATCTCGAAGCGCAAACGGCCAAGCTGCGCGAAGTCGAAGCCGATCTCGAAACGCTGCGCGTGGCGCACTACGCGGCCAGCGATGCGATGCAAGGCGCGCAAGGCTCGCTTTACGAGGCCAATGCCGAAGTGAGCCGGCTCGAGGCCGAGATCAAGTTCGTGATCGAATCGCGCAACCGCGTGCAAGCGCAAATCGCCGCGCTGACGGCGCAGCGCGAGCAGTGGCAGGCGCAGGCGGAAAAAGCGCGCGACGATCTCGAACAGGCCGAGGAGCAGCTTGCCGTCGCCGAAGAAAAGGCGGCGCTGGCGGAAGACGAGGCGGCGGCGAAACACGATGAGCTGCCCGCACTCGAAGCGCGCTGGCGCGACGCGCAAACGCAACTGAACGAGGAGCGCGCGGGCATTGCGCAAACGGAGCAGGCGCTCAAGCTGGAGGCGGCGCATCAACGCAACGCCGATCAGCAGTTGCAGCAATTGCAACAGCGCCACGAACGGTTCAAATCGGAGGCGGGCGGTCTCGACGTTCCCGACGAAGCGCAGCTCGAAGAGCAGCGCATGCAGCTCGCCGAGCAGGAAGAGATTCTGAACGACGCGCAGGCGCGTCTCGGCGAGGCGCAGGAGACGCTGCCCCGCGCCGAGGCGGAGCGTCGCGCAGCGCACGATCGCGTGCAGAGCGAGGGCGCTCAGATTCATCAACTGGAAGCGCGGCTCGTCGCGCTCAAGCAGTTGCAGGAAAACGTGCAGACCGAGGGCAAGATTCAGCCCTGGCTGGACAAGCACGAACTCGCCGGGTTGCCGCGTCTGTGGAAGAAGCTGCACGTCGAGGCGGGCTGGGAAGCGGCGCTCGAGTCGATTCTGCGCGAGCGCTTGGCGGCGCTCGAGATCTCGAATCTCGATTGGGTGCGGGCATTCGCGAGCGACGCACCGCCGGCCAAACTGGCCTTTTATGCGCCGCCTTCCGCCGGCGCGCCGCGCGATACGCCGGCAGGCCTCACGCCGCTGCTCTCGCTGATCCGCATCGACGACGCCGGCCTGCGTGCCGTGCTGAGCGATTGGCTGGGCGCGGCCTATGTCGCCGACGATCTGACTCAAGCGCTGGCCATGCGCGCGCAATTGCCCGAGGGGGCGATGCTCGTCGTCAAGGCGGGCCACGTCGTGACGCGCGTGGGCGTGCAACTGTACGCGGCCGATTCCGAACAAGCGGGCATGCTGGCCCGCCAGCAGGAAATCGAGAACCTCACGCGCCAACTGCGCGCCCAAACGCTGCTCGCCGACGAGGCCAAGACGGCCGCGATCCGTGCGGAAGCGGCCCATACGCAGGCCTCGCAGGCCGTGACCGAGGCGCGGGCGCAAGTCGAGCGCGCCACGCAGCGGGTGCACGCGCTGCAACTGGACGTGCTCAAGCTCACGCAAGCGCACGAACGTTACACGCAACGCAGCACGCAAATCCGCGAGGAACTCGAAGAGATCGTCGCGCAAATCGAAGAGCAGCGGGCGCAGCGCGCGGAATCCGAGGCGAACTTCGAACGTCACGACGGCGAGCTGGCACAACTGCAGGCTCGCTTCGAAGAGAACCAGCTCGCCTTCGAATCGCTCGACGAAACCCTATCGGCGGCGCGCACGCACGCGCGCGATCTCGAACGCGCGGCCTCCGATGCGCGCTTCGCGGCACGCAACATGGCGGCGCGGATCGACGAACTGAAGCGCAGCATTCAAGTCGCGCACGAACAAAGCGAACGCGTGGCGGGCACGCTCGAAGATGCGCGCGCCGAACTGGAAACGATCAACGAGCAAACCACCCACACGGGCTTGCAAGAAGCGTTGGAGGTTCGTTCGCATAAGGAGGCCGCGCTCTCGGCCGCGCGCCACGAACTCGACGATCTGACGGCGAAGCTGCGCCAAGCCGATGAAACGCGCTTGAGCGTGGAGCGATCGCTGCAGCCGTTGCGCGATCGGATCACCGAACTGCAGCTCAAGGAACAGGCGGCCCGGATCGCGGGCGAGCAATTCGTCGAGCAGCTTCAGGCCGCTGGCGTCGACGAGGCGCAGTTGCAAGCGAAGCTCACGCCCGATATGAAACCGTCGTATCTGCAAGGCGAAGTCACGCGCATCAACAATGCGATTACGGCGCTGGGGCCGGTGAACATGGCCGCGCTCGACGAACTCGCGGCCGCCAAGGAGCGCAAGACGTTCCTCGATGCGCAGTCGGAGGATTTGACGCGCGCGATCGAAACGCTCGAAGACGCGATCCGCAAGATCGACCAGGAAACGCGTACCTTGTTGCAAGGCACGTTCGACGAAGTCAACCGGCATTTCGGCGAATTGTTCCCGCGCCTGTTCGGCGGCGGTCAGGCCAAGCTGATCATGACGGGCGACGAAATCCTGGATGCCGGCGTTCAGGTGATGGCGCAGCCGCCGGGCAAGAAGAATTCGACGATTCACCTGCTTTCGGGCGGCGAGAAGGCCCTCACGGCTACCGCGCTCGTGTTCGCGATGTTCCAGCTCAACCCCGCGCCGTTTTGCTTGCTCGACGAAGTCGATGCACCGCTCGACGACGCCAACACCGAACGCTTCGCGAACCTCGTGCGGGCGATGTCGGACAAAACGCAGTTCCTGTTCATTTCGCACAACAAGATCGCGATGGAGATGGCGCAGCAGCTGATCGGCGTGACGATGCAAGAGCAAGGCGTGTCGCGCATCGTGGCCGTGGACATGGAAACGGCTGCCGGTTTCGCCCAGAATACCGTCTAACGAGCGGATCCGCGCCGGCGGGACAAAAAGCCGGGTGCGGCCGCGACACAGGAATGCTTCATGGAGCGTGCATGGACGAGTTGACACTCGGATTGATCGGCGCAGGCGCCGTCGTGGTGGGAGGGGTGGTCGTATACAACGCATGGCAAGGCGCCAAGGTGCGCCGCCGGATGCCGCGGCCGATGCCGGCCGACACGGAGCCCGGCCCCGCGCGCCACGATCAAGAGGAAGAACGGCCGTTCATCGAACCGGCGCGTGGCGCACGACGCGACGGGACGGGAGCGGATGGCGCGCACGAAGGCGAGGCCGCACGGATCGAGCCGAGCTTCGGCGGCATCTCGGCGCCGCTCGACATTCCGGCCGACATCCAAGCCGAGACGACCACGCCTAATGGTTTTACGGCCGAACCGTCGCCGGAGGCGGCCACCGCCGAGGCGACGTCAAGCGACGGGCAGACCGTGACGCCGGCCGCGACGACCATTTCGGCCGCGCCGCCGCATATCGTCGACCGTCGGATCGATTGCGTCGTGCCGATTCGCTTGTCCGGGTCCATTGCCGGCGAGAAAGCGGCGCCGCTGGCGCAGCGGTTGCGCCGCGCGGGCAGCAAGCCGGTTTATATCGAAGGCAAGCCGGAAGGCGGCAGTGCGTGGGAGTTGCTGCAGAACGCGCAGCGCTACGAGGAACTGCGCGCGGCGGTGCAACTGGCCAACCGCAGTGGCGCGCTCAACGAGCTGGAGTTCTCGGAGTTCGTCTCGGGCGTGCAGCAATTCGCCGATGCGATCGACGGTGCGCCCGAATTTCCGGACATGCTCGAAACCGTATCGATGGCGCGCGAACTCGATGCGTTCGCGGCGCAATGCGACGCGCAGCTGTCCATCAACGTGCTGTCCGACGGCGCGCCGTGGTCGGCCAACTACGTGCAGGCCGTGGCCTCGCAAGACGCTCTGCTGCTTTCGCGCGACGGCACGCGCTTCGTCAAGCTCGACGCCAAGCAAAGCCCCGTGTTCATGCTGCAATTCGGCGACACGAATTTCCTGCGAGACGACCTGACCTACAAGGGCGGGCAGATGATTACGCTCATCCTCGACGTGCCCGTCGCGGATGAAGACATCCTGCCGTTCAGGCTCATGTGCGATTACGCCAAATCGCTGGCGGAGCGCATCGGCGGGCGGGTCGTCGACGATCAGCGTCGGCCCTTGCCGGAGCAGGCGCTGCTCGCGATCGAAAAACAATTGATGACGCTGTACGCGCGGCTCGAGGAGGCTGGCATTCCCGCCGGCTCCGCCGCCACGCGTCGCCTGTTCAGCCAGTAAACAGCCCGGCGAAGCGGCCCGCCGCGCGGGCTCGTTTTCGCACGCATCGAGAACAAGATCAACGACATGGCACGCAAGCAAGCCGAATCGCCTCCGCCCCTCGATCAGCCGGCCGAACGCGCCGCCTGGCTGCGCAGCGAACTCGAGCGGGCGAACTATCAGTACTACGTGCTCGATCAGCCGCAAATCCCGGATGCCGAGTACGACCGCTTGTATTCGGAATTGCAGTCGATCGAGTCGGCGCACCCCGATCTGATTACGCCCGAATCGCCGACGCAGCGCGTAGGCGGCGAAGTCGCCAGCGGCTTCGCGCCGGTCGTGCATGCGCTGCCGATGCTGTCGCTGAACAACGGCTTCACCGATGAGGACGTCACGGCGTTCGACAAGCGCGTGAGCGATCGGCTAGACCGGGCGCCTGTCGAGTATTCCTGCGAACTGAAATTCGATGGCTTGGCGATTGCGCTGCGTTACGAAGACGGCCGCCTGGTGCAGGCGGCGACACGCGGCGACGGCTCGACCGGCGAGGACGTGACCCGCAACGTGCGTACGGTGCGATCGATTCCGCTGCGCTTGAAGGGCGATCGGATCCCGAAGGTGCTCGAAATACGCGGCGAAGTCTTGATGTTCAGACGCGATTTCGATCGTTTGAACGCGCAGCAGCGAGAGGCCGGCCAGCGCGAATTCGCCAATCCGCGCAATGCGGCGGCAGGCAGCCTGCGTCAGCTCGATTCGAGCATCACGGCGCGGCGGCCGTTGTCGTTCTTCGCCTACGGTATCGGGGTGCTCGAAGGCGTTCCGATGCCCGACACGCACGATGCGCTGCTCGATTGGTATGCCGAGCTGGGCGTGCCCGTGTGCGGCGAGCGCGCCGTCGTCCAAGGCGCGGACGCGCTACTGACGTTTTATCGGCGGATCGGAGAAAAGCGCAAGACGTTGCCCTACGATATCGACGGCGTCGTCTACAAGGTCAATCGCAAAGACGAGCAAGACGTGCTCGGTTTCGTCTCGCGCGCGCCGCGTTTCGCGCTCGCTCATAAGTTTCCGCCCGAGGAAGCGCTGACGGAATTGCTGGAGATCGGCGTGAACGTGGGGCGCACTGGTGCGATCACGCCGGTGGCGCGTCTGGCGCCCGTCTTCGTCGGCGGCGTGACCGTGACGAACGCGACGCTGCATAACGAAGACGAAGTCCATCGCAAGGATTTGCGCGCGGGCGACACCGTTATCGTGCGCCGCGCCGGCGACGTGATTCCCGAGGTGGTGGGCCCGGTGATGGAGCGGCGCCCGCCCGATGCCCGAGCGTTCGTCATGCCGACCGAATGCCCGGCTTGCGGCTCGGCCATCGAGCGTTTGCCTGGCGAGGCCGTGGCGCGCTGCACGGGCGGGCTGGTGTGTCCGGCGCAGCGCAAGCGCGCGCTCGAGCATTTCGCGCAACGCCGAGCGCTCGATATCGACGGGTTGGGCGAAAAGATCATCGATCAGCTCGTGGAGCAAAATCTCGTCCGTACGCCGGCCGATTTGTTCAATCTGGGCTTCTCGACGCTGGTCGCGCTCGAGCGCTTCGCCGATAAATCGGCGCAAAATCTGATCGATTCGCTCGAGAAAGCCAAGCATACGACGCTCGCGCGTTTTATCTTCGCGCTGGGTATCCCTGACGTCGGCGAGTCGACGGCGAAAGATCTTGCTCGCCATTTCGGCTCGCTCGCGCCCGTGCTGGATGCAACGGTCGAAACGTTGATGGAAGTCGCGGGCGTGGGTCCCGTGGTGGCCGAGTCGATCCATCAGTTTTTTGCCGAGGCGCACAATCGCACGGTGATCGATCAACTGCGGGCGAACGTGACGTGGCCCGAAGGGCCGCCGGCGCCGCGCGCGCCGCAGGGCGTGTTGGCCGGCAAGACGATCGTGCTGACCGGTACGTTGCCCACGCTCGCACGCGAGCAAGCGAAGGAAATGCTCGAAGCGGCCGGTGCGAAGGTGGCCGGCTCGGTATCGAAGAAGACCGATTACGTGGTGGCGGGGGCCGAAGCCGGGAGTAAGCTGGCCAAGGCCGAGGAACTCGGCATCAAGATTCTCGACGAAGACGGTATGCGCAAGCTCCTGGAGGGCGACAATCCATGATCCGTGACATTTTGAAGATGGGCGATCCGGGCCTGCTGCGCATCGCTCAGAACGTCGAACATTTCGATACGCCCGAATTGCATACGCTGATCGCCGATATGTTCGAGACGATGCACGCCGCGAACGGCGCGGGGCTGGCTGCGCCGCAAATCGGAGTCGATCTGCAGGTGGTGATTTTCGGGTTCGGTCACAACGAGCGTTACCCCGAAGCGCCGCCCGTGCCGGAGACGGTCCTCATCAATCCCACCATTACGCCCGTGTCGCAAGATATGGAGGAGGGCTGGGAAGGGTGTTTGTCCGTGCCCGGTATGCGTGGCGTGGTCAATCGGTTTTCGATGATCCGCTATCACGGCTTCGATCAATACGGCCAACCGATCGATCGTGTCGCCGAAGGGTTCCATGCGCGCGTCGTGCAGCACGAGTGCGATCACTTGATCGGCAAGCTCTATCCGATGCGAATTACCGATTTCTCGAAATTCGGGTTCACCGAGGTCTTGTTCCCGGATCTCGATCCGAATTCGGACGATTGAACCAGCGCGCCACCGGGCGCAGCCCGGGCTGGCGTGCAGCGGCCCGCAAACGGTTCGACACGGCTGTTGACGCAAGAGGGGGCGATCGGCGCCCCCTCGTCGCTTGGCTTGGGCTCAAAACGCCTCGTTCGGCAGCAAATATCGCCATTTACCCTGCGGCAGCGGGCCAAGCGCCACGCTGCCCATGCGGACACGCTTGAGCCCAACCACCTGTAGCCCGACCAATTCGCACATCCGGCGGATTTGCCGCTTCTTCCCTTCGCGAAGCACGAACCGAAGCTGTTCGCCGTTTTGCCAACTCACTTTCGCGGCTTTGAGCGCGGCGCCGTCGAGCGACAGGCCGAACCGAAGTAGCGCGAGTTTTTCCGCGGGGAAGTGCTCGGCGACATCGGTCTCGATATCGCCGAACGTCACGCGCACGAGATATTCCTTTTCGACGCTCGAATGCTCGCCGATGAGCTGCTTGGCAATGCGGCCGTCCTGCGTCAGCACGAGCAAGCCGGTGGAATCGATGTCGAGCCGGCCGGCCGGCGCGAGTGCGCGCAGATGGCTCGGAACGAAACGCGTATCGGCCCGATCGCCTTCCCAGCGATTGGCCGCCGTAATCAACGTGACGGCGGGTTCGTAACCGTCTTCCGCTTGACCCGACACATAGCCGACGGGCTTGTGCAGCAAGATCGTCACTTGCTTCGATTGCGCGGCTTGGGCGTCGCGCGTGATTTCGATGTGCTGATCGGGACGGATACGCGTGCCGAGCGTATCGATGCGTTCTCCGTCTACGCGCACCCAGCCGTTTTCGATCCACTCGTCGGCCTCCCGGCGCGAGCACAAGCCGAGTTCCGACATGCGCTTCGAGAGACGGACGAGCCCGTCTTCGTCGGCGGCGATCGCGCGATGGGCTGTTTGGCTAGCGCCCGTTGAGGCTTTGACCGGTTTGGCGACGCGCAACGAACCGGTTTTCGCGGCCGGCGTGTCCATGCGTTTGGCCGGCGTCGGCCGCGAGCGCGTTTCCGAGGCAGCTCGCCCCTCGCGATTCGCGCTTCTCCCACCCGTGCTCGTGCTCGAGCCAGAGCCCGACCGGGAGAAACCCGTCTCGCGGCGCGGCGCGGCGGCGCCGGTCGACGCAGCGCCCGGCTTGGCGGGGCGGGCGAATTTGCGTGGCTGGTCGCCCGTTTCCGCGCGCGGCTCGCGAACCGGACGGGCGGCAGCGCCTCGCGCGGGACGCCCGCCGCCGGCCGCGCGCTCGTCACGCGGCGCGCGCTCGCCGCGAGCCGAGCGAGCGTCGCCAAAGGAGCGCTCGGCACGCTCGCCGCGATCGCCGCGATCGGCACGCTCGCCCGGGCCGCCGCGGCTGCGATAGCCGGCGCTGCCGCCAGCGGCTTCGCCGGGGCGTGCGCGCGTCGCAGCACGCGGGCCGCGCGCGTTATCGTCGCGCTCGCCCCGGGGACGACGCTCGTCCGGCGTGCGCGGCGCGCGCCGCGGCGCTTCGTCGGAACGGCGGTCGGCGCCGATGCGCTTGTTTCCTGCGGGCCGCGTGTCGTGCTGACCTTGGCGCCCGCCTTCTTCGCGCGAAGTCCGCGTCTCGCGCGCTTGGGCGGGCCGAGGGGCGCGCCGCGCCGTATCGTCCGCGGCCCCTCGCTCGGCGCGCGCTCGCGGCGCTTTGTACGCTGCGCCTTCGCGGGGCTTCATGCTCGAACCGTCGCGACGCTTTCCGGCCGCGGCGGCTGGCCCGCCCGCTTTAGCGGCGCCACGGGGCGCGCTCGTTTTAGCGGCGGGGGCGGATATCGGGGCGGGCGCCGCACGCGGCGTCTTGCGAGCCGACGGGCTACCGGCACGAACGGGGGCGCGGCTCGGCGATGCCGGGCGCGGATGCTTGGCTGTCAGTTTGACGCGCATAAATTCTCACACTGCGATCGCGCGCAGCAGCTCGGTTTCCAGCTGGATCTGCAAGCGGTTATCGGAAAGGCCGCGCCCGTCGAGGAGGAACACGTCCTCGACGCGCTCGCCGAGCGTATTGATCCGCGCCGCGTGGACGCCGACCCGATGCACCGCCAACACGCGCGCGATCGAATAAAGGAGCCCTGGCCGGTCGTTGGCCGACACGGACAGGATGTAGTACTGCCCTCGCTCGTCGGCTCGCAAGTCGACGCGCGGGGTAATCGGGAAAGTTCGCGACAGCCGCGACAAGCGGCCCTTGGACGGCTCAGGCAACGGCGCGTCCGACGAGAGCCGGGCGGCGAGTTGCTGCTCGACGAGGTTCGCGATGTCGCGATACTGCACGTCGTCTTCGGTGCGCGCAACGATGAAGTTATCGAGCGCGTAGCCGTGGCGAGTCGTGTTGATGCGGGCATCGAGCACCGACAGGCTGTTGCGGTCGAAATAGGCGCAGATGCCGGCGAACAGATCGGAGCGGTCCTGCACGTAGACGAGCACTTGCAGCGCCTCGCCGATCGGGGACGGGCGCGCCCGCACGATCGGCGCATCGGTACGCACGTGCCGGTACAGCACACGCGTTTGCCAGGCGATATCGGCGGCGTCGTGGCGCAGGAAATAGCCGACGTCGAGTTCGTCCCACAAGGCGCGATGGGCGTTGTCGGGCACCGTCTCGAGCCGCAGCAGCGCGAGCGCTTCTTCTTGGCGCGTTTTCAGTTCGGAATGCTCGTCGGGACGGGCACCTCCGAGCACGGCGAGCGTCATCCGGTACAGATCCTCGAGCAGCTTGCCTTTCCAGGTATTCCACACCTTCGGGCTCGTGCCGCGTATATCGGCGACGGTCAGCAGGTAAAGCGCCGTGAGCCGGCGTTCGTTGCCGACCAGTTCGGCGAATTGCTTGATGACTTGCGGGTCGCTCGTGTCTTGCTTCTGTGCAACTTGGCTCATCGTCAAATGATGCTGCACGAGCCAAACCACGAGCGACGTGTCGTCGCCGGTCATGCCATGATCGCGGCAGAAGCGACGCGCATCGGCCATCCCGAGCGTGGAGTGATCCCCGCCGCGCCCTTTGGCGATGTCGTGAAACAGCGCCGCCACGTACAGCACCCATTGCCGCTCGAAGTTCGCCATCAATTGGCTGCAGAACGGGTATTCGTGGGCATGCTCGGCCAAGGCGAAGCGGCGCAGATTGCGCAGCACCATCAGGATGTGCTGATCGACGGTATAGACGTGGTAAAGGTCGTGCTGCATCTGCCCGACGATGCGCCGAAAGTTCAGCAGGTAGCGGCCGAGTACGCTCGTCTGGTTCATGAGCCGCAGCGCATGCGTAATGCCCCGCGGCTGCTTCAAGATTTCGATGAAGAGCCGGCGATTCTCCGAATCGCGCCGCCAGCGCGAATCCATGATCTCGCGCGCGTTATAGAGCGCCCGCAGCGTGCGGGCCGAGAGCCCCTTCGTGCCGTGCGTCGTTTCGTAGAGCAAGAAGGCCTCGAGAATCGCCGTGGGCGTGCGTTCGAACACGTCGTCGCTGGCGATTTCGATCATCCCTTGCTTTTCGACGAAGCGCTCCGACAGCACGCGCGTGATCCCGCTCGTACGCGGAAACAGTTGCGCCTCGATGTTCTGGATCAGAATCGTCGCGAGCTGCGTCACCGCCTTGGCGGCCCAATAGTAGCGGCGCATGAGCTGCTCGCTGGCGCGCCGCGCTTGCGTGGCGCTGTAGCCGAAGCTTTCGGCCGCCGCCGTTTGCAGGTCGAACACGAGCACGTCTTGCCGACGGCCGGCAATCACGTGCAGCCGTGAGCGCAACGTCTTCAAAAACGCCTCGTTGCGGCGCAGCTCGCGCGCCTCGCGCGCCGTAATGAGGCCGCGCTCGTCGAGTTCGCGCCAACTGCGCCCGAACCCTGCCGCGCGCGCGATCCAGAGGATCAATTGCAGATCGCGCAGCCCGCCGGGGCTTTCCTTGACGTTCGGTTCGAGGCTGTACGGCGTGTCTTGGAACTTCGCGTGGCGCTGGCGCATTTCGAGCACCTTCGCCTGAAAGAAGGCGCGCGCGTCGAGCGCGTCGTTCAAGCGCAGGACCACGCGCTGAAAGAGTGCGGTGCTGCCGGTAATGCGCCTCGCCTCGAGCAGCGAAGTACGAACGGTGATGTCGTTAGCCGCTTCCTCGACGCATTGCGCGACCGTGCGCACGCTGCTGCCGATCTCGAGACCGAGGTCCCACGCCATGCCGATAAAGCGTTCGATACGCGCGTCGAGTTCGGGCGGCACGGTATCGGGCAGCAGGACGAGGATGTCGATATCGGAGTAGGGCGCGAGTTCGCCCCGACCGTAGCCGCCCACGGCCACGAGCGCGCTCGACGCCGGCAGCTCGCACACGTCCCAGGCACGGCGCAGGGCGTCGTCCGTGGTGCGCGACAGCGTCTGCATGAGCGCATCGACGCGGCTAGCTGTTTTGAAGCGCGCGAGCAGTTCGGCCTTGGCGGCGCGGTAGTCGGCTTTGACCGACGCGGGGTCCGTGATGACGGCGGGGGCGCTCATAGGCTAGGGCGAACGGCGAAATACCGATGGATACGTGAAAGGGCGAGCGCGCATCGCCAGACGCAGCCGGCGATGCGCGGATTTGCGGCCGCGCCGGGCCGCCGGGCTGCCGGTTAGGCCGCGACGGCGATCGACGGCTTGGCCGGCGTGCCGGCCGAGACGGTCAGCACGTCGTAGCCCGTGTCGGTCACGAGCACCGTGTGCTCCCATTGCGCGGACAGGCTGCGATCCTTCGTCTTGACCGTCCATTGGTCGGGCATCGTGCGAATTTCGCGCCGACCGGCGTTGATCATCGGCTCGATCGTGAAAATCATGCCCTTTTGCAGCTCCAGCCCCGTACCGGGGCGGCCGTAATGCAAGATTTGCGGATCTTCGTGAAACACGGTGCCGATGCCGTGGCCGCAGTATTCGCGCACGACGCTATAGCCGCTCGCCTCGGCATGCCGTTGGATGGCATGGCCGATATCGCCGAGCCGGGCGCCCGGGCGCACCTGCTCGATGCCGAGCCACATGCATTCGTAGGTGGTCTGTGCCAGGCGCTTGGCGAGGATGGAGCCTTCGCCCGCGATGAACATTCGGCTCGTGTCGCCGAAGTAGCCGTCTTTGATGACGGTGATGTCGATGTTCAGCGCGTCGCCGTTCTTGACCACTTTATCGCCGGGGATCCCGTGGCAGATGACGTCGTTGACCGAGATGCAGGTGGCCTTCGGGTAGGGCGGATAGCCGGGCGGCTGATAATTGAGCGGCGCGGGGACCGTGCCTTGCACGTCGAGCATGTAGTTGTGGCAGAGCCGGTCGAGTTCGGCCGTGGTCACTCCGGGCTTGACGAACGGGGTGATGTAATCGAGCACTTCACTCGCCAGACGGCATGCGACGCGCATTTTCGCGATGTCGTCTTCGTTTTTGATCGTGATAGCCATGGATACGGGCCTGAGAACGGTAGGTACGTGGATTTCGCGATTATCGCACCATATGGGCCCCGTGGCAGCCGCCACCGTCGCGACACAGGGTCAGCGCGACGCGGATCGCGCGCTCGCACGCCTTGGTGCGATGAATGCCTACCGCCGCTCTTCCCACGATAGGGCGGCATGGCGTCCGACCAAAGCGCGAGCGGCAGCGTAATAGCTTGCGGCTGGGCCACGCAGGGATCGGTGCGGCATTGCCTCGGCGGTCTATCGCTGAGCCGCGCCAATGCGGCTCGCCGTGAAAATCCCACGAATTGACACATAAAGCGAGGTAGTTCATTCGATGTACTTCGCGCATGCGTTCGGCTTTGCGTAAACGCCCACTTGTGAATATATTGCGTTTCGGCATTGCTAAGAATTGAATGCTAACGCGCGATTATCGCATTCGTCCGTGCTAACGCGACCGGTGCGCGCCCGAACGACATCGCGTGATTTTAATCGAGCCCCCGGGCGGAATCGTTTGCGGCGCATCGCGGCTTAATCGAAGAATTCGAGTAATAAGGGGGGTGCATGCAATTCGAGACCGACGATTGGCAAATCAAGCGGCAGCAGATGTTCAAGACCGTTCCGGCAGAAGGAACGTGGATCGAATATTTGGGGAGGGATTATTTCGTTTACCCCAACACTTTTTGGCCGTACGACGATAGCAAGGTATTGGTAAGTAATTGCGCGATCAAACCGGGAGAGAGTGTACTCGACCTCTGCACGGGTTCGGGCGTGATTGCAATTTCCTCTTGCTACAAGGGGGCGTCCCGCGTGCTTGCGGTCGATCTCAATGCCGATGCCGTAAAAAGCGCGAAATTCAACGCGCATCATCATGGATTCTCGACAGTCATGGAGGTGCGGCAGTCTGACTTGTTTTCAGCCGTCGGGGAGGAGCGTTTCGATTGCATCACCATTAATCCGCCGTTTCGCAACAAATCCGCGCCTGATATGGTCGCTAGATCCCAATGGGATGAGGGTTTTTCGTTGCATATCCGGTTCTTCAGGGAGGTTAGGCGATATTTGAAGCCGGATGGCCGCATCTATTTTGTGCAGGCCGATTTTGGCGACCCGGGTCGGGTCTATGAGTTGGCCTCGTCGGCGGGCATGACCTGCGAGAAGTTGGCGCAGGCGCGGTTCGATACTCGGGGTGAAGCGAGTAAGACCTTCTATTGCTTGATAATGCGAGCGGCGAAGGAGTAGCCGTATGCTCGCTGGGTTGATCGAACGCTTGCATCGGCTCCGAACGGTGCCGCATGCGGCGTGGGCTCATAAGGTGACGCGCGTTGCCGTCATATTATCCGGGCCACGCTCTGGGTCCAGTTTGCTGACTTCCCTTCTGTCTGATCATCCAGCCGTTGCATCAATGGACGGAGAAATCAATCCGTTGTTGACGCTATCGGGAAATGGGTTTGGGTTGACATCGGATAGCGACAGTATCCACCACGTCGTCAATCAAGCGTTGTTGACCGATTTGATATTCGATGCGCTGGGCGTTCCCGCGAAAGAGGTGGACGTCGAATGGCTTCGAGCACGATGGGTCAAGCGGCTGGTTTTTCATTTTCCGGCCTCGTTTTCAGACCGAACGGTATACGAGGAAATGGCGGGCGCCGTGCGGCGCGGTATTACCCGCGACATGGTCCGGCGTAGCGGCACGCCGCGCGCATTGCGCGATGCCGTGCTGTTCGAAGTGTACCGGCGGACCCCCGAGCGTCTATGGTTCTACGACGGGGTGATGTCCGGGGCCGCGCCGAAAGGCCTATGGTTCGACGAGAAGAGCAATCTCGAGGAGCCGCCGTTCGTGGTGCCGGCTTCGTACCGACGCGGTTTCGTTGAGGACGATTGCGCGGACAAGTGTTTGCTGTTCAAAACGCCGCCCGATGTTTACCGGCCAGGATTATACGAAAAGCTGTTTCCTAATGCGCTCATTCGGTACGTCCATTTGTCGCGCGGGTTCGCGCAGACCGTAAACGGATTGATGGACGGTTGGCTGTCTCCGGTCGGATTTCTCTCGCACCGGATGGATAAATCGCTCGCGATCAAGGGATATTCCGACGTCGTGCCGTTCGGCCGGCATTGGTGGAACTTCGAGGTCCCGCCCAACTGGAGACTGTACACGGAGGAGCCACTGGAGGAGGTGTGCTTGAATCAATGGAGATCCGCGCACCTCGCCACCCTTCATCGCGATCTCAAACCGTTGCGCGTCAAATTTGAACATTTTTTGCTAGACCCGCAGCGGACGTTCGATCGGATCACGGGTTATTTGGATTTGCCGAATATCCGGGCGCCGAGACAATTGCCCATCGTAATGTCGACGGAAAAACCGGCTGGACAACGATGGCGCGCGCGCGAAGCGACGATGATGAAGCTTGCGCAAAGATGCGATGTTGTCGAGTTGATGGACGAACTCGATTATCGGATGGAATCCGCTGAATGGATATAGAGCGATATGTCGTGCCTTTCTGGGTGGGGCAGCGCAGGCAGGGGCTGCTTCGCGTGCAAAGCCTGGATCGAAGGTGGAGCAAGGTCGACTTGCCTTGGGAACGAGCAACCCGGGTGGAATCGGTCGACGGCCAGTTACTGCGAATGCGAAGCCTATACCGGCGATTCGCGCAGGCGATTCGGCAGTGCGCCGTTCGTGGGGCGATGCCGATGGCGATCAGTGGGGATTGCCTGGTGACGGCGGGCATGTTGGCCGGCCTGCAGCAAGCCGGGCGGGAACCCGACCGGATCTTGTGGCTGGACGCGCATGGCGACTTCCACACCTGGCGCACGACGGGCACGGGCTATATTGGCGGCATGCCGCTCGCGATCCTTACCGGGCACATCCGCGCGCGACATGCGCGGGACTACGCACTTGCCCAGTATGTCCGGGCGGTGGGATTCAAGTCCTATCCCGCGCGCCGGATCGTGCTTTCCGACGCGAGAGATCTAGATGGCGGGGAGCGGGAAGCGTTGTTCGGCTCGGGCGTGGTCCTTTGCGAATTCGGTTCGCTGCAAGCCCGACTGCGGGCGTGCATCGGGGCGTGCGATACGCTTTACGTCCACCTCGATACCGACTCCATTTTCGATCCGCGGCGGCTGCCCGCGCTCAAATACCAGGTGCCGGGCGGGCCGACGGTGGAACGCATGCGGGATCTTTTCGTGCGTCTGACTTCGTATAACGTCGTCGCCGTTTCGGTCTCGGGGTGGCATGAACAATTGGATCCCTGCAATGTGACGGCGAAGACCATACTCGAGCTGCTGTCTATTTTCGAAAAGGGCCGTCGTGCGGCCGCTGGCCGTCGACCTATCGCGCCCTAGCCCCTGCTATGCCGCGCGATGATCGAGCCCTAAATTTCATCGCCACAGGAAAGGGTGTGCGCTAATCCCGCCCGCGAGACCGACCTTCCTTCCTTCCTTCCTTCCTTCCTTCCTTCCTTCCTTCCTTCCTTCCTTCCGCTGCATCCTTGCGCCAAGGGCGCGGCTTGAGAGGGTGCGTGCTCATGTGATATAGTTTTGGGCTAGTCGCTTTCGGGGAATCGAACTTACGTGTGTGCGGTGCATCGGGTGCATCGGGTGCATCGCGGGTTCGGTGCCGAGGGGCGGCTGGAATTGTATCGAGTTGTCCATTCGCAAGCCGGCGCACCCAGGGTGCCGAGCCGCGGTCCGTGAACGAATACGGGGCGCGGGCGGTACGGCAGCCGGCTTAAGACCCAACCCTTGCGGAGAATTACATGGCAGTTACTATGCGTCAGATGCTGGAAGCCGGCGTCCACTTCGGTCACCAAACGCGCTTCTGGAATCCCAAGATGGCTCCGTTCATCTTCGGTCATCGCAACAAGATCCACATCATCAACCTCGAAAAGACGCTGCCGATGTACAACGACGCGCTGAAGTACGTGCGTCAATTGGCAGCCAATCGCGGCACGATCCTTTTCGTCGGCACGAAGCGCCAGTCGCGCGACACGATCGCGCAAGAAGCGCAGCGCGCTGGCATGCCCTACGTCAACGCCCGCTGGCTCGGCGGCATGCTGACGAACTTCAAGACGCTGAAAGTGTCGATCAAGCGCTTGAAGGACATGGAAGCCGCGGTCGAGGCGGGTGAACTCGAAAAGATGAGCAAGAAGGAAGCGCTCCTGTTCGAACGCGAAATCGCCAAGCTGCAAAAGTCGATCGGCGGCGTGAAGGACATGGGCGGCATTCCCGACGCGATCTTCGTCGTCGACGTCGGCTACCACAAGATCGCCGTGACCGAAGCGAACAAGCTCGGCGTGCCGGTGATCGCCGTGGTCGATACGAACCACTCGCCGGAAGGCATCGACTACGTGATCCCGGGTAACGACGACGCGAGCAAGGCCGTTGCGCTGTACGCGGAAGGCGTGGCCGACGCGATCCTGGAAGGTCGTGCGAACGCGGTCAACGAAGTCGTGCAAGCTGCGCGCGGCACCGACGGCGACGAGTTCGTCGAGGTGGGCGGGGAGCAGTAAAGCCACCCCATCGCCGGCAAAAAAGGGGGCTCTCGATAGGCCCCCTTTTTTTAAGTGTCGGCGCAATGCGCGGCGCGATCGATGCGCCGCGAACGAATGCGTGCCGTTCGCATCGAAAGCGAGCGGCGTATGAAAGACAGACTCAAGGAGCGAATGATGGCGGCAATTACCGCAAGCATGGTGGCTGAACTGCGCGCGAAGACCGACGCGCCCATGATGGAATGCAAGAAGGCGCTCACGGAAGCCGACGGCGACATGGCCCGCGCCGAAGAGCTGCTGCGTGTCAAGCTCGGTAACAAGGCCAGCAAGGCCGCTTCGCGCGTCACGGCCGAAGGCGTGATCGCTTCGCACATCGCCGGCAACGCCGGTGCGCTCGTCGAATTGAACTGCGAAACCGACTTCGTCGCGAAGAACGACGATTTCCTCGCGTTCGCCAAGCAAGTGGCCGAACTCGTCGTGGCGCACAATCCGGCCGACGTGGCCGCGCTGTCGGCACTCTCGCTGAACGGCCAGCCGGTCGACGCCGTGCGCCTCGCGCTCGTCGGCAAGATCGGCGAAAACCTGTCGATCCGCCGCTTCTCGCGTTTCGAAACGTCGAACAAGCTCGCCGCTTACCTGCACGGCACGCGCATCGGCGTGCTCGTCGATTACGCGGGTGCCGACGAGCAAGTCGGTAAGGACGTTGCGATGCACATCGCGGCAATGAAGCCGGTCTCGCTGTCGTCGGACGACGTTCCGGCCGATCTGATCGCCAAGGAGCGCAGCATCGCCGAACAGAAGGCG
The DNA here is from genome assembly GCF_051953405.1 of Trinickia sp. Taxonomy (GTDB): domain Bacteria; phylum Pseudomonadota; class Gammaproteobacteria; order Burkholderiales; family Burkholderiaceae; genus Trinickia. The sequence continues at coordinate 19,948 of NZ_JBQCIV010000018.1, read as the reverse complement.
GCCGAATCGGGCAAGCCGGCTGAAATCGTCGCGAAGATGGTCGAAGGCAGCGTCCAGAAGTATCTGAAGGAAGTGTCGCTGCTGAACCAGCCGTTCGTGAAGAACGACAAGCAAACGATCGAACAAATGCTGAAGGCCGCCGGCTCGTCGGTGAGCAAGTTCGCGTTGTTCGTCGTGGGCGAAGGCATCGAAAAGCGTCAAGACGACTTCGCCGCGGAAGTGGCAGCGCAAGTCGCCGCCGCCAAGCAACAGTAAAGCAGCAAGTTAGGCAGTTCGTAGTTTGCCGTACCCGCGGCGGGCGCCAGGCCCGTCGCGGCGGGTTCGCTCGGCGAACCGCTCGGGGTTAACCCGGCCTGCCGCGGCGAGCGTCGCCCGACACCGGCCGAGCTTGCTCCGGGCGATGTTTCACCCCTACAGTTCCACATTGTCGTGATCTCTTCGGCGCGATCGGATACCGCTATGCCCACAGCCTACAAACGCGTTCTTCTCAAACTCTCCGGTGAAGCTCTGATGGGCGACGATGCGTTCGGCATCAATCGCGCGACGATCGAACGCATGGTTGCCGACGTTGCCGAAGTCGTTCGACTCGGCACTCAGCTCGCTGTCGTGATCGGCGGCGGCAATATTTTCCGCGGCGTCGCGGGCGGAGCGGCGGGCATGGACCGCGCCACGGCCGATTACATGGGCATGCTCGCGACGATGATGAACGCGCTCGCCTTGCAAGACGCCATGCGCCACGCCGGCATCGAGGCCCGGGTTCAGTCGGCGCTGCGGATGGACCAGGTCGTCGAGCCGTACATCCGGCCCCGCGCGATTCGTCAGCTCGAAGAGGGCAAGGTCGTGATTTTCGCGGCCGGTACGGGCAACCCCTTCTTCACGACCGATACGGCAGCGGCGCTGCGCGGCTCCGAAGTGGGCGCGGAGGTCGTCTTGAAGGCGACGAAGGTCGACGGCGTATACTCCGCGGATCCGAAGAAGGATCCCACCGCGACGCGTTACGCCACGATCAGCTTCGACGAAGCGATCGGTCGCAACCTGCAAGTGATGGATGCCACCGCGTTCGCGCTGTGCCGCGACCAGAAGCTGCCGATCCGGGTGTTCTCGATCGTCAAGCCCGGCGCGCTCAAGCGGATCGTACTGGGTGAGGACGAGGGCACGCTCGTCCACGTGTAAACTCCCGAGAGAAACGGGGCGTGACGCGCTCGTGGCGCCAGGCGGCGCCGCGTGGGCAAATCCGCACAACGATGAATGAAGTTTTGGAGGTTTAAATGAGCCTAGCAGAGATCAAAAAAGGCGCCGATCAGAAGATGCAGCGTTCGATCGAAGCGTTCAAGAACGATTTGGCGAAGATCCGCACGGGCCGCGCACACACGGGGCTGCTCGATCACATTCAGGTCGATTATTACGGGTCGGCCGTGCCCATCTCGCAAGTGGCCAACCTGACGCTCATCGACGCGCGCACGATCGGCGTGCAGCCGTGGGAAAAGAAGATGGTCCCCGTCGTCGAGAAGGCGATTCGCGAGTCCGATCTGGGCTTGAACCCCGCCACGCAAGGCGATCTGATTCGCGTGCCGATGCCGGCTTTGACGGAAGAACGCCGTCGCGAACTCACGAAGGTCGTCAAGAGCGAAGGCGAAACGGCGAAAGTGGCCGTGCGCAATTTGCGCCGCGATGCGAACGAACAATTGAAAAAGCTCGTCAAAGACAAAGAAATCTCGGAAGACGACGAGCGTCGCGCGGGCGACGAGGTGCAAAAGCTCACGGACAAATACGTCGCCGAGATCGACAAGCTCGTCCACTCGAAAGAAGCCGAGATCATGACCGTCTGAGGCGGATTCGTCTCGACGCGTCCTTCATTTTTTGCAGTTTGAGTCTCGGCGGCCATGACCTATACCAGCTCTACCGTTCGCGTGCCCGATGTCGCGGCTGTGCCGCGGCATATCGCGATCATCATGGACGGCAACGGCCGTTGGGCCACGCAGCGCCGTCTGCCCCGCGTAGCCGGTCATACGCGCGGCGTCGAAGCGGTCCGCACGGCGGTCGAAGCGTGTGCCCGCGCCGGCGTCGAATACTTGACGCTGTTCGCGTTCAGCTCCGAGAATTGGCGCCGTCCCATCGACGAAGTGTCGTTCCTCATGCGCCTGTTCGTCACCGCGCTCGAACGCGAGGTGGGCAAGCTTCACGCTAATGGCATTCGGCTGCGTGTCGTGGGCGATTTGTCCCTATTCGATACGCGCGTGCAGGATCTGATCCGCCGCGCCGAAACGAAAACGGCCCGTAATACGAGGCTGACGTTGACGATCGCGGCGAACTACGGCGGCCGCTGGGACATCATGCAGGCGGCGCGCAAGCTGGCGGAGCAATCGGTTAGCGAGGGGCGGGTGGTGCCGATCGACGAGGCGTCGCTCGCACAGCACCTCGCACTTGCCTATGCGCCGGAGCCCGATCTGTTTATCCGAACGGGCGGCGAAACGCGCATCAGCAATTTCCTGCTCTGGCAACTCGCCTATACCGAACTCTACTTCACCGACGCGTACTGGCCCGATTTCGACGCCAAGACGCTTTCCGATGCGATCGCGTCGTACGCCCGCCGGGAGCGCCGTTTCGGCCGCACCAGCGCGCAGCTCGAGCCGCAGTCGCAAGACGCCGATTCTCTTCCATGCTGAAAACCCGGGTCATCACCGCCGTGGTGCTGCTGGCGGTGCTGCTGCCGGTTACGCTGTTCGCACCGGTAGCCGCTTTCGGCGCACTGATCGCGGTCGCGCTCGTTTTGGGCGCCTGGGAATGGGCGCGCCTGCTCGCGCTGCCGGGCCGCGCACCGGTGATCTACGCCATCGTCGCGGGGCTTGCGTTGGTCGCCAGCACCCGTCTGGGGCTGGGCCAGCACGCGGCGCGGCCGCTGCTCGAGGCGGCGGCTGTCTTCTGGGTGCTGGCTGGCCCTTACGTGCTCGTGCGCAAGCCGACGCTCGCCCACGGCGCCTGGCGGCTGTTCCTCGTCGTCGCCGGGCTCGTCGTCTTGGTGGCCTGCTGGCACGCGCTCGTCGCCGCGCGCATTCTGGGCGTATCGTTCGTGTTATCGGTGCTGCTCGTCGTGTGGCTGGCCGATATCGGCGCATACTTTGCCGGCAAAGCGTTCGGCAAGCATAAGCTCGCCGTGACGATCAGCCCGGGCAAGACGTGGGAGGGCGCGATCGGCGGCTGGCTCGGCGTCATGGCCGTTGCGCTCGTCGTCTTGACGTTGCATGCGTTCGAGCCGACGCTCGTATCGGCCCTCGTCGCACGCATCGGCACGCTGCGTACATTGCTCGTGCTGACGGTGTTGGTCGCATTCAGCATCGTCGGCGACCTGTTCGAATCGATGCTCAAGCGTCAAGCGGGCGTGAAGGACTCGAGCGGATTGCTGCCGGGGCACGGCGGCATCCTCGACCGCATCGACGCGCTGTTGCCGGTATTGCCGCTGGCGATGCTGCTCATCCGCTAGGGCATCCAGGATCAGGAATGAGAGATATGAAAAAACGTCTGACATTGCTCGGCTCCACCGGCTCGATCGGCGACAGCACGCTCGACGTCGTCGCCCGTCACCCGGAGCGCTTCTCCGTTTATGCGCTGACGGCGCACCGCAACGGCGAGAAGCTCGTCGCCCAATGCCTGCGCTTCGCGCCCGAGGTGGCCGTCGTGGGCGATGCCGAGACGGCCGCGCGCGTCGAGGCGCAACTGTTGGCGGCGGGCTGCAAGACTCAGGTGGCCTACGGCAAGGACGCGCTCGTTCAAGCGGCGCAAAGCGACGCGTGCGATACGGTCGTCGCCGCGATCGTCGGCGCAGCGGGCCTTGCGCCGACCCTTGCCGCCGCGCGTGCCGGCAAGCGCATCTTGCTGGCGAACAAGGAAGCGCTCGTGATGTCGGGCGCCATCTTCATGGATGCCGTGCGCGATCACGGTGCGACGTTGTTGCCGGTCGACAGCGAGCACAACGCGATTTTCCAATGCTTACCGCGCGATGTCGCCGAACACGGCGGTGTCTCCAAAATCATCTTGACTGCATCGGGCGGCCCGTTCCGCACGCGCGAGCCGGCCACGCTCGTCGACGTCACGCCGGACGAAGCCTGTAAGCATCCTAACTGGGTGATGGGCCGCAAGATCTCGGTCGATTCGGCGACGATGATGAACAAGGGGCTCGAGGTGATCGAAGCCCACTGGTTGTTCGGCCTGGCGGGCGATCGGATCGACGTGCTGATTCATCCGCAAAGCGTGATCCATTCCCTCGTCTCGTATGCCGACGGATCGGTGCTGGCGCAACTCGGCAACCCCGATATGCGTACGCCGATCGCTCATGCGCTCGCATACCCCGACCGTGTCGATTCGGGGGTGGCGCAGCTCGATCTCGCTCAAATCGCCTTGCTGCAATTCGAGAAGCCCGACTACGACCGGTTTCCCTGCCTGGCGCTGGCGATGCAAGCCCTCGCCGCGGGCGGTATCGCAAGTGCTGCGCTCAATGCGGCGAACGAAGTCGCCGTCGACGCGTTCCTCGAGCGGCGCATCGGCTTCATGGACATCGCCCGAACGGTGGGTGCCGTGCTGGAGCGTTTGTCCAATCGTACGCCGGACGGTTTGGCCGACGTGCTGGAGGCCGACGCCGACGCGCGCGGCGCGGCGCGCGAATTCATCGCGACGCGTGCGCTCGCGGCGCAACCGATCCATCGCACGGGCCCCGTCGATCGCGCGGTGCAGTGAGACGCCGATGAACGTGCTGATCGAAGTCGTCGCATTCGCCGTAGCGATCGGCGTGCTCGTGGTGGTGCACGAGTACGGCCACTATAGCGTGGCGCGGCTTTGCGGCGTCAAGGTGCTGCGTTTCTCGATCGGTTTCGGCCGGCCCCTCGCGAGCTGGGTCGGGCGCAAGACGGGCACGCAATGGACGATCTCGGCACTACCGCTCGGCGGTTACGTCAAGATGCTGGACGAGCGCGACACCGAGTCGCGTATCGCGCCCGCCGATCTGCCGCATGCGTTCAACCGGCAACACGTCGCCAAACGCATCGCGATCGTATTGGCGGGGCCGCTGGCCAATTTCCTGTTGGCGATCGCGCTCTTTTCCGTAGTCTTCGCGACGGGCGTGACCGAACCGGTCGCCACGCTCGCGACGCCGCCCGCCGGCAGCATCGCGGCGCGCGCGGGTTTCGAGGGCGGCGAAACGGTCGTGACGATCGGCGACGAAAGCGGTGCCGACGTCGAGGCCGTGCGTTCCTGGTCCGATCTGCGTTGGAAGCTGCTCGACGCGGCCTTCGATCATCGGCGCGTTGTGCTCCGGGCGCACGACGGGCGAGGGACGTTCGACTTCCAGGTCGACTTGCGCAACGTGCCCGAGCGCGATCTCGACGACGATTTCCTCTCCAAGCTGGGGTTCGACGAAGGCGGGACGCTGACGGTCGCCGCGGTGGAAGCCGGTAGCGCCGCGGCGCGCGCCGGTCTCGAAACGGGCGATACGTTGCTGACAGCAGGCGGTTCGCCGATCGACGGCGCGCAAGCGTTCATCGCCTACGTGAAGGCTCACGCGGGACGCCCGGTGACGCTCGGCATCGAGCGCGGTGCGCCCGGCGAGCGCCGCACGCTGACGGTGGTGCCCGATGCGCACGAGGACGTCCAAACGGGCGCAACCTCCGGCCGCATCGGCGCGGCGCTCGAGACGCACGTCCAAACGGTGCGGGTGCGTTACGGCCTAGTGGACAGCGTCGTGCGCAGCGGGCGGCGCACCTGGGACATCGCCGTCTACTCGTTGCGGATGTTCGGCCGCATGCTGACGGGCCAGGCATCGCTCAAGAATTTGTCGGGGCCGGTGACGATCGCGGATTACGCGGGTAAGAGCGCGCAACTCGGCTGGGCGCCGTTTCTCTCCTTCCTTTCGCTCGTCAGCATCAGCCTCGGGGTGCTGAACTTATTGCCGATTCCGGTATTGGACGGGGGGCATCTGTTATATTATTTGGTTGAAGCCGCAACCGGCAAAGCCGTGTCGGACCGCTGGCAGCTCGTTTTGCAAAGGGCAGGTCTCGTGTGCATCGTCGTGTTGTCGGCGATCGCGCTCTTCAACGATCTGGCTCGTTTAATCCATTTTTAAAGTGTTCGACGGTCCGCGCCTCGCGCGGCCGCGACGGACAGATGCAGCTAAAAACTCTGGGGATGCACGTTGTTCAAACCTCATCGCTTTGTTCCTAAGACGGTTGCGGTCGCGGCGCTTGCCGCTCAAGGGCTCGTCGCTCACGCGGCAACGGCGCCTTTCGTGGTGCAAGACATCCGGATCCAAGGCTTGCAGCGGGTCGAGCCCGGTACGGTGTTCTCGTACCTGCCGATCAAACGGGGCGATACGTTCACGGACGACAAGGCATCGGAAGCGATCCGTGCGCTCTATGCCACGGGCTTCTTCAGCGATGTGCGCATCGCGACGGAAGGCAACGTCGTCATCGTCGACGTGGCCGAACGTCCAGCCATCGGCGAGATCGATTTCTCGGGCTTGCACGAATTCGACAAGGACGCGCTGACGAAGGCGCTGAAGGGCGTAGGCTTGTCGCCCGGTCGCTACTACGACAAATCGCTCGTCGATCGCTCGGAGCAAGAGCTTAAACGGCAGTATCTGACGCGGGGCTTCTATGCCGCGGAAGTCACGACCACGGTCACGCCGATCGATAGCAGCCGCGTGTCGATCCTGTTCTCGGTCAACGAAGGTCCGAGCGCGAAGATTCGCCAGGTCAACTTCATCGGCAACAAGGCGTTCAGCACGAGCACGTTGCGCAACGAGATGCAGCTGTCCACGCCGAACTGGTTCTCCTGGTACACGAAGAACGACCTGTATTCGAAGGACAAGCTGACGACCGACCTCGAAAATGTCCGGTCGTACTATTTGAACCGAGGCTATCTCGAGTTCAATATCGAGTCCACGCAGGTCTCGATTTCGCCCGATAAGAAGGACATGTACCTGACGTTGACGGTGCATGAAGGCGAACCGTACACGGTGTCGAGCATCAAGCTCGCGGGCAATTTGCTCGATCGCGGTCCCGAGCTGCAAAAGCTCATCACGATCAAACCCGGTCAACGTTTCTCGGCGGAAAAGCTGCAAGCGACGACGAAGGCGATCGTCGACAAGCTCGGCGAGTACGGCTACGCCTTCGCCACGGTCAATGCGCAGCCCGAGATCGACCAGGTGCACCACAAGGTGGCACTGACGCTGCAGGTCGATCCGAGCCGGCGCGTCTATGTTCGCCACATCAACGTCACGGGCAATACGCGTACGCGCGACGAGGTCGTTCGTCGCGAAATGCGCCAGCTCGAAAGCTCCTGGTTCGATTCGAGCCGCCTCGCGCTGTCGAAAGATCGCGTGAACCGCCTGGGCTATTTCACGGATGTCGACGTGACGACGGTGCCGGTGCCCGGCACGTCCGATCAGGTCGACGTCGACGTGAAGGTCAAGGAAAAGCCCACGGGCGCCATCACGCTCGGCGCCGGTTTTTCGTCGACGGACAAGGTCGTGCTGTCGGCGGGCGTGTCGCAAGACAACGTGTTCGGCTCGGGCACGAGCCTTTCGGTGAACGTGAACACGGCGCGTTCGTACCGGACGCTGACGGTCACCCAGGTCGATCCGTACTTCACCGTCGACGGCATCAAGCGCATCACGGACGTCTACTACCGGACGACGCAGCCGCTGTACTACTCGACCAATTCGAGCTTCCGCATCATCACGGCCGGTGGCGACTTGAAGTTCGGCATTCCGTTCTCGGAAGTCGATACGGTGTATTTCGGCGCGGGCCTCGAGCAGAACCGCCTCGACGTCGATAGTTCGACGCCGCAGGTCTACCAACAGTACGTGCACGATTTCGGCCGCGTCTCCAACAACGTGCCGTTGACGGTCGGCTGGTCGCGCGACGCGCGCGATAGCGCGCTCGTGCCGAGCCGCGGCTACTTCACGCAAGCGAACGCCGAATACGGTTCGCCGATCGGCGCGACGCAGTACTACAAGGCCGATTTGCAAGCGCAGTATTACTATTCGTTCGCACGTGGCTTCGTGCTGGGGCTGAACTTCCAGGGTGGCTACGGCAACGGGATGAGCGGCAAGCCGTTCCCGATCTTCAAGAACTACTTCGCCGGCGGTATCGGGTCCGTGCGGGGCTACGAGCCTAGTTCGCTCGGCCCGCGCGATACCTCGACGGGCGACCCGATCGGCGGCTCGAAGATGGTCGTCGGCAACATCGAAGTCACGTTCCCGCTGCCGGGTACCGGTTACGACCGTACGCTGCGCGTGTTCACGTTCTTCGACGGCGGTAACGTGTGGGGCACGGGTACGAACGGTGCAACGACCACGGGTGCGAACGGCTTGCGCTACGGCTACGGTGTGGGCCTCGCGTGGATTTCGCCGATCGGCCCGCTCAAGCTGAGCTTGGGCTTCCCGCTGCAAAAGCATACGGGCGACCAATACCAGAAATTCCAATTCCAGATCGGGACGGCGTTCTAACGGCACGCCGCACCCAGTCCAGCATCGAGAGGAAGATTTTGCAAACCGGTACGTTTTTCAGACGTGTGATGGGTGCGGTGGCGCTGACGGGGGCGCTCGTGGCCGGCGTCGCGCAAGCCCAAGAGGCCCGCATCGCGGCGGTCAACTCGGATCGTATTCTGCGCGAATCGGCGGCGGCCAAAGCCGCTCAGGTCAAGCTCGAAGCGGAGTTCGCGAAGCGCGACAAAGATTTGCAAGACATGGCGAGCCGTCTTAAAACCTTGTCCGATCAACTGGACAAGAACGGCACGTCGATGTCGCAGGCCGATCGCGCGGCCAAACAAAGCCAGTTGTCGAATCTCGACACCGAATTCCAGCGCAAGCAACGCGAGTTCCGCGAAGACCTGAACCAGCGCCGCAATGAAGAGCTGGCGGCCGTGCTCGATCGCGCCAACAAGGTGATCAAGCAGATCGCGGAGCAGCAGCACTACGATTTGATCGTGCAGGAAGCCGTCTACGTGAGTCCGCGCATCGATATCACGGACCAGGTGCTGAAGGCATTGGCTGCCTCTAGCCCGAGCGCGACCAATTGAACGACGGAGCCGGACGCGAATGGCATTGACGCTCGAGCAAATCGCGCAGCGCTTCGGCGGCGAAATCGTCGGCGACGCGACCGTAAAGGTCGCGGGTTTGGCGCCGCTCGACCAAGCACAACCGCATCAATTGGCGTTTCTGGCCAATCCCAAGTATCTGTCGCAAGTCGAATCGACCCGCGCCGGTGCAGTCCTGATCGCGCCGAGCGATCTGGCTAAGCTGACCTCGGGGGCGGAGCGTAATTTCATCGTCACGCCGAACCCGTACGCTTATTTCGCGCGCGTGGCGCAATGGTTCATCGACCTGGCGGCGCCGAAAGCGCCCGCAGGTGTGCATCCGAGCGCCGTGATCGATTCGGCCGCGCAGGTGGCGCCGGATGCGGTCATTGGGCCGCACGTGGTCGTCGAAGCGGGCGCTGTTGTCGGCGCGCGGGCGCGGATCGACGCCCATGTCACGATTGGGCGCGGCACGCAGGTCGGCGAGGACTCCCATCTGTACCCGAAGGTCACCGTCTATCACGGCTGCAAGATCGGGCCGCGTGCCATTGTGCATGCGGGCGCGGTCATCGGATCCGACGGCTTCGGCTTCGCGCCGGATTTCGTCGGCGAGGGCGACGCGCGCACGGGTAGCTGGGTCAAGATTCCGCAAGTGGGCGGCGTCACGATTGGCGCGGACGTCGAAATCGGCGCCAACACCACGATCGATCGCGGCGCGATGGCCGATACGATCATCGAGGATTGCGTGAAAATCGACAATCTCGTGCAGATCGGCCACAACTGCAAGATCGGCGCGTACACCGTGATTGCCGGCTGCGCCGGTATCGCGGGCAGCACGACGATCGGCCGCCATTGCATGATCGGCGGGGCGGTCGGCGTCGCCGGGCACGTGACGCTTGCCGATTACGTTATCGTCACGGCGAAGTCGGGCGTCTCGAAGTCGCTGCTCAAACCGGGCATCTACACGAGCGCGTTCCCTGCCGTCGGCCATGCCGAATGGAACAAGAGCGCCGCGCTCGTGCGCAATCTGGACAAGATGCGCGAGCGCATCAAGACACTCGAAGCAACGCTTGCCGAGCGAGGTAGCAACGCTTGAGCAGGGGCGGGGACCGCACGGCAAAGCGGTGCCCCGGCAGGCGGCTTAGACGCCACCGCGATCAGCATCCGCAGTCATTTACCCGCGCAAGACCATTGCGTGGAGCAGACACACCATGAGCACTGAAAAAATCAATCTCGACATCCATAAGATCCTCACGCTGCTGCCGCATCGCTATCCGATCCTGCTCGTGGACAGGGTGCTCGAACTCGAGCCGCACAAAAGCATCAAGGCATTGAAGAACGTGTCGATCAACGAACCGTACTTCATGGGGCATTTCCCGCAGCGTCCCGTGATGCCGGGCGTGCTGATCCTCGAAGCGCTCGCGCAGACGGCGGCGTTGCTCACGTTCGCCGAGGAACCGCACGATCCCGAAACGACGCTGTACTACTTCGTCGGGATCGATGGGGCACGCTTCAAGCGCGTTGTCGAACCGGGCGATCAACTGATTCTCAACGTGACGTTCGAACGCTATATGCGCGGCATCTGGAAGTTCAAGGCGCGCGCGGAAGTCGACGGCGCGACCGCCGCCGAGGCCGAATTGATGTGCACGGTCAAGCACACGAACGAGTAATCGGGCTGCGCCGGCGCCACCTGCCACGCATGACGTGCCGCACCGCACCGGCTGCGTGGCGGCGAAAGGTGAGCCTTAAGCGGCCGATACGTTCCAACTGAGCATAGAGAAGGGCCACAAGCGCATGAGCAGGATTCATTCCACCGCGATCATCGAGCCGGGCGCGCAGCTCGGCGAAGACGTCGAGATCGGGCCGTACGCGATCGTCGGCGCGAACGTGAAGATCGGCGATCGTACGAACATCGGTTCGCACAGCGTGATCGAAGGCCATACGACGATCGGCGTCGATAACCGGATCGGGCACTATGCCAACGTCGGCGGCCGTCCGCAGGACATGAAGTACCAAGGCGAGCCGACGCGGCTCGTGATCGGCGATCGCAACACGATCCGCGAATTCACGACGATCCATACGGGCACCGTGCAAGACAGCGGCACGACCACGATCGGCGACGACAACTGGATCATGGCCTACGTCCACGTCGGCCACGATTGCCATGTCGGCAGCCACGTGATCTTGTCGAGCAACGCGCAGATGGCAGGGCACGTCATCGTCGGCGATTGGGCGATCGTGGGCGGCATGTCGGGCGTGCACCAGTTCGTGAAAATCGGCGAGCATTCGATGCTCGGCGGCGCATCGGCGCTCGTGCAGGACATTCCGCCGTTCGTCATTGCGGCGGGCAACAAGGCCGAGCCGCATGGTATCAACGTGGAAGGGCTGCGCCGGCGCGGTTTTTCGGCCGACGCGATCTCCGCGTTGCGCAGTGCCTACCGCCTGCTGTACAAGAACGGCTTGTCGCTCGAGGAGGCGAAGCTCCAACTGGCGGATCTGGCGTCCGCGGGCGGCGACGGTGACGAGCACGTGCGCAAGCTCATTGCCTTCATCGAAACGTCGCAGCGCGGCATCATCCGCTAAGCGATGACGCTGCAATCGAATGCGTTGCGCATCGCAATGGTCGCGGGCGAGCCCTCGGGCGATCTGCTTGCGGCGTCGCTGCTCGGTGGTCTTGCGCGCACCTTGCCGGCCGGCACGCATTATTACGGCATCGGCGGCCCGCGGATGGCGGCTCAGGGCTTCGAAGCGCATTGGCCGATGGACAAGCTCGCCGTGCGCGGGTATGTCGAGGCGCTACGTCATATCCCCGAGATTCTCGGCATCCGCAACGAGCTGAAACGCCAGTTGCTCGCGGAGCCGCCGCACGCCTTCATCGGCGTCGATGCGCCCGATTTCAATTTCGGACTAGAGCAAGCGTTGCGTGGAGCAGGCATTGCGACGATCCACTTCGTCTGCCCATCGATTTGGGCGTGGCGCGGCGGCCGCATCAAGACGATCGCGAAGTCGGTCGATCACATGCTTTGCGTGTTTCCGTTCGAGACGGCATTGCTCGAAAAAGCCGGCGTTCCCGCCACCTACGTGGGTCATCCGCTCGCGGACGAGATCCCGCTCGAGCCGGACGCCGCGGGTGCCCGCGCGGCGTTGGGGCTGCCCGCAACAGGCCCGATCGTCGCCGTGCTGCCCGGCAGCCGGCGTTCCGAGATCGGCCTGATCGGTCCGACTTTCTTCGCCGCGATGGCGATCATGCAGCGCAGAGAGCCCGGTTTGACATTCGTGATGCCGGCTGCGACGCCGGCTTTGCGCGAACTGCTGCGGCCGCTTGTGGCAGCGCATCCCGAATTGGCCCTCACGCTCACCGACGGCGATGCGCAGCGCGCGATGACGGCGGCCGACGCGGTGCTCGTGAAGAGCGGCACGGTCACACTCGAGGCCGCGCTGCTCAAAAAACCGATGGTGATTTCGTACAAGGTGCCTTGGCTGACGGGCCAGATCATGCGCCGGCAGGGGTACCTGCCGTACGTCGGCTTGCCCAATATTTTGGCCGGACGCTTTGTCGTTCCCGAGCTGCTGCAGCATTTCGCGACGCCCGAAGCGTTGGCGGACGCGACCCTCGTCCAGTTGCACGACGAGGCGAATCGGCGCACGCTGACCGACGTCTTCACGCAGATGCATCTGACGCTGCGCAAGAACACGGCCGAGCGTGCCGCCGAGGCGGTGGCACGCGTCATCGAAGCGAGGAAGCCGCGCCTATGACGAACCCGCACCCCTCGGGAGCCAAACGCGCATCCGGCGCTTCCGCTCGGGCGGCAGGCGCAACCGGCCGTGCTCGAAGCGGGGGTGCCTCGCCATCGTCATCGCTATCGTCGCAGAGCGCGCTCGATTTCAATTCGCCGCTCGATATCGTGTGCGGCGTCGATGAGGCAGGGCGCGGGCCGCTGGCAGGGCCCGTCGTCGCGGCCGCCGTGATCTTGGATCCGAAGCGCCGCATTCGCGGGTTGGACGATTCGAAGGCGTTGAGCGCGAAGACGCGCGAAGCCCTGTACGAAAAGATCGTCGAGCGATCGGTGGCTTATTGCGTGGCTCAAGCGAGCGTCGAAGAGATCGATCGGCTCAACATTTTGCATGCGACCATGCTTGCCATGAAGCGCGCGGTCGAAGGGCTTGCGGTCACCCCCACGTTGGCGCGCATCGACGGCAACCGATGCCCGCAGTTGGCCGTGCGCAGCGAGGCGGTGATTGGCGGCGACGCACTTGTACCGGCGATTTCCGCCGCGTCGATTCTCGCGAAGGTGACGCGCGACCGCATGCTGCTCGAGCTGCACGAGCGTTATCCCGTTTATGGTTTCGATGCGCACGCCGGCTACGGCACCCCGCAACATCTGGCCGCGCTGGCCGCGCATGGGCCGTGCGAGCATCACCGCCGCTCGTTTGCCCCCGTGCGGGCGGCGTACGAGCGGCTTGGCATCGCGGTGACGTTGGCTCGCACCGCCAGCACGAGCGTGGCGCAGGTCGAAATCGGCGACGATCCATTCGGCGAGGCCCTGTTTGACGACGACGCGTTCGCGGCGGGCGCCGCCGGTGCGAAAGCCGACTCATAACCCTGTAGGCGCGTTCGCGGCCCATTCGATGGAACGCGTTTCGGCTTTCGCCTAACCGGCCTTCGGGCCGCCCCTTTTTCAGCGTACTTTCGTGAAAGCGATCACGTCCCGCGACAACCCTTTGTACAAGCGCCTGAAGGCGCTGGCCGCTTCCACCCATCAACAGAAGAAGGGAGGGCAGGCGCTACTGGAAGGATTTCATCTGGCGAGCGCCTACCTCGACGTGGCGGGCCAGCCCGAAACGTGCGTCGTGACCGAAGGCGCGCTGCAGCATGGCGAGGCACAGGTTATCGTCGCGCGCATCGAAGCCGAGCGTATCGTCGTCTTACCCGATGCGCTGTTCGGGCAGTTGTCGAACGTGGTTCATGGCGTCGGCATGCTGTTGGTGGTTCGCAAACTCGGGGCGGTGCTGCCCGAGCGCGTGGACGCGAGCTGCGTCGTGCTCGATGGCGTCCAAGACGCAGGCAACGTGGGATCGATCCTGCGCAGCGCTGCCGCCGCGGGGGTGAAGCAGGTGTTCTGTGCGCCGGGCACGGCGTACGCGTGGTCGTCGAAGGTGCTGCGCTCGGCCATGGGCGCCCATTTTCTGCTCGACGTAGTCGAAGATGTCCCGGCAACGGCCTTGATCGAGCGCTTGGCTATACCGGCCGCCATGACCGATTCGCATGCATCGCAGGCGATCTACGACTGCGATTTGTCGGGGCCGGTCGCGTGGGTGTTCGGGAACGAAGGTGCGGGCGTGTCGGAGCCTTGGCGCGCGGCTGTGGCGCATCGTCTGACGATTCCCCAGCCCGGGGGCATGGAATCGCTGAACGTGGCGGCGGCCGCTGCGATCTGCTTGTTCGAACAGTGCCGCCAACAGCGGGGGCCGCGCTGAGCGCAGGCTGTTCGGGCGCATTCGTTCGGGCGCACTCCGTTACGCGCCCGCTGCGCGCGCGGCGCCGACTCGCCTGACGTTGGCTTGGCTCAGTATGTCGGCCGATCGAGCTTGATTTCCTGCAGGATCGTGGTCGCGATTTCTTCGATCGACTTATGCGTGGACGATAGCCACTTGATGCCTTCCCGCCGCATCAACGCTTCCGCTTCGTTGATTTCGTAGCGGCAGTTTTCCGGCGCGGCGTACTTGCTGCCGGGCCGCCGTTCGTTGCGAATTTCCGAGAGCCGCTGCGGATCGATCGACAACCCGAACAGCTTCTCGCGATGGGCGATCAGCGGCGTGGGGAGCTTGCCACGCTCGAAGTCCTCGGGAATCAATGGGTAATTGGCCGCCTTCACGCCGTATTGCATGGCCAGATACAGGCTGGTCGGCGTCTTGCCGCTGCGCGAGACCCCCACCAAGATCACGTCCGCATCGGCCAAATTGCGGTTCGACTGACCGTCGTCGTGCGCGAGGGAAAAGTTGATCGCTTCGATCCGCGTCTTGTATTCCTCGGTGTCGGCGTTTTGGTGCCCACGGCCGATCGCGTGGGTCGACTTCATTTCGAGTTCTTGCTCTAGCGGCTCGACGAACTGTTGAAAGATGTCGAGCACGAGCGCGTTCGAGTTCTTGACGATTGCGTTCGACGCGCTGTCGACGAGCGTCGTGAAGACGATCGGGCGGCGCCCGTCGAGTTCGGCGGATTCGGAGATTTTTTCGATCGTCGCATAGGCTTTGTCGACCGAATCGACGAAGGGAACGCGGACGAGGCGAAATTTTTGGTCGAATTGCGACAGGATCGAATGCGCGAACGTTTCGGCAGTGATCCCTGTTCCGTCGGAGACGATGAATACAGTAGGCGGCATCGGCAAACGCTTCGAAAGCAGCGGAAGGACACGCGATTTTCGCGTGTTTTCGCGGGCAGGGGTGCCGGCGAGGTCATTTTGTCATCCCGACGTCGTAGGACAGCAAGCGCCAGGATAGAAGCAGGTTAGAATAGCGGCAACCTGTTGGATAAGCAATTGCAATCGGCGGTGGTTGGCGATTGCTTCTCCAACAGGTTGCATGTGCTGCGCACCGGGTCCCAATGGCCCGTGCGCACCGAGCCCACACGTGCAGCCGAGCATTTTTTTCACACTTAGGGGCTTGTATGACTAACGCAGCAAATGTCACGAAGGATCAGGCGTATGTAATTCCGTTCGAACAGCTACGGATGACCGATGTAGAGATCGTGGGCGGCAAGAATGCGTCGCTCGGCGAAATGATCAGCCAACTGGCTGAGGCGGGTGTACGCGTGCCGACCGGTTTCGCTACCACCGCGCTGGCGTTCCGCGATTTCCTCAAGCACAACAATCTGACCGAACGGATCGCCGCTCGGCTCGAAACGCTCGACGTCGACGACGTCAAGGCGCTCGCGGCCGCCGGTAAGGAAATCCGCGAATGGATCGTCGAGGCCCCGATGCAGGCCCGCCTCGAGGCCGAGATTCGCGCGCAATTCGAGACGCTCCAAGCCAGCTCGCCCGAAGAGCTGTCGTTTGCCGTGCGTTCGTCGGCAACGGCTGAAGATTTGCCCGACGCTTCGTTCGCGGGGCAGCAGGAAAGCTATCTGAATGTCGTTGGGATCGAAGACGTTCTCGATCGCATGAAGCATGTCTTCGCGTCGCTCTATAACGACCGCGCCATTTCCTATCGCGTCCACAAAGGCTTTACGCACGCGGAAGTCGCATTGTCGGCCGGCGTTCAGCGCATGGTGCGTTCCGACGTCGGCGCGGCCGGCGTCATGTTCACGCTCGATACCGAATCGGGCTTCAAGGACGCCGTGTTCATCACGTCGAGCTACGGTCTGGGCGAAACCGTCGTGCAAGGCGCGGTGAATCCGGACGAGTTCTACGTTTTCAAGACGACGCTCGAACAAGGCAAGTACCCAATCATCCGTCGTTCGATCGGCTCGAAGCTGATCAAGATGGAGTTCACGAAGCCGGGGGAGCCGGGCCGCGTGAAGACGATCGACGTCTCGCACGAGCAGCGCAACCGCTTTTCGATCACCGACGAAGACGTGATCGAACTCGCGAAATACGCCGTCATCATCGAAAAGCACTACCAGCGTCCGATGGACATCGAGTGGGGCAAGGACGGCCGCGACGGCAAGATCTTCATCCTGCAAGCGCGTCCCGAAACGGTGAAGAGCCAGGGCGCCGGCAAGGTCGAGCAACGCTTCAAGCTGCGCGGCCAGTCGCAGGTGCTGGCAACGGGCCGGGCGATCGGGCAGAAGATCGGCGCGGGGCGTGTGCGTGTGATCCACGATCCGTCGGAAATGGAACGGGTGCAGCCGGGCGACGTGCTCGTCGCCGACATGACGGACCCGAACTGGGAGCCGGTGATGAAGCGCGCCTCCGCGATCGTGACGAACCGCGGCGGCCGGACCTGCCATGCGGCCATCATCGCGCGCGAACTCGGCGTGCCGGCGGTGGTCGGTTGCGGCGATGCGACGGACGTGCTGAAGGATGGTTCGCTCGTGACGGTATCGTGTGCGGAAGGCGACGAAGGCAAGATTTACGACGGCCTGCTCGAAACCGAAGTGACGGAAGTGTCGCGCGGCGAGCTGCCGCCGATCCCGGTCAAGATCATGATGAACGTCGGCAATCCGCAGCTTGCGTTCGATTTCTCGCAACTGCCGAACGCGGGTGTCGGCCTCGCCCGGCTCGAGTTCATCATCAACAACAACATCGGCGTTCACCCGAAGGCGATTCTCGAATATCCGAACGTCGATCAGGATTTGAAGAAGGCGGTCGAAAGCGTCGCTCGCGGCCATGCGTCGCCGCGCGCGTTCTACGTCGACAAGCTGACCGAAGGGATCGCGACGATCGCGGCGGCGTTCTATCCGCGGCCCGTGATCGTGCGTCTGTCGGATTTCAAGTCGAACGAGTACAAGAAGCTGATCGGCGGTTCGCGCTACGAACCGGACGAAGAGAACCCGATGCTCGGTTTCCGCGGCGCCTCGCGTTATATTGCGCAGGATTTCGCGCAAGCGTTCGAGATGGAGTGCACGGCGCTCAAGCGCGTACGCGAGGACATGGGCTTGTCGAACGTCGAGATCATGGTGCCTTTCGTGCGGACGGTGAAGCAAGCCGAACGCGTGGTCGGGTTGCTCGAGAAGTTCGGCTTGAAGCGCGGCGAGAAGGGCCTGCGCCTCATCATGATGTGCGAGGTGCCGTCCAATGCGATTCTGGCCGAGCAGTTCCTGCAACACTTCGACGGCTTCTCGATCGGGTCCAACGACTTGACGCAGCTTACGCTGGGTCTCGATCGCGATTCCGGGATGGAATTGCTGGCGGTCGATTTCGACGAACGCGACGAAGCCGTCAAGTTCCTGCTCAAGCGTGCGATCGAAACGTGCCGCCGCATGAACAAGTACGTCGGCATTTGCGGCCAAGGCCCGTCGGATCACCCCGATTTCGCGCAGTGGCTGGCCGACGAAGGCATCGCGTCGATCTCGCTGAACCCCGACACGATCATCGAAACGTGGCAGGCGCTGGCCAAGGCTGCTAAGTAACGTGTCTTAGTAACGTGTTCTAGCGATGGGGCCGCCACTTTAGCGGGCCCCGCTTCGTGTTATAACGCCCCGGTATGATCCGGGGCGTTTTTCTTAGGAGACCGCAAATGGCGCCGAGCGACTTTCTTTGGTGGATCGGTGCGGGCATGCTGGTCGTGGCGGAATTGCTGACGGGCACGTTCTACTTGCTCATGATCGCGCTCGGTTTTCTCGCCGGGGCGATCGCGAAGCTGGAAGGGGCGAGCCTCGCGGCGCAATGCGTCTGGGCGGCGCTCGTTGCGCTGGCTGCCGTGGTTGCCTTGCGACGCTCCGCGTTCGGCCGGCGCCGGCAGCGGCGCGATGCGTCGGCGAATCCCGACGTCGTCTTGGATGTCGGTGCGCCCGTTGAAGTGCAGGCGTGGCACGATGGGCGGGCACGCGTGCCGTACCGGGGTGCGCAATGGGACGTCGAACTCGCGCCCGGCGAGCGCGAGGACGCGCGCTTTTACGAGATCGCGGCTGTTCGGGCCAATCGGCTGATCTTGGTCGAGAAGGGGCGTGGATCGGCTCGCTCGCCTCATCGAGTGTCAACAACGAAGGAGTGAATATGGACATGACGATCGTCGGGGTCGTGCTGCTCATCGTCGTGATCGTGATCGCCGCTCAGACGATCAAGATCGTTCCGCAACAACATGCGTGGGTCGTCGAACGATTCGGCCGTTTTCACGCGACGCTTGTACCCGGCCTGAACATCGTGCTGCCGTTCGTCGATCGTGTTGCCTACCGCCACGTGCTGAAAGAAATTCCGCTCGATGTGCCCGGCCAAATCTGCATCACGCGCGACAACACGCAGTTGCAAGTCGACGGTGTGCTGTATTTCCAAGTGACCGATGCGATGAAAGCCTCATACGGCTCGAGCAATTATGTGCAAGCGATCACGCAGTTGTCGCAAACGACACTGCGCTCCGTCATCGGCAAGCTCGAACTCGACAAGACGTTCGAGGAGCGCGATCTGATCAACCATAGCGTGGTGTCGGCGTTGGACGAGGCTGCTTCGAGCTGGGGCGTGAAGGTGCTGCGCTACGAAATCAAGGATTTGACGCCGCCGAAAGAGATCTTGCATGCCATGCAGGCGCAGATTACGGCCGAGCGCGAAAAGCGCGCGTTGATCGCGGCATCGGAAGGGCGCAAGCAGGAGCAGATCAACATCGCCTCGGGCGGGCGCGAAGCGGCGATTCAAAAGTCCGAGGGCGAAAAGCAAGCCGCGATCAACCAGGCGCAAGGCCAAGCCGCGGCGATCTTGGCGGTGGCCGAGGCCAATGCGCAGGCTATTCAAAAGATCGCGCAGGCGATCCAATCGACGGGCGGCATGGATGCCGTCAACCTGAAAGTGGCCGAGCAATACGTGAACGCGTTCGGCAATCTGGCGAAAGCCGGCAATACGTTGATCGTGCCTGGCAATCTGTCGGATTTGGGTTCGATGGTGGCGTCGGCGCTCGCGATCGTCAATCGCGGCAAGAGCACCGCGGTACCGGACGGGCGCTGAGCGGGACGCGCGGCGTTGCTATGCCTCGTTGGCGCGGGTAACGGATGGATGCCGCGTCGCGGCCCGGGGGGCGGAGACACCGTAGCGATCGGTAGGGGGTAACTGGAGAGCCGGTAGCGGTCGGTGCGGCGGTTACCGGATACGCTTTAGCTGGCGGTGGGCCGCTAATCGGATAGGCCGTAACGGTCGGCGGGGCGGGGGGGGGCGGGGGGCGCTGCGCCGCCCCCATTTAAAGAAAGCCCCCCCCCCACCCCCCCCCCCCCCCCCACCAAACCACCACACCAGCA
>NZ_JBQCIV010000017.1:0-25789 GCF_051953405.1 Trinickia sp. | reverse complement strand
AAAATGGAACGGGGCATCGGACTCACTTCCCGATGCCCCGGATGCTCACCATATTTTCAAAACGACGATCTAGCGCCGTTCGCTTGCTTTTTAGGACTGAATCACGTGATTGATGTCAATCGGGACGGCTCGCCGAGGGGATCGCCTGCCGCAACAGCGGCAGGCTGCCTTCGGAACAGACGCCGAGCACTACGCGCGCCGCTCACCCGCGCTTGCGCACGCCCGCAAACCAAACCTCGCAATGGCGCGCGAGCGCACTGGCGTCGGATGCTGCCCGCCCGCGCGCGCCGATATACCCATCGGGACGCAGCAAGTAGAACGCGGGGCGCGTGCGCCCGTAGGCGTGCGTCAACGAGGGCGTATCGCCTTCTCGTGCATCCGTGACACGCCAAATCCGGACCGCGCCAGGCAGGGCCGCGTCGATCGTCGCGCTCAAGCGATCGAGTTCGGAATCGGGCTTGGCAGCGCTCGCGTCGAGCGCGCCAAGTGCGTCGAGCCCGCCGTGCGCGTCCAGCACAGCGTCGGCACCGCCCGGCGCTTCCACCAAGATGAACAACGAAAAGAACCCCGGGTCGTGCAGATCGTACAAACGCCCCGTGCCGGGCGCTCGTCCAAGCGGACCGTCGACGACATGAACGAGCGCGTCGGGCGCGCGTTCGCCCGCCCGTGGGCCGCCGTCGAGCACGCGCTCGAGCGTGAGCGGACTGCGCCGGTATTGAATCGACAATTCGCTCACCATCAACCGCGCCGCATCGCGCAGCGGACCGAATGCCGCCAATACCGGCATCACACGCTCGCGTACGAGCTTAAGCGGACCGCGCTCGGCTTCGGCCAACTGCGTAATAAATGCGGTCTGGCGCAACACGTCGCGCTCGATCGGATGCCGCTCGATCTGATAGGTGTCGAGCAACGGTTCGCCGGCACGGCCCGCCACGGCGCATGCCAGCTTCCAACCGAGGTTCAGCGCTTCTTGGATGCCCGTGTTCATCCCCTGCGCGCCAGCCGGGCTATGGACGTGCGCCGCATCGCCGGCAAGAAATACACGTTGCGTGCGCAAGCGCTCGACCATGCGGCTATTGATGTGAAAGAAGCTCGACCAGCCGAGCGCCGACATCGTCATGGGGTGATGCACGCGCCGCGCTGCCACCGCTCGACATAGCTCGAGCGACGGCGACGCGTTGCCGGCAACGACGTCGACGTCGACATCGACACCGGAACCATCGTCGCCGGCCGGCACGCGCGCCTGCGAAGCGGCACCGGGCGAGGCGTTCGCGGGGGCCTCGGCTGGCGGCGCCGCGCCGTTGGCGAGGCCGACCGCGTTGTCCGCAATCAGGCGGTGACGGCCAGCGCCCATCGGAATGACGCCGGCCAATCCGTCGGCCGAGGCGAACAGGTGAAATTCGTCGTCCGACAGATCCGAATCCACTTGCAGATCGGCCAACATGAACGTTTGCTCGAACGTCTGACCGGTAAAGCTCAGGCCGAGCAGATGACGCACCGTGCTATGCGCGCCGTCGGCACCCACCACATAGGCCGCGCGGCACGTTTCCTGCCGGCCGCCGGCATGCACGAGCTGCGCTTCGACTTGCGCAGCGTCTTGCCTTAGCCCGACCAGCTCGACGCCGCGTTCGATTTGCACGCCGAGCGTCGCAAGATGCTCGGTCAGCACACGCTCGGTTACCGATTGCTCCAAGCAAAGCAGATAGGGATACCGCGTCTGCAACGGATCGAAATCGAGCCGTGCGAGCCGAGTGCCGTTCGAGTAAAGGTTGGCGGCGCGCAATCGGTGGCCCAACTCCAGAAAAGGCTCGACGATCCGATGCTGCTCGAACAGCTCCAGCGTGCGTGCCTGGATGCCGATCGCCCGCGAGTGCGCCGCGGGCAGCGGCGCGCGATCGATCAGGCGCACGCTCGTGTGCGCGCGTGCCAAACTCATCGCGCAAGCGAGCCCGGTCGGCCCAGCCCCCACGATCAGCACCGGCAGCGCGTTGACGTTGACGGCGGCCATGCTTGTCCTCCGGCAAACCACGAGATCCCGCCAAGTGTACGCCGGCCGTGTCCTCGCTGCGCTCGAACTGCCCCATTGCAGCCAAAGGCGGGGCGTAGGGTGCCGCTTCTCCCGGCGTTGGGCCCGGCTGTCCGAGTGTGGGACAATGCCCCGTTTGTGCCAACGCCATGCGTCATGGATCCCTTTTTCGAGCGCGCCTACGCGGCGCATCGTGACGGACGGCTCGCCGATGCCGAGCGCGATTACCGCGCGGCGCTCGACGCCGATCCCGTCCATACCGACGCCCTGCATCTGTTGGGGGTCCTTCGTCACCAACAAGGACGCCATGAAGAAGCCGCCGACCTCGTCGGCCGGGCCGTCGCGCTACGCCCGAACGATGCGGCGCTGCAACTGAACCTCGGCAACGCGCTGAAGGCGCTCGGCAAGCTCGACGGCGCGATCGAGCGCTTTCGCAACGCCCTCTCGCTCGCGCCCGAATTTCCGCTCGCGCATTACAACCTGGGCAACGCCTACGCGTTGGCTGGTCGCCACACGGATGCCGTCGACGCATTCGAACGGTCGCTGCGTCTGCAACCGAACGATCCCTCGACCTACAACAATCTCGGCAACGCGCTGCATGCGATCGGCCGCAGCGAGGAAGCGATCGCGGCGTTCGAACGTGCCCTCGCGCTGCGTCCGGGTCATGCCGGTGCGCACAACAACCTCGGGATGGCGCTCGCGGCGCTCGGCCGCACCGACGAAGCGATCGAACAGTTCCGCGCGGCACTCGCGGCACAGCCGAACTACGTCGCCGCCCATTTCAATCTCGGCAACACGCTCGATGCCGTCGGTCGTCACGCGCAAGCCGGCGCCGCGTTCGAGCAAGCGCTGGCACTGCAAAGCGCGTTTCCTCCGGCATGGCTCGGGCTAGGCAACGCGCTCGCCGCGCAGGGCCGGCACGCCGAAGCCGCGACGCGTTTCGAGCGTGCCGTCGGGCTCGATCCGCAGCTTGCATTGGCCTGGTTGGGTCTCGGCAATGCGCACCACGCCCTCGGTGCCCATCAAGCCGCGCTGCGCGCGTTCGATCAAGCGCTGCGGCTGCGGCCCGATCTCGCCTCGGCGCAACTGAATCGCGCCATGACGCTGCTGACGCTCGGCGATCTGGCGCGCGGCCTACCCGCCTACGAATCGCGCCTGGCGATCGTCTCGGCGGCCGCCGGTGCGACGACGCAGCCAGCCTGCGCCGTGGCACGCTGGCGCGGAGAACCGATCGGCGAGGGCACGCTCTTGATCGAAGCCGAGCAAGGCTTCGGCGATACGCTGCAATTCCTGCGGTTCGTCCCGCTCGCCTGCGAACGCGCGCGCCGGGTTGTCCTTGCGGTGCAGCGCGAACTCGCCCCGCTCGTCGCGCCGCTCGCCAAACAATGGCGCGTCTCGTTGACGATCGCCGGCGAGGCACAGCCGAGCGCCGATTGGCACTGTCCGCTTTTGAGCCTGCCGCTCGCGCTCGGGACGACGCTCGATACGCTGCCGCACACCCACCGCTATCTCGACGTTCCGCCCGCCTATCGCCGCCGCTGGCGCGGCTCGCTCGGCGGCCATGCGAAGATCAAGGTCGGTCTGGCTTGGTCGGGGAGAATCCAGGTGCAGGAGAACCGCGCGATGCCCGTTGCCGCGCTCGCGCCGCTATTCGCGCTCGAGGGGATCGATTGGCTCGTGCTGCAGCCCGACTTGACCGCGGACGACGAACGCGCGCTCGCCACCTGCTCGCGCACGGCGTCGATCCATCGCTTCGGCACCCGGATCGGCGACTTCGCCGATACCGCCGCCATCGTCGATCGGCTCGACGCGGTCGTGTCGATCGATACGTCGATCGCCCACTTGGCCGGCGCACTCGGCAAGCCGCTCTGGCTCATGCTGCCGTTCGCAGCCGATTGGCGCTGGTTCGCCAACACCGACCGCAGCCCGTGGTACCCGAGCGCACGGCTCGTGCGGCAATCCTCGCCCGGCCAATGGGCCCCGGTCGTCGAAGCCGTGGCCCACGCGTTGTCGCGCGAAGTGGCCGCCCGATAAAAGCGCGCGGCGCAAGCGAACGGCCGCGACAAGGCGCGATTTCGACTAGCGTCGCTCAGCGCGCGCCGCCGCGCTCGCGGATCTGCGGCCACGCGAGCTTCATGTAGTAGAGCATCGACCAAATCGTCAGCACCGCCGCGAGGTAGATCAGCCACTGCCCCCATACGCGCGTGTCGATTGCAAGCGTCCCGCCGAGCGGAACCTTCCCGTAGTAAAGCAGCATGGGGATGGCCACCATCTGGCAAGCCGTCTTGAATTTGCCGAGCTGATTGACCGCCACGCTCTTCGACGCCCCGATCTGCGCCATCCATTCGCGCAGCGCCGAAATGGCGATTTCGCGGCCGACGATCACGAGCGCGATCGCCGATTGGATACGGGTGAGCTGCACGAGCACGAGCAATGCGGCCGTCACCATGAGCTTATCGGCCACCGGATCGAGAAATGCGCCGAACGCCGACGTCTGGTTCCACTTACGGGCGAGGTAGCCGTCGAACCAATCGGTCAACGCGGCGAGCACGAAGATCGCCGCCGCGGCCATGTTGCGATCGTCGCCGCTCATCATCGAATCGGACAGGTAGAAGACGCCGACGACGAGCGGAATCAGGACGATCCGCAACCATGTCAGAAAGATCGGAAAGTTAAACGGCATGGACGAAAGGCAGGCGTTGAAGTAAGGGAGCGGATCGAGGAGACGCCATTGTGCCGCGTAGCCGGACCCGCCACAAGCCGAGCCCCGGACGAGGTGCGGCGGCGCGGCGCGGTCGCGCCAGGATGGCCGCTGGGGGGCGGGCATCGGCTTGGAGCGACGTCATCGGTTCGAACAAGGGCGCGGCTGTCGCTAGGGCAACCACGAGCGCCGCCGCTTGGCGGCCACAGGGGCGTTTTCATATCGAAGGAACTTGCGGGACGAGCACTAGTGCAACTGTCGATAAATCTGCTCGGCGAGCGCATGCGAAATCCCTTCCACGCTTGCCAGATCCTCGACGCTCGCCGCCACCACGCCGCGCAAGCCGCCGAAGCGCGCCAGCAGCCGCTGCCGCCGTTTGGCGCCGATGCCCTCCAGCTCTTCCAGCCGCGACGTCTGGCGTGCTTTCGCGCGTTTCGCCCGCATGCCGGTGATCGCGAACCGATGCGCCTCATCGCGGATCTGTGCGACGAGCATCAGCGCGGCGCTTTCCTTGCCGAGTTCGAGCGCCGCGCGGCCGTCCGCGAATACGAGCGTCTCCAACCCGACCTTGCGGCCTTCGCCCTTCGCCACGCCGACCAGCATCGAACAGTCGAGCCCGAGTTCGGTGAAGACCTGGCGGGCCACTTCGACTTGGCCTTTACCGCCGTCGATGAGCACGATGGTCGGCAAGATCCCGCCGGCCGCGACGCTATCGGCGGAATCGGCCGCCGCTTCGGGATCGGCGGCAGCCTCCGTCTGCAAGGCTTGCGCCCGATCGTCGGCGTTCTCGGCCGCCAGCAAGGCGAGCTTCTCGTAGCGGCGCGTGAGCACTTGCCGCATGGCTGCGTAATCGTCGCCGGGGGTAATGCCGGCAATGTTGTAGCGACGGTATTCGCTCGTCTGCATCTTGTGGTCGCGGTAGACGACGCACGACGCTTGCGTCGCCTCGCCCATCGTATGGCTGATGTCGAAGCATTCGATGCGCAACCGAGCGAGGTCGTCGCACTCCATACCGAGCACTTCGGCCAACGCCCGCGTGCGCGCTTGCTGCGAACCGCGTTCGGACAGCAGCCGAGCCAGCGCGAGCCGCGCGTTTTGCTCGGCCATGCCTAGCCACACGCGCCGCTGGCCTTGCGGCTGGCGCACGAACACGACCTTGTGGCCTGCCTGCTCCGCCAGCAGATCGACGAGTTCGGGGTTGGCGGGCGCGTGACTGACCACGAGCACCGGCGGAATACGGTTGCCGAGGTAATGTTGAGCGATGAACGCTTCGAGCACCTCGGTTTCGATACCGGCTTCGAGGCGCTCGGCGCGGGCCGCCGAATCGATCGATGGCGCCTGGTCCGATGGCACGTCGACGGGTTCTGCTTCGACGGGTTCTGCTTCGACGGATTGTGCGTCGGCCGATTCCGTCGCGTCGGCTGCTTGCTCGCGCAGCGCGTGGTCCTCCGGTCCGGCGACCATTTCGGCTTCGCCCACGTCGACCGCAGCGCCCGCAGCGCCCGCATCGCCCATAGCATCCGCTTCGTCGCCCGCGAATCCGCTTTCGACATGCGCGGGGAAATAAGCCTTGTCGCCCAAATGCCGCCCGCCGCGCACCATGGCAAGGTTGACGCAGACCCGCCCGCCGAGCGCGACGACGGCGAGGATATCGACATCGCTGTCGCCGCCGACTTCGATCGCTTGCTGATGAAGGACCGTCGAGAGCGAACTCATCTGATTGCGTACGGCCGCGGCTTGCTCGAATTTGAGTTCGGCCGCGAACGCGTGCATCTTGGCTTCGAGCTCCTTCATGACTTCGCTTTGCCGGCCCAGCAGAAAGCGCGAGGCATTCGACACGTCGCGCGCGTAGTCTTCTTCGCTGATCGCGCCCACGCACGGCGCCGTGCAGCGCCCGATCTGATGCAGCAAACAGGGGCGCGTGCGATTGTTGAAGACCGAGTCCTCGCAAGTGCGCAGCTGAAACACGCGCTGCAAGATCTGAATGCTTTCGCGCACCGCCCAGGCGCTCGGGAACGGCCCGAAATACTGATTTTTCTTGTCCACCGCACCCCGGTAATACGCCATGCGCGGAAACGCATGGCCCGTGAGCTTCAGGTACGGGTAGGACTTGTCGTCGCGAAACAGGATGTTGTAGCGCGGCGCGAGCGCCTTGATGAGATTGTTTTCGAGCAATAGCGCCTCGGCCTCCGAGCGCGTCACCGTCGTCTCGATGCGGGCGATCCGCGTGATCATCATCGCGATGCGCGGCGAGACCTGCGTCTTCGTGAAATAGCTCGAGACGCGCTTTTTCAGATCGCGCGCCTTACCGACGTACAGCACGTTCTCGTGCGCATCGTAGTAGCGATACACGCCCGGCAGATGCGGCAATTGGGCGAGAAACTTCTTCGGTTCGAAAGGCGGGTGTCGTGCGTCGGAATCGGTCATGCGCGTCAGGTGCGAAACGCCGCGCTCGGCGGGCGTCGCGGGCGGTGTGCTTTAGCGTGCTTTAGAATCGCCAGTTTAGACCATTTGGGCACGCGCTCGCGCCGTCGGCCCCACGGGTCCGCCCCCGCGCCCCACCCCTTCTCGCCCATGTCCGCGATCCGTCCCTCCCGTCCGGCCGAGCACGACCCACGCGGCCAGCAACCGCCCCCGTCGCTCGCCGACACGCTTTCTTGCGACCTGTTTTGCGCCGTCATCGACAACTTCGGCGACATCGGCGTGTGCTGGCGTCTAGCCCGCCAGCTCTCGGCCGAGTACGGCTGGCAGGTGCGCTTGCTCGTCGACGATCTGCACACGTTCGCGCGCCTTTGTCCGGCGCTCGACGTCTCGCTCGCCCGCCAGCGTGTCGACGGCATCGTGGTCGAGCATTGGCATGAACCGGCCCATGCCGGCGATACCCTAACCGTTGCCGACATCGTCATCGAAGCGTTTGCCTGCGAACTGCCGCCCGCTTACGTCGCTGCCATGGCAAGATGCCACCGCCGCCCCGTTTGGCTCAACCTCGAATATTTGAGCGCCGAAGATTGGGTGGCCGAATGCCACTTGAAACCGTCCCCGCACGCGCGCTACGCGCTCGTGAAGACGTTCTTCTTTCCCGGCCTCGGTCCCGGCACGGGCGGCGTGATCAAGGAGCGCGCGCTCGACGACGCACGCCTCGCATTCGAATCGTCGTCCGAGCTGCGCGAGGCCTGGTGGCGGCAAGCGACGGGCGCCGCGCCACCCGAGCCGCGAGCGACGGTCGTCTCGCTCTTTTCCTACGAGAATCCCGCCACAGGCAGCCTGCTCGAGCAATGGCGCGACAGCGCCGAGCCGATCGTGCTGCTCGTGCCCGAAGGCCGCATCTCAGGCGCCATCGCGCGCTTTTTCGGCTTGCCGGCATTCAGCTCGGGGCGACACGCCGAGCGCGGCAACCTGCGCGCCCACGCGCTCGCGTTCCGGCCCCAGCCCGAATACGATGCACTGCTCTGGGCGAGCGATTTGAATTTCGTCCGCGGAGAGGACTCTTTCGTCCGCGCCCAATGGTCGCGCCGGCCGTTCGTTTGGCAGATCTACCCGCAATCGGACGCCGCGCACTTGCCGAAGCTCGACGCTGCGCTCGCGCACTACGCGCGCGGGCTCGAATCGGCCGCGCAAGCGGCGCTCGGCCGCTTTTGGCATGCGTGGAACGGCTCGGGCACGCCCGATTGGGCCGATTTCTGGGCGCATCGTCCCGCCCTCGCAGCGCGCGCCGCGACTTGGGCGGACGAACTCGCGACGATCGGCGATCTCGCCGCCAACCTAGCCGAATTCGCAAAATCTCAGTTAAAATAAACGGTTATCCAACGGCGGAGCGCCCGAACGAGGCGCACGATTCACGCGATCGATGCCGATGCCGTTGAGCAACAGATCAGCCACTTTATTCGCACAGGATCGTTTTATGAAGATTGCACAGGAACTGCGCACGGGCAACGTCGTGATGATTGGCAGCGACGCCATGGTCGTGCAAAAGACCGAATACAACAAATCGGGCCGCAACGCCGCCGTCGTCAAGATGAAGTTGAAGAACCTGCTGACGGGCGCAGGCATGGAATCGGTCTACAAGGCGGACGACAAGTTCGACGTCGTCGTGCTCGATCGCAAGGAAGTCACCTACTCGTACTTCGCCGATCCGATGTACGTGTTCATGGATGCCGACTACAACCAGTTCGAAGTCGAAGCCGAGATGATGGGTAATGCGCTCAACTACCTCGAAGACGGCATGCCGTGCGAAGTCGTGTTCTACAACGAAAAGGCGATCTCGGTCGAACTGCCGACCACCCTCGTGCGCGAAATCACGTATACGGAACCGGCGGTGAAGGGCGATACGTCGTCGGGCAAGGTGCTGAAGACGGCCAAGATCAACACCGGCTTCGAATTGCAAGTTCCCCTCTTCTGCAATATCGGCGACAAAATCGAAATCGATACGCGCACCGACGAATACCGCAGCCGGGCATAAGCGTATCTCGTATTTGGCGCCCTTTGGGACGCCCTATACGGAACGTTATGCCGACTGAAGCGCCCCACGGGGCGCTTTTTTTTTCGTATGAGTGGTGTATGGTTAAGCAAACTTTACCGGTCGTTTTTTCACACTGGTGCGACCCGATCTGACGCTCTTGCCGAGTGGCGGGCGCAAGTCCTTGTTCTATAAGGGAGAACGATCTGGCACGCCAAATGCTTAGTGCTCCGGTAGCCCATGCGCCGTCGATACGCGTTGCCGTGGATGGCGGCATTTCTTCCCGGCACCGACGCTCTTTCGACTTTCCTAATTGATTACGCCAGCCATGCCACACGCCCTGATTGTCGAAGACGATCCCAATAGCTTGTCGGGTCTCAATGCGATCGTCGCCGCTGACGGATTCTCCGTCGATACGGCCGCCACCCTCGCCGAAGCGCGCGCCGCACTCACGCGATTCATTCCCGACGTCGTGCTGATCGATCTGAACTTGCCGGACGGCAGCGGGCTCGATCTGCTGCACAACCTGCCGGCCCAGCCGGACGGGGTCGTGCCGGTGATCGTCATGACCGGCAACGCGACCGTGGAGAGCGCCATCGAGGGTTTGCGCCATGGCATTTGGGATTACCTGCTCAAGCCCGTCAACATTCCGCGGCTGCGTAGCTTGCTCGCCCGGATTCCTCGCCCCTACGAACTGACGGAGGAAGTGCAGACGCTGCGCGCGACCTTGCGCCGGCTCGGGCACTTCGGCCCGATGATCGGCCGCAGCGACGCGATCGCCCATGTGTACGATGCCATCGAACGGCTCGCACCGACCGAATCGGCCGTGCTCATTTGCGGCGAAGCGGGCACCGGCAAGGAAATCGCGGCACGCACGCTGCACGAGATGAGCCGGCGCCGCAAAGGGTCGTTCGTCGTGTTCGATTGCCGCGCGTTCGCCCGCGACGGCGGGACGGAGCGCGGGATCGACAGCATGCTCTTCGGCCAAGAAAGCGCGCTTCCGACGATCGAGCGGCGCGAACCGGGCCTGTTCGAACAGGCTGCGGGCGGAACGCTCTTTCTCGACGAAATCGCCGATCTCCCATTGCCCCAGCAAGAAGCGTTGCTGCGCGCGCTCGATTCGCAAACTTATATGCGCGTCGGCGGCAACAACCAAGTGAGCGTCGATTGCCGCATCGTCGCGGCCACGCGCAAACCGGCCCGCGACGCGGTGGCGCAGGGCGTGCTGCGCGAAGATCTTTGGCTGCGTTTGGACGCGGCTTCGATCGCGCTACCGCCGCTGCGCGAGCGCGGCGACGACGCGGTGCTGCTGGCCGAAGCGCTCGTCGACGAACTGAACCGCGACATCAACGCGAGCGGCCTCGCCACGGTGAACAAGCGTATCGGCCCGAACCTCGTGCGCGAATGCCTCACCTACGATTGGCCCGGCAACGTACGCGAGTTGCATGAGCGCGTGCGGCGGGCTTACAACGTGTCGGGCGAAATCGTCGATTCGCTGCGCGCCGACGAAGCCAATGGCTCGGGGGGACGGCGGTTGAACGGCGGCAACGTGCAAGTGGCGGTGGGCACGCCGCTATCGGACGTGGAAGACCTGCTGATTCGAGCGACGCTCGATGCCGTGGGCGGCACACGCCACCGGGCGGCGACCTTGCTCGGCATCAGCCCGAAAACGCTCTACAACAAACTGCAACGGATGAAGCTGGCGTAGCGTCGTCGTCGTCGCCGTCGCCGTCGTCGCCGTCGTCGCCGTCGTCGTCGCGCGTCAGCCGAAAGCGCTGGTAAGCAGCGCTTTCGCCTCGCGATAAGCGGGGCGCTCGAGCAGCTTGCGCCAGGTCGGCGCCTTGCCGCGCGGGCGCAATTGCTTCAAGCGCCGCACGCTCTCTTTCGATGGAACGTACTTCAACTCGTTCAGCACCGCTTCCGCGGCCTCCGGCTGATTGCAAACGAGCACCATGTCGCATCCGGCCTCGAGCGCCGCTTGCGCGGCTTGCGTGAGCGTGCCGCCGGCGCGTGCCGCTTCCATCGATAAATCGTCGCTGAAAATCGCCCCGCCGAAGCCGAGCCGTCCGCGCAAGATGTCTTGCAGCCATATCCGCGAGAATCCCGCCGGTTTGTCGTCGACTTTCGAATAGATCACGTGCGCCGGGATCACCGACGCCAGCGCGATACTCAGCCAGTCGTAGGGCGCGGCGTCCTCGCTTAGAATTTCGTCGAGCGAACGATCATCGACAGGTAATGCGACGTGCGAATCCGCGGTGGCGAATCCGTGCCCCGGAAAGTGCTTGCCGCAATTGCCCATGCCGGCCAACGCAAGCCCATGATTCAAGCTCTTGGCGAGCAACGCGACCACGCGCGGGTCGCGATGAAATGCCCGATCGCCGATCACCGCCGAGCAGCCGTAGTCGAGATCGAGCACGGGCGTAAAGCTCATGTCGACCCCACACGCGCGCAGCTCGGCGGCCAGGACATAGCCCGTTGCCGTCGCAAGCTTCGTCGCGTACAGCACATCGCGATCCCACCACTCGCCCAGGCGCCGCATCGCGGGCAGCACGGTGAACCCGTCGGTGCGGAAACGCTGCACGCGCCCGCCCTCGTGATCGACCGCAATCAACACGTCGTCGCGAATGTCGCGAATGGCGTCCGTCAGCGCGATCAGTTGGCCGCGATTCTCGTAGTGACGCGCGAACAAAATGACGCCGCCCGTCATCGGATGCGCGAGGCGCCGCGCGTCGTCGTCGGTGAGCACGGGGCCCTTGACGTCGAGCATCACGGGACCGGGAGGGTTTTTCATGGAATCGAGGAGCATGGGCAAGAAATAAGAACGGCCGGATAGAAACGGAAACACGAACGCAAACGCATCGGCATCGCCGTGGCATGGCTCACGTGGCGGGCGCGGCCATGTCCGATTCGGCGACGACGAACGCCACGGCATAGTCGCGCTCGTCGCTAACCGTCACGCGCGCCGTAATGCCGCGTGCGTGCAGCCACTCGGCCAGTTCGCCCGACGCCTTGACGACAGGCTTGCCGCTCGCTTCGTTCAGCGTTTGCAGCGCACGCCAGGTCATCGGCCAATGCATGCCCAACCCGATCGCTTTGGAGAACGCTTCCTTCGCCGAAAAGCGCGTCGCCAGAAACGCGAGCCCTCGCACTTCCGAACGGGCCTTGCGGGCGTGGTAGATGCGTAGCTCGTCGGGGCCGAGCACCTTCTCGGCGAAGCGCCCGTTCGTGCGCGCCATGACAGCCGCAACACGGCTCACTTGAATGACGTCGGTGCCGATGCCGTAGATGGCCATGCGTGTGCCGGTCGAAATGTGAATAAGGTCGGAAATCAGTGAGTGGCCGCCAGACGCGCGGCCACCATGATGGCCTTCATCTCGCGCACGGCGTTGTCCCAGCCCACGAACACCGCTTGCGCGACGATCGCATGGCCGATGTTCAGCTCGACGATGCCTTCGATCGCGGCGATCTGCTGCACGTTCGTATAGTGCAGCCCGTGGCCGGCGTTGACCTTCAGCCCGAGCGAGGCGCCCAGTTCGACGCCGCGCACGATGCGTTCGTACTCGCGCCGCTGCTCGCTTTCGTCGTGCGCATCGGCATACCGGCCCGTGTGCAGCTCGATCACGGGCGCGCCCACTTCGTGCGCCGCGCGGATCTGCGTGTCGTCGGCATCGATGAACAGCGAGACGCGCGAACCCGCATCGGCCAGTTGCCGGCAAGCGGCCCGCACGGCTTCGAAATGGCCGGCGACGTCGAGCCCGCCTTCGGTCGTCAGCTCCTCGCGCTTTTCCGGCACCAGGCAAACATCGTGCGGACGCACATCGCAAGCGATATCGAGCATCTCTTGCGTCACCGCGCATTCGAGGTTCATCCGCGTCGACAGTTGCGGCCGCAGCGCGCGCACGTCGGCATCGACGATATGGCGGCGATCTTCTCGCAAGTGCAGCGTAATGGCGTCCGCGCCCGCCGCCTCCGCTTGCAGCGCGGCGCGGATCGGATCGGGATAGCGCGTGCCGCGCGCATTGCGCAGCGTGGCAACGTGATCGATGTTCACGCCCAGTTCGATGGCACCGAGCGACGTCAGAAAGAAGCTCATAGGTTCTGCAGATCGAGAAGAATCTGGCGGGTCGCGAGCGGCGTGCCGCCAAGATAGGTGTTGAGCAGAAAGCGCATCAGCGTCTTGCTTTGCGCGACGGTCTGAGCACGACGGTAATCGTCGCGCTCCATATCCAGCAATGTTTGTCCGGAAATCACGGGCCAGTGGGCCGGCCACTCGCTCGCCGCCTCCCGCACGCCGCGCTCGGGATCGAAGACATAGCGGCCTTCTGGCACGACGGCTTTGCGCGCGACGGTACGATCGAGTGCCATCGCATAGCCGGTCTCGCGCAGCAGCACGCGCTCGAACGAACGCAGCACCTGCACGGCCGGCTCGTCGTGCGCGAGGCGCGTCAGCGTGACGACATAGTGATGAAACAGTTGGGGGTGCGGATCTTCGCGCGCGCAAAACTTCACGAGCAATTCGTTCACGTAGAAACCGCACAGCAGCGCGTCGCCGCGCAAGGGCAACATGCCCCCGACCCATTCGGCGCCCGTCAGCGTCCGCATCTCGGATTTGCCCGACCAGGCCATCGACAGCGGCTGAAACGTCTGCAGCACGCCGCGCAACGCCGAATGGGGGCGCTTGGCCCCTTTCGCCACGAGGGCGAGACGGCCGTGGTCGCGCGAAAAAACGTCGATGATAAGGCTCGTTTCGCGATAGGGATAACTGTGCAGGACAAAAGCGGGCTGCTCGGCGATCCGATGCGACGGCTCGCGCGGCGCGCGGCGCGCGGCTGCCGGCGGCTTGTCGTCGGCGGCGTGCGATGCGCCCTCGCCTTCTCCGTGCGCATCGGCGCGACGCGTGCGACGGCGCGGCTTGCCATCCGGCGTCGCACCGCTCGGCGCCCCCGTCGAGACCGCGCGCGGCTGGGCCTCGGCGGCCGCGCGCCGGCCCCGCTCGCCGTCCGAGTCGTCGTCGGGCGAAGGCAGCGTCACCGACGCGTGATCGATCTCGTCATTCGTACCCATAGGCACGCAGCCCGGCTTCGTTGTCGGCCCAGCCGCTCTTCACCTTGATGAAGGTTTCGAGATACACGGGGCCGTCGAAGAGCTTTTCCATATCGAGCCGCGCTTCGGTGCTGATTTGTTTGAGCTTGGCCCCCTTGTGGCCGATGATCATCGCCTTGTGGATATCGCGATCGACGAGGATCGTCGCGAACACGCGCCGCAGGCGGCCTTCCGTCTCGAACTTTTCGATGAGCACCGTGCTCGTGTACGGCAGCTCGTCGCCCGTCCATCGAAAGACTTTCTCACGCAAAATCTCGGCCGCAAGGAATCGCTCGCTGCGATCGGTGAGGTCGTCCTCGCCGTAGATCGGCACGCCTTCGGGCAGGTACGGCTTGACCGTATCGAGCAAATGCTTGACGTCGTCCATGTGCTTCGCCGAAAGCGGGACGATCTCCTTGAACTCGCGCAGCGCGCTCATCTTCTGGAAGAACGGGTAAAGCGTCTTCTTGTCGTTGACCCGGTCGAGCTTATTGGCGACGAGCAATGTCGGCGCGGACGGCGGAATCAGATCGAGCACCTTCTGATCGTCGGGCCCGAAGCGCCCCGCCTCGATCACGAACAGCACGGCATCGACGGACGTCAGCGTGGACGTGACGGCGCGGTTCAGCGAACGATTCAACGCACCGCTGTGCTGCGTTTGAAAGCCGGGCGTGTCGACGAAGACGAATTGCGCGTCCTCGAACGTATGGATACCCGTGATGCGATGGCGCGTCGTTTGCGCCTTGCGCGACGTGATGCTGATTTTTTGGCCGACGAGCGCATTCATCAACGTCGATTTGCCGACGTTAGGCCGGCCGACGATGGCAACCATGCCGCAGCGAAAGCCGGTGGGTGTGGGGGTATCGATCATGCGAGGGAAGCGATTCGAAAAGGATCGGCGCGGCGCGAAGCGAGCGCCGCGAGCGCGAATGAAGTCATGAATGGTCGGGCTCGGGCGAGCGCGGACGGGCGGCACCGGCGATATCGGAGACGAGTTCGGCTTCGCCGCCGCGAGCGGAATCGGCGGGGCCGCTCGGCTGCCCATCGACTTTGGTCGCCCCGGGCTCGGACTTCAGAGGCGAGTCGGCCGTGGCGGAGGGGCTATCGTGTCTTTGCGCAGCGGCCGCATCGGGCTTGCTCGGCGCGTCGCCTTTCACGCTCGCTTCATGCGCACGCCCCGGCGCTTTGTGCTCGACATGCGCGGCGCGTATCATCGCCGGCGGCACGACCGCGGCTCGCTCCGCCCCTTCGGGCACGCCGGCCGCTTTCCCGGCTTCGGCGCGCGCCGCCTTCTCGGCGCGGCGCTCCGGCGTGCGCAGATCGAGCGCCGCCTGCACACCTTTCACGCCAGGCACCACCTCGGGCTCGCCATGCTTGGCGGCCCGCGCCCCGCGCGAGCGCTTCGATTTGACTTCCAGCGCCGGCTGCACCGCCATGACTTCTTCCAGCGCCTTCTTCGCCGCGGCCTGTTCGGCGGCACGCCGGCTCGCGCCGGAGCCCGACACCTTCACCTCGAGCTTGGGCACCGTGCATTCGACTTCGAATTGCTGATTGTGGGCCGCGCCGTGCGTGGCCACGACCGTGTAGGTGGGCAACGCGATCTTGTGGCCCTGCAGATACTCCTGCAGCAGCGTCTTGGAATCCTTGCCGAGCGTACGAGGATCGATGTGATCGAGAATCGGTACGTACAGACGCTTGATGACCGTCTGCGCCGCATCGAAACCGCCGTCGAGAAAGATCGCGCCGAGGATGGCCTCGAATGCGTCCGCCAGAATCGACGGCCGCCGGAACCCGCCGCTGCGCAACTCGCCTTCGCCGAGCCGCAAGCTCTCGGAGATATTCAGGGCCTGAGCAATTTCGTAGAGCGACTGCTGTTTGACGAGGTTGGCGCGCACGCGCGACAGGTCGCCTTCGTCCAATTTGCCGAATCGCTGATACAAAAGTGCAGCCACCGCGCAATTTAGAACGGAATCGCCCAAAAATTCGAGCCGTTCATTGTGCGAGGCACTGTGACTACGATGAGTTAACGCCTGGCGCAACAATTCCGCATTGCGAAATTCGTAGCGCAACCGGCTTTCCAGCGGAGATAGCGGCATGTGCAGAGTATAACGCGCGCGCCTCGCCGGGCGATTGCCCGGGCCGAGGCGCGAAAAACGTGGCGAACCGAGCGAATGCGAATCGCGCCGCCGCATAGCGACACGACCGCGAACACCACCGCCCGGCGAGCACCGAGCAGTGCGTTCAGTTGAACGTACCGATGCGTTTCAGGTTGCTGAAGTTCATCCAAACGAAGAACGCGCGGCCGACGACGTTGGCATCGGGCACGAAGCCCCAGTAGCGGCTGTCCGCGCTGTTATCGCGGTTGTCGCCCATCATGAAGTAATGGCCGGCCGGCACTTTGCAGACGACCCCCTCGCTGTTGTACGAACAGTTGTCGCGGAAGGGGTAGTCTTCAGCACCGATCACGAACGGCGGCACGGCCGGGTTGTTCAGGATCGCGTGTTGGCGTCCTTCAAGATCTTCCTCGAATTGCTTCGCGTACCCGATGCGCTCTTCGTCGAAGTAATCGGGCAGCGGCGTTTCGGGGATGAGCTTGCCGTTGATCGTCAGGCGCTTGTTTTCGTAGGCGATGGTATCGCCCGGCAGGCCGATCACGCGCTTGATGTAATCGACCGATTCATCCTTCGGATAACGGAACACGACCACATCGCCGCGCTTGAGCGGCGAGCCCTGCGTGATCTTCGTATTGACGATCGGCAACCGCAGCCCGTATTCGAACTTGTTCACCAGGATGAAATCGCCGACGAGCAGCGTGGGTACCATCGAACCCGACGGAATCTTGAACGGCTCGACCACGAACGAGCGCACGAGAAATACGACGAGGATGACAGGGAAAAAACTGGCCGTGTATTCGAGCCACCACGGCTGGCGCAGCTTTTCGTCGCGCAGGCGGGCCCGCGTTTGCGGCGCGTTTTCATCCGCGAAACGCTCGCCGACGCGCGCCTGCTGGCGGTCGAATTCGGCGACGGCGTCATCGGCCGCCTTCCGGCGATGCGGTAGAAACACGAGCTTATCGGCCACCCACGCGATGCCCGTCAAGATGACGAGCACAAAAAGAATCAGCGCAAAGTCCATGTAAGAGAGGTCCTTGTTATTTGTCTTCGACGCGCAAGATCGCGAGGAAAGCCTCTTGCGGAATCTCGACGGACCCGACTTGCTTCATTCGCTTCTTGCCTTCCTTTTGCTTTTCCAACAGCTTCTTTTTACGTGTGATGTCGCCCCCGTAGCACTTCGCCAACACGTTCTTGCGCAGCGCCTTGATGTTTTCGCGCGCGATGATGTGGGCGCCAATGGCCGCCTGAATCGCCACGTCGTACATCTGGCGCGGAATGATCTCGCGCATCTTGGCCGCGACTTCCCGGCCGCGGTATTGCGACTGCGAGCGGTGCACGATCACCGACAACGCATCGACCTTGTCGCCGTTGATCAGCATATCGACCTTGACGACGTCGGACGCACGGTATTCCTTGAACTCGTAATCCATCGACGCATAGCCGCGCGACACCGATTTGAGCCGATCGAAAAAGTCGAGAACGATCTCGGCCATCGGGATCTCATAGGTGAGCTGCACCTGGCGGCCGTGGTATTGCATGTTGATCTGGTTGCCGCGCTTTTGCGTACACAGCGTGATGACCGAGCCCACGTAATCCTGCGGCATATACAGATTCACGGTGACGATCGGCTCGCGAATTTCCTCGATCTTCGACGGGTCGGGCATCTTGGCGGGATTTTCGACCATGAGGAGCGAGCCGTCGCCCTGCACGACCTCATAGACCACGGTCGGTGCCGTGGTGATGAGATCCATGTCGAATTCGCGCTCCAAGCGCTCCTGCACGATCTCCATGTGCAACAGGCCGAGGAAGCCGCAGCGGAAGCCGAAGCCGAGCGCTTGCGAGACTTCGGGCTCGTATTGCAACGAAGCATCGTTGAGCTTCAGTTTTTCGAGCGATTCGCGCAGCGCGTCGTACTGATTCGCCTCGACCGGATACAGCCCGGCGAACACCTGCGGCTTCACTTCCTTGAAGCCGGGCAGCGGCTCTGAAGCGGGCTTGTTCGCGAGCGTAACGGTATCGCCCACCTTCGCGGCCGTCAGTTCCTTGATACCGGCGATGATGAAGCCCACCTGCCCGGCCGCGAGTTCTTCCAGATTCTTCGACTTCGGCGTGAACACGCCGATGTGCTCGACCGGATACTGCGCGCCCGTGGCCATCAGCTTGATCTTGTCCTTCGGGCGCAGCGTCCCGTTGACGATACGCACGAGCATGACGACACCGACGTAGTTGTCGAACCACGAATCGATGATGAGCGCCTGCAGCGGCGCCGTCGGATCGCCTTTCGGGGGCGGTACCTTGGCGATCAGCGATTCCAGGACATCTTCCACGCCGAGCCCCGTCTTCGCGCTGCAGCGCACGGCGTCGGTGGCGTCGATGCCGATGACGTCTTCGATTTCCTCGATCGCATTTTCCGGGTCGGCCGCCGGCAGATCGATCTTGTTCAGCACGGGCACGACCTCGACGCCGAGCTCGATCGCCGTGTAGCAGTTCGCGACGGTCTGGGCCTCGACGCCCTGGCTGGCATCGACGACGAGCAACGCGCCTTCGCAAGCCGACAGCGACCGGCTGACTTCGTACGAAAAATCGACGTGGCCCGGGGTGTCGATCAGGTTCAGGTTATAGACCTGGCCGTCGCGCGCCCGATAGTGGAGTGCGGCCGTTTGCGCCTTGATCGTGATGCCGCGCTCGCGCTCGAGATCCATCGAGTCGAGCACCTGCGATTCCATTTCGCGGTCGGACAAGCCGCCGCACAGTTGAATAATGCGATCGGCAAGCGTCGACTTGCCATGGTCGATGTGTGCAATGATCGAAAAGTTGCGTATGTGATCCATTCAGGGCCGATCAAGCGAAAAAGGCGCGCTCGGACGATTGCGGAGCACGCCTTGTAAGTACGTGAAAAAACGGCCTATTTTAGCCGAAATGGCCCTCCCACGGCGGATTTCCGGGAGCCGGGCATTTGAGCACCCCGAACCGGGCGCCGCGAGACGCGTGGCGGCAGCAGGACGATCGCCGGCCGTCACGCGCCGAACGACGCCAATGCCGCCCGCACGCGCTCGCCGTCGAGCCGATAGTGGCAAAGCGGCTCGCCGTTGCACACGAGCACCGGCACGAGTTCGTCGTAGCGCGCGACGAGTTCGGGATCGCTATCGACATCGACGACTTCCACCGTCGCCCCGAATGCGTCGGCTAGCGGCGCGAGCGCTTCAAGCATCTCGTCGCACAGATGGCACCACGCCCGCGAATACAACGTGAGATGCGCTGCGGCGCGGGCTGTCATTTCGCTTTCGCACGCGGTTTGATCGGCACGAACTGCGTGTTCTCGCCGCGACGCACGAGCACGGCCACCGGCTTTTGCGGGTCGAGATGGGCGGCGATCTGATCGAACTGCTTGGCGCTCGAGACGTCGTTATCGCCCACGCGCAAGATGATGTCGCCCTTTTGCAACCCCACCCGCGCCGCCGGGCCGTCGACGTCTTCCACCTGGACGCCGCCGGTGCGCAGCTTGAGCGACTTCACGCGATCGGTCGGAATATCGGACACGGTCACGCCGAGGGCGTTCGACGGGCGCGGCCGCGACGGCGGCGCCTGCTGCTCGTCCGCCTTGGCGGTTTTCTCGGGCTGCGTTTGCACCACCGCGATCGGCACTTCGCGCGATTGGCCCTTGCGCCAGTACGTGACCGTGGCGTGGCTGCCGGGCTTGGTGTCGCCCACCATGCGCGGCAAATCCGTATCCGTCTCGACGGGAACGCCGTTGAATTTGAGAATGATGTCGCCCGGCTGCAAGCCGGCTTTGTCGGCCGGACCGCCAGGCTCGACGCTGCTCACGAGCGCCCCTTCCGCACGCGGCAAGCCGAGCGAATCGGCCACGTCCTTCGTCACCGCCCCGATCGATACGGCGATGCGCCCCCGCACGACCTTGCCGGTGGTCTCGAGCTGGTCGGCCACGCGCATCGCATCGTCGATCGGGATCGCGAACGCGATACCCATGAACCCGCCGGTGCGGCTGTAGATTTGCGAGTTGATGCCGATCACCTCGCCCTGCATGTTGATGAGCGGCCCCCCCGAATTGCCGGGATTCACGGCCGCATCGGTCTGGATGAACGGCAGATAATCGCCGGTCTCGCGCCCCTTCGCGCTGACGATGCCCGCGGTCAC
Organism: Trinickia sp.; assembly: GCF_051953405.1. GTDB lineage: Bacteria > Pseudomonadota > Gammaproteobacteria > Burkholderiales > Burkholderiaceae > Trinickia. Next base: position 5,255 of record NZ_JBQCIV010000017.1, on the reverse strand, counting down.
CGTATTGTCGAGGCCGAACGGCGACCCGATCGCGACGACCCACTCGCCCACGCGCACCTTGGTCGAATCGCCGATGGTGACGGTGGGCAAATTGGTGGCATCGATCTTCACGACCGCGATGTCGGTACGGTCGTCCACCCCGATCAGCTTGGCCTTGAATTCGCGCTTGTCGGTGAGGGTGACGTAAATATTGTCGGCATCGTCCACCACGTGCGCATTCGTCATCACATAACCGTCGGCCGACACGATAAAGCCCGACCCGACGCCGCCGCTTTTCTCGTCGTCGTTGTTGTTGTCGGACTGATCGGGGCTGCCCCCGCGATCGCCGCGGCCGCCCCGATCGCCGTTATGCGGGCTCTGAGGCAGCGGGATACCGAAAAAGCGCCGGAAGAACTCCGACATGTCGCCGTCGCCCACGCCCGGCGGCGTGGCGCGCTGATCGGTCGAACTCGATGCGAGCGTCGTGGTCCGAATGTTCACGACCGCCGGCCCGACCTTGTCGACGAGATCGGTGAAATCGGGCAGGTTCGCCGCCGGCACCGCCGATTGCGCGTGCGGCGCAAACGACAGGCAGGTCATTGCCGCGGCGGCCGCGAGGAATTTGCGCACCGAAAGATTCGTCATAACAGGGCAAGCCGAAGCGTTACTTGGTAGCTTTGTATTCTATGGCAGACGCGAAGCGCTGCAGCGTGGCTTGGGGCACTTCGCCGAGCACGGTGGTCCAATAATCGCGATATCGCGTGACGAGCACGTGTGTGGCGCCAGTGCTGCCGGCCCCTTCTTTGCGCGAATTGCCCTCGGCGGGCTCGACGAACACCGAAATCGTGGAAAGCCCGTCGGAAAACACCGCCTGATCGACGGGGATCGGGGGCGCGTTCGGATCGCGCGCCGCCATCAACCGACGCAACTCGCGGATCTCGTGAAAGCCCGGGACGTCGGGCGCGATGCGCCAACCTTGCGTCTGCATGTCGACCGGCGAGACCGGCGGGCGCACGAGCGTCCAACCGTTCGTGTTGCGCATGCCGGCGGCAATGGCGGCCTTTTGCGGCGGCACGCCGATACGCACCTGCGTGAACGCGACCTGCGCGAGCACCTGGCCCGACGGGTCCAGCGTCTGCACGCGCAGCAACAGGCCCGTCTTGGCGTCGGCCCACAATTTGTACGCGAAGCGGTAGGCGTCCTTGGGATCGAGTTCGATCACCTGCGCTTCCAGCCCCGCGACACGGTCGTCGCCGAGCATCTTCGGATCGTAGACAGCGAGCACCCGCGCCCCGCTTTCGCTCAACAGCGCAGGAAACGAATCCTTGTTGAGCCGCTTTTCGACGACGCACAGCCGCCGCTCGGGCACGAACGTATAAAGATCGTCGTCGTGACGCAAGAGCTTGCGCTGCTGGCCGTCGAGGCTTTCGACCGATTCGAATTCGCCGTCGCCACGGACCGCATAGTGGGCGATGCGCGACGATTGCACGAAATTGCCGTGTTGAAAGACGAAAACGCCTTCGTAGTTTTCGCGCCGCGCAGCCTCTTGGATTCGATCGAGCCAACCGGCCGCCTGCTGGCGCACCGCGGCATCGGCCTCGGCGAAGGCCGCGCGCGGGGCAACCGACACCATTGCGGCCGCGCACAGCAGCCACGCCGCCCATTGCCGCGGGGCGGCGACGCGCTTCGAGCGCAACGTCTGCATCGGATTATTGGCCTTGCGAAGTCTGAACGGCCGCGCGGATGAGCGGCATCGCCGCCACCGACATCGGCTGCTGAGCGAATTGCTGGTGAGCTTCCAGATATTGATCCAACTGGGCATCGCGGATGATATTGCCTTCTTGCGCGCCCGGTACGTTGGTCATCGCGACCGATTGCACGCGATCGGCATGGTTGCTCGTCGCCGCCGTTTGCACCGTACCTTGCGATGCGCCGCCGTGCCACTGCGGAAGGACGACCCAGGTCAGCATGGCCGCCGCGGCCGCGACGGCGAGCGCCGGCGCGGCACGCCGACGCAACAGCGACGCAGCGCGGGACCCCTGCCGCCCTTGGGCCGGGGCGATAAAGTGAGGCTCGGCTTCGAGCCGTGCGGCGAAGCCGGCGAGAAAGGCTTGGCTCTTGGCCGGATGGACGGCTAGATCGTCGGAGCGCAGCGCATCGCCGATCAAATGGTAGGCCGACCAGGTCGTGCGATCGACGAGGTCGAACTCGGTCAGCACCTCGTCGAACGACACCGGGGCATCGAGCCCTTCCCCGTCGACGAAAGCCGACAAACGCTCGCCTCGCGAGCTACCCTGCGATTGCATCGAGACCGACCCCATGACGCTCCCCATCTTACGAACACCCCGTAGTGATACCACTTGACCCAGTTCTATCTCATATCCGACGCGCACCGGCCAGCGCCCGGGGGCGCTACCACCGCCGGCCTTCCGGCGTATCCAGCAGCGGACGCAATTTTGCCGCAATCGCCTCGCGAGCGCGAAAAATCCGCGATCGTACCGTTCCGATGGGGCATCCCATCATCTCGGCAATCTCTTCGTAGCTCAGACCTTCGATTTCACGAAGGGTAATGGCCACCCGAAGCTCTTCCGGCAAAAGCGCCATGGCTGCATTGACCGTCTGCGCGATCTGCTTGCTCATCAACAACGATTCGGGCGTGTTGATATCCCTTAGTTGATCGGCGTCCGAGAAAGTTTCCGCCTCTTCGGCGTTTGCTTCGGTCGACGTGGGCGCGCGCCGGCTCTGCGTCGCGAGATAGTTCTTCGCCGTGTTCACGGCGATTCTGTACAGCCAGGTATAGAACGCGGATTCGCCGCGAAACTGAGGCAGCGCGCGATAAGCCTTGATGAAAGCGTCTTGCGCGACGTCCTCGACTTCGGCCGGGTCGCGCACGAGCCGCGAGATCAACCGAATGATCTTGCGATGGTATTTCGAGACCAGAAGCTCGAACGCGGCTTTATCGCCTTGCTGCACGCGTTCGACCAAGACCTGGTCGATTTCTTTTTCGCTCACCTGTTGGGGTCCGTTCACTTGGGAGGAATGCTGGCGGACGGCTATTGTAGCGTCCCTATCTTCGCCCCATGCGCCATGTGTAACCGCGGTTACGGCCGTTACAGATTAGGATCCGTTACAAACGGAACTTGCGGGCATCCTCGGTTGTTAATGAACGGCATGCCGGCCGCGCACCGCCAACGCGCGAAACGCGCCGGCGTCGATCGCATCGGCACAGACGACGAATGCGTGGGAGCGACGCGAGTCCGCCCCCGCAACGGCCAGCACGAGCAACCGCTCGGCCCAGCCGGAAAAGCCGACGATACGCCCTTGAAACAGCGCGCGCCCCGCGCCGTCGAACGCCGCGAGGCCTTCCGGGGTCAGTTCGAGCAGCGCCGGCTGTCGACGCTCGTAATGCACGAACGAGACGCCCAGCGCCGCCAGCGTCGCCCCGGCGAGCCAAAGCGCATCGATTGCGCCCAAATGGGCGGTGGCCGTGGCATGAACCGCCGCCGTGCAGACGAGCGCACAAGCCGACGCGGCCAGACGCACCGTGCGCGAGCGCCGCAGCGCCACGCGCCGCGGCGCACCCGGTTCGACTTCGAATGCGCCGTACGTCAACGAACCGCGACGCTTAAGCGCGCTTGAAGACGAGCGTGCCGTTCGTGCCGCCGAACCCGAACGAGTTCTTCAGCGCGACGTCGATCTTCATCTCCCGCGCCTCGTTCGCGCAGTAGTCGAGATCGCATTTCGGATCTTGATTGAAGATGTTGATCGTCGGGGGCGACACTTGATGATGGATGGCCAGCACCGTGAACACCGACTCCAGGCCGCCCGAACCGCCGAGCAAGTGACCCGTCATCGACTTCGTCGAATTGACGACGACCTGCTTCGCGTGATCGCCCAGCGCCCGCTTGATGCCCGTCGTTTCGGCCAGATCGCCGAGCGGCGTCGAGGTGCCGTGCGCGTTCACGTAGTCGACCTGATCGGCGTTCACGCCCGCATTGCGCAGGGCCGCAGCCATGCAGCGCCGCGCGCCGTCGCCATCTTCGAGCGGTGCCGTCATGTGATACGCATCGGCGCTCATCCCGTAGCCCGCTATTTCGGCATAAATCTTCGCGCCGCGTGCCTTGGCGTGTTCGTACTCTTCGAGCACCATCACGCCCGCCCCCTCGCCCAGCACGAAGCCGTCGCGGTCGGCATCCCAGGGACGGCTAGCCGTCGCGGGATCGTCGTTGCGCTGCGACAGCGCGCGGGCCGCGGCGAAACCGCCGATGCCGAGCGGCGAGACAGTGGCCTCGGCACCGCCGGCGACCATCAAGTCGGCGTCGCCGTACTCGATCAGGCGTGCGGCTTCGCCGATGCAATGCAGGCCTGTGGTACAGGCCGTGACGATCGCGAGATTCGGCCCCTTCAGGCCGAACCTCATCGAGAGGTGGCCCGAAATCATATTGATGATCGATGCGGGCACGAAGAACGGCGAGATACGTCGCGGGCCTCGATTGAGCAGTTCGGTTTGCGTCACTTCGATCATCGGCAGACCGCCGATGCCCGAACCGACGATCACGCCGCAACGTTCGGCGTTGGCTTCGGTGACTTCGAAGCCGCTGTCGTGCATCGCTTGAATGCCGGCCGCCATGCCGTAATGGATGAACGTATCCATATGGCGGGCTTCCTTGGCCGGCATGTACTCTTCGACGTCGAAGCCTTTCACTTCACCGGCGAAGCGCGTCGAGAAGTTCGTGGCATCGAACTTCGTGATGGTCGCGATACCGGACTTGCCGGCAACGAGATTGGCCCAGCCGTCGGCAACATGATTGCCGACAGGCGATACCAGACCCAAGCCTGTAACAACAACGCGGCGACGGCTCACGGTAACCCCTTTTCCATAAATGACAAAAGCAAAAGCCACAGTGCTCACAGGAATCCACCCCTGTGAGCCCTGTGGCTAAGAATTCGGCACTAGCATCGGCATTCGACGTGGATACGCGTCAACCGCGGCCAGCGTGCAGCGCGAGGCGGTCAGGCGTTAGGCCTTGACGTTTGCGCGCGCGTAATCGATCGCTTGTTGGACCGTCGTGATCTTCTCGGCTTCTTCATCCGGAATTTCCATGCCGAACTCGTCTTCCAGCGCCATCACGAGTTCGACCGTGTCGAGCGAGTCCGCACCGAGGTCGTTCACGAACGAAGCTTCGTTCTTGATTTCAGCTTCGGCGACGCCCAGTTGTTCCGCGACGATCTTCTTGACGCGCTGTTCGATGTTGTCCATTACCCCTCCGAGGGAA
>NZ_JBQCIV010000016.1:0-14926 GCF_051953405.1 Trinickia sp. | reverse complement strand
CGGCGGCTATGGCAACCGCGGCCGGAGCGGCGCCGGCGGTGGTGCGGGCGGCGGTGCCGGCGGCGGCCAAAAGGGCCGGCCTGGCCGCGACGTCGACGGCAACCGAGCGCCCTCGGCTACCGGCGGCAAGCGCGCGTTCGGTGGCGGCAATGCGAACGGCAACGCGAACGGCAATCGTGCGCCCGGCGGTAACCGGACGGGCGGTGGCAACCGGACGGGCGGCGGCAACCGCGGCAGCGGCGGCGGCGGGCAAGGACCCGCGCCGCGCGGTCGTTCGCGCGGTCGCTAACGGGAGGGGCCTCGCGCGGCGTGCCGCCCGTGTGCGGCTCGGCCCTTCGTCCGAGTCCGCGCGGACGCTTCGCCGCGTACGCGGCCCCAGCGCCGGCGCTTTCACGCAGGCGCTGCTTTGCAACACGCCGTGAAAAATGCTAAACTTACAAAGTCGCTGGGCGTGCGGCTTTGTTGCGCGGCTCAGGTGCGACCACCGGTAAGAAGATGATGGGCGTTTCGCCCATTTTTTTTTGGCGGTAACGGTTCGGCATCTCGGCCAGCAGCACCATTTCGCGCGCCGGCATGGCGTGGCGCGCGGCCCCGTGGGTGAAACGCGCGAGCGCGAACACCTTAGAGGGCAATGTGCAACTGACGGAACTGATAGAAACCACGGTCTCGAGCATGGGCTACGAGCTCGTGGACCTCGAGCGCACCGGGCGCGGCATGCTGTGTATTTATATCGACCAGCCCGCCGGCATCGCGATCGAGGATTGCGAAAAAGTCACGCGTCAGCTCCAGCACGTTCTGACTGTTGAGAACATCGACTACGAACGGCTCGAAGTATCGTCGCCGGGGCTCGATCGTCCGCTCAAGAAATTGGCGGACTTCTCGCGCTTCGCCGGCAGCGAGGCGGTCGTGACTTTGAAAAAGCCGTTGGACGGGCGCAAGACGTACCGGGGCATCCTGCATGCGCCGAACGGCGAAACGATCGGTTTGGAATTTGTTGGGAAGGAAGGCGCCGCGATGCTCGATTTCACGCTCGCGGACATGGACCGCGCACGCCTGGTCCCGCACGTAGACTTTAGGAGCCGGAAACAATGAGTCGCGAAGTACTGATGCTGGTCGATGCGCTGGCCCGCGAAAAGAACGTCAATAAAGATGTGGTGTTCGCTGCACTCGAAGCGGCTCTTGCTTCGGCCACCAAGAAGCTGTTCGAAGAAGACGTGGACATTCGCGTGCATATCGATCGGGAATCGGGCGAACACGAAACGTACCGCCGCTGGCGCGTCGTGCCGGACGAAGCCGGCCTGCAAGAGCCGGATCAAGAAATTCTGCTGTTCGAAGCGCGCGAGCAAGAGCCCGAGATCGAAATCGACCAATACATCGAAGAGCCGATTCCGTCGATCGAATTCGGCCGCATCGGTGCGCAGGCCGCCAAGCAAGTCATCTTGCAAAAGGTGCGCGATGCCGAGCGCGAGCAGATCCTGAACGATTTTCTCGAGCGCGGCGAAAAGATCATGACCGGCACGGTCAAGCGTCTGGACAAGGGTAACTTCATCGTCGAATCGGGTCGTGTCGAGGCGCTGCTGCGTCGCGATCAGCTGATTCCGAAGGAAAACCTGCGCGTGGGCGATCGCGTGCGTGCTTATATCGGCAAGGTCGATCGCACGGCGCGCGGCCCGCAGATCGAACTCTCGCGCACGGCGCCCGAGTTCCTCATGAAGCTGTTCGAAATGGAAGTGCCCGAGATCGAACAAGGTCTGCTCGAAATCAAGGCGGCGGCGCGCGATCCCGGTGTGCGCGCGAAAATCGGCGTGGTGGCCTACGACAAGCGCATCGATCCGATCGGTACCTGCGTGGGCATTCGCGGTTCGCGCGTGCAAGCAGTCCGCAACGAACTCGGCGGCGAAAACGTCGACATCGTGCTATGGTCCGAAGACCCTGCCCAGTTCGTGATCGGCGCGCTTGCGCCGGCCGCGGTCCAGTCGATCGTCGTCGATGAAGAAAAGCATTCGATGGATGTCGTCGTCGACGAAAGCGAGCTGGCCGTCGCTATCGGCCGCAGCGGTCAGAACGTGCGTCTCGCCAGCGAATTGACGGGCTGGCAGATCAATATCATGACGCCCGACGAGTCGGCGCAGAAGCAGAACCAAGAACGCGGCGTGTTGCGCGACTTGTTCATGGCGCGGCTCGACGTCGACGAGGAAGTGGCCGACATCCTCATCGACGAAGGCTTCACGAGCCTCGAAGAGATCGCCTACGTGCCGCTCAACGAGATGCTCGAAATCGAGGCGTTCGACGAAGACACCGTTCACGAGCTGCGCAATCGCTCGCGCGACGCGCTGCTCACGATGGCGATCGCGAACGAGGAAAAGGTCGAGGGCGTTGCGCTCGATCTGAAGAGCCTCGACGGAATGGATGCCGACCTGCTGGCGAAGCTCGCCGAGCATCAGATTCAAACGCGCGACGAACTGGCCGAGCTAGCCGTCGACGAATTGGTCGATATGACCGGAATGGAAGAGGAAGCCGCGAAGGCGTTGATCATGAAAGCACGTGAACACTGGTTCCAGTGAGTGAATGACCATGGCGCACTGATACGACCGCGATCGCTAGATCGCATGACCCGATGTTAACCGCAAGGAATCGGTCCTTGCATTAAGAGGAATGAATGGCGAGTAACAACGTAGCCCAATTTGCCGCTGAACTGAAAATGCCAGCCGGGGTGCTGCTCGAGCAGCTTCAGGCGGCGGGTGTCCAGAAAGCGAGCGAGGACGATGCTTTGTCCGAAGCGGACAAGGCGCGTCTGCTCGATCATTTGCGTAAGTCGCACGGCTCGGCCGATACCGACAAGCGCAAGATCACGCTGACTCGACGGCACACGTCGGAGATCAAGCAATCCGACGCGACGGGCAAGGCTCGCACCATTCAGGTCGAAGTGCGCAAGAAACGTGTATTCGTGAAACGAGACGAAGCGGGCGAAGGCGTGGCCGACGCCGGGCACGCTCCCGAGGCCGAGGACGACAGCGCCGAGTTGCAGCGCCGCGAGGAAGAAGCGCGCCGCGAAGCGGAGTTGCTCGAGCAGCAAGCACAGGAATTGCGCGAGCGCCAGGAACGGCTCGAGCGCGAGGAAGCCGAGCGCCAAGCGCGCGAAAGCGCGGCGGAAGCCGAGCGCCGGCGTGCCGAGGAAGAGGCGGCGAAGAAGCACGCCGAGGCCGCGGCGCAACAGCATGCCGAGGCAGCCGCCCGCGAGCAGGAAGAGCGCCAGGCCGTCGAGGACGAGCGTGCCGCCGCCGAACGCGCGGCGCAGCGCGAAGCGGCCAAGAAGGCCGAGGATGCGGCACGCGAAGCCGCCGAGAAGACGCGCGCCGAGCAGGAAGAAATTCGCAAGCGCCGTGAAAAGGCCGAGGCCGAAGCACGCGCGATCCGCGAGATGATGAACACGCCGCGCAAGGCGCAGGTGAAGGCGCCGGAACCGGCGCCGGCGCCGAAGGCGGCCGAGCCCGCCAAGGCGGCCGAAGCGAAGGGCACGCTGCACAAGCCCGTGCGCCCGGCCGGCGAATCGCCGCGTCCGGCTGCGCGCAAGCCGGCGGCCGGCGCGGCTGCGCCTTCCACCACGCAACCTGCTTCGGCGCCCGGTGCGGCCGATAAGAAGAAGCAAGGCGGCAAGGGCGGCTGGCAAGACGACGCCGCGAAGCGTCGCGGGATCAAGACGCGTGGCGATTCGAGCGGCGGCGTCGATCGCGGCTGGCGCGGCGGCCCGAAGGGGCGCGGCAAGCATCAGGATGCCACGTCGTTCCAAGCGCCGACCGAACCGATCGTGCGCGAAGTGCACGTGCCCGAAACGATCACGGTGGCCGACCTCGCCCACAAGATGTCGGTGAAGGCTTCGGAAGTCATCAAGGTGATGATGAAGCTCGGCCAGATGGTCACGATCAATCAGATGCTCGATCAGGAAACGGCGATGATCATCGTCGAAGAACTCGGCCATCGTGCGGTCGCGGCCAAGCTCGACGATCCGGAAGCGCTGCTCGTCGAAGGCGAAGCCTCCGATGCCGAGCAACTGCCGCGTCCGCCGGTCGTGACGGTCATGGGCCACGTCGACCACGGCAAGACATCGCTGCTCGACTACATCCGTCGCGCGAAAGTGGCGGCGGGCGAAGCGGGCGGCATTACGCAGCACATCGGCGCATACCACGTCGAAACGCCGCGCGGCGTCATCACGTTCCTCGATACGCCGGGTCACGAAGCGTTTACGGCGATGCGTGCGCGCGGTGCGAAGGCCACCGACATCGTGATTCTCGTGGTGGCGGCCGACGACGGCGTGATGCCGCAGACGAAGGAAGCGATTGCCCACGCGAAGGCGGGTGGCGTGCCCATCGTCGTAGCGATCAACAAGATCGACAAGCCCGAGGCGAACCCCGACCGCGTCAAGCAGGAATTGGTGGCCGAAAGCGTCGTGCCGGAAGAGTACGGTGGCGATTCGCCGTTCGTGCCTGTGTCGGCGAAGACGGGCGCGGGCATCGACGATCTGCTCGAGAACGTCCTGCTGCAAGCCGAAGTGCTCGAATTGACGGCGCCGGTGGCGGCACCCGCGAAGGGTCTCGTCATCGAAGCGAAGCTCGATAAGGGTAAGGGCCCGGTGGCAACGATTCTGGTGCAGTCGGGTACGCTTTCGCGCGGCGACGTCGTGCTGGCCGGCAGCGCCTATGGCCGCGTGCGCGCCATGCTCGACGAAACGGGCAAGGCCACGAAGGAAGCCGGTCCGTCGATTCCGGTCGAGATTCAAGGTTTGTCGGAAGTGCCAGCTGCAGGCGAGGAAGTCATCGTCTTGCCGGACGAGCGCAAGGCGCGCGAAATCGCGCTGTTCCGTCAGGGCAAGTTCCGCGACGTCAAGCTGGCGAAGCAGCAAGCCGCCAAGCTCGAAAGCATGCTCGAGCAGATGGGCGAGGGCGAAGTGCAGACGCTGCCGCTCATCGTCAAGGCCGACGTGCAAGGTTCGCAAGAAGCGCTGGTGCAGTCGCTGCAGAAGCTGTCGACCGACGAAGTGCGCGTACAGATCGTGCACGGCGCCGTCGGTGGCATCAGCGAGTCGGATGTCAACCTGGCGACGGCATCGAAGGCGGTCATCATCGGCTTCAACACGCGTGCGGATGCTCAGGCGCGCAAGCTTGCCGAAACGAACGGCATCGATATTCGCTACTACAACATCATCTATGACGCTGTGGATGAGGTGAAAGCGGCAATGTCGGGCATGCTCGCGCCGGAGAAGCGCGAGGTCGTCACGGGCATGGTCGAAGTGCGCCAGGTTTTCAAGGTGCCGAAGATCGGCGCGGTGGCGGGCTGTATGGTCACGGACGGCGTGGTCAAGCGTTCGTCGTCGGTGCGCGTGCTGCGCAACAACGTCGTCATCTTCACGGGCGAACTCGATTCGCTCAAGCGCTTCAAGGACGACGTGAAGGAAGTGAAGCAAGGCTTCGAGTGCGGCATGTCGATCAAGAACTTCAACGATATCGTCGAAGGCGATCAGTTCGAGGTGTTCGAAGTCACGGAAGTCGCGCGTACGCTCTGATCGCAGGCGCGCGGCTCGGGGCGGAGCAGGCGGCAAGCCTCCTCCGCCCCGTTGTTTTTTGCGCCCAAAGCGCTAGGCGGGTTCATCATGTCGAAGAAACGTACCTCTCCCAACCGTAACGTCCAGATCGCCGATCAAATTCAGCGCGATCTGTCCGAACTTATCGCACGCGAAGTGAAAGACCCGCGCATCGGGCTCGTGACGATCCAAAGCGTCGAACTCACGCCCGATTATGCGCATGCGAAGGTCTACTTCACGACGCTGACCGGCGATCCGCAGGCCACGCAAGTGGCGCTCAATCATGCAGCCGGGCATTTGCACAATCTGCTGTTTAAGCGTTTGCACATTCACACGGTGCCCACGCTGCATTTCCACTATGACAAAACGATCGAGAAGGCGGTGGAAATGTCGCGCTTGATCGACGAAGCGAACGCCACGCGCGCGAAAGACGATTGAACGCATCCCGGCGGCGCGGCGCGCATTGCTGCGCCCGCGTTCGCTTTCGCGCATTCCAAGCTATCCGATGAAACAACCTCAACGTCCGCGCATACCGCGACGCGCACTCGACGGTGTCCTGTTGCTCGACAAGGGCATCGGGCTGTCGAGCAACGATGCGCTGATTCGCGCCAAGCGCCTGTTCCTGGCTCAGAAGGCGGGCCATACGGGAACGCTCGATCCGCTCGCGTCGGGTTTGCTGCCGCTGTGTTTCGGCGAGGCCACGAAGTTCTCGCAGGATTTGCTCGACGCCGACAAGACCTACGAAGCGACAATGCGTCTTGGCATTCGGACGAGCACGGGCGATGCGGAAGGGGAAGTGCTTGAAACGCGTCCCGTCGAAGTGGACTCTGCCCGGATCGAAGCGGCGCTTGTGCGTTTTCGTGGGCCGATTTCGCAAGTGCCGCCGATGTATTCGGCGCTCAAGCGCGACGGCAAACCGCTCTACGAATATGCGCGGGCTGGGCAGGTCGTCGAACGCGCGGCACGCGAGGTCACGATTCATGCGCTCGATTTGCTCGGTGCTGTACTGCCCGATGTGACGTTTCGCGTCACGTGCAGTAAGGGTACGTATGTGCGGACGCTGGCCGAGGATATCGGTGCGGCGCTGGGGTGCGGGGCGCATCTGGTCGCCTTGCGGCGGACGGGCGTCGGTGCGCTGACGCTGGATCACGCTGTCACGCTCGACGCGCTCGAACAGATGGAAAGCGGGGCGCGCGATGCGTGCTTGCGGCCTGTCGACGCATTGCTATCGACGTTTCCGAGCGTGTCGCTGGGCCCGATCGAGGCGAAGCGCTTTCTCCAAGGTCAGCGATTGCGCTTGGCCGATTTGCCGCCGGAGCGTACCGCGCCGCTAGCGCCCCAAGCGCCCGGTGCGGATACGCGTGTGCGCGTCTATCGCGGCGAGGACGGTGCGTTGCTTGGCGTGGCCCGAGCGGAGCACGGTGTGCTCGCCCCGGAGCGTTTGATCGTGACGGCGGCGACGTCGGCCCAAACCTAGATCGAGATACGGCTGGCTCGATCGCTGCGCGCAATCGACGTGCGGCAGACCAACGAAAACGCCCGGCATGCCGGGCGTCTCTCTAGGTGCATCGCGGTTGCGGGCGCTTCGGTCAATGCGCCGCCGAAGCCGCCGCGCTCGAATCCCCGCCGCCCGCCCGCTCCGGCTTCGTGATCCAAATCAGCGCAATGAGCACGATGAAAATGACCGACGAAATATAGAACAGGTCATTGACGCCGAGCTGCGCCGCTTGCTGCGTCACGAGCCGATCGAACAGGCTGTAGCCTTGCGAAGTATCAAGCCCCATCGACCCGAGCTGCGTCATCGATTGCCCGAAGGTCGGATCGAATGTGCTCGCACGCTCGGTCAACTGCGCATGGTGAAAGCTCGTGCGGTGATCCCAAGCCGTCGTGAAGATCGACGTGCCGATGCCGCCGCACATGATCCGCACGAAGTTCGACAACCCCGATGCCGCCGCGATCCGCTGCCCCGGCAGCCCCGATAACGTAATCGACACGAGTGGGATAAAGAACCCGGCCATGGCGATGCCTTGGATGAGCGTCGGCATCGCGAGCGACCACGTATCCACACCGGTGGTGTAGCGCGAGCGCATCCAGAAGCACAGCGCGAATACGACGAATGCCGCCGTGGCGATTTTGCGCGGATCCGTGCGCGGCAAGAATTTGCCGGTGACGGGCGAGAGGGCAATCGCAAACAGGCCGACCGGTGCCATCACCAGACCCGCATCGGTGGCGGTATAGCCGATATCGGTTTGCAGCCACAGCGGCAACAGCACGAGATTGCCGAAGTACAACCCATAGCCGATCGAGAGCGCAATCGTGCCGCCCGTGAAATTGCGCTTCTTGAACAGCGACAAATCGACGACGGGATGCTCGGCCGTCAATTCCCAAACGACGAAGAACGCAAACCCGATCAAGGCGGTGAGCCCGAGCACGACAACGGTCGTCGAAGAAAACCAATCCAAATCCTTGCCCTTGTCGAGCATGACTTGCAGCGAGCCGACCCAGATCACGAGCAGCCCGAGTCCGACCGTATCGATCGGCGCCTTCTTGATGGCCGAATCGCGTGTGCGGAAGATGGCCCACGTGGCGATCGCGGCCACGATGCCGACGGGAATGTTGACGTAAAAGATCCAGGGCCACGAGATGTTGTCCGAGATCCAGCCGCCGAGAATCGGCCCCGCCACTGGGGCAATCAGCGTCGTCATCGACCACATCGACAGCGCGAGCGGGGCCTTCGCGCGCGGATAGCTCGCGAGCAGCAGCGTTTGCGACAGCGGGATCATCGGGCCGGCCACGGCCCCTTGGATCACGCGCGACATCAGCAAGAACGGCAGCGAGGGCGCGAGACCGCACATCCACGACGAGATCACGAACAGCACAATCGACGCCAAGAACAGCCGCACCTGTCCGAGCCGTTCGGTGAGCCAGCCCGTCAGCGGGACGGAGATCGCGTTGGCGACGGCGAACGAGGTGATGACCCAGGTGCCTTGATCGGAGGAGACCCCGAGGTCGCCCGAGATGGTCGGGATCGACACGTTCGCAATCGACGTGTCGAGCACGTTCATGAACACGGCGAGCGAGACGGCGATCGTGCCGACGACGAGCGCTGCGCCGGTAAGCGGCGGGTGAGGGGCTTGGGGCTGAGCCATGGTTCAGGTGATCTCGAGTCCTGCGTGGTTTCGTGAATACGCGTGCGTCTTGGTCTTGGTCTTGGCCTTGCCGACGTCAAGCTCGCATCAGCCGCGAGCGCCGTTGTTCGCGACCTTGGAGGGTTGGCCACGCACGGTGTGCGCTTCGGTGCTCGATTGCTTTTGCTGCGCGAGCCCGGCATTCGATCCCGCGTTTTCGGCGATGATGCGCGCGATCTCGGCGTTGGCTTCGTCGCCGTACTTGTCGAACACGTTCGTCTGGTAGACGGTGTTCTGCGCGTTGCCGAGCTGGTTGCCCGAATCGTTCTTGATGTCGACATCGACTTGCATCGACAGGCCGATGCGCAAGGGATGCGCGCGCAGCTCGGCCGGGTCCAGTGCAACGCGCACCGGCAGACGCTGCACGACCTTGATCCAGTTGCCCGTCGCGTTTTGCGCGGGCAGCAGCGAGAACGCGGAACCGGTCCCGGCCGAGAAGCCGACGACCTTGCCGTGATAGACGACGGACGAGCCGTAGATATCGGCTGTCAGCTCCACCGGTTGGCCGATGCGCATGTGCGTGAGCTGCACTTCCTTGAAGTTCGCGTCGACCCACACCGATTCCAGCGGCACGATCGCCATCAACGGCGTACCCGGCGAGACACGTTGGCCGACCTGCACCGTGCGCTTCGCGACGTAGCCGGTCACGGGCGCCGGCAAGACGTTGCGCGCGTTGTTCAAATACGCGTCGCGCACCTTGGCGGCAGCGGCGAGCACGTTCGGGTGCGTGGCGATGGTGGTGTTCGACGTCAACGCGCGGTTAGAGGCGAGTTGCTGCTGAGCGGCGTCGAGCGCGGCTTGCGCGGCCTTGACCGTATCGCGCGCATGCGAGATTTCCTCCTGCGAGACCGCGCCCGTTGCTGCGACCGTCAGGCGCCGGCGCAAATCGTCTTGCGCGCGCGAAAGATCGGCTTCGCGTTGCGCAATCTGCGCTTGGTACTGATCGTTGTTGACGAATAGGCCTCGCACTTGCCGCACCGTTTGCGCGAGGTTGGCCTCGGCCTGTTGCAACGCGACGCGCGCATCCGCACCGTCGAGGACGACGAGCGAGTCGCCGGCCTTGACCGTTTGCGTATCGTCGGCGTTCACGGCGATGACGGTGCCCGTGACTTGAGGCGTGATCTGCACGACATTGCCGTTCACGTAGGCGTCGTCGGTATCCTCGTGAAAGCGCGCATCGAGGAAGTAGTACAAGCCGTATGCGACGGCCGCGACGACGATGACGCCGACGAGCAGTGCCATCAAGCGCTTGCGCTTGTTATTGTTCTGCGACTGCACGCTCGCGGCGGTTTGTTGAGTGTCGCTCATGGAAATGCTCTCCGTTTCTCGAGTCGAGGTCGTCTCGAAGCTCTATCGTTGAATCTTGCTGGGTTGATCGATTGATGGAACGTTGCGCCATGCCGGTCAGCCGGCCGACGGCGTCGCCGCAAGCGCACCCGACGCCGGCACGGCCACGCCCGCGCTCTGCGCATCGAAGCCGCCGCCGAGCGCGCGAATCAGCGCGAATTGCAGATCGCGACGCTTCATCTTCAGGTTCGTGACGGTCTGCTCGGCCGCCAGCCGATTGCTATCGGCCGTGAGCACTTGCAGTTGCGGCGACAGGCCCGCCTTGTAGCGAATGACGGCCAAGCGGTATGCCTCGGTCGATGCGTCGAGCGCGCGCTGGGCGTCGCCCATTTCGGTGTCGATCGCGCGGATCGAGGCGACCTGCGTGGCCACGTCCGACATCGCGTTGATCAATGCCTGGTTGTAGTTCGCCACGTCGAGTTCGAAGTCGGCGTAACGGCCCTTGAGCTGAGCGCGCAGCGCGCCCGCGTCGAAGATCGGGATGTGGATCGCCGGCCCCGCCTGCATCTGCCGGCTCGCGGCCAACAAGAAGTGGCTCCATCCGAATGCGTCGAGCCCGATGCCTGCCGCCAGGTTGATGTCGGGGAAGAACTCGGCTTTCGCTTCCTTGACGTTGGCCAGCGCGGCTTGAACTTGCCAGCGCGCCGCGACGATATCGGGGCGCCGCGAAACGAGATCGGCCGGCAGATTCGACGGCAACGTCACAGCAGCGCCGGGCACGAGCACGGGGTCGGCGATCGCGAGCCCCCGATCGGGCCCTTTGCCCAGCAGCGCGGCCAACTGAAAGCGCACCGATTTGATCTGGCCGTCGAGGTCGGACAAATTGGCTTGGCTCGTGGCGACATTGCCGCGCGCCGTTTCTTTTTCGACATTCGTGTCGAGGCCCGCCGCCACCCGGCCGTTCGCGATCTTGCCGACTTCCTGGCGGTTGCGAATCTCGCGCGCCGCGATGTCGCGCAGGGCGTAGAGCTGAGCGAGCTGGTTGTAGGTGCGCGCAACCGACGACGCCAGCGTCACGCGCGCTTCCTGCATATCGGCCTCGGCCGCTTTTTCCTGGGAGAGCGATGCATTCACGCGCGCGCGGTTCTTGCCCCAAAGATCGAGGTCCCACGAGGCGCTGGCGAGCGCATTATGTTCCGTGACCCAATTGCCGCCGAACGGGGGCGGGTACAGGGCGTTCGCGGAAAACCGTTCGCGCGTGATCGAGTAGCTGCCTTCCACTTTCGGCAGCAGGCCGGCACGGGCACTTTCGATGTACGACTGTGCCTTCGCAATGCGCGCCTGGGCTTGCGCGATCGACGGATTGCCTTGCAGGGCTTCGTCGATGAGCTTGGGCAGTTGCGGATCGCCGAACTGGGCCGCCCAGTCGAGCGACGGCCACTGGCCGCCCTCGTTCGGCAGGCTTTGCGCCGATTCGAGGCTGCTTGCCGAGGCGATTTGCTTGTCGCTCTTGATCCCCGCGTAATTGGCGCATCCGGTCATGACGAGCACCGCAACGGCGCCTGCGATGGCGCCCCGAACCGTTCGAACGCGAGATGTGGCAGGCAAGGAGTTCATCGCACGGCCTTTCGATGTCAATGTAATCATGGACTTTGCAACTTATTTTTTACGATTGAAGGGCGAAACTCGTTGCCGTGTCAGCCAACTTGCGCCAACCGGAACGTGCCCGCGCCGCTAGTCGGCAGCCGGGTCGCCGGTATTGGCGAGAATCCGCCGAAGCATGCTCTTCAAGAACCCCACTTCCTCGGGCGTGAACCCTGCGAGGGCCTTGTCGACGACACCGCCGAATATGCTCGGCATCCGCGCGGCGAGTTCGCGTCCTTCATCGGTGACCGCCAGATGAACGGCGCGGCGATCCTCGGAACTGCGCACTCGCGACAGCAGATTACGCTTTTCCAGCCGATCGATCAGCCGAGTGACCGCGCTGGCGTCGATCCCGTAGTCGCGCGCCAGCTCCGCCGCCAGCGAACAGCGGCCGCTCGCGATCATGAACAGCATGCTGGCCTGGGTGCTCGTGATGCCCAGTTCGCCGAGCGTGCGCTGAGTGACGAGATTCGACAGGCTCGACTTCGCCCGTGCGATCAGGTAGCCCACGCTTTCGTCCAACTGGTAGTTGCACACCTCGGGCGGCAGCGACGAGGGCGGTTTGGTCATGGCGATTTCCGTGCGATTGCAATAGTTGACTAGGCATGATTATAGGCGCGGTTACCTAGCCCGGCAAGCATCGGTCGGTCAGCCTGCCGTTGTAATTAAGCAAATTCTTAATGCGAATCGCTATTATGACGGGTTCCGCGCGACCTTGCTCGCGACGGCGCACGGGGCGAAATGCGCCTGGCGGGCAGGGACGGGCGCATAGGGGGCATCAACGGCGGCCCATAAACGGGCGCATAAACGGGCCCATAAACGGGCGCATAAACAACAGATGCCGGCGGATCTTCGCTCGATCGGCCGCTGTGCGACGGGCAGTCGTCACAACCGCGTGGTAGAATTTCAAGTTACCCAGAAAGTGCGCGCACCCGTTTTTGGCATTCGTCGCATCCTGTTTCGCGCACGCAACCGCCCCTTATTCCTATGACTCGCGCTATACGCAACATCGCCATCATTGCCCACGTCGACCACGGCAAGACCACGCTCGTCGACCAACTGCTTCGCCAGTCGGGCACGTTCCGAGAAAACCAGCAGATCGCGGAACGCGTGATGGACTCGAACGACATCGAGAAAGAGCGTGGCATTACGATCTTGGCGAAGAACTGCGCGGTCGAATACGAGGGCACGCACATCAACATCGTCGACACGCCGGGCCACGCCGATTTCGGCGGCGAGGTGGAGCGCGTGCTCTCGATGGTCGATTCGGTGCTGTTGCTCGTCGATGCCGTCGAAGGCCCGATGCCGCAAACGCGCTTCGTCACGAAAAAGGCGCTCGCGCTCGGCCTGAAGCCGATCGTGGTCGTCAACAAGATCGACCGCCCGGGCGCTCGGATCGACTGGGTCATCAATCAGACGTTCGATCTGTTCGACAAGCTCGGTGCCACCGAAGAGCAGCTCGATTTCCCGATCGTCTACGCTTCGGGCTTGAACGGCTATGCGTCGCTCGATGCCGGTGCGCGCGAAGGCGACATGCGTCCCCTGTTCGAGGCGATCCTCCAGCACGTGCCTGTGCGCGATGCCGATCCGGACGGTCCGCTGCAATTGCAGATCACGTCGCTCGATTACTCGACCTATGTCGGCCGTATCGGCGTGGGCCGCGTTGCGCGCGGCCGCATCAAGCCGGGTCAGCCCGTTGCGCTGCGCTTCGGCCCGGAAGGCGAAGTCTTCAATCGCAAGATCAACCAAGTGCTCTCGTTCCATGGGCTCGATCGCGTGCAGGTTGACGAAGCGCAAGCCGGCGACATCGTCCTCATCAACGGGATCGATGATATCGGCATCGGCGCGACGATCTGTTCGCCCGAGAAGCCCGAAGCGCTGCCGATGATCACGGTGGACGAGCCGACGCTGACGATGAACTTCCTCGTGAATTCGTCGCCGCTGGCGGGCAAGGAAGGCAAATTCGTCACGAGCCGTCAGATCCGCGATCGGTTGACGCGCGAGCTGAACCATAACGTGGCGCTGCGCGTGCGCGATACGGGCGACGAAACGGTGTTCGAAGTGTCGGGCCGCGGCGAGTTGCACCTCACGATCCTGATCGAAAACATGCGCCGCGAAGGGTACGAACTCGCGGTGTCGCGTCCGCGCGTCGTGCTGCACGAAATCGACGGCGTAAAGCACGAGCCGTACGAGCAGTTGACGGTCGATGTCGAAGACGGCCACCAAGGCGGCGTCATGGAAGAGCTGGGCCGGCGCAAGGGCGAACTGCTCGACATGGCGTCCGACGGCCGCGGCCGCACGCGCCTCGAATACAAGATTCCGGCGCGCGGCCTGATCGGCTTTCAGGGCGAATTCATGACGCTCACGCGCGGCACAGGCCTCATGAGCCACGTGTTCGACGAATACGCGCCGGTGAAGGAAGGTACGCTCGGCGAGCGTCGCAACGGCGTGCTGATCTCGCAAGACGACGGCGCCGCCGTGGCCTATGCACTGTGGAAGCTGCAAGATCGCGGCCGCATGTTCGTGAAGCCGGGCGATGCGTTGTACGAAGGGATGATCATCGGTATCCACAGCCGCGACAACGATCTCGTGGTGAATCCGATCAAGGGCAAGCAGCTCACCAACGTGCGCGCATCGGGTACCGACGAAGCGGTTCGCCTCGTGCCGCCGATCCAAATGTCGCTCGAATACGCCGTGGAATTCATCGACGACGACGAACTCGTCGAAGTCACGCCGCAGTCGATCCGCCTGCGCAAGCGCCATCTGAAGGAACATGAGCGCCGCCGCGCGAGCCGCGAAGGGGCGGTCGATTAATCTGCGCGACTAACGTGCACAACTAAGGTGCGCAACTAAGATCGAAGTACGCGGGTTTGCCGCAAAGCCCCTCGTCCGGTACGGCTGGACGGGGGGCTTTTTATTTAGGCCGTTCCATCGCGGTGCGGTATGCCGGCGTCGCATGCGAAATCGGGGCGAGGGCAGGGACGATGCGGGGCACTCGAACGACGGCAACGTTCCCGGGCGGGCTTCTACGTCGCGTTGGGGCGTGCGCAAAACGCACGCGCAGGCATTCCGACCAATCTCAAATATCCGTTCTGTGATATGCTGCGCGATGCTGCTAGTTTTAGGTCCTTCCAAGCAAGACTTGATTCGCGCAATCCGCTAAACGGTCAGGCCGTGTCGCGGAAGGTTGAGTAACCCGCTATTTCTCGAGAAGCTCGAAGAAAGGTGA
>NZ_JBQCIV010000015.1:0-27589 GCF_051953405.1 Trinickia sp. | reverse complement strand
CGATAAAAGCGAAGAACCGCCGAACCTATCAATGGAGAAGAGGATATGAGTAAATCCGTGGCCGACGTCATGCAGCTCGTGAAGGACGAGGACGTCAAGTTTGTCGACTTTCGCTTCACCGATACGCGCGGCAAGGAGCAGCACGTCTCGGTGCCGCTGTCGGCGTTCGACGAAGACAAGTTCGAGAGCGGCCATGCGTTCGACGGTTCCTCGATCGCCGGCTGGAAGGGCATCGAAGCGTCGGACATGCTGCTCATGCCCGATGCCAACACGGCCTTCATCGATCCGTTCTACGAAGAGCCGACGCTCGTGATGAGCTGCGACGTGGTCGAGCCGGCCGACGGAAAGGGCTACGAGCGCGATCCGCGTTCGCTGGCCAAGCGCGCCGAAGCGTACCTGAAGAGCACGGGCCTGGGCGACACGGCCTTCTTCGGTCCGGAACCCGAGTTCTTCATTTTCGACTCGGTTCAATGGAATACGGACATGTCGGGCTGCTTCGTCAAGATCGGCTCGGAAGAAGCACCGTGGTCGTCGAGCAAGGAATTCGAAGGCGGCAACACGGGTCACCGTCCGGGCACGAAGGGCGGCTACTTCCCGGTCGCGCCGGTGGACACGTTCCAAGACATGCGCTCGGAAATGTGCCTGTTGCTCGAGCAGATCGGCATCCCGGTCGAAGTGCACCACCACGAAGTGGCGGGCCAAGGCCAAAACGAAATCGGCACGAAGTTCTCGACGCTCGTGCAGCGTGCCGACTGGACGCAGCAACTGAAGTACATCGTCCATAACGTGGCGCACACGTACGGCAAGACGGCGACGTTCATGCCGAAGCCTGTCGTCGGCGACAACGGCTCGGGCATGCACGTTCACCAGTCGATTTGGAAGGACGGTCAGAACCTGTTCGCGGGCAACGGCTATGCAGGCCTGTCGGAATTCGCGCTGTTCTACATCGGCGGCATCATCAAGCACGCTCGCGCGCTGAACGCGATCACGAACCCGACGACGAACTCGTACAAGCGCCTCGTGCCGCACTTCGAAGCACCGGTGAAGCTTGCTTACTCGGCGCGCAACCGTTCGGCATCGATCCGTATTCCGCACGTGAGCAACCCGAAGGGCCGCCGTATCGAAACGCGCTTCCCGGATCCGATGGCGAATCCGTACCTGTGCTTCTCGGCGCTGATGATGGCCGGTTTGGACGGCGTGCAGAACAAGATCCATCCGGGCGAAGCCGCCGACAAGAACCTGTACGATCTGCCGCCCGAAGAGGACGCAAAGATCCCGACGGTTTGCGCCGGTTTGGACCAAGCGCTGGATGCGCTCGACAAGGATCGCGAGTTCCTGACGCGCGGCGGCGTGTTCACCGACGGCATGCTCGACGCGTACCTCGAACTGAAGGAAGGCGAGCTGCAACGCCTGCGCATGACGACGCATCCGATCGAGTTCGAGATGTACTACTCGCTGTAAGCGACGCGATGCGCTTCGTCCTTCGTTGTCGGCGAAGCGCATAGTCTCGAAGGGACGGCGGCGCCGTCCCTTTTTCGTTGCGACCGGAGTTGGTGCTTCAGCACCTTACTCCGGTCCCATGCAGAGCAGCGACCCGGAGTTGGTGCTTCAGCACCTTACTCCGGTCCCATGCAGAGCAGCGACCGGAGTTGGTGCTTCAGCACCTTACTCCGGTCTCATGCAGAGCAGCGACCCGGAGTTGGTGCTTCAGCACCTTCCTCCGGTCTCATGCAAAGCCGATGCGCGCGCGTACCTTTGAGTCGACGATGGTGCTCAAGAACTTGATGAAAGCGAAAACCGGTGGGGCCCAGCCGCTTTCCGACGATGCGGCGCTGGCCCAATCGGGCCTGCTGCCCGGGCTCGAAGCGTTGCCTACCGTCGCGCTCGTGCTCGACAAACGCACGCTGCGCGTCGCGTTCGCGAATCCGTCCGCCGAATCGATGCTCGATCTCTCGCGCCGGCAACTCGTGCAGATGTCGTGGCCGGAGCTGTTCGCGAACGGCGACGACCTGGTCGCGACAATCGCCGCCATCGCCGAACACCGCTTTCATGCGACGCATCTCGATGCCGTGCTCGAGCGGCCGGGGCGCGAGCCGCTGCATGTGCACGTCGTGATCGGCTTTCTCGAAAGTGCGCCCGATTACGTGCTGCTGGAATTGTTCGAGAACGAACGTCACCTGCGTACCGACCGGGAAGAGCGCATTCACGATTTGTCGATCGCCAACAAGCAACTGATTCGTAACCTGGCCCACGAGATCAAGAACCCGCTCGGCGGGATTCGCGGCGCAGCGCAATTGCTCGAGTTCGAACTCGGCGCGCGCGAGCGGCAGGAGTTGCGCGAATACACGCAGGTGATCGTCAAGGAATCCGATCGCCTGCAGACGCTCGTCGATCGTTTGCTCGAGCCGCATCGTCATCCGCATGTCGTCGGCGACGTCAATATTCATGAGGTATGCGAACGCGTGCGTGCGGTGATTCTCGCGGAGTTTCCGCGCGGACTCACGATCGAACGCGATTACGACGTGAGCGTGCCCGACTTGCGCGGCGATAAGGAGCAGCTCATTCAAGCGTTGCTCAATATTGTCCGTAACGCGGCGCAGGCGCTGCGCGAGCGAATCGGGCAGGGCGATGCGCGCATTGCCCTGCGTACGCGCGTCGCGCGCAAGGTGACGATTTCCAAGCGCTTGTTCAAGTTGGCATTGGACTTGCGCGTGATCGACAACGGTCCTGGGATCGACGAGGACATTCGCGATCGCATTTTTTATCCACTGGTGTCGGGCCGCGAAGACGGCAGCGGCCTCGGGCTGACGCTTGCGCAAACCTTCGTGCAGCAGCACGACGGCTTGATCGAAGTCGAGAGCCGCCCCGGACACACCGAGTTTCAGATTTTGTTGCCGCTCGTCAATTGATAAGACCCACTCCATGAAGCCGATCTGGATAGTAGACGACGACCAATCGATCCGTTGGGTCCTCGAGAAAGCGCTGGCCCGCGAGAATTTCCCCACGCGCAGCTTCGCCAACGTGCGCGAGGCGCTTGCCGCGCTCGAGCACGAGAGCCCGCAAGTGCTCGTCTCTGACATCCGCATGCCCGGCGCCTCGGGCCTCGAATTGTTGCAGGCGATACGCGAACGGGTACCGGAGCTGCCCGTCATCATCATGACGGCCTATTCGGATCTCGATAGCGCCGTGGCCGCGTTTCAGGGCGGCGCGTTCGAATATCTGGCCAAGCCGTTCGACGTCGACAAGGCCGTGGAATTGATCCGCCGCGCTGTCGACGAAAGCCTGCGCGGCGCGCAAGCGGGCGAGGCGTTGCTGACCGATGCCCCCGAGATGCTCGGGCAGGCGCCGGCGATGCAGGACATGTTCCGCGCGATCGGCCGGCTGTCGCATTCGGCCGCGACGGTGCTGATCACGGGCGAATCCGGTACCGGCAAGGAACTCGTCGCCCGTGCGCTGCATCGGCATAGCCCCCGGGCGAACGGGCCGTTCATCGCGCTCAATACGGCCGCGATTCCGAAGGATCTACTGGAGTCCGAACTGTTCGGCCACGAGCGCGGCGCGTTCACGGGCGCGCAGGCCATGCGCCAAGGGCGCTTCGAGCAGGCCGAAAACGGTACGCTGTTTCTCGACGAAATCGGCGATATGCCGTTCGACCTGCAAACGCGGTTGCTGCGCGTCTTGTCGGACGGGCAGTTCTATCGCGTCGGCGGACACAGCCCGCTGCGCGCGAACGTGCGCGTGATCGCAGCGACCCATCAGAACCTGG
This sequence comes from Trinickia sp., assembly GCF_051953405.1. Classification (GTDB taxonomy): domain Bacteria; phylum Pseudomonadota; class Gammaproteobacteria; order Burkholderiales; family Burkholderiaceae; genus Trinickia. The sequence continues at coordinate 23,823 of NZ_JBQCIV010000015.1, read as the reverse complement.
AATCGCGCGTCCGCCAGGGCTTGTTTCGCGAGGACTTGTATCACCGCCTCAACGTGATCCGCTTGCGTCTGCCGCCGTTGCGCGAACGGCGCGAGGACATTCCGCTGTTGGCCAAGCACTTCCTTCAAAAGAGTGCGCGCGACCTCGGCGTGGAGCCCAAGCGCGTGTCCGAGGCGGCACTGGCTTATCTGACGACGCTCCCGTTTCCGGGGAACGTCCGACAACTGGAGAACTTGGCGAATTGGCTGACGGTGATGGCACCTGCGCAAACGATCGAAATCAAGGATTTGCCGCCCGATCTCGTGCCGGGCGCCGCCCCCGAGAGTGGGACGGAAATCGTCGCGGGCCCGGCCTCGGCCGCACCGATTGCAGGGGGCGTGGCGATGTTGAGCGATAGCGAGCGCAACGGGACCGCCATTGCGCCTGCGGCGCTTGCGGGCGTGGCGACGGGCTTGCCTGTCAGCGTCTGGGAAAGCGGCCTGCGCGCGGAAGTGGCGCGGATGCTGCGCGAGAACACCGTCGACGTCATGGACGAACTCGCGCGGCGCTTCGAGGCGGCGGTGATTCGGGAAGCGCTCGATTTCACGCGCGGGCGCAAGGTCGAAGCTGCCGAGCGGCTCGGGATCGGCCGCAATACGATCACGCGCAAGATTCAGGAGTTGCATTTGGAGCCGTGAGGTCGATGTCGCCGTGCGGCAGCTTCGATCTTCCGGCCGCGGGCGAGGCTTCGACTATCGGCCGCTGCGCGAACCGGGTGTCGCGCAGCGGCTTCGTTGCCGAGAGGTTGTGATGCGGCCTCTCGGCTTTCGCTCATTGGAAGGGCGATACAGTGCTGGCTGCTTTCCGAGCCGCATCGCGCGCAGGCTGTCCGTCCGGATAGCGCGGATTGTTTTTCAGGAACACGCCGACATTGGAGTTGAATTCCCGATTTCCCTTGAATGTGACGTCGGGCGTGGGGGAATAGCCTTCAAGGTAATAACGCCCATTTCCGTAGAAATTGTTCAGGCATGCCGCGTTCATTTGGCGTGTATTCCGGTCGTAGCAGCTGCTGCGCGCGAGGGATGGATCGGTTTTCACGCCGTATCCAAAACCCGCTTCGTCGTATTCGGGCGCTTCGCTTCCCGGTTCGCCCTTCTTCAATTTGACCGCTTCGAATTTGGCGGTGTAGCGCTCGTGGCTGCCGTCGAGCATGACCGTGCATTCTGCCGTGTATTTCCCCGGTTCGCCCGCCAGGAGATCGGCTAAAGGCACGGCCGCGACGTTTTCGAGCTGGCGCGTCGACGCGCGATAGGCCCGGCCGTCGAGATGGGTGGCGACGCAGCGCGCGGACGAATACATCGGGGCGGGGGCGTCCCGATCGACGAAATCGATGGAGGGGGCAGCATGGGCGGACATTGCAATACCGAACGCTAGCATGCCCGCGGGAATAGTCCATTTGATTCGCATGAGATTTTTCTTGATGAATGGAGGGTTGCCGGGAAGATTCGACGAGATCCGTCGAACGATAGAGGGGTCTATGTCGGAGCAACGCGGCGATAGTGCCGATTCGAGGCGGACCGGAGTCGTCTTGATCGCTTTTTTAGGACGGAATTACCCTGCGAGTGTCGCCGAGGAAAGGCGAGGCCGACGCTAAGCGCGCGCGGCTTGCGCGCCTTGCGGGACGCAAGCCGCGCGACTGGTGTCGCGTCGAGGCAGGAAAATCGGGGGGAGGATAGGCGGGAGGGCAGGCTTGGCGTGCGCCGAGCCTGCTAGCGTCGGCGGTGGCGACCGCCGGCCGTCGACTGCTTCAGCCGACGATGGCAACGACGGGCGCGTGGTCCGACGGTTGGTCCCATTTGCGAGGCGTCTTATCCACTTCGCACAGCGCGCACGCTTCGGCTAACGGCGCGCTGAGCAGAATGTGATCGATGCGCAGCCCCGCGTTGCGGCGAAACGCGAGCATCCGATAGTCCCACCATGTAAACAGCTTCTCGGGCTGTTCGAACTTGCGGAACGCATCGACGAAGCCCAGTTCGATGAGCTTCGCGAAGGCCGCGCGCTCCTCGGGAGAAACCAGATTCTGGCCTTCCCATGCCTTCGGATCGTGTACGTCGCGGTCTTCGGGCGCGATGTTGTAGTCGCCCAGCAGCGCCAGCTTCGGATGCACGTGCATCTCGTCCTTGAGCCATTGCTGGAGCGCCTCTAGCCAGCGCAGCTTGTAGGCGAACTTCTCGGAGCCCGGCGCTTGCCCGTTCGGAAAGTACGCCGACACGATGCGCGCGCCGCCCACGGTGAGCGCAATGACGCGCTGTTGCTCGTCCGCGAAACCGGGAATGTTGCGGACGACTTGGGTCTCGTCGACTTCGATCCCGTCGCGCACGAGAATGGCGACGCCGTTATAGGTCTTTTGGCCCGCGAACCAACTGCGATAACCCTTTTCGGCGAGTTCGGCGCGCGGGAATTTCTCGTCGGGCATCTTCAATTCCTGAAGGCAGAGCACGTCGACGTGGCTCAGTTCGAGCCAATCGATGACGTGCTGCTGGCGAACCTTCAGCGAATTGACGTTCCAGGTGGCGATTTTCATGGTTTCGGTGGATTCGTGCGGGTCGAATAGGTTTTGGCGACGCGTGCGCGGCCGGTGCCGCCAGCATGATGGCTGGCGGTGACGGGCGCATCGTCGCGATCGAATGCGATCTTAGCGCATGGGCGCCGGCTGTTCTTTCTATCGATAAAATTCGACTGAGGCGGCCTGCGCGGATGCGAGATAATCGGTCGCAGGAATTCGACTCCAGGAGTGCAAGAGATGGGCAAGAAGGGCTTCACCACGAGCATCGTTCACGGCGACCGAATTGCAGGCAGCGAACATGGCGGCGTACATCAGCCGATTCATACGTCCGTGCAGTACGGTTTCGAGCGCGTCGAGGATTTGATCGGCGTGTTTCAAGGCACGAAAAAGGGCGGTTTCAACTACGCCCGGCAGGGTACCCCGACGACGGCGGCGCTGGAGCGCAAGATCACGAGCCTCGAAGAAGGGATCGGCACGATCTGCTTCAGCACCGGCATGGGCGCGGTCACCGCGACGTTTCTCACGCTTTTGCGCGCGGGCGACCATCTGGTCTCGAGCCGTTACGTGTTCGGTAACACGAACAGCTTGTTCGGCACGCTGCGCAGCTTCGGGGTTGAAGTGACGACGGTGGATGCGGGCGACGCCGAGAACGTGAGGCAAGCGCTCCGGCCGAATACGCGCATGGTGTTCGTCGAAACCATTGCCAATCCGGGCACGCAGATTCCCGATTTGCAGGGTATCGGCGAAGTATGTCGCGAGCGCGGCATCGCCTATGTCGTCGACAACACGATCACCTCGGCTGCCTTGTTCAAGCCGAAAGCGGTAGGCGCCAGCCTCGTGATCAACTCGCTGACGAAGACGATCTCAGGCCATGGCACGGCGTTAGGCGGGTCGGTGACGGATACGGGGCTGTTCGATTGGAGCGCCTATCCGAACATCGCCGACGAATACCGCCGCACGCCCGCGAAGGAGCAGGGGCTCTTGCAGATCCGCAAGAAGGGGCTACGCGACATGGGGGCTTCGCTGTCGTCCGAGCAGGCGCATACGATCGCGATAGGCATGGAGACGCTGGCATTGCGCGTGAAGCAAAGCAGCGCGAATGCGCTGGCGCTCGCGCAATTTTTGGAAGGACACAAGGCGGTCGGCAAGGTGTGGTATCCGGGGCTCGAGAGCCATCCGCAATACGGTATCGCGCAGGCGTTGTTCAAGGGGGCGTCGTGGTTGTTGTCGTTCGAATTGCTGAATGTCGAGCGCATGGTCGACGTGGTCAATGCGCTCGAGTTGCCGATCAAGGCGACGGGTCTCGCCGACACACGTACGCTGATTATCCCTGTCGCGCCGACGATCTTTTTTGAAGCGGGGCCGGAAACGCGCAAGGCGATGGGGATCTCCGACGGGATGCTGCGGCTGTCGGCGGGCATCGAGGATATCGACGACTTGATCGAGGATTTCTCGCAGGCGCTGAAGCTCGCGGCTTAACGGCGGGGCGGCGACGGGGCGGACTCGCCATGCGCGATCGGTAGGGCTAAACGTTACCTGGACGAAGCCGAAGGGCTGAACGTAACCACTGAGGGCTTGTCTAGCCTGACGGTGATGAACTCACGCGTCGAAACCACGGAGCACACCACCATGCATATCGATCTCACCGGCAGGACCGCCTTAGTTAGCGCATCGACAGCCGGCATCGGCTTCGCGATTGCCAAGGGCCTCGCGAGTGCGGGGGCCCATACGATCATCAACGGCCGCAGCGAGGCCTCCGTCGTCGAATCGCTCGACGCGTTGCGTGAGGTGGTCCCGAACGCCGACGTTCGCGGCATTGCCGGAGACGTATCGACCGCCGAAGGCGTAGCGAAATTAACGCACGCCGTCCCCTCGGTCGACATCCTCGTGAACAACGCGGGCATTTACGGGCCCGAGCCGTTCTTCGACATCTCGGACGACACCTGGGAACGCTTCTTCCAAGTTAACGTCATGTCGGGCGTGCGTCTCGCTCGCCACTACCTGCGCGGGATGCTCGAGCGCAATCGCGGCCGGGTCGTCTTCATCTCGTCGGAATCGGCACTGAACATTCCCGCCGACATGATTCACTACGGCATGACGAAGACAGCGCAACTGTCCATCGCGCGCGGCTTGGCGAAGCTCGCGGCCGGCACGCAAGTGACAGTCAATGCCGTGTTGCCCGGGCCGACCTTGTCTGAAGGTGTCAAATCGATGCTCGAAGAAACTGCCGCGAAGGAGGGCAAGCGCATCGACGATGTCGCCGTGGAGTTTGTGCGCACCCATCGCGCGAGTTCGATCTTGCAGCGTCCGGCCACGGTGGAAGAGGTGGCGAACCTCGTCGTCTACGTCTGTTCGCCCCAAGCGTCGGCTACGACCGGCGCGGCACTGCGCGTCGATGGCGGTGTCGTCGACAGTATTGTTTGACGCGAAGCACAAAGTCCCATATAATTTATTTCTCTGACGCGGGGTGGAGCAGTCTGGCAGCTCGTCGGGCTCATAACCCGAAGGTCGTAGGTTCAAATCCTACCCCCGCAACCAAACACGAAAACCCGCTACCGAGCGGGTTTTCGCTTTTCCGGCGGTCATCTTCGCTGCGATCGTGTTAGCGTCGCGCGCGTTTTCGGATCGTTTTGCGCTTGATTTGTCATTCGGCTGCAAAGCGGGTTCGCGCACTCTTTGGCACTGCGCCGCCCACAAAAAGGCCGCCTGCGGCCCCACTCTGCATCGGCTAAAGCGCCTCCGACCGTCATACGGCACGGGCAGCGCACTCGCAGTCAACGCTTGCGTCTCAGGAAGTACACATACAGCGCAATGGCGAGAACGCCGAGGGCGTCGACGCCGGCCAGCACGGGCAGCGGATTGGACCATTTGTCCATGTTCGTCGTTCGGCCATAGTACGGTGGCCCGTTGCCAAACGCCTCGGAGAGATTGATCGCATTGAACGCGACGATCGCCCCCACCAGTACCAGTAAGCCCACGCCCAAGGCTATACGCACTGATCGATTCTTAGCCATGTTAGTACGCGTACTCGACAGTCAATGGAATGTAGCAATCCGGGGACTTTGCGCTGGCGGCTTTCAATGCACGAACAAAGTCCTCCATCCCACCATGAAGATTGATACACCCTGCGCTGCCGGCGTGTGTGCCGCCGTGGATAAAGAAGCCGCCGCGTCCGTACGTGTCTGTACCGGGGAATACATGAATCGTTATCCGATGATCGCCCCAGGCCGCGCGCGGCGCGAGGTTGTACCAATGATTCGTCCACATCTGCGAAGGCTGGATCCAATACCGGCCTGCCGGGATCGGACCTTCACGGCTTTCGTGCTGGCGAACCTGCGAGTCGTCGAAGATACCGGAGCCGGTCGGACGACCTGAAACGGCGGTGTAGGTTCGGACCTGGGGAGTGATCAAGGACAGGAATCGCCCGTCGAATCGGAGCTGGATGCTTGACTTGCCGCAGGTCGGCGACGTCGGAATGCCGCGTTCCGCAGCGTATCTATTTGGCATTTTTGGCCCTCTCTAATTATCTGATGAAAGCACATTATAGGGCCGCTCCCCGAGCGACTGCGTCGCAGCACTCGTCGACTAACGCGAACCACTAACTCGTTCGGCGGTAGTTACGAGTTCGCACGCAGCGGCCGTTGCCGGTTTGGCGCTTCAGCTCAAGCATTGGAAACGCGGTCCGACCATATACCGCGAACTGCGCGCGCTCGGCGCAAGCGCTGAGGTTGCCCGCCAGGTGGCGGCTAACAGCCGCTGCTGCTGGTGGCGCAATAGCGACCGAGCGCTCAAGCGAGTCTTAACCGTCGCCTACTTCGACGGCCTCGGTGTTCCCCGTCTCTGCTAACCTCAACTTCTCGAACCGCCCGGTGCGGACCCGCATGCCGGGTGGTATGGCATAGGGTGTAGCCTGCTGGCTACACCCTATGCTGATTTTGGACGGTGCTGCGCATGGAGCGGCTGTAGCGTCGTGCTCATTTTGACATCGTTTCACGCTACCATTGGCACCGTGCGGCCGTTAAAAATTCGCGGCTGCTTTGTCACCGGTTTCGACGGCTAACAGAGCGCCCCATGGAAACGAGCACGGCACTGATTTCCCTCGGTACTGCCCTCTCGGTAGCGCTCATTTCGCATCGGTTTGCGGTGCAGAGAGACCGTCGGAATCGCCGACTACAAGCATGCGACGCCTTCCGAGCGGCTGTGCTGAGCGAACTGAGCAGCGTGTATCCCTTGGCGACGGAATGGCCGGAAGACGTCGACACGTTCTTGCGGTCACGCTTCCCGCAATTGCAAACGGCTGTCACTAATTTTCGACCGTTTGTGCCCGTCTATCGTCGTTGTGCATTTGATCGAGCCTGGCAGCGGTACCGCTGCGCCACCGGTCGCGAGATCGATGCACAGTGCTATCACCATTACATGGCCTTCGGTGACAATCCTAAGTACCAGCAAGCCTTCCGGGCCAACGTGGCTAAGCTGTTGTCGTTCGCCGGAAAGGCTTAGTTGCTATTTGACGAATGCAACGTCGCTAGGTGCCCATCAAAACAGGCCACTGTGGGTGACCCGTTTCCGTGGACACCTATCCTTCGAAGCAGGTGTCCTCTGCGTTATCCCAGCACCTTGTTTGGGCTCAATTCGGGTTGGCGCACATAGTAGATGTCCCATTGCGCTTCCTCGACCTGCACAAAACCATGCCGTCGATAAAAGCGATTGGAATCGCTGCCCCGTAGCGCCCCCACGCGAAGGGGCACAGGGTGAGCGTCGGCTTCGGCAAAGATTTTCCGAAGCACCGCTGCCCCGATCCCGGTTCCCTGGTGCGCGGGAAGAATATAAAAATGATCCAGCAGCCAGTGGTCCGCTTGCGGTCGGACGAGGACGAAGCCTACGCGAATGCCACCGGATTCGATGAAACGACACAACGCCGGATCGAACGACGCTAAAAAGCGCTCGCGGGCTCGCTGTGGATCGAAACGGCCGAGACGTTCCAGGCTTTCACGCATTGCGGCAATGCGGATATCGACAAGGGTGTCCGCGTCGGACAGAGCAGTGGGGGCGAGCGCGATGGTCACGGGCGAAGGCGATTGAAGAAGGAGCGGGTTGGCGTCCCGCCGAGCATAACAGGCATCCTTTCCCTACCGTTCCCGCGATGGCAGCCCAGTTGAAATCGGTACTGTATTTTTGTACAGTACGTTTCACCTTGAGCGCCCACGATCCGTCCGTCTCCACTCCCGTTTTCGCACCGATAGGCGCGACGGCCGCGCTCGTGCGCAAAATCATCCATTGCGATTGCGACTGTTTCTACGCATCGGTGGAAATGCGCGACGATCCGAGCCTACGTGGCCGCCCGCTCGCAGTCGGCGGTCGGCCCGAGCATCGCGGCGTGATCGCCACGTGCAACTACGAGGCGCGCCGTTTCGGCGTGCATTCGGCGATGTCGTCGGCGCTGGCGATGCGCAAATGCCCCGAGCTGCTGATCATCCCGCCCGCGATGGAGAAATACCGCATCGCCTCGCGGCACATCATGGCGATTTACCGCGATTACACGGCGATGGTCGAACCGCTTTCGCTCGACGAAGCGTATCTAGACGTGACGTCGGCCTCGCGCTGTAAAGGCAGCGCCACGTTGATGGCCGCCGAAATTCGCGAGCGTGTACGCGAGACGGTCGGTGTCACCGTGTCGGCCGGCGTCGCCCCGAACAAGTTCGTCGCCAAGATCGCCTCCGATTGGAACAAGCCCGACGGCCTGTTCGTCGTTCGCCCGCACGAGGTGGACGCGTTCGTTGCGGCGTTGCCCGTGCGCAAGATCTTTGGTGTCGGCAAGGTCACGGCGGCAAAACTGGACCGGTTGGGCATCGAGACCTGTCGCGATCTGCGCGAATGGTCGCTCGTCGATTTGCACCAGCGCTTCGGTGCATTCGGCCGCAGGCTCTACGATTTATCGCGCGGGATCGATCGTCGTGCGGTGGAGCCCGATCAGGAGCGCAAGTCGATCAGCGTCGAGACGACCTACGTGACCGACCTGCAAACGCTCGATGCCTGCGCGGCCGAGATTCGACAGCTCGCCGAACAGCTCGAGGCGCGCATCGAACGCGTGGGCGCGGGCGCCGCGATTCGCAAGCTGTACGTGAAGATCCGGTTTGCGGATTTTCAAAGGACGACGGTCGAATGCGTGGCCGGCGCCACCGACGTGCCGACCTTCGTCGCGTTGCTCGAAAAAGGCTTCGCGCGAAGGAATCGGCCCGTGCGTTTGCTTGGCGTCGGCGTGCGCTTAGAGGAAGACGACGCGGCCGATCGGAGCCAATTTCCGTTGTTCGGCGACGAAGAGCATGCGCCAAGCCAACGCAGTAGCCCCTAAAATCGCTAACACGCGATGCATGCGTCGCCCGTCCCATAGCCGGTGGCCTTGCGTTCAATGAGCCGAACGGCCGGCGCCCGGCCACCTTCCAAGGAGTGCTCCGATGGATCTCATCATCCGCCGCGCCGCATTGACAACCCACCGGGCGGGCAGCGACGTGCCCGTCGACATCGCCATCGATGCGGGCCGCCTCGTTGCCGTCGCGCCGAATCTGGCGGCGAAGGCGCGCGAGGAGATCGACGCCGCGGGCGCGCTCGTCGCACCGCCGTTCGTCGACGCGCATTTCCATCTCGACGCGACGCTTTCGTATGGCTTGCCGCGCGTGAACGCGTCGGGCACGTTGCTCGAAGGGATCGCGCTGTGGGGCGAACTCAAACCGCAATTGACGCAGGACGCACTGATCGAGCGTGCGCTTCAGTACTGCGATTGGGCGGTGGCCCGCGGGCTCCTTGCGATTCGCTCGCATGTCGATGTGTGCGATCCGCGCTTGCTCGCGGTCGAAGCGTTGCTCGAGGTGAAGCGCCGCGTGGCGCCGTATCTCGACTTGCAACTCGTCGCCTTCCCACAAGACGGCTTGTTCCGCTCGGCCGGTGCTTTCGAGAACTTGAAGCGGGCCGTGGCCATGGGCGTCGACGTCGTTGGCGGCATTCCGCATTTCGAGCGCACGATGGCCGACGGTGCCGAATCGGTTCGGCTGCTCTGCGAATTCGCTGCCGACAAAGGGCTGCCCGTCGATATGCATTGCGACGAATCGGACGATCCTTTATCGCGCCATATCGAAACGCTCTGTGCGCAGGCGCATCGCTTGGGCCTCGGCGGCCGCGTGGCGGGCTCGCATCTCACGTCGATGCATTCGATGGATAACTATTACGTGAGCAAGCTGCTGCCGTTGATGCGCGAATCGGGCGTGGCCGCGATCGCCAATCCGCTGATCAACATTACGCTGCAAGGGCGGTCGGACACGTACCCCAAGCGTCGCGGCATGACGCGTGTGCCCGAAATGCTGGCGGCGGGCATCGACGTCGCGTTCGGCCACGATTGCGCGATGGATCCGTGGTACAGCCTCGGCTCGGCCGATATGCTGGAAGTGGCGCACATGGGGCTGCACGTTGCGCAGATGACAGGCGTCGAGGCAATGCGCGCCGCGTTCGATGCGGTCACGGTCAACGCGGCGCGCATTCTGGGCTTGGAAGGCTATGGGATAGCGCCAGGGTGCCGCGCCGATTGCGTCCTGCTCGATGCGAAGGATCCGATCGAAGCGATCCGGTTGCGCGCCTCGCGCTTGGCGGTGGTGCGGGACGGCAAGATCGTTGCGCGCACGCCGGCGGCGCGCGCGACGATCTCGTTGGAAGGACGGCCGAACGAAGTGGACTTCAAGCTGCGCCGCTGAGCGCGCCGCGCTCGATCCTATCTCGCGCATTTCCCGCACGGCGCTCCGGCATAAGCGGCGCGGCTCGACATCCACCGAACCGCGCCGCCCAGGTTTTGCACTATCGCGCTATCGAACCGCCATCAATGGGCCGGCGCTTCGGCCATGCCGTTGTGACGCAACAGGGCATCGATCGTCGGCGTGCGGCCGCGGAATGCCTTGAACGATTCCATCGCCGGACGGCTACCGCCCACTTCGAGGATTTCCTTGCGGTAGCGCGTGCCGGTTTCGGCATCGAGCACGCTGCCTTGCGTCGCTTTGGCCGCATCTTCGAACGCGGCATACGCATCGGCCGACAGCACTTCCGCCCACTTGTAGCTGTAATAGCCCGCCGCGTAGCCGCCCGCGAAGATGTGGCTGAACGTATTCGGCCAGCGCGAGAAGCTCGCTTGCGGAATCACGTGATAGCGCGTATTGATCGCGCGCGCCAGATCGTTGGCGGTTTGCGCGCCTTGCGGATCGAAGCTCGTATGCAGTTGCATGTCGTACATCGAGAAGACGATCTGGCGCAGCGTCGCCAGGCCGCTTTGGAAGTTCTTCGCGGCAATCATCTTGTCGAAGAGTTCGCGCGGCAGCTTGGCACCCGTATCGACGTGCGACGACATATCGGACAGCACGTCCCACTCCCAGCAGAAGTTCTCGAGGAATTGCGACGGCAGCTCGACCGCATCCCATTCGACGCCGTTGATGCCCGACACACCGAGTTCGTCCACGCGCGTGAGCATGTGATGCAGACCGTGCCCGAATTCGTGAAAGAGCGTGATGACTTCGTCGTGCGTGAAGCAGGCACTCTTGCCGCCGACGGGCGCCGAGAAATTGCAGGTGAGGTACGCAACCGGCGTCTGCAGACTGCCGTCGCTACGCTTGTGGCGCGAGCGGGCGTCGTCCATCCAGGCACCGCCGCGTTTGCCTTCGCGCGCATACAGATCGAGGTAGAACTGTGCGCGCAGCGTGCCGGCTTCGTCTTCCACACGGAAGAAGCGGACGTCGGGGTGCCAGACGGGGGTGTCGTCGCGGCGAATCTTCACGCCGAACAGCGTTTGCGCGACCTTGAACAGCCCGCCCACTACCGCTTCTTCGGGGAAGTATTGCTTGACCTCGTTTTCCGAGAAAGCATAGCGTTTTTCGCGCAGACGTTCGCCCGCGAACGCGACATCCCAGGGTTCGAGTTCGGCGAGGCCGAGTTCGTCGGCGGCAAACTGGCGCAATTCCTGCCAGTCCTTTTCCGCATACGGGCGCGCACGCTTGGCGAGATCTTCGAGGAACGTGGCGACTTCGTCGGGCGTATCGGCCATCTTCGGCACGAGCGAGACTTCGGCGAAATTACGGTAGCCGAGCATCTGCGCTTCTTCCTTGCGCAGCTTCAAGAGTTCGGCGACGTTGGCGGTATTGTCCCACTCGGGCTTGCCGCCGCCGTAAGTCGCGCCGAGTTCCGACGCGCGCGTCACGTAGGCCCGATACATTGCTTCGCGCATCGGGCGGTACGTCGCGTATTGCATGACCGGGAAGTACGACGGGAAATGGAGCGTGAACTTCCACCCTTCGATGCCGGCCTCTTGCGCGGCCTCGCGCGCCGCTTGCACGACATCGGGGGGCAGCCCGGCGAGTTCCGCCTCGGTCTTCGCAATGTAGGCGTAGGCGTTCGTCGCATCGAGCACGTGATCGGAAAACGCTTTGGCTAGCGCAGCCTGTTGCTCTTGCAGTTCGGAGAAACGCGGCTTGCGATCCTCGGGCAGTTCGGCGCCCGATAGGCGGAAGTCGCGCAGCGAGTTTTGCAGGATCTTCTTGCGCTCTTCGGTGAGCCCGGCATAAGCGGGGCTCGCGACGATGGCCTTGTATTTGTCGAACAGCGCCAAGTTTTGCCCAACGCTCGACCAGAACTCCGTCACACGCGGCAGGTTTTCGCCATAGGCGGCGCGCAGCGCCGGCGTATCGGCGACGGCGTTCAGATGGCCGACGATGCCCCATGCGCGCGAAAGCGGTTCGGTCGCGGCCTCGGTGGCTTCGACGACATGGCCCCAAGTCGCGGGCGTGGCCGCTTCGGTTGCGTGGTCGATCGCCGCCTGTGCCTTAGCGAGCAGGATATCGAGTGCGGGCGTGATGTGCTCGGGCCGGATTTGGCCGAAGCGCGGCAGGCCGGAAAAATCGAGCAGCGGATTCTCGTCTTGATTGCGCGCGTCGGGGGCAAAGGACGAATCGGACGTAGTCGAGGCCATAGCGCTGTTCCTGTCTGTCTAGTGTCGAGAAGGTGGGCGCGCGTGGCGCCCCGTATCGCCATTATTGGGGTGAGAGGCTTCGATTCCAATCGGCGGTCCGAATTTTCGTGGTGCCGAACGTTCGACACTGCGCGCGCGCCGGCGTTCGGCCGCGCGTCGCGATCAGCCGCGCGTCGCGCCGCGTTCCGCCGCTTCGATCGTGTTGACGAGCAGCATCGTGATCGTCATCGGACCGACGCCGCCGGGCACCGGCGTGATATGGCCGGCCACGTTCGACACGCCCGCGAAATCGACATCGCCGCACAGCTTGCCCGCCTCGTCGCGATTCATGCCCACGTCGATGACGGTCGCGCCCGGCTTGATCATATCGGCGGTGACGAGATTGCGTCGCCCCGTCGCCGCGACGACGATATCGGCCGCGCGCGTGACCGCGGCGAGATCGCGCGTCTTGCTGTGGCAGATCGTGACGGTGGCACCGGCGTCCAGCAGCATCATCGCCATCGGCTTGCCGACGATGTTCGAACGGCCGATGACAACGGCGTTCGCCCCTTGCAGCTCGATGCCGTAGGCCTCGAACATCTTCATGACGCCGTACGGCGTGCAGGGCCGGAACAGCGGCTTGCCCGTCATTAGGGCGCCTGCGTTGGCCACGTGAAAACCGTCGACGTCTTTCTCGGGCGCGATCGCTTCGATCACCTTGTGGCTATCGATGTGCGGCGGCAACGGCAGTTGCACGAGGATCCCGTGAATACGCGGGTCGCGGTTCAGCGCATCGATGCGGGCCAGCAGATCGGCTTCCGAGAGCGTGGCGGGGTAGCGATCGTACGAGGAGTACAGGCCATTGTCCTCGCACGCTTTCACTTTATTGCGCACGTACACTTCGCTGGCCGGGTTGTCGCCGACGAGCACCACGGCGAGCCCCGGCTGGTGGCCGCGTGCGGCGAGTGCGGCGGCGCGCGCGGCGACATCCGCGCGAAGAGTCTTGGAAAGGGCGAGGCCGTCGATCAGTTTGGCTGTCATGGTGGTCGGTCGAGAATAAAACGATGAAATACGGCGGTCGCGCGAAGTCGGTCGCAGGCGGAGTAGGCGCTGGACGACCGGCGGCAACGGGCCGTGCGCCCGAGGCGGCGCGATAGGCACATTCGGCGCCCATGGCCCGTCCGCGGCACGTCGAGCCATGGGCTTAAGGCCGGCAACAACCGGCGCAGACGCTGTCCGGTGCTCTCGCTGCCCGCGTGCGCGACAAAAGGGTAATTATAGCGTCGGATGCAAGGTCGACGAGGGGAGCGGCCCGGGCACCTCGGGGGGGGGCCGGGCTTGGGCGCAGAGCGTACGGCAGGCGCCGCTGAACGGGCGCTTGCCTTGAACCCTTGGACCGTTATGCCTGGTTGGCCGGCTTGTTCGACAACGCGAGGCGCAGCAGGTCCGCCACCGTGTTGACGTTGAGCTTTTCCATGATGTTGGCCCGGTGCGCCTCGACCGTCTTGATGCTGATGCCGAGGTCGTCGGCGATCTGCTTGTTCAGGCGGCCGGCAATGATGCGCTCGAGCACCTGGTGTTCGCGCGCGGTCAGCTTGCCGAGGCGCTCGGCCGCGGCGCGCTGCTGCTGCACGGTGGTGCTTTCGCTGCGGGCCTTGTCGAGCATGCGTTCGACGAGCTTGCGCAGTTCGGCTTCGTCGAACGGCTTCTCGATGAAATCCATCGCGCCTTTCTTCATCGTCGAGACGGCCATCGGCACATCGCCGTGGCCCGTGACGAAGATGATCGGCAACGCGGCATCTTCTGCGATAAGGCGCTCTTGCAGCTCGAGCCCGCTCATGCCGGACATACGCACATCGAGGATGAGGCAGGCGATCTGGCCGGCGTGCTGCGCCGGCTGGTACGCTTCCAGGAATTGCTCGGCGCTCGAGAAGCATTGCACGCGATAGCCGTTCGCTTCCAAAAGCCAGCGCAGCGAATCGCGCACGGCTTCGTCATCGTCGACCACGAAGACGGTTTCTTGACTGGTGGCTGGGCTGCTCATGTTTCTCCCGTTACGGTTTGTGGTCTCGGTGCCTCGACCGTGCCGCTGTGGCCCGGATCGCTAGGTTCGCCGATCGGCAGACTACAGTGAAACGTGGCGCCTGTGATCTTGCCGTCCGCATCGACGTTGTTCACAACCCACAGGCGGCCGCGATGCGATTCGATAATCGAGCGGCAAATATTCAGGCCCATGCCCATGCCGTCCGATTTCGTGCTGTAGAACGGTTCGAACAAGCGTTCGATCGCCGCTTCGTCCACGCCGGGGCCTTGATCGATCACGCTGATACAGACGAAGCCGGAATCGAGGCGGACGAGCACGCGAATGATCGGATCCACAGCGTTCGGGCGTGCGTCGTGCATCGCCTCCGCCGCGTTCTTGAGCAGGTTCACGAGCACTTGCTCGATCAACACCGGATCGACGTAGATGACAGGCAGGCGAGAACGGACTTCCGTCAGGATGCGAATGCGCCGCTTTCTGACCTCGATCTCGGCCAAGCCCACCGCGTCGGCCACGATGTCCGATACGCGCGCGGCTTGCCGCTTCGGTTCGCTGCGCTTCACGAATTCGCGGATGCGCTTGATGATCATGCCGGCCCGCACGGCTTGCTGGGCGGTTTTTTCCAGCACCGGCAGCAGCGTGTCGGGCGTCGTGCGCCCGGCCTTGACGAGCGCGACCGTGCCGGAGCAGTAATTGTTGATGGCCGCGAGCGGCTGGTTGAGTTCGTGCGCGAGCGACGACGCCATCTCGCCCATCGTCATCAGGCGGCTCGTGAAGTGCAGCTTCTCTTCTTGCTGGCGGGCGAGTTCCTGCGCCTGCTTGCGTGTGGTGATGTCGGTGGCGATCTGCATCTGCGCGAGATGGCCGTCCACCCACTGGATGTACTGGCGACGCACTTCGAACCACTTTTGGATGCTCTGGACGTAGATTTCCTGGGCGTCCGCGGCGCTTTCGGTCAGCGCGGCCGCCGGCAGGCCGGCATAGGCATCGACCATGTCGATCGAATCGGACGAGGCCTGCGCGCTGTCGAAGCCGCCGCCCGACAGTTCCAAATGGCCGTCGGGGCGGATGCCGAACAGGTGCCGATAGTAGCGGTTCGCGAAGAGCAACTCCGCCTCGTCCGCCGCCAGCACCGAGACGGCCGCATCCAGGCTTTCGAGCACCGTCGTGAACCGTTCGTGCGCGGCGGCGAGTTCCTCGCGCGCGCGCTTCGGTTCGGTGATGTCGGTCATGGACGACATCCAGCCTGTCTGGCGACCCGAGCTGTCGATGAGCGGCGAGACGTACAAGCGAGCATGAAACAGCGAGCCGTCCTTGCGCCGCACGCGCAATTCGAAGCCGGAGGAGGGCGCCTTGCCGCGCAGCGTCATGTCGAGCTGGCGCTGCATCTCGGGATACGAATCGCGCGGCCAATACGGGAACGGCGCCGTCTTGCCGACGAGATCGCTTTCGTCCCAGCCCGTCATCCGGCAAAACGCCGGGTTCACGTGCGTGATGCGCCCATGCATATCGAGCACGCGCATGCCGATCAGGACCGAGTTCTCCATCGCGCGGCGGAAGAACGCTTCGGCATAGAGCGCCTGCTGCGCCTCGAAGCGCTGGCGCGTGTGCTTCCACAAACTCCACAGGCTCCACAGCACGAAGCAGGAAAGACCGGCGACGAGCCATACGAGCGTGTTGTTCGTGAAGTTCGTGACTTGCGGAAACGCATACACGCGCACCGTGACGCCCTGGCCCGGCGGGTCGAGCGGCAAATCGTAGAAGATATCGCGCGGCAGGCGCGGGCGCGTGGAGGTGGTGGCCAGCTCGCGGTTATTCGCGTCCGTGATCGAAATCTTGTACTTCGCCGACAGCTCGGGCGGAATGTCGTGCTTGAGGATGCCCTCGATCGAAAAAACGGCCGCGATCGAGCCGAGAAATTCGCGATCGCGATAAATCGGCGTTTGCATCGTGAGGTAGCCGTTGCCGAGATCGTCGTAGATCAGCGGCGAGTAGACCTGACGCCGCGAGCTGCGGGCGTCGACGAACGCGGCCTTGACGGCTTCGTCCATCTGCGCGTCGGTCAGCCGCGCGAAGCGTTGGCCCGCGAGCGGCAGCGGGGTGTCCGGCCAACGAGGCTGTTTTTGGGTGGTGTACCAGTTCAGGTAGAGAATCTCGGGATGCGCCTGGATGATGTCGGCCGTCGACATTTCGAACGCATGCTGATCGGTATGGCCCGCGGCAATATCGCGCGCGAGCGCCTGCAACTGCTCTTGCGCGCCTGTCATCGACAAGCGAATTTGTTGCTGCGCCCAAGCCACGTTCCGGTAGAGCGTATCTTCTTGTTGTTGTTGCTCGCGCCTGTTCAAGCTCCAAAGGATGAGGCTCATCACCACCAGGAACACCAGGATGGAAAGCAATGGCGTGAGCAAATACGAATTGGACCACCACGGTCCGTGGTGCCAGCGTGACGGCGCCGTCTCCGTCCGGTTGCCGGACGGCCGCGCCGAGCGTGCGAAAAGCCGATCGGTCAACATGGCTCGAATTGTAGCGCAGCGCGCCACCGCCAATCGGCGTAAAAGGGGGGTATTCCCCGATCATTCGATGCAACTGAGGCCACATTGGCGCACGGTTGCCGTCAGATTTAGGTGCGTTGCAGCAATATTCCGCATTATGAGAAATCATCTCGTCATTCGAAAAATTGATTGCTAAGGCACCGTAAGCCTCTTTACAATCCCGGTCAGTTGCCGCGGTCCGACCCGGTCTGCGTCGTCTGTTCAAAGAGCATTCCCCATCCAGGAGACGAGAATGTCCGCTGTGCCCGACGAAGTCATGAAATATGTCGCCGCCGATAAAGACGACGACCCCCAGGAAACCGGCGAATGGCTCGACGCGCTCGAAGGGGTCATTTCTGCCGTCGGTCCCGACCGTGCGCATTACCTGATCGAAAAGCAGATCGAGTTCGCCCGCGTGCACGGCGAACACCTGCCGTTCTCGGCCAAGACGCCTTACATCAATACGATCCCGGTTTCGCGCCAAGCGAAGATTCCCGGCGATCAAGATCTCGAACACCGCATCCGCTCGTACACGCGCTGGAACGCGATCGCGATGGTGCTGCGCGCCGGCAAGCACACGAACGTCGGCGGCCATATTGCCTCGTTCGCGTCGGCCGCCACGCTCTACGACGTCGGCTTCAACCATTTCTGGCACGCCCCGTCGCCCGAACACGGCGGCGATCTGGTGTTCGTCCAGGGCCACTCGTCGCCCGGGATCTATTCGCGCGCGTTCTTGCTGGGCCGGCTGACGGAAAACCAGCTCGACAATTTCCGCCAGGAAGTGGGCGGCGAGGGTATCTCGTCGTATCCGCACCCGTGGCTCATGCCCGATTTCTGGCAATTCCCGACCGTCTCGATGGGCCTCGGCCCGATCATGGCGATCTATCAAGCGCGTTTCATGAAGTACATGCAGGCGCGCGGCATCGCGAAGACGGACGGCCGCAAGGTGTGGGCGTTCCTCGGCGACGGCGAAACGGACGAACCGGAATCGCTCGGCGCGATCGGCATGGCCGGGCGCGAGGGGCTCAATAACCTCGTGTTCGTCATCAACTGCAACTTGCAGCGCCTGGACGGCCCGGTGCGCGGCAACGGTAAGATCATCCAGGAACTCGAATCGGAGTTCCGCGGTGCCGGCTGGAACGTCATCAAGGTCATCTGGGGTAGCCGCTGGGACGCGCTGTTCGCGCGCGACAAGACGGGCGCGCTGATGCGCCGGATGATGGAAGTCGTCGACGGCGAATATCAAACGTACAAGTCCGAATCGGGCGCGTTCGTCCGCGAGCACTTCTTCAACACGCCGGAACTGAAGGCGCTTGTCGCCGATTGGTCCGATGAAGACATTTGGAACCTGAACCGCGGCGGCCACGATCCGCACAAGATCTACGCGGCGTTCCACGAAGCGCAGCACGCCAAGGATCAGCCGACGGTCATCCTCGCGAAGACGATCAAGGGCTACGGCATGGGCGAAGCCGGCCAGGCCATGAACATCACCCACCAGCAAAAGAAGATGCAGGTGGATCAGCTCAAGGTGTTCCGCGATCAATTCCGCTTGCCGATTTCCGACGAAGACATCGTCAACGTGCCTTACCTGAAGTTCGAGGAAGGCTCGAAGGAACTCGAGTACATGCGCGCGCGGCGCCAAGAGCTAGGCGGTTACCTGCCGGCGCGCCGGGAGAAGGCCGAATCGCTGCCGGTGCCGGAATTGGCCGCATTCGAGCCGCTGCTCAAGGGTACGGGCGAAGGCCGCGAGATCTCGACGACGATGGCGTTCGTGCGGATCTTGAACATCCTGCTCAAGGACAAGGCGCTCGGCAAGCGCGTCGTGCCGATCGTGCCCGACGAATCGCGCACGTTCGGCATGGAAGGTCTGTTCCGTCAGATCGGCATTTGGAATCAGGACGGCCAGAAGTACGTGCCGGAAGATTCCGATCAGCTGATGTTCTACAAGGAATCGGAGACGGGGCAGATTCTGCAAGAGGGCATCAACGAAGCCGGCGGCATGTGCGACTGGATCGCGGCCGCGACGTCGTACTCGACGCACGGCGAGATCATGGTGCCGTTCTACATCTTCTATTCGATGTTCGGCCTGCAGCGCATCGGCGATCTCGTCTGGGCGGCCGGCGACATGCGCTCGCGCGGCTTCCTGCTCGGCGGCACGGCGGGGCGCACGACGCTGAACGGCGAAGGCTTGCAGCACGAAGACGGCCACTCGCTGCTGTGGGCGCAATCGGTGCCGAACTGCCTGAGCTACGACCCGACGTTCGGCTACGAACTTGCCGTGATCATGCAAGACGGCCTGCGCCGCATGGTGCAGAACCAGGAAGACGTGTTCTATTACATCACCGTGATGAACGAGAACTACGAGCACCCGGCGATGCCGCAGGGCGAGCACGTGGCGCAGGACATCATCAAGGGCATGTACTCGTTCAAGAAGGCCGACGGGGCATCGAAGCAGCCGCGCGTGCAACTGATGGGTGCCGGCACGATCATGAACGAAGTGATCGCCGCAGCCGATCTGCTGAAGAACGACTGGGGCGTCGACGCCGACATCTGGGGTGTGCCGAGCTTCACGCAGCTTGCTCGCGAAGGGCAGGACGTCGCGCGCTGGAACCTGCTGCATCCGACCGAGCCGCGCAAGCTGACCCACGTCGAAACGCTGCTCAAGGACGCGAAGGGTCCCGTGATCGCATCGACCGACTACGTCCGTGCGCTCGCCGATCAGATCCGCGCCTACGTGCCGAACCGCTTCGTCGTGCTCGGTACCGACGGCTTCGGCCGCTCGGATACGCGCGAGAAGCTGCGTCACTTCTTCGAAGTCGATCGTTACTGGGTCACCGTTGCGGCGCTGAACGCACTGGCCGACGAGGGCACGATCGAGCGCAAGGTGGTGGCCGATGCGCTGGCGAAGTACAGCCTCGACGCCAACAAACCCAACCCGATGACCGTTTAAGGCAACGCCTTTGCGTGAGGCGATGCGCGCCCGCCGCTTGGAAACACGGCGGGCGCGCCTGTGTAAGCCCTGGAGACACGAACAATGAGTGAAGCGATTGAAGTCAAGGTGCCGGACATCGGCGACTACAAAGACGTGCCCGTCATCGACATTCTCGTGAAGGCCGGCGACACCGTCGAGAAAGAACAATCCCTCGTCACGCTCGAATCGGACAAGGCGACGATGGACGTGCCGAGCCCGCAGGCCGGCAAGGTCAAGGAAGTGAAAATCAAGCAGGGCGATTCGGTTTCCGAAGGCACGCTGATCGTGCTGCTCGAGCCGGTCGGCGGCGCCGCGCAAGCGGCCAAGCCCGCGCAGGCAAACGGCGCCGCGGCGCCCGCTGCCGCTAGCGCGCCGGCACAACCGGCACCGGCTCTGGCTGCCGCTCCCGCCGCGGCGGCCAGCGTGCAGGAAGTGAAGGTGCCGGACATCGGCGACTATAAAGACGTGCCCGTGATCGAAGTGGCCGTGAAGGTCGGCGATCGTATCGAGAAAGAGCAGTCGCTCGTCACGCTCGAATCGGACAAGGCGACGATGGATGTGCCGAGCCCCGTAGCCGGCGTGGTCAAGGAAGTGAAAGTGAAGGTGGGCGATTCGGTGTCCGAAGGGACGTTGATCGTGCTCGTCGAAGCGCAGGGTGCCGCGGCCGCGCCGGCCGCAGCACCGGCAGCACCGGCCAAGAGCATTCAGGCGCCGGCCGATTTGCCGCGCGAAGAGAAGCCGCACAGCATGCCGGCCCAGCCGTCGGCTTTGGCGCAAGCGCCGGTCATTCCCGCCGGCGAAGGCGGCGCACGCCGCCCGAGCCACGCTTCGCCTTCGGTGCGCAAGTTCGCGCGCGAACTCGGCGTCGACGTGGCTCAGGTGCAGGGCACGGGGCCTAAAGGCCGTATCACGCAGGAAGACGTGACTTCGTTCGTCAAGGGCGTCATGACGGGCCAACGCGCGGTTGCGGGCGCGGCGCCGGCCGCAGCAGGCGGTACCGGCGGCGAACTCAATCTGCTGCCCTGGCCGAAGATCGATTTCACGAAGTTCGGCCCCGTCGATCCGAAGCCGCTCTCGCGCATCAAGAAAATCTCGGGCGCGAACCTGCATCGCAACTGGGTCATGATTCCGCACGTCACGAACAACGACGAAGCCGATATCACCGAACTCGAAGCGCTGCGCGTTCAACTGAACAAGGAAAACGAGAAGGCCGGGGTGAAGGTCACGATGCTTGCGTTCGTGATCAAGGCCGTTGTCTCGGCGCTCAAGAAATTTCCGACGTTCAACGCCAGTCTCGATGGCGATAACCTCGTGTTTAAGCAGTACTACCACGTTGGGTTCGCCGCCGATACGCCCAATGGGCTCGTCGTGCCCGTCATCCGCGATGCAGATAAGAAAGGGCTCATCGAGATCGCCAAGGAAATGGCCGAGCTTTCGAAGCTCGCTCGTGACGGCAAGCTCAAGCCCGATCAGATGCAAGGCGGATGCTTCTCGATTTCCTCCCTCGGCGGAATCGGGGGGACCAACTTCACACCGATCATCAACGCGCCCGAAGTCGCCATTCTCGGGCTGTCCCGCGGCGCAATGAAGCCCGTCTGGGACGGGAAACAGTTCGTGCCCAAGCTCATGCTGCCGCTCTCGCTCTCCTACGATCACCGCGTGATCGATGGGGCCGAAGCGGCGCGCTTCAATGCGTATCTTGGTGCGCTGTTGGCCGATTTTCGGCGTGTGATTCTTTGATCTGAGGAACCTCGCGGGGGCGTGAGTCTTTTTTTGCGATTCACGCCCCGTCGTTGAACTTGCTTTCTTATCGGCCTGCTAGCGTCGCCCCTCCGCGGGGCAGCGGTCACTTTTCTTTGTCTTCCAAAGAAAAGTAACCAAAAGAAAGGCGCGTCCTTGGGCGGACGGCAAAGGTTGTCATTGTCATACGCCCGTAGTGACTGTCAGGCCCTAGGTTCGAGCTCACCTCGCTTCGGTATTCCTCGGTCAATCGCTAAACAAGAAGGGGACGTATATGAGTCTCATCGAAGTCAAAGTACCCGATATCGGCGATTTCAAAGACGTCGACGTCATCGAAGTCAACGTCAAACCCGGTGACGTCATCGAGAAAGAACAATCGCTGCTCACCCTCGAATCCGATAAGGCCTCCATGGAAGTGCCCAGCGACATCGCCGGCACCGTCAAGGAAGTCAAAATCAAAGCCGGCGATAAAGTCTCACAAGGCACCGTCGTCGCACTAGTCGAAACCTCCGCCAGCGCCGAAGCACCCGCCAAAGCCGCCCCGGCTCCCCAGGCAGCCGCGCCTGCGCCAGCCGCCGCTGCCGCGAAACCGGCTTCGGCTCCCGCTCCCCAAGCCGGTAGCTTCGCAGGCTCGGCCGATATCGAATGCGACATGCTCGTGCTAGGCGCCGGCCCCGGCGGCTATTCCGCCGCGTTCCGCTCCGCCGATCTCGGCATGAAAACCGTCCTCGTCGAACGCTATTCCACGCTCGGCGGCGTCTGTCTCAACGTCGGCTGCATTCCGTCCAAAGCCCTGCTGCACACGGCTCTCATCACCGACGAAGTCGCCGCGCTCGCCGATCACGGCATCACGTTCGGCAAGCCCCAAATCAACCTCGATAAGCTGCGCGAGTTCAAATCCGGCGTCGTCAAGAAGCTCACCACCGGCCTGGCCGGCATGGCCAAGGCACGCAAGGTCGAAGTCGTCACGGGCGTCGGCTCGTTCGTCGATCCGCATCACATGGAAGTGCAAGGCGAGGGCGGCAAGAAGATCGTCAAGTTCAAACAAGCGATCATCGCCGCCGGCTCCCAAGCCGTGAAGCTGCCGTTCATGCCCGAAGATCCGCGCGTCGTCGATTCGACCGGCGCCCTCGAACTGCGCCAAGTACCCCAGCGCATGCTCGTCATCGGCGGCGGGATCATCGGGCTCGAAATGGCCACCGTCTATGCAACGCTCGGCGCCAAAATCGATGTCGTCGAAATGCTCGACGGCCTCATGATGGGCGCCGACCGCGATCTCGTGAAGGTCTGGCAGAAATACAGCGCCAAACACTTCGCCAACGTCATGCTCAAGACGAGAACGGCCGCCGCCGAAGCGAAGTCGGACGGCATCTACGTGAAGTTCGAAGGCGAACAAGCCCCCGCCGAGCCGCAACGCTACGATCTCGTGCTCGTGGCCGTCGGCCGTAGCCCCAACGGCAAAAAGATCGGCGCCGATAAGGCCGGCGTAGCCGTGACGGATCGCGGCTTCATCGAAGTCGATAAGCAACTGCGCACCAATGTGCCGCACATCTTCGCGATCGGCGACGTCGTCGGCCAACCGATGCTCGCCCACAAGGCCGTGCACGAGGGCCACGTCGCAGCCGAAGCCGCACACGGCGAGAAGGCCTACTTCGATGCCATCCAGATCCCCTCGGTCGCCTACACGGACCCGGAAGTGGCATGGGCCGGCAAGACCGAAGACCAATGCAAGGCCGAAGGCATCAAGTACGGCAAGGCTGTCTTCCCGTGGGCCGCGTCCGGCCGCGCAATCGCCAACGGGCGCGATGAGGGCTTCACCAAGCTCATCTTCGACGAAGAAACCCATCGCGTGATCGGCGGCGGTATCGTCGGCCTGAACGCAGGCGATCTCATCAGCGAAGTATGCCTGGCCATCGAAATGGGCGCGGACGCCACCGACATCGGTCGCACGATTCACCCGCACCCGACGCTCGGCGAATCGATCGGCATGGCAGCCGAACTCTACGAAGGCGTCTG
>NZ_JBQCIV010000014.1:0-5457 GCF_051953405.1 Trinickia sp. | reverse complement strand
TGGATAAATTTTTTTTGGGTGTTTTTGGTTTTTTTTGTGTGGGGGGGTGGGGGTGTGGGGGGGGGGGGGGCCGCCGCCCCACAGTCCCCCCCACCGGCGGCGCCGAGTCGGCCGGGTTCTACGATGGCTGATCAAATCAAGAAGAAGCGATCAGCCGCATGTCCGGAACCCGCATCACCGACCAACAGGTTCGCCTCTACATGTCCAAACGCAAACAACACTCTCAGGAGATCGCCGCCGCCAAGGCCGGCATCAGCGTGCGCAGTGCCCGGCGCATAGAACGAGAGGCCACGCTGCCGTCCCAGAAGCCACGTCGCTACTGGCGCTCGCGCCCCGATCCGTTCGCCGACGTCTGGGACACCGAAGTCGTTCCGATGCTCATGAACGCACCGCAACTTCAGGCGATCACGATCCTGCGCAAGCTGCAGGACGATCATCCCGATCAGTATCCCGACAGCACACGCCGCACGCTCGAGCGGCGCGTCAGGCACTGGCGGGCAATGTCCGGCCCGCCGAAGGAAGTCTTCTTCCCGCAGCAGCATGAGCCCGGCGTGCGGGGCCTGTCGGACTTCACCGACATGGCTGAACTGCGCGTGACCATCGCCAGCGCTCCATTCGCTCATCGGCTGTACCACTTCGTGCTGGCCTTCTCGCACTGGGAATACGCCAATGTCGTCGAAGGCGGCGAGAGTTTCGAAGCGCTGTCCACGGGTCTGCAGAACGCGCTTTGGCAAGCCGGCGGTTGCCCGCGTGAACACCGGACCGACAGTCTGTCGGCGGCGTTCAAGAATCTGCAGGATGAAGAGGACTTCACGGTGCGTTACGCCGCGCTGCTCGAGCATTACGGCATGGTCGGCACGCGCAACAATCGCGGTCAGGGCCACGAGAACGGCAGCGTGGAGTCGTCGCATCGCTATCTGAAGGAGGCCATCGACCAAGCGTTGATGTTGCGCGGTCACCGGGACTTCGCCGATCGCACGGCCTACGACGAGTTTCTGCGCGAGATCGTCATGCGCCGCAACCGGCGCAATTCGGCGGCGTACCGCCTGGAGCGCGAGCAGCTCATCGATCTGCCGCTGCGACGCACGACCGACTTCGTTGAGGAGGAAGCACGTGTCACACGCTGCAGCACCTTCACCGTGCGCGGCATCCTCTACAGCGCGCCGTCGCGACTAATCGGCCACCGCCTGAAGGTGCGTGTCTACGGCGACCGGCTCGACTGCTATCTGTCTGGTGCGCTGGTGCACAGCACCCCACGCGGCTCGCGTGCCGGTGACAACCGCCGAGCCCTCGATTACCGGCACTTCATCGAGGGCCTCAAGCGCAAGCCGCAGGCCTTCAAGGGACTCGCGTTTCGCGACGAGCTGTTTCCGCGTGAGGCCTATCGCCGGACGTGGGAGCAGCTCGAGGCACGGCTGACGCAGCGCGATGCGTGCCGGACCATGGTCGGTCTGCTTGAGCTTGCCGCGCTGGATGGCGTCGAAGCCGTGCTGGCCGCACGCCTCAACGCATTGCTGGTGGACGGCAGGTTGCCGGATCTCAAGGCGTTACGCGAGGAATTTGCGCCGCGCCAGGTCGACTGCCCGGTGGTCAATGTCGAGATTCCGCCTGCAAGCTGCTATGACGCGCTGCTGGGCAAGCAGGTGGCAGCATGAATACGCCCGCTTACGATGCCGGCCGTCTGGCCCTGATGCTCAATGAATTGCGCCTGCCGACCATCGCTCGCCTGTGGCCCGAGTTTGCCCAGCGCTCCGACAAGGAAGGCTGGCAGGCCACACGACTGCTCGGCGCACTGCTTGAGCACGAACTCGCCGAGCGCGCCAAGCGGCGCATCGAACGACACCGCACCGAGTCCCATCTGGATCCGACCAAGACATTGGCCACCTTCGACTTCGGCATGGTGCCGATGGTCTCCAAAGCCCACGTCATGGCACTGGCTACCGGCGATTCGTGGCTCGAGAAGGGCGCCACCGTGCTCCTGTTCGGCCCGCCCGGGGTCGGCAAGAGTCACCTTGCGGCTGCCATCGGACACGCGCTGATTGACGCTGGCTACCGCGTGCTGGCCACACGGACCAGTGAGATCGTGCAGAAACTGCAGGCTGCGCGTCAGAGCCTGCAATTGCCGTCAGCGCTAGCCAAGCTCGATCGCTTCGACCTGATCATCCTGGACGACCTGTCGTACGCCCGCAAGGATCAGGCCGAAACCAGCGTGCTGTTCGAACTGATCGCCGAAAGATACGAGCGCCGCAGCCTGCTGATCACCGCCAACCAGCCGTTCTCGGGCTGGAACGACGTGTTTCCGGATCCCGGCATGACCATCGCCGCAATCGACCGGCTCGTCCATCACTCGACGATCTTCGAGATGAACGTCGAAAGCTACCGCCGCCGCACGGCCAACGACAAACAGACCAGCCGGCGCCGACAATCATCCAGCGACAACCACCAGGAAGGAGCGACAAACATGGCCGAATAACCACCGACAATCACCCGGTCGACCGGCCAAGATGGTTGTCGGTAAACTGGCCAAGCTGCTTGACGCTATCTAGATTGGCCCCGCTGGTTTCTGGCATCGAAGAAGGCAATATCGGGCGTGGCCAGGTGAAGGATGTCTTCGAGACCAATTACTGTCGCTGGTGGCTTAACGCTGTTGTCGACGGAGACGACGTCCTGCGCACCTTCGTGTCTGCTGAGCACGAGAAGCGCATCCGGGATTTCTGCGAGCTTGACGAGCAATTCATCGCGCTAACTCAGGCGTGGGTCAGAGCACAACTTTCAGCCGGCCTTCCTTCGCCAGCAAGAGTCACCCATGGCTCGGAGTGGGGCCTTCTGCGTTACGAGATGCAGAAGAGGACGCGGCATCTCCCATTGCGTGAACTGATGTCTAAGGCTTCTGGTGCGATTCTCCGGCTGACGCCGTGTTTGCTTATGAGCCCGCTCTCCATTGCGCAGTACTTGCCGGGCGAGACCCCCGAGTTTGATGTGGTGGTGTTCGACGAAGCATCGCAGATTCCGGTCTGGGACGCGATCGGTGCGATGGCGCGGGCAACGCAGGTCATCATGGTTGGCGACCCGAAACAACTACCACCGACCAGTTTCTTTGACCGCGCTGAATCCGACGTCGATGACACCGACATCGAAACCGAACTCGAAAGCATCCTGGAAGAGTGCATCGGTGCGAATCTGCCGACTTTGAAATTGTCGTGGCACTACCGCAGCCGGCACGAAAGCCTGATCGCCTTCTCGAACTACCGGTACTACAGCGGTGACCTCGTTACTTTTCCGAGTCCGGTCACGAACGACCGAGCGGTTAGCTTCAATCTCGTCCCCGAAGGCCGGTACGAACGTGGAGGAGCACGCACTAACAAGCCGGAGGCCAAGGCTCTTGTTGCCGACCTTGTTAGCAGGCTGAAGACCCCCGACTTTCGCGACAGCGGGTTGACGGTCGGTGTCGTCACGTTCAATGCCGAGCAACAGCGATTGATTGAGGACCTTCTCGACGAAGCGCGTCGAAAAGACCCGTCAATCGAGACGCACTTTGCTGAATCGGCGCTGGAGCCAGTTTTCGTTAAGAACTTGGAGAGCGTTCAGGGCGACGAGCGGGACGTCATGTACTTCTCCATTACTTACGGTCCCGGTATTGACGGCACTATGCCGATGAATTTTGGGCCGATGAATCAACAAGGTGGAGAGCGACGCCTCAATGTAGCAATCACGCGTGCGCGTCAGGAATTGCGTGTATTCGGTAGCTTCAAGCCGGAAAAGATGGATCTATCCCGTACGCAGGCTTTGGGTGTGCGAGATCTCAAGCACTTTCTTGAGTATGCGGAACGAGGCGCGCGTGCTCTTGGTGAGACTGTTGCCGGTAGCGTCGGTGACTTTGACAGCCCATTCGAAAAGGCTGTCTGTATTGCGCTCGCTGAGCGAGGTTGGACAGTTCATCCCCAGGTCGGCGTTTCGGCGTTTCGCATTGACCTTGGCGTGGTGGACCCCGATGCGCCTGGGCGCTATCTCGCTGGTGTCGAATGCGACGGGGCGACCTATCATCGCTCTGCGACTGCTCGCGACCGCGACAAGTTGCGTGAGCACATTCTGCGAGGACTTGGTTGGGAAATCGTTCGAATCTGGTCAACCGACTGGTGGGTCGACATGCCGGGCACCCTGGAAAAGGTGGATGGCCAATTGCGGTTTTTGCTTGCTGCGAGACAGGAAGCAGAGGTGGTAGAAGTGCAAGGTGCGGCAGCTATTGCACACGATGTAATTGCGGCTGCTCGGGCCAGTTCGGACTGTGAATCCAGTAGCGCAATTGCAAATCCCATCGATGAGCCAAATGAATTATCGAAGCGTGTTGCGTCCGAAGATGAAGTGCCTGCCGTTTACGCTCGTGCGGCTTTAGCGCCAACATCCGCTCGGGGTAGTGAGGCGATATTTATTGAAGTTGACTTGACAATTTCCAATCACGCGCGCGACCCAGAACTGTTCTTCGCACACACCTACGACGAGCTTTTGCTCGCAATGATTGCCGCGGTCGTCGACGCCGAGGGACCAGTGCGCGACGAAGTACTGGCGAGACGTATTGCTCGAGCGCATGGATGGTCCAGGACCGGGGCTCGCATTCTAAATCGTGTGGTTGAACTCGCATCAAAGCATTTCGATACAGAGGCTGAAGACGTCGGCCTGTTTATCTGGCCGAAGACAGTCAGCAATAAGGAATCTTTAGCGTTTAGAAATCCGCTGCCCGGATCTAGTCGACCGGTGGATGAGGTTTCAATCGCAGAGTTGAGAGCGCTTGCGACGAAATTGCGAGCGGAGGGGCACGACGAGGAATCAGGGCTTAACGCTATGAGTCGGGAACTCGGCCTGCTTCGGCTGCGTGCCGCGAGCAAAGAGCGCTTGGAGCAAGCGTGGCGAAGAGTCTCGTAATGCACTTAAGCGGAATACACATGTCGTCTGGACGTCCCTTTGATCTTGCAGGGCGTTTCCGGTTCTTCGAGTTCGGTGACGTCGTTGCGTTTGGCGCCCGTCGGGGTGGCCGCGAGTGGCATGCCTTGCGCTTCGGTGACGGTGTTACGTTTCGAACCTGCGTTGTTATTCTCTTTGAAAACGCACAAGGAATGGTCTTCAAAAGGAAAGATTTGACTCACATGTCGCTTTGGACCTGCTGTCGGCGGACATCGGCAGGCTATGCCGCATTCCGATGCGGTAGGTCCGGCTGGCTTTGCCAACATGCATAGAGGGGCTAGTGTCAAAAGAGAGCGCCGAACGAATTCACAAGATCGTGCAGCGTATCCGGAAGCGCGGGGTGGTCACGATTGCAGAGCTAATGGTTCACCTCGAGGTGTCGCGTGCGACACTGAAAAGGGATTTTGATGTCTTACGGGATCGGCTCGGCTGTCCTCTCGTATGGGATAAGCGGAAACGGGGGTATGTGATCGAGGACGACCAGCTTCCGGGTGGCGG
>NZ_JBQCIV010000013.1:0-20389 GCF_051953405.1 Trinickia sp. | reverse complement strand
CGAACCGAGCGCGCCTGAAGCGAAGGCTCCCGCGGCAAGCGTCGATGTCCCGCCATCCTCACGAGCGCGGGTACCGGCCGCGCGAGCCTCGGCCACGCGCCGCGCGACGAAGCGTTGCGCGCCGGTGCGCCGCTGCGCATGCACCGCGCGCTGCCACAGCAGCACCGCGATGCCGACGCACAGCAACGCCAACGCGGCCACGAGCGCACTGCCCCTAGACACGGAATCCCCCATGCGAGAAGCCGTCGTCGAAGTTCGCGCCGAGCATGCTCCTGAACCGCGCGAGCTTCGGCGAATGCGGATGAATGCCAAGCGAAGTCCAGCGGTCGACTTCCTCGCCGTCCGCCGCGATCGACGGTTCATAGCGATAAAGCTCTTGCGTCGCGATGATCGTGTCGGACAATCCCGTCACTTCCGTGATCGACAAAATGCGCCTTCGCCCGTTCGAGAGGCGCCCGATTTGCACGATGAAGTCGATGGCGTTCGCGATTTGGCGGCGCAGGCTCGACTCGGTGCCTTGAAATCCCGCGAAGCCCGCGAGCATTTCGAGCCGGTACAAACATTCGCGCGGGGAACTCGCGTGAACCGTCCCCATCGAGCCGTCGTGCCCGGTGTTCATCGCTTGCAACATCTCCAACACTTCTCCACCCCGCACTTCGCCCACGATGATCCGATCGGGCCGCATCCTGAGCGTGTTGCGCAGCAAATCGCGGATCGTCACGCGCCCCGAGCCGTCGAACCCACCGGGCCGGCTCTCGAGCCGCACGACATGAGGATGGTTCAGCGAAAGCTCGGCCGTGTCCTCGATCGTGACGACCCGCTCCGGTTCGGGGATGTGAAAGGCGAGCGCATTGAGCAACGATGTCTTGCCCGAACTCGTGCCGCCCGAGACGAGCACGTTGCAGCGTGCCGCCACGGCCGCCTCCAGCAGCGCGCCGATCTCGGCATCGTAGGTCCCGTTCGCGAGCAAATCGGAGGGGCGCAGCGGATCCTTGCGAAACTTGCGGATCGACACGACGGGCCCGTCGATCGACAGCGGCTCGATGACGACGTTGACGCGTCCGCCGTCGGGCAAGCGCGCATCGACCATCGGGTTCGATTCGTCCAAGCGCCGGCCGATCGGCGCCAAGATGCGCCGCACGATGCGCAACAGGTGGGCGTTGTCTGCGAAGCGCACGGGCATCTTCGTCAAGATGCCGTGCCGCGAGACATACACATCGCGGTAGCCATTGACGAGGATGTCTTCCACGGCCGGATCGCCGAGCAAATCCTCGATCGGCCCGAACCCGGCCAACTCCTTCGTCAGCGCCTCGGCGATGAGCCGCACCTCGCTTTCGTTGATCGGGATGCGGCGCAGGCGCACGAAACTGTCCATCTCGAGATCGACGAACTGATTGATCGCCGCGCGCGACCAACGGCCGAATTCCGCGCCGAGTTCTTCGATGCGCGTGAGCAAGTGCTCGTGCGCCGCATTCTTGATGTCTTGGAACTGCTGGGTATGCGCGAACGAGGAGGCATCGTCGGCAAATTCGATTTCGTTTGCCATCGTCTAGGGTCGCTTCGGTGAAAGATGAATGAATCGCTTGAATGCTTGGAGCGGCGCATAAAGCCCCTGTGGTCCCAGCGTCCCTTGCGCGGCGCGCGCGGCCGTCTGTCCGTTCGCGCCAGCGCCTTCGCCCGCAGGGGCGAGACGCTGCGCGAGCGCATCGATCGCGCGCACGTAGGGATCGCGCTCGTTCGTCTGCGCCAGCAGCTTGCCTTGATTCGCCGCTTGGGCGAGCGGCACGCGCCGCGACGGCAGCGTGGCGACAAGCGGCAGCGCGAGGCGCGCTGCGATTTGCTCCGCCGTCAAGCCGAGTCTCGCGTCGTACTTCGTCACGACGATGCCGATCCGGCCCGTATCGAGATCGAACGCAGCAAGCTCGCGCAATAGATCGACAGCCGATACGACCGATGCGATCGCCGGATCGCACACGAGCCAGACCTCGTCGGCCGCCTGGGCCACTTGTGCGACGAACTCGTGGTTCGAAAAGCCGCCGAGGTCGACGATTTGCTGGTCGAAGAACGCACGCAAGCGCGCGAGCAAGGCAACGGACGAGGCGTACGACACGCTGCGCAGCGTCGAAAGGTCGGGCGAGAGCGTTGTCAGCGCCAGCCCGCTCGCGTGGCGCGCCAGCGCGGTATGGACGAAGGTTTCGTCGAAGCGGCGCAAGTTCCGAACCGCTTCGGCGAAGTCGAACTCGCTGCGCGTGTCGAGGTAGAGCATGCTATCTCCGGCGGGCAACCCGAGATCGACGAGCGCCGCCTGCCGCGCGCGCTTTTGCAAAGCGACGCCCAAATGCGCCGCGAAGGTCGACACCCCGACGCCAACGCGCGCGCCGAGCAGCACGGTGAGCCGCCCGTGGCGCGCCGCCGAGCGCGCGACGTTCTCGAGCGCTTCTCGCGCGATTCGAGTGGCCTCGGGCAGCGCGGCGGCCACGTCGATGAAATCGCGCACGCCGGCACGCAATGCGGCAATCGCGCCTTCGGGTTCCGCCAATTTGCCGACGGCCACGATAGGCAGATGCGGCGCAACGGCCCGCGCCGTATTCACGGCGCGCGTCGCGAGATCGTTTAGGTCTCCTGAGAAATCGACGAACACGATAGACGGCCGCAATGCCGCGATGCGCTGCGACAGAGCCGCCGCATCGTAGGTCGTCGGCTCGAGCACGCCCGTTTGCGCGAGCGCGTCGGCCAGCCAACGGACGTTGTTCGGATCGCCAGACGCGAACACGAAGTGCTCGACGCTCGCGCGCTCCGTTTCAATCGAGGTTTGCGCTCTTGCGTTCATCCTGCTCTCCTCGGTTAGCGCCGCGCGCAGCTCGCACGTTTGCCGGCGTCATCGCGAAAATCCGGGCCCGGCATCGCTCGACAGCGCGCCGCCCAAGTACGATCGCCATACCGGTGCGTCGCGCTGCTCGGCTTGCTCGCCGGGCATCGCGGGTAGCGCAGCGTCCTTCGCGAGCGGCGACACAAGATGCGGCGTCACGACGATCACGAGTTCCTTGTCGTTGTGCTGATAGTTCAGTTGTTTGAAGAAGGCGCCGATGATCGGCAGATCGCCGAGCAGCGGCACCTTGCTCACGTTCGACATCGTTTCGCGATCGATGAGGCCGCCGATGACGAAGCTTTCGCCGTCGCCGAGTTCGACGGTCGTATCGGTTCGCCGCGTGGTGATGGCCGGCACCGAGACGCCATTGATCGTCACGGCGTTCTGAAAATCGAGCTGGCTGGCCTCGGGCGCCACCTTCAGCGCGATGCGGCTTGGGCTGAGCACCGTCGGCGTGAGCGTGAGCCCGACGCCATACGGTTTGTATTCGATCGACGTCGTGCCGAGGGCCTGCGGAACCGGCACGGGAATCTCGCCGCCGGCGAGAAAACTCGCGCTTTGGCCCGACAGCGCGACGAGCGTCGGTTCGGCCAGCACGCGCGCGAGATTGTTGCTTTCCATGAGGCTCAAATCGGCGAACAGGCCGCGCCCGGCGGAACTGAGCACGAGATTGAACGCCGAGGCGATCGGCGTATTGCCCGTCACTTGAAAATTCGACGTCCCGCCTCCCGAGACCGAGTTCAAGCCCGAAGGAGCAAACGTGCCGAACGAAAATCCGTTCGTTTGCTTGAACAGATTCAAGCCGGCCTGTTTGAGCACGGTGCGGCTGAACTCCACCACGCGCACGTCGACTTGCACGACACTGCGCGTCGCCACCGTCGTTTCGTCGACGATCATGCTGTCGTCGCTGCTCGCACGCGCGCGGCCGTTGTTGGCAGGCGAGCCTGCCGCAAGCCGATCGTCTTGTCGCTCGCTCGAGCGCGCACCGCCGTGCGCCGCGAGCCGCGCCAGGTCCCATCCGCGTTGATGGGTTTCCGCCGTGGGCGTCTTGCCCGAGACGACGACATCGCCGCCGAACGTCTGGACCTGCGGCGTCGTACCGTTCGCCAGTGTCGCTTGCGCGCCCGGCTCGACCACGAGCGCAAGCGTTTGCGGTTCGGCGCGGCCTTGTTCCCATAAAAGCAGGTTCGTCTTGCCCGGCGCCTTGCCGATCACGAGCGCCCCCGCGCGCCCATCGCCATCGCGAATCACGAGCACGTCCGCCACGCTAGGGTCGCCGAGCGCGACGCGCACGAGTCGCGCAGCGGGAGCGATTCGACGCTGCTCGCCAACAGCGATGGTGAGCGCGGACGGCGCCTGCGACCGAGCCGTGCCCGCTCGATCGTGGTCGCGCGCTCCCGCCGCACGGGCCGCACTCGCCAGCCCGCCTAGCACGAGTGCAAGGCAACATAGCCCGACTCGCGCCGTCGCGCACCCTCTCACTATCGCCGCCACTTTCGCCATGTTTTAAATGGCCCTAGCCATGGGCCCATATTTGGAGTGTGTTATCGACCTCGTACCCTGCGTTCGTATCGGTGTCGATGCGGCCGATAGGAACGATCCATGCAACGCCGCGTCGCGCTCGCGGCAGTGAGCCTGCCTCAATCGCTCAGCATTTGCGCATGTCCTGCGCGGATCACCTCGATGCCCGGTCCGGCATCAGTTCGACCGAAATGCCTACGCGCAACCGCTACCGCGGGCGCAGACCCGAGACCGCCCGCCAGTTCGCTGAGCGAGATCCCCGCGGCAGCCTGCATCGAAGCCGTGTTCGCTTTGGCGTCGGCGCTTCGCGCGCTGGCTTGGAGCGTGCCGGATGGCGCGGTGCGAGCAGCAGGTTCGATTGCGTCTTCGTCGCGCGGATTGCGCAGCGCCAATAAGACGTGTCCCGCGCTATCGGCAAGCGCGAGGCGGTCGACGTCGGCCGTCGGCACGGCCAACACGGCCGTGCGCGCGAGCGCGCCGAACTGCGACGGATTGCCGGCGCCCGACGCAGTCCCTCCGAATGCGAGCACGCGAACACGCGAGAGCAGCAAGCGCGTCTGAGAGCGGGCGACTTCGGCGTTGGGTCCGACGCCCACGGCATCGCGCTTGAGCGTGAAAAAGACGTCGACGAAGTTGCCGGGCCGCACACGGTTGCCGACCGCGCTGGCCTCGTCGACGCGGATCGCCACCGCACGCTCGCCCGGCGCGACTTGCTCGGCGAATCCCGACGACAGTTGCGCCTCCACCACCGGCACGTTCGCGCCGATGTCCGAGAGCGGCACACGCCGCGCGAGCAACGAGGGATCGGCGAACGCTCCGCTCGGACGCACGGGCAGCATGACGACGCGCACATCGTCGTTCGCGATAGCAACACCGGCCGGCAGCACGTGCGTGGCGACGACGATCGGATACGCGGTTTGCGCGGCGAGCGCCTTCGGCGTCGGCGTCGACGCAACGGGTCGCCGAGCCAGCGTCCAGGCGTAGAACGCGAGCATCGCCGCCAGCGCGATTAACGCGATGGCCACGATCTTCGTTACGTTCAGATGTCTCATGCTTTTATCCTCGCAAGCCGTGAACGACGACGCGTTTGCACCACCACGACGTCGCCGTCGCGGACATGGCATCGCTCGGCGCACCGCTCGCCGCGTCTCACAGCAAGTTCTCCGGATCGAGCTGCACCGTCGCGACACTCGACAACGTTTGCGGCAACGCGAGACTCAAAAGCGGCAAAGTCGGCACGAGCGGATGATCGGCGTAGTCGTAGGTGAGCGTCACTTGAACGCAGGCCATGGTGCTGTCGTAGCTGCAGCTTTGCGCTTGCGCGGCGCACTGCGCGTAAGCGCTCAACCACCCGGTGGTTTGGTGCGCCACGTTGCACGCGTTGCTGCTGCGCGCAGCCAAGGCGCCTGCCACGCTCTCTGCGCCTCGGTACACCAGCGCCGCACGCGCGCCCTCCTCGGCCGCCAGCGTGAGACTTTGCTGAGCGACGAACACCACGCTATAGGTCACGATGCCGTACAACACCAGGAACAACAGCGGAAACACGAGCGCGAATTCGACGGCTGCACTGCCGAGATCGCGCGCCGATGCGCGCATACGAGACGCACGCGCGAGGCACTTCAATGCACGGCTCCTTGCAGCGATCGCCCGAGCGCATGCAGCAAGGCGGCGCCGACGAGCAGTGCCGCATACGGCGCCGCACGCCGCTGTCCGATGGCAAATGCCGGTCGTCCGGCGCGCCATGGCGACCAACCCAGGCCACCCGTCGAACTCACGCGATCGAACACGAGCAGGGCGAGCGCATGCAACGCCGACGCCAGCGTCGCCACCATCCATATGCCGAGCAAGGCGGACGCACCGCACCACGCGCCGAGCACTGCAAACACTTTCACGTCGGCAGCGCCCATCACGCCGAGCAAGAAGAACGGCAACATGGCCGCGAACCCGATCGACGCACCGATCGCTGCCTGTCGCGGCGCCACGCCGAACGGCGCCGCATGCAGCGCGGCACACGCGAGCGCCGCGCAAGCGCCCGCCGCCACGAGTGCATTAGCGACCCGGCGGTCGCGGCAGTCGCACCACGCCACGAGAACGGCCCATGCGGTAAAGACAACGCTTCCGAACAGCATGCGTATATCGAATTGTCCAAAAATGACCGAGTCGATCCATGCCGATTGCAACGCAATCAGCAGATTCGGCGATGCTTAATGACCGTTAAATCGACGACTTAATATTTCGTTACAAATCCGCAATCAAGTCTTGATCGCGGCGGCAACCGTGGTGAACACCGTTTGAATACTCGTTCCGACGGAGCCGACCACCGTTGCGATAGCGGCTGCGATGAGCCCGGCGATCAGGGCATATTCGATGGCGGTCACGCCGCGATCTTCGATCAGTAAGCGCTTGACGAGCTTGTGCATGGATGTTCCTCGTAAAATCGACGAACGTCGCGCGGGATGAGCTTGCCGGCATGCAACGAAGGCCGAGGCACGCTACGTTGCCCGACCGGATGGACGACTCGATATCGCTTCGCTGAAGTGCCGTTCGCCCGCAATACGACTCTGGCAGTGCGTTTTAGTGATGACCTGCTAAGAATGAATCGATAGCGTTCTCCTGTGCCGATCGGCTTTGTTTTTATCTTATAGCCGACGCGAGTTTTCCTATGCATTTTCGGTACAGGCCGACTCTACCCTCATCAACGGCGCTCTGTGATCGCTTCCGCCTTAGGGCTTACGATAGGTTTAGATTAGGTCTACTAATTTTTAGGCGGCGTCGTCCAATTGCGCGTTACGGCCGCATCGGTAACAACCAAGTCGTGTCGTTACGTTACATCCGTCCTCGGGCGCGTTTTGTCGCGAGCGCGCTCGGCCATCGGTCCATAGCTGCCGCGTGACGCTCGAATCGGCGAAGGCCTTGCTCCGCCGGCAAGGACATGGCTCACCCTCGCTTTTAGAGTCGATTTCACGCTGAGTTGGCATACCCATTGCAGTGCTTGCGCCCGCAACCAACCGATAAACCCAAATGCGAGGCGTGGCAATGAACACAAACAAACGAGACGGGGTACTGCGCAACACGTGGCTGGCCGCGAGCGTGGCAGCGATGCTTTCGCTGACCGCTTGCGGCGGATCGGGGACGCTGAGCCAAGGGCTCGGTTCCGGCTCCGCCAACGGAACGGGCGGCGCGATTGCCTCGGGCAGTAGCGGCGGCTCGGGCGCCGGCGGCAGCACGGGGACGGGGAGCGGGACGTCCGGAGCAGGCAGCGGCGGCAGCGCGGGTACAGGCGGTAGCGGGAGCAACGGCGCGCCGACGGCCAATGCGATCGGCCAGGCGCTCGGTAGCGGCGGCGACGTCGTCAGCGCGACGGGGTCTGCCGTCTCGAGCGTGGGCACCGCCATCGAGGGGCAAACGCTGCCGGGTACGAATCCGCAAACGACGCAAGCGCTCGGCGGCGTCGTACAAGATGTCGGCGCCGCAGTCTCGACGCTCGGCGCGGGCGTCTCCCAGGGTCTCGGACAGCTCGGTGCGACCGGCAACCCGGTGGGAACGACGCTCGCCAGCGCGGGGCCTGCTGTCAGCCAGATCGGCAACGCCGTCACCAGCGGGGGCACGCTCGTCGCTAGCCTCGGTGCGGGCGGCCCCCTCTCGCCGCTCGCGCCCGTCACCACGCCGATCGGCGGCGCACTCGGCACGCTCGGCGGCGCGATCTCCGGCGCGGGCTCCACGCTCGGCAGCACACTCGCCAGCGGCGCTGTGCAACAGATCACGCAGCCGCTCAGCACCGCGATCACGCCGATCACGTCCGTACTCTCATCGACGACGCAGACCGTGGGCACATCGAGCGGGCTCGGCCCGCAGCTCGCCGGCCTACTCGGCACGGTCGGCGGCGGGCTGCGCCATGCAGGCAGCACGGTCGCCTCCACAGGCGGCAACCCCGTCACGAGCGGAATCGGCGGTGTCCTGACCGCGAGCGGCAACGCCGTCGCATCGGCCGGCGGCCTAGTCACGGGCGCGAGCCCCGGCAATCCGCTCGCGCCGCTGTCGAGTGCCCTCACAGGGCTCGCAAGCCCTGCCGCCGGCCTGGGCGGCGGTTCGACGGGTAGCCCGCTCGCGCCCGTCACCGGCCTCGTCTCGACGGTCGCGGGTGGGGCCGGCGCGGGCAGCGGCACGGCGTCGGGCGGCAGCAACCCGCTCGCACCGATCACGGGCCTGCTTGCGACGGTCACGGGCACGCTCGGCGCAGGCAGCAGCGGCACGCCTAGTTCGAACCCGCTCGGCGGCCTTTCGTCGCTCGGAGCCGGCCTCGCGGGAGCAATCCCCAAGAAGTAAGCCCACGGACAAACGCACAGACCACGAGGAGCACATCATGTCGAAGAAACAACAACGAATGATCATCGAAGCCGCGCGCACCAGCCCGACGACCCTGCGCGCACCGCTGACCGCCTTCGCCGTCGCGTACCTGCTCTCCGCCTGCGGCGGCAGCGAGCTGACGGTACCGCCCGCCGCCGCCGCGGGCGGTACCGTGACGCCGACCCCTTCCCCCAACCCGACGCCCACGACCAACGCGACCTCCGGTGCCGTGACGACGCTAGGCTCGACGGCGAGAGATCTCGGCGGCACGATCTCGTCGACGACGGTGCCCGGCGTGGACCCTGCCGTCACGCAAGGCGTCGGCGGTACCGTCTCGGCGACAGGCGACGTGCTCGACGCGGCCGCGAATGCGCTGAGCAGCGGGCTGGGCCAGACCGGTTCCACGGCGAATCCGGTCGGCACAACGGCCGCGGGCCTCGGTTCGACGGTCGGCGCGACGAGCGGCGTCGTCGCCGGCGCCGCGGCGACGGTGCGCGCGCTCGGCAGCGGGCCGCTCGCCCCACTCGCGCCCGTGACGACGCCGCTCGCCGGTGCGCTCGACACGGCTGCCAACGGCGTCAGCGCCGGCGGCCAGGTCCTCGCGACGACGCTCGCATCGTCCGCCGTGCAACAAGTCACGCAGCCGCTCAGTTCGGCCGTCACGCCGCTCGTCGTGACGCTCGGCCAGCAAACGCAGAACATCGGCACGACAACCGGTCTCGGCCCGAGCGCATCGGGGCTGCTCGGCCAAGTAGGCGGCGCGGTGCAAAGCGCCGGCGCGCAAGTGGCGGGCGCCTCGTCCAATCCGCTCGCGGCCGACGTCGGCCATCTCGTGGAAAGTCTCGGCAACACGGTGACGAATGCCGGCGGCCTAGTGAACCCGAACGGCCCCAACGGGGCGGCGCCGATTCCAGGCCTGATCACGAGCCTAGTCGGCAGTTCCACGATGACGGTGCAAGGCGGTCCGCCGTCGAGCGGCGCGGGCGCAGGCGGCCCGCTCTCGTCGCTGACCGGCGCACTGGGCACGAATGGCGCCGTGCCCAACCCGCTGTCCTCGCTGACGGGCGCATTGAGCGGCACGTCGAGCAGCCCCGGTAGCGCAGGTAGCGCCGGCGGGGCGGGCGCTTCCGCCGGTTCGCCGACGAGCGCCCTGACCTCGCTCCTCGGCGGCGGCCTGCCCCTGGTCGGCAAGCTGCCCTAAGCCGTCGTAAGCCGCAGGATCGCACGCGGGCCGTTCGCGCGGCTCGCGTGCGCAGCGTCATCGCGCGCGATCGCAAGATCGGCGACGCATACGAAAACGAGGCGCGCCGCTCAGGGCTGCCCAATCAAGGCCGACGAGGACAACATAATGATTAGGATACCGAACCAATGGTTCTGGCTAGCCGTGGCTGCGGCAACGGCCACACCGGCACTCGCGCAGACGAGACCGCCGGCGAATGGCAATCCGCTCGACGCGCTCCCTCGAATCGAAGCGCCCAAGGGCGCGCCGCCGGTGCGCGTCCACATCGAACCGCAAGCCGAACAATTGCAACGGCTGCTCGATACGCACCTCACCCCCAGCAAGATCGAGATCGACGGTGTCAAGGCCATCCCGTTCGCCGACGTCGCAAGCCATTTCTCCGCCTTCGTCGGCAAAGACATGACGATCGGCCAGCTCGTCGCGGCGGCGAACGACGTGACACGGCTTTACCAGGCGCGCGGCTACGCGCTTTCGTTCGCCTTCGTGCCGGCGCAAACCTTCGCAGGCGGGCTCGTGCACATCACCGTCGTGGAGGGCTACGTGTCGAGTGTCAACATCGAGGGCAACCCGGGGCACATCGAAGGGAAGATCCGCGCGATCGCCAACCGCATCCGCGGCGAACGCCCGCTCAAACGCGCCACGTTCGAGCGCTATGTCAACGCGCTCGGTCTGCTGCCGGGGGTCAAGATCGCAGCGACCGTGCAGCCGCCGAAGACGACCGACGGGGCGACCTCGATCGACCTCGCTGTCACGCGCAAACCGTTCAACGTG
The DNA here is from genome assembly GCF_051953405.1 of Trinickia sp. GTDB lineage: Bacteria > Pseudomonadota > Gammaproteobacteria > Burkholderiales > Burkholderiaceae > Trinickia. The sequence goes on along the minus strand of NZ_JBQCIV010000013.1, from coordinate 9,641 downwards.
GCCACGGGGATCGACTTTCATCATCCGGGCGTGCAAGGGCTCGTCACGGTGACGGAGAACGGCCTGGCCTCGCTCGGCGAAGATCTCAGCGTGTCGACGCTCTTCCCGAAGGGCCGCGACAATCAAACCTACTTCGCCGCCAACGGCGCGTTGCCGATCGGCAGCGACGGGCTCGTCGGCAAGGTCAACGCCTCGCACTATCGCGGCCATCCCGTCGACAACCCGGGACTGCCGTCCTATGTGAAGCGAACGGTGGTTGCCGACAAGCTCGGCTTCTCGGCAACCTACCCGCTTTATCTCAGCAACGCGCGCACGGTGCTGGGAACGCTCTCGGCGTACGCTTCGCACGACGAAAACAACTATCGGAATACGCTGACGGATGCCTCGATCTCGTTGCGCTCGCAAGTGCGCGTCGCGCAGATCCAGCTCGATTACGCCGACACGCACCCTGGGCAAACGCGCCGCGCGAGCCTGACCGTCGCGAAGGCTTTCGATCTACTCGGTGCATCGAAGGCCGGCGAGACGAACGTGCCGGGGGCCGTCGAAACCAACCCCGCCTCGCTGACGTTCGTGCGCACCGGGGCGAGCTTTGCGCAAACGAACGATTGGCCGTTCAAGATCGGCACGGCGATCGCGTTGACCGCGCAGTACAGCGCGGATTCGCTGCCCACGTCCGAGCAGATCGCCTTCGGCGCGCAACGTTTCGCGCTCGGTTACGAGCCCGGGGAAGCATCGGGCGACTCGGGCTTCGGCGCGTCGTTCGAAATCAACCGACCGATCGCCGTCGCCGCCCGCTACCTGCATACGTTCACGCCCTACGTCGCATTCGATACGGCGCGCGTCTATCTCCGGACAGGAACGGCCGCACCCAACAAACTCGCCTCGGTGGCGCTCGGATTGCGCGTCACCGACGAACAGCACTACAGCCTCGATCTGTCGATCGCCAAGGCCGTGGGCGACGCGCCGATCGAAAGTCCTTCGCGCAGCCCAAGGCTCAATGCAACGTTTTCGTATCAGCTTGACTGAATCGCGGCAGCGTGTTCGACGGCACGTTGCCGAACCTATCCGACCCGCTCCGATTAGAGGGTCCACTATCAATCGAGCGCTTTGTTTCGCGCGTATCCTGCGAGGATTCATAGAAGACGCAACGCGAAGCGATTCGCCGCTGCGCATCGAACGACAGCCGATAGATCAACAGGAGGAAGACATGACGCACTTCTCGCATCAAGCCAAATCGACGGCATGGAATGCCATCAAACGCGCCACGGTAGCGGGTGCGCTGCTGGCCGCCACGGCCGCCGCATTCGCACAAGGCACCGATACGCCCGTCGGCGTATGGCAAACGATCGACGACAGCACGCATCAACCGAAAGCGCTCGTCCAAATCGCGCAGCGCGACGACGGCACACTAAGCGGCAAGGTGATCAAAGGCCTCAATCCGAACGACAAACCCGGCAAACTGTGCACGGCCTGTACCGACGAGCGAAAGGATCAACCGATCCTCGGCATGACGATCATCAAGGACATGAAGCAGGACGGCGACAAGTGGGACGGCGGCAACATCCTCGATCCCGAGAACGGGAAGGTCTACAAGTGCAACATGCACCTCGAGGACGGCGGTCAGAAGCTCGTCGTACGCGGCTTTATCGGCATTTCGCTGCTCGGCCGCTCGCAAACGTGGATCCGTCAGGATTCGGCGGCACAAGCGAAAAACTAGCGCGCTCGATCGGCCGCGCGACACAAGCCGGCCGACCTTGCGCATCGGCTAAACGCACCTTAGCCAACCAAAGCCAACCAAAGCCAACCTGAGCCGGCCGCATAAACGGCCGGCGACCGCAGGTACGAACGATAGGCAGCCGCAAGGAACCGTTGCCGGCGCCGCTAGGCCATTCGCTATGCCGCCCGACGTAGCGAAGCAATATGGGTCAGCTTCGGCAAATTGGTGTCGAACGCCGGCGAGGGCGGCATGCCCCGCTTAGCCGAGCGCTTGTCGCGCATACGCAGTCTAATGGCATCGCACAGTGCCTCTCCCGCCTCGCCGTACAGCCGCGCCAATACGCGCGGGAGAACGCCCGTCGAATACCACGCGGTGAAACGCCGATGGCAGGTTTGATACGGGGGATAGCGTCGCGGCATCGACGCCCATGCGGCGTCGCTGTAGATGACCCATAGCACACCGTTGAGCACGGCACGCGTATCGGTCAAGGGACGCCCCCGCACTCGTCCACGCCGACCGAGTTCGGGAAAGAGCGGCACGATGCGCGCCCATTGTGCGTCCGTGATGTCCTTAAATGGCCTCATCCGCACCTCCTTCTCAAAACGAGGAAGAGGCACGATATGCTGCGAAGCGCGCGCTGCCTATCAGAATAGTCTGAAACTTCGGCGCGAGGCGCGAAACAGGACTAACGCTTGCTCGAACGCATGCCAGCCGTACGCTAATGCGCTAAGTCAACGACGTATCGACGATTCTGCGCGGCGTTTCCAGATACTCCTTCGATTGCATTTCGACTAGACGCGAAACCGTGCGGCTAAATTCGTTGGCCATCGGCCCCTCGACATACAGCGCTTCGGCGCGAACCGCCGCGGACATCAACAGCTTCACCTTGTGGTCGTAAAAAACATCGACGAGCCACGTGAAGCGGCGTGCCTCCGACGCCATGCGCGGCGACATTTGCGGCACGTCCGAGAGAATCACGGTATGAAAGCGCGTCGCCAGTTCGAGGTAGTCGTTTTGCGAACGCGGCCCGCCGCACAGCGTCGCGAAATCGAACCATACGACGCCATCCGCGCGGCGCAGCGCCTTCAATTCGCGCTTCTCGATATGCAGGATCGGGCTTTCGTCGGGCACCGCGGCCAGTTGCGCATAGGCGCCGCGCAGCGCGCGATCGGCCTGTGCGCCGAGCGGCGTGTGATAGACGCTGACCTGCGCGAGCGTACGCTGCCGATAATCGACGCCGGCATCGACGTTCAAAACATCGAGCTTCGATTTGATGAGTTCGACGGCGGGCAACAGGCGATCGCGGTGCAAGCCGTCGGGATAAAGCGTATCGGGATCGTAATTGGACGTCATCACGAATTGCACGCCGTTCGTGAAGAGCCGGTCGAGCAGCCGATAGAGAATCATGGCGTCCGCGATGTCGGAGACATGGAACTCGTCGAAGCAAATAAGGCGATAGCGTTTCGCCATACGCCGTGCAAGCTCGTCGAGCGGATCCGCCTGGCCCTTCAGTTCCTCGAGCACGCGGTGCACTTCGCGCATGAATTCGTGGAAGTGGATGCGCGTCTTGCGCTGCACCGGCACCACGGCATAGAAGCTATCCATGAGGAAGCTCTTGCCGCGCCCCACCCCGCCCCACATATAGACGCCGCGCGGCAATTGCGGATGGACGATGAGCTTGCGCAGCGCCGACGAACGACGCGCCTTGTAGGCCACCCACTCCGTATAGCATTGCTGCAGACGATCGACCGCCGCTCGCTGCGCCGCGTCCGACGCATAGCCGCGCGTCTTGAGTTCGTGCTCGTAGTATTCGATGACGTTCATCGTGCAAATACAAAAAGACGAAGGCGGGAGAGCTATGCCCTACCCGCCTTCGTCGTGGCTCTTCGCTTGCCGGCCGACAGGCACACGCTAGCCCCGGCTGGCGCTACGCACCCTTCCCCCAACGGGGACACGGGCCGCGCTGGCCGCGGCCCGGCGCGAAAGCGTTACTTATTGAGCGCGCGTTTGTCGACGTCGAGCGCCGCTTCGCGCATCACTTCCGACAGCGACGGGTGCGGATGGCAGATGCGGCCGATGTCTTCCGACGCAGCCTTGAACTCCATCGCCACGACCGCTTCGGCGATCAGATCCGATGCATTCGCCGCGATGATGTGCACGCCGAGCAGCTCGTCCGTCTTCGCGTCGGCGATCATCTTGACGAAGCCGTCCGGCTTCGCGATCCCGAGCGCACGGCCGTTGATCGAGAACGGGAACTGCCCCTTCTTGATCTCGCGGCCTTCGGCCTTCAATTGCTGCTCCGTCTTGCCCACCCAAGCGATTTCCGGCTCGGTGTAGATCACCCACGGAATGCAGTTGTAATCGATGTGCGGCTTTTGACCGTCGATCACTTCGGCCACCAGCGAGCCTTCGTCCTCGGCCTTGTGCGCCAGCATCGGGCCACGCACGACGTCGCCGATCGCGTAGACGTTCGGCACGCTCGTGCGGCAGCGGTCGTCCACGTCGATGAAGCCACGCTCGTTCGCCTTCAGGCCGATCGATTCGAGACCCAGGTTATCCGTGTTCGGCACGCGGCCGACCGAGACGATCAGGCGATCGGCTTCGAGCGTCTGCGCGTTGCCGTCCTTGTCCTTGTAGGCGATCGTCACGCCGTCCTTCGACGTCTTCACTTCGCCGATGCTCACGCCAAGTTGAATGTCGAGGCCTTGCTTCTTGAAGAGCTTCGCGGCTTCTTTGGCGAGCGCTTCGTCTGCGGCGCCGAGGAAAGCGGGCAGCGCTTCGAGCACCGTGACTTCGGCACCCAAACGGCGCCACACCGAACCGAGTTCGAGGCCGATGACGCCTGCGCCGATGACGGCAAGCTTCTTCGGCACGGCGTCGAACGCGAGCGCGCCTTCGTTATCGGCCACGATCTTGTTGTCGACCGGCACGTTCGGCAGGTGACGCGCCTTCGAACCCGTCGCGATGATCACGTTCTTGGCCGTCACGACTTCCGTCGCGCCTTCGCCGCTCACCTCGATCTGCACGCCGCCGTCGTTCTTGCCGACGAACTTGCCGTGACCCTTGAGCCAGGTGATCTTGTTCTTCTTGAACAAGTATTCGATGCCGCCCGTCATCTTTTCGACGATACCGTCCTTGCGGGCCATCATCTTCGCGACATCCATCTTCACGTCGCCGACGGTGATGCCGTGGGCTTCGAGATGATGCGATGCGTTTTCGAACTCCTCCGACGACGCAAGCAGCGCCTTCGACGGAATGCAGCCGACATTCAGGCAGGTGCCGCCGAGCTTCAACGCGCCGGCCGGGTTCTTCCACTTTTCGATACACGCGACGGTCTTGCCGAGTTGCGCGGCACGCACGGCGGCGATGTAGCCGCCCGGGCCCGCGCCGATCACGACGACGTCAAATTCTTGAGACATGACAATCCTTTCGATTGCGCGGCGGGGCGCGCTAATTCGTGCGCCGCCGCGGTGTCAATTCATTGCGATTGAAGCGCTCGCACGAAAGGCGAGCGCGAGCATTACAGGTCGAGCAGCAGGCGCGCCGGATCTTCGAGCGCGTCCTTCATGGCGACGAGCGACAGCACGGCTTCGCGGCCGTCGATGATGCGGTGATCGTACGACAGCGCGAGATAGTTCATCGGGCGGATGACGATCTGGCCGTTTTCGACGACAGCGCGCTCCTTGGTGGCGTGCACGCCGAGGATGGCCGATTGCGGCGGGTTGATGATCGGGGTGGACAGCATCGAACCGAACACGCCGCCGTTCGAGATCGAGAACGTACCGCCCGTCATTTCTTCGATCGAGAGCTTGCCGTCCTTCGCCTTTTGGCCGAACTCGGCGATCTTCTTCTCGATGTCGGCCAACGACATTTGATCGGCGTTGCGCAGGATCGGCACCACGAGGCCGCGCGGCGAACCGACGGCGATACCAATGTCGAAGTAGCCGTGATAGACGATGTCGTTACCGTCGATCGAGGCGTTCACGAGCGGGAACTTCTTCAGCGCGTGGACGGCGGCCTTCACGAAGAACGACATGAAGCCGAGCTTGACGCCGTGCTCCTTCTCGAACTTGTCCTTGTACTTGTTGCGCAGATCCATGACCGGCGCCATGTTCACTTCGTTGAACGTCGTGAGGATGGCGTTCGTTTGCTGCGACTCGAGCAGACGCTCGGCGATACGCGCACGCAGACGCGACATCGGCACACGTTGCTCGGGGCGGTTTTGCAGCCAGGCTTCGCTTGACGCGGGCGCCTTGACGTCCGGCAGCGAAGGCTTCGCCGCCTTGGCGGCCGGCGCCGCAGCCGGGGCACGTGCGGCAGGCGCGCCTGCGCTCAGCACGTCGCCCTTCGTGATGCGGCCGTCGCGGCCCGTGCCCGGCACTTGGTCGGCCGAGAGGTTCTTCTCGGCCATCAGCTTGCCGGCAGCCGGCGAAGCGACCGCACCGGCGGATGCCGTGGCTGCCGTTGCAGCAGCGGCAGGCGCAGCGGCCGCCGCAGCCGGAGCGGCAGCGGCGGCGGGAGCTGCAACCGCACCGGCTTTGCCTTCCGTATCGATCTTCGCGAGCAATTGCTCGGATTCCACCGTCGCGCCGTCGGCGACGACGATCTCGGCCATCACGCCCGAATCGGGTGCCGGCACTTCGAGCACAACCTTGTCCGTTTCGATCTCGACGAGGATCTCGTCGCGCGTCACCGCTTCACCGGGCTTCTTCTTCCACTGAAGCAGCGTGCCTTCCGAAACCGACTCCGAAAACTGCGGAACCTTGACCTCAACAATAGCCATTTGATCTGTCCTGAACTCTTTAATCTGGTGTGGGAGGCGAACCGTACCTTGCGTCGCGATGCGCGTGTCTCGCGCCGGATGCGCCGCTTGGAAAGCGCATTCGCGCTTTCCCGGTTCGCCCTCAATCTAGTTATTTAGCGATCTGCGCGCTCTTGAGCCGGCCGAACGCGCCTTCGATCAGCGCCTTCTGTTGCTCGTAGTGCTTCGCGTAGTAGCCAACCGCGGGCGAGGCCGAAGCCGGGCGGCCGCTGTATGCCAGCTTCTGCCCTTCCTTCATGCCTTCCTTCAGGTGGTGTTCGACGTAGAACCACGGACCTTGGTTTTGCGGCTCGTCCTGCACCCACACCACTTCCGTCGCGTTGTCGTACTTCTTGATCTCCGCTTCGAACTGCTTGTGCGCGAACGGATAGAGCTGCTCGATCCGAACGATGGCAACATCGTTCGCCTTCGCTTCGCGACGGTGAGCGAGCAGATCGTAGTAGACGCGGCCCGAGCAGACGACGACACGCTTGACCTTCTTCGCATCGATCGTGCCGTCGACTTCGCCCAGCACCGGCTGGAACGAACCGTTGGCGAGTTCCGACAGGTCCGACACCGCTTCCTTGTGGCGCAACAACGACTTCGGCGTGAACACGATGAGCGGCTTGCGGAACAAGCGGATCATCTGGCGGCGCAGCAAATGGAAGATCTGCGCGGGCGTCGTGGGCTGCGCGACCTGCATGTTGTGCTCGGCGCACAGCTGCAAGAAGCGCTCGATGCGTGCCGACGAGTGCTCGGGGCCCTGGCCCTCGTAGCCGTGCGGCAGCAGCATCGTAAGACCGGAGACACGGCCCCACTTCACTTCGCCCGACGAGATGAACTGGTCGATCACGACTTGCGCGCCGTTGACGAAATCGCCGAACTGCGCTTCCCAAGCGACGAGCGTATTCGGCTCGGCCGTCGAGTAGCCGTATTCGAAGCCGAGCACGGCTTCTTCGGACAGCACGGAATCGATCACCGTGAACTTCGCCTGGCCATCGGCCACGTTTTGCAGCGGGATGTACGTGCCGTCGTTCCAGCGCTCGCGGTTCTGATCGTGCAGCACCGCATGACGGTGCGTGAACGTGCCGCGGCCCGAATCTTGGCCCGTCAGACGCACGGCGTAGCCCGATGCGACGAGCGAGGCGAATGCCAAGTGCTCGCCCATGCCCCAATCGAGCGGTGCCTCGCCACGGCCCATCGCACGGCGGTCGTTGACGACGCGCTCTACAAGCGGGTGAACCTTGAAGTTCTGCGGCACCGTCGTGATGCGCTCGGCCAAACGCTTCAGTTCGGCGAGCGGCACGGCCGTATCGGCTGCGTCGGTCCACTTGCGGTTCAGGAACGGCACCCAATCCACGGCGTACTTGCTCTTGTAGTTCGAGAGCACCGGATCGATCGTGTGGTGGCCTTCGTCCATCGCTTGACGGAACGCCTTGACGAAGTTCTCGCCGTCTTCGGCCGTGATCACGCCTTGCTGCACGAGCTTTTCGGCATACAGCGCACGCGTGCCCGGATGCTGGGCGATCTTCTTGTACATCAGCGGCTGCGTGACCGCCGGCGTGTCTTGCTCGTTGTGGCCGAGCTTACGGAAGCAGACGATGTCGAGCACGACATCCTTGTGGAACTGCATCCGGAAATCGATCGCGATTTGCGTGGCGAGCACGACGGCTTCGGGATCGTCGCCGTTCACGTGCAGCACCGGCGCTTCGATCATCTTGACGACGTCCGAGCAGTACAGCGTCGAGCGCGCATCGCGCGGATCTGACGTGGTGAAGCCGATCTGGTTGTTGATGACGATATGCAGTGTGCCGTGCGTGCCGTAGCCGCGCGTTTGCGCGAGGTTCAGCGTTTCCATCACGACGCCCTGGCCTGCGAAGGCGGCATCGCCGTGGATCTGCACGGGCAGCACTTGGAGGCCGTTATCGTCGCCGCGGCGATCCATCCGCGCCTTGGCCGAACCTTCGACCACCGGGTTGACGATTTCGAGGTGCGACGGGTTGAACGCGAGCGACAGGTGAACCGGGCCGCCTTCGGTCGAGACATCCGACGAAAAGCCCTTGTGGTACTTGACGTCGCCAGCCGGCAGATCGTCGACGTGCTTGCCTTCGAATTCGGCGAACAGGTCCGACGGCATCTTGCCGAGGGTGTTCACGAGCACGTTCAGGCGGCCGCGGTGGGCCATGCCGATGACGATTTCCTGCACGCCTTTCGCGCCGCCGTGACGGACGACTTCGTCCATCGAGGCGATGAAGCTTTCACCGCCTTCGAGCGAGAAGCGCTTCTGACCGACATACTTCGTATGCAGGTAGCGCTCGAGCCCTTCGGCTGCCGTCAAGCGATTCAGGATGTGCTTCTTCTTGTCTGCCGAGAAAGCCGGCGTGGCGCGGATCGATTCGAGCTTCTCTTGCCACCAGCGCTTCTGTTCCGGATCGCTGATGTACATGAATTCGGCGCCGATCGTGCCGCAATACGTATCGCGCAGCCCCTTGACGATATCGCGCAGCGAGGCTTGTTCGAACCCGAAATAGAGGTTGCTCGCGCTGAACGTCTGGTCCATATCGGCTTCGGTGAAGTCGTAGAACGCAGGTTCGAGTTCGGGAATGGCGGGACGCTCGCGGCGCTTCAGCGGATCGAGATTGGCCCATTGCGAGCCGAGGAATCGATAAGCGCTAATGAGCGATTGGACGTGGACTTGCTTTCGCGCGGTGGCGAGATTCCCGCCTGCTGCGGCCTCGCGCGGGATGAAGGCATTGGCCTTCGCGCGCTGGGCGAACGATTCGACGATGGGGCCATGAGCCACGTCGCTGGCCGCGCTGCCGTCCGAGGCAGGCACGTTTTGCAACGCATCGAAGTATTCGCGCCAGTTTTCGGGGACGGACGCCGGGTTATCTAGATATTGCTCGTACAGTTCTTCAACGTACGGAGCATTGCCGCCGAACAAATACGAGTTCAGCTGGAATTGCTTCATCATTTTTACGCTCACCTTTCTTCGAGCTTCTCGAGAAATAGCGGGTTACTCAACCTTCCGCGACACGGCCTGACCGTTTAGCGGATTGCGCGAATCAAGTCTTGCTTGGAAGGACCTAAAACTAGCAGCATCGCGCAGCATATCACAGAACG
>NZ_JBQCIV010000012.1:0-154859 GCF_051953405.1 Trinickia sp. | reverse complement strand
ATCGCTAATGGAGCGCAGCCATTTGTCGAAGACGTCGATGCCGGCTTGGACGTCGGCAGGATGCAGCTTGTAGAGCGGCGACACGAACACGTCGGTCGGTTTGGGGATTAAGACGCCCGAATCGGCCATGATGGGGTTCTTCTTTGTTCTGGTTCTGTTGTTTTAGGTGGCTTGCGCGATGAAAGGCTCGTTGGCGCGATGGGTCAAAACGATCTCGGTATCGTGGCCAACGCGCGGCCGTTTTGCATCGGCTGCTGCGCGTTCCATTGCGTAAAGCCGCGGACTCTCAGGCGCAATCCGGTTCGATGGAATCGGATTACCGATTGCGCTGCGCGCCACCGTACGATGTCGCGTCGTAGAGCATCGTGGCCCTCATCTCGCCTTTCCATTTATTGCAAGCTTGTTCTTTTAATGCAAAGGCGAGATTCTAATCGATGATTGCCGACGGGCAATCGGTGCATCGAAAAACCACTTAGTTTTCGTGCAACGACCGGACACAACGATTTGCATGCGGCAAAAAATTCCGCGGTCTAGGACTGTTCGGGTGAGCGCTGCGGCATCTTTTGCCGAGTGTGCCGCCCCTCAGCGCTAACCGGTCACGCTAGGTTTTCATTGGCGACGCTTGCTCTACCGCGGCTTGGCCGCACCACTGCGCGAGGTCGCCAACGCGCTTGAGCTGCCGGTGGGGCGTACCTACGTGCATCGCCCAGAGAAAACGCAGCCCCGGCCCAACACGGCTCAAACCACACAAGCTCAAGGTGTGAAATCAATGATGACGCCACGCGCTTAACTCGGGTGGATTGCCGCGACCGCGCGGTGACATGACCCGATAATTCCGGGACAATGGCGAACATCGGTGCTTTTCATCGAAAATTTCCGCGCTAGTTGCCGAGCGGTCTGATACTTATCTATGTGACGTGAAATGGCTGTACACCTAATGTGGAAAACCCTTGTGCCATTTACTCTGGCCGTTGGATTCGTGACCGGTGCCGCCGCGAGCGATGCCGAGGGCGTTAAATATCGCTGTACGGCAGACAAAAACACTGTAAGTCACTACCTAACTGTCCAGGTGAGAGATGGAAAGGTTGGCACCTTTAGCTATACGGCGGCGACGCCTGCAGATGGGATGGTCAATTCCTGTACAGTCGATTCGAGCGGCGCAAAGCAGGCCGATATCGGACCCGGTATGCAGTCATTCCAGACGGACGCTGGGCAGGTCGTCGTGGCCCGGAAGGGGCCGAGGTTCGACTTTGATTTCACGAAGATTTCCATCGGCGATGTGTGCGGCCAATCGTCGACCATAGCTGCCCATATTGAACTCACGCTTGGTTCCAAGCGCTGCACGGAAGTTACGAACCGAGACTGAGTATAGGGTTGAACATATTGTCTATCCCGTTCTTCACGGATATTGCTAATGAAAAAGTTTCTTAAGCTCGTCGTATCCGCAGTGATCTTCTCCTCTGTCGTAGCCCACTCGGCGTTCGCCCGCGATCTGGACAAGAGCGACCCTGACCGCGCGCAGATCCTCGCCGCGGTACACCGCCTAAACGCCCGCGATCCCAATCTAAAGGACAACCGCTATGTTGTGGTCGATCTGGTGAAGGACCATGACGCGGCGTTCGTTTGCGTGGCACTGGCGGAAAAGGACGGCGGCTTGGAACTGACAGACGACCAGGCAGAGATCATGACCTTTGTACTAGCGAAGCGTAACGCGCAATGGACGGCGGTCGCCCTCAACGGCGGGGGATTTGCCCAAGGCGCGAAACCGGCGCAGTCGGATTGCTTCGCCGGTGGTCGTATCGTGAATACGCGTGCCGATATCGACGCTGCGTTGAAGGCGACGGGGCACAAGCCATTCGCTAGCCACTGAACATCCAAGGCTTCGGGCGATGGACATGACTATAGCCACTCGAGTCTCGTTGCTGGCCGCTGGGTTGCTGTTTTCCCAGCAGATATGGAGCGCGCCGGATCGGTTCGAGATAGATTATTCGAACCACGCGCGACTGGTGTACTCGGCCCCGGTTTCGCCTGTCCTCAGTCGTACGTTCGGACCGGGGTGGACACGTCTCACGGTCACTCGACCGGATGGCAGCACATGGCCGATCATGCCGGACGAAACACTCGGTGCCGATGGCGGCGTTATTTTTTCGACCGTCGGAGCTAACGCCCGTTCGCGCGACGGGCGCTATGTCGTGCTCGACGTCGCTCGCAACGGCGTGACGGAAACCGAGGACGGCAAACCTAGCGTCGAGAGTCGAGCGTTTTGTCCGATCCTCGACACCCGAACGGGCTGTGTCGCGCGCGATGACACGGGCGCGGTTTGCGCTGGAGCGTGGGACGATAAGAACGCCGTTTGGCATAGCCAGCTCGATTCCGGCAAGAACGAGTCGCTATCGATGACGACCTTAGAAAAGCCGACAGCGAAGGCGGTATGGACGCAGTTCAGCCAGGCAAAATCCTCTGATATCAAGCCGTTCTTGCGCGTGGCGCTAGGCTTTGAAAATCTTCTGGCCTGCGATCCCCCGAATGCGGAAAACGCAGGCTATTACGCGAAGATTCGAGCCGTGCTGGGTCCCGCGGCCGACGCGGCGAGCGATCGATCGGCCGGTGGATCGATGCCGGCGAATGTTGATGCATCGCCGACATGGACCGTGAAAGTCGACCGATCATGGCTCTATGAGCGGCCTTCGGTGGGAAGTAACCGGCGTGGATATCTGATCCGCGGCGACCATGTTGCCGTCATTGGGGAACAGAAGCCGGATTGGGCGAAAGTTCGCTACGCCCGCGCCGGGAACCCGCCTATCGAGGCCTGGCTAAAGCGAGAGGATCTGTCCAGCTTGCCTATCGCAGCAACGCAGTCCGAACTCCGGTTTCGCTTGCCGGGTGGGGCGACGATTGTCTACAGCAAGCCTGTCAACCCCCAAGATTCCTTGCCCGAACGTGTCTGGAAAACAGCCGTCTTCCGTTTCCCGAATGGAACGTCGTTCGGCCTGTTGCCAAGGACGGGCGAGTCGAACGCCGATGCGGGAACGCAAATGGAACCGCCGAGCGACAGCAACATCTCGCCGTCGGGCCAATACGTTGTCGTCGCACGAGATGAACAGGGAACGGTCTCGACGGGGCCTGGCCAACCGGAGTCCGAACAGGACCGGGAGTACTGTTCCATGATCGAAATACGCACGGGATGTATTACGGCCGATCAAACCGGCGAAATATGTGGGGCTGGTTGGCGGGCTGGCCGGCCTGCGCAGTGGGGAACAGACGAGCAGACTCGCTCCATGCTGACGGGCGACCGGCCATCGGCCAGCCGGCAACTCGCTTTCATCCGCGCCGGTCAACCGCCGAAGCTGACGATCCGCGACGATTCCGGTGCCGATAATCTGCTGCGTTGCGATCCGCCCTCGCAGGTGAACCGCGAGATCTATCGAAAGATCGCGACCACGCTCGAAGCAGCCGGCGCACACAACGACGCGCGGCTGATCGACCGCGCTATGTCCAATGCGGGAGACAACTAGCGATCGAGCTGTGTCCGCCCCGGCCAACCCAAGCGTCGCGCTACGTTGCCCAAGCCACCAAAGCATCGCCTGAGCGCTCCTACACTTGAAGGCCCCCCACGGCCTTTAAGCAAGGAGAAGGATCATGCGTATGCTTCTCAACGTACGAATTCCCCATGAGCCGTTCAATGCCTACGTGCGCGACGGCACCATCGGCGAGGTGATGGACCGGATACTCCAAGAGACGAAACCGGAAGCCATCTACTTCACCGAGCAAGACGGAACACGCGGAGCCATAATCATCGTCAACCTGGACGAGCCCTCGCAGGTTCCCGTCTTCGCCGAACCTTGGTTTCTCATGTTCAACGCCGACTGCCAGTTTCGCGTGGTGATGGTGCCCGACGACCTGAAGAAAGCCGGGCTGGAAAACATCGGATCGAAATGGAAGAAATAACGTAAGCCGGCATGGCAGGGCGCATGCCGGCTTAATCGTTCAGGCTTCTACCGCGCTCAAGTCTTGCGCCGTCTCCGCCACTTCGGGCGTGCGGATCAAGTAATCGAACGCGCTCAAGGCCGCCTTCGCCCCATCGCCTGCGGCAATCACGATCTGCTTGAACGGCACGGTCGTGCAGTCGCCGGCCGCGAACACGCCAGGCAGATTCGTCTGCCCCTTGGCATCCACGACGATTTCGCCGAAGCGGCTCAGTTCCACCGTCCCTTTGAGCCATTCGGTATTCGGCACGAGGCCGATCTGCACGAACACGCCTTCGAGTGCGACCGTATGCTCGGTCCCACTCGTACGATCCTTGTAGCGCAGGCCGTTCACCTTGTTGCCGTCGCCAGTGATTTCGGTCGTCTGCGCGTTCACGTGCACGGTCACGTTCGGCAGGCTGCCGAGCTTGGCCACGAGCACCGCGTCGGCCTTGAGCTGATCGTTGAATTCGATCAACGTGACGTGCGCCACGACACCGGCCAGGTCGATCGCCGCTTCGACACCGGAGTTGCCTCCGCCGATCACCGCCACGCGTTTGCCCTTGAAGAGCGGACCGTCGCAGTGGGGGCAGTAAGCCACGCCCTTGTTCTTGTACTCCTGCTCGCCCGGCACGTTGACGTTGCGCCAACGCGCACCGGTCGAGACGATGACGCTGCGGCTTCTCAGCATGCCGCCGTTTTCCATCCGCACGCTCACGAGGCCGCCCGGTTGCGTGGCCGGAATCAGTTCGACGGCACGCTGTTGCGACATGATGTCGACGCCGTAATGACGCACTTGCGCCTCGAGCGCCGAGGAGAATTTCGGGCCGTCGGTTTCGAGCACCGAGATGTAGTTCTCGATCGAGAGCGTGTCGTTGACTTGGCCGCCCATCCGTTCCACGGTGATGCCCGTATCGATCCCCTTGCGCGCCGCATAGACGGCAGCCGCCGATCCGGCCGGCCCGCCGCCGACGATCAGCACGTCGAAGGCCTGCTTGGCATCGAGCTTGGCCGCCTCGCGCTGCGCGGAGCCGGTGTCGAGCTTGGCGACGATTTCCGCGAGATCCATGCGGCCCGCACCGAACATTTCGCCGTTCAGATAGACGCTCGGGACGGCCATGATCTGGCGTTCGTCCACTTCGCTTTGGAACAGCGCGCCGTCTACCACGACGGTTTTGACGCGCGGGTTGAGCACGGCCATCAAGCTCAACGCTTGCACGACGTCCGGGCAGTTATGGCAGGACAGCGACATATAGACCTCGAAGCGGTAGTCGCCGTCGAGCGCCTTGATTTGCTCGATCAGCTCCGGCTCGACCTTGGGCGGATGACCGCCGGTCCAGAGCAGGGCGAGTACGAGCGAGGTGAATTCGTGACCGAGCGGGATGGCCGCAAAGCGCAGGCTTTGCCCGCCGCCCACCGGGGTCAGGCTGAACGACGGCTTGCGCGCGTCGTTGCCGTCGGTGCGCACGGTGATCTTGTCCGACAGCCCGGCGATCGTCCGCAGCAGTGCTTCGAGTTCGCGAGAGCTGGCTTGCTCGTCCAGCGATGCCACGAGTTCGAACGGCTGGTTCACGCGTTCCAGGTAGGCCTGCAATTGGCCCTTGAGGCTATCGTCCAACATAGTGATCCTCGATGCTTGAGAGATGACGAACGGGGTATATCGATGCCGGCCGGGGCGGGGCCCGGCCGGCGCGTCGATTCACGACTTCAATCGACGGCGATGAGGCTGCTTAGATCTTGCCGACGAGGTCGAGCGACGGGGTCAGCGTTTTCGCGCCTTCCTTCCACTTGGCCGGGCACACTTGGCCGGGGTTGGCGGCCACGAATTGGGCAGCCTTGAGCTTGCGCAGCGTTTCGGAGACGTCGCGAGCGATCGCGTTGTCGTGCACTTCCATCGTCTTGATCGTGCCTTCCGGGTTGATGATGAAGGTGCCGCGCAGGGCCAGGCCTTCTTCCGGGATATGCACGCCGAAGGCGTTCGTCAGTTGATGCGTCGGGTCGCCCACGAGCGGGAACTTGGCCTTACCCACGGCTTCCGACGTTTCGTGCCACACCTTGTGCGAGAAATGCGTATCGGTCGTGACGATGTAGACTTCCGCGCCGGCCTTTTGGAACTCGGCGTAGTTTTCCGCCGCGTCCTCGACTTCGGTCGGGCAGTTGAACGTGAACGCAGCCGGCATGAAGATCACGACCGACCACTTGCCCAGGAGCGACTGTTCCGTCACTTCCACGAACTTGCCATTGTGGAAAGCTTGTGCCTTGAACGGTTGGACTTGGGTGTTGATAAGCGACATAAAGTTTCCTCGAGAAGGGTTGGTGCTACGTTTGCCTGCGTTTGCCGTTTGACGGACTCTATATTGAAGAAAACTAACATTATACGCTAGTTGATAGTTTCAATCTAAGCGATAGGGAGGAGCTAACGACGCCATAGGGACACATTGGCTCTCGCGTATGCGAGGTTCGACGTCTAACAGGCGACGTTAGTCGCGATGTTGCCGGTCGAACGAAAGAAAGAAGCACGCGGTGCTCCTGCATAGCGGTGCGAGCGGTACCCCAGGTAGCGATGGCGCTGACCCATCCCGCGGCGCGGTCGTCGATTTTATACCGGTTGAGCGGCAACTTCCTGTTGGCCCAATTTCGTCGCTGGACATGTTGCGGCTAGTCTGCGATGGCACTATTCAGGGTTTCGCGGTATTCGCGCCGCAGAAATCGTGCTCGGTCGAAATCGCTAGCGGGCGCGTGCGATAGATTGTCTGGCCATGCCAGCCGGCATGCCCGTGCATCGCTGCGATCGACCTCGCGGACGCCGGCAGGACAGAACATTGGATTCAAAAGAAAAGGCCCTGCGTCGTACAGGGCCTTGAAGAACTGGGGGCTTGAGCCAAGCTTAGACCGAGCGGTTGCCACGGAGGCTGCCTCGATCAAAACGCCGCCAGACCGCCTTTGCCACCGCGGCCGATTCGAATGTGCAATGGTTAGCGTGCGCTGTGTGCGAGCGACATAGCCAGCCCTACGCCGACAACAACGACCCACTCCGATAAGCTGTCGCCCCCGCAATCCTCGCCACTTCCATCCCCGCAGTAGCAAAGCGCGTGCGATGCCGTGCATACAGCACACCCGCCGTCCCGGCCTTGAGCGTTTCAACCCGATCGGTAAGCGGATCGACGATATCGGCAATTTCCTGACCTTTCTCGACCCAGATCCCCGCCGGCGTGCGAAACACGAGCACGCCCGAGATCGGAGAAACGAGCGGTTCGGTACCGGCCAGCGGCGTAGCGGGGAAGGCAAGCGGCGGCAAATGCGCCGCCGTCCCCTCGATCAACCCGCGCTGCGTCAGGTATTCGACGATCGCCTGCGAGTCGTGTTCCGCGTGCGCATACGTCACATCGGCCTGACCGCGCAGCTCGACCGTGACCGAAATCGAGCCGTTCGGAATCGGAAACCGGCTGCCGAAGCGCGCGCGCAGTTCCGACCAGCAGAAGCTGTGGATTTCATCGAACGGATTGCCGATCGAATTGAGCGCCAACAGCGAGGCCTTCGCATCGAGGTAGCGGGCGAGCGGCTCGACGTCGGCCCACAGCTCGGGATTCGTATACAGATGCATCGCGCCTTCGAAGTCGCAATGCAGGTCGAGCACGATGTCGGCGTCGCAAGACAGCCGCTGCAGCGCGAGGCGCTGCGATTCGAGTTCCGTGCGCGGCGTTTGTGCATCGAGCGCTTCGCGCATCGCGGCGCGCACCGCACGCAGATTCGCATCGGCGTCGCCCGTCAAGCGGGTTTCGATGCGCGGCATCACAAGCGCCGCGAGATCGTAGAAGTTGCGGTTGAAGTTCGTCGCCGTGTTCGCTTCGAAGCGGCCGATCATTTGCCCCAGCACGTGCTGGCTCAGCCCGATCGGGTTCGGGACCGGCACGACCACGATTTCCGCGTGCAGCATGCCCGCGGCTTCGAGCGCGGCCAGCTTGCGGCGCAGTTCCCAGGCCACGAGCATGCCCGGCAGTTCGTCGGCGTGCAGCGACGATTGCACGTACACCTTCTTGCCGCCCGTCGGGCCGTAATGAAAGCTCGTCAACGTGCGCTCGGTACCGAGCGAAGGGGAAATCAGCGGATGGATCTTCTTTTGCATGGCGATCGGCGGCGCCTGCCCTGCACGCCGCGCAACGAGAATGGTGTTCGATTGTACGTCGGCGCGCGCCCGGCGTTCTATGGGCGAGGCGACGCACAATATAAAAAAGGCCCCGCTTCGAACGCGGAGCCTTTTGTTTCGAGCACCGGGCGCTCACGCCCGGCCGACGATCAGCCCTTCGGGGCGACGTCGAAGTCGAAGTACTTCTTCTCGATCTTTTGGTAGGTGCCGTCCTTCATCATGCCGTCGATCGCCTTGTCGACTTCCGCCTTCAGATCCGCATCTTCCTTGCGCAGACCCATTGCCGCCGCACCGCTCGGGATCGAATCGCCGACTTGCGCGAATTGCGCGCCGCGCGGCTGCTTCAGGAAGCCGAGGTCGGCTTGCACCTTGTCTTGCAAAGCGGCGTCGAGACGGCCCGAGATCAGATCCTGATAGACCTGGTCTTGGTTTTGGTAGGGAACGACCTTCACGCCCTTCAATTCCCAGTTCGATTTCGCATACGATTCTTGGATCGTGCCTTGTTCGACGCCCACCGATTTACCCTTGAGCGAATCGGCCGTCGGCATAAGGCCCGAGCCCTTCTTCGCCACGAGCGCCGTCGGCGTTTCGAACAGCGGCTTCGAGAAGGCGATCTGCTTTTCGCGCTCAGGCGTGATCGTCATCGACGACAGCACGCCGTCGAACTTCTTGGCCTTCAAACCGGGGATCATGCCGTCGAAGTCGTTTTCGACCCAGACGCACTTCGCATGCAGACGTTTGCAGATCTCGTTCCCGAGGTCGATATCGAAGCCGACGAGCTTGCCGTCGGAGGCTTTCGATTCGAAAGGGGCATAGCTTGCGTCGACGCCGATACGAATTTGCTTCCAGTCTTTCGCTTGCGCCACACCGCTCGATACGGCGAGCGTGGCGATGGTCACGGCGGCTAACAATTTTTTCACGTTGACTCCTCGAGTGGTTCGATCGACCTCGATGCGGCGTCAACCAGCATCGAGGTGCCGCTTGCGCGTGGCTTGCGGCCGGTGGTTTTCCCGGGCTGCTTGTGGCAGGCAGCGCGGCGCACAGCATACCGCGTCAAAATAACGGCGCTGCTAGTAAAACACCGGATGACGGCGAAATGCAACATCTCGAAAAACGCGCAATGTGCATTGAATCGAGCGTGTGGCATTGCGTCGCTGGTCGCTTTGTGCTTAGCCAGGCGTCAAGCCGCAATCGCATCATTTCGAAATCCGCAATAAATCAACGTTTTAAATCGCGATTCAGCTTAAATCCCCATACACAGATACTTGACGACGACGTATTCGTCGATCCCGTAGTGCGACCCTTCGCGACCGAGGCCCGATTGCTTGACGCCGCCGAACGGCGCGACTTCGTTCGAGATGATGCCCGTGTTGATGCCGACCATGCCGTATTCGAGCGCTTCGGCTACGCGCCAGACGCGGCCGATGTCGCGGCTGTAGAAGTAGGCGGCTAGACCGAACTCGGTATCGTTGGCCAGGCGCACGACTTCGTCGTCGCTCGCGAACTTGAAGAGCGGGGCCACGGGGCCGAACGTCTCTTCTTTCGCGATCAACATGTTCGACGTCACGCCGGTCAGAATGGTCGGTTCGAAGAAGTTGTGCCCGAGTGCGTGACGTTTGCCGCCCATGGCGAGCTGCGCGCCTTTCGACAGCGCGTCGGCGATATGCGTCTCGACCTTCAGCAACGCTGCTTCGTTGATGAGCGGACCTTGCGTCACCCCCGGCTCCGTGCCGCGGCCAACCTTCAGTTGCTGTTCCACTGCCGCGTGCAGCTTGGCGGCGAACGCGTAGTAGATTTTTTCGTGCACATAGAACCGGTTCGCGCAAACGCACGTCTGGCCGCTGTTTCGGTATTTCGAGGCGATTGCGCCGGCCACGGCCGCGTCGAGATCGGCATCGTCGAATACGATGAACGGCGCATTGCCGCCGAGTTCTAGCGAGAGCTTCTTGACCGTCGCGGCGCACTGCGACATCAACAGCCGACCGACGGCCGTCGAACCGGTGAACGACAGCTTGCGCACGAGCGGGTTGCTCGTCATTTCGGCACCGATCGTCTTCGGATCGCCCGTGACCACGCTAAACACGCCGGCCGGTACGCCAGCGCGTTCGGCCAGCAGGGCCAGTGCCAGTGCCGATAGGGGCGTGGCTTCGGCCGGCTTGACCACGATCGGACAGCCCGCGGCCAGCGCGGGGCCGACCTTGCGCGTGATCATCGCGGCCGGGAAGTTCCACGGCGTAATCGCCGCGCAGACGCCGACCGGTTCCTTGACGACGACAAGGCGTTTGTCCGCCGTCGGGCTCGGAATCGTATCGCCGTACACGCGCTTCGCTTCCTCGCCGAACCACTCCAAGAAGGACGCGGCGTACTGAATCTCGCCCTTGGCTTCGGCAAGCGGCTTGCCTTGCTCGGCGGTCATGATCGCGGCGAGGTCGTCTGCGTGGGCGAGCATGAGGTCGTACCATTTGCGCAGGACAGCGGCGCGCGCCTTGGCCGGCTGCGCACGCCAAGCGCCCCAGGCCGCGTTCGCCGCTTCGATTGCGCGGCGCGTCTCGGCCGCGCCCATCAAAGGCACGCTCGCCAGCACGCGGCCCGTCGCCGGGTTACGCACGTCGAACGTGGCGCCGTTTTCGGCGTCTTGCCAGCTTCCCGCCACGAATGCCTGCGTTTTCAGCAAGGACGGGTCTTTCAGATCGATCGATTCCAGGTTTTGCATATCCACTCCAACGGCGTCTATCGGGAGACTGGAAAGAAACTACTCTACGCCATCGCGCCGACGCTTTCTTTCAACACTTCTTCGAGCAGCCCGAGCGCTTCGTCGAAAATCGCGGCCTCGATCGTCAGCGGGAACAGGAACCGGATGACATTGCCGTAGGTGCCGCACACGAGCAGCAGTAGGCCGCGCTCGAGCGCGCGCGCCTGGACCCGCTTGACGAACGCTTGATTGGGGTTGCCGGTACCGGGTTCCAAGAATTCCGCCGCCACCATGGCGCCGGGGCCGCGCACGTCGGCCAGTTGCGGAATCTCGCCGCGCAACGCTTCGAGCCGGGCTTTCAAGGTGTCGCCGAGCTGTACCGCGCGCTCGCACAGGCGTTCGTCGTCGATCACGTCGAGTACGGCATGGGCCGAGGCCAAGGCCAGCGGATTGCCGGCGTAGGTGCCGCCGAGCCCGCCCGGGGCGGCCGCGTCCATCAAATCGGCCCGGCCGACGACGCCCGACAGCGGCATGCCTCCCGCCAAGCTCTTCGCCATCGTGATGAGATCGGCCGCGACATCGTAGTGCTCCATCGCAAAAAGCTTGCCGGTGCGGGCGAAGCCGGTTTGGACTTCGTCGGCGATGAGGACGATGCCGTGCGCATCGCAGAGGCGGCGCAACCCGCGCACGAACTCGGGCGGCGCGATGTTGAAGCCGCCTTCGCCTTGCACCGGCTCGAAGATGATCGCGGCAACGCGCGACGGCTCGATGTCGGCCTTGAACAGCGTTTCGACGGCATCGAGCGCATCGGCCGTCGAAATGCCGTGCACGCGATTCGGGAACGGCGCGTGATAGACGTCGGACGGGAACGGGCCGAAGCCGATCTTGTACGGCGCCACTTTGCCGGTGAGCGCCATGCCCATCAGCGTGCGCCCGTGAAAACCGCCTGCGAAGGCGATGACGCCGGGGCGGCCCGTCGCGGCGCGCGCGATCTTGACGGCGTTCTCGACGGCTTCGGCGCCGGTAGTGAAGAAGGCTGTTTTCTTGGCGGCGGCACCCGGAGCGCGAGCATTGATTTTTTCCGCCAGTTCCACGTACGATGCGTACGGCACGACCTGGTAGGCGGTGTGCGTAAAACGCTCCAACTGCTGCGCGATCGCGGCGACGATGCGCGGATGACGGTGGCCCGTGTTCAAGACGGCGATGCCCGCGGCGAAATCGATGAAGCGCCGGCCCTCGACGTCCCACAGCTCGGCATTCTCGGCGCGCGCCGCATAGAAGTCGCACATCACCCCGACGCCGCGCGGCGTGGCGGCGTTCTTACGGGCCTGCAGATCGGAATTGCTCACGGTGTTCTCCTCGTCTTGCCGGATCGATGGTGGCTGGATCGGCCCGGTTACCGGCCGACACGGTACGGCGACTATAGCCAGCTTTGGTTCTTAGCTTTAGATCCATTTTGGTGGAAGCGATGGAGCCACTTTGGGCGTGGCGGCCGATGGCACCGTCCTGCACCATCGCCCGAATTGATCGGTGGCCACTCTGAAAAGCCCGGAAAACGGCCTATATTGAGTAAGTCTCAATCGGGTCGTTCGCCGCGACGGCCCACCTCCTTTCGATCGACGCCCGGGCCGCAAGCGATGACTGCCGTTCTTCCCTCGTTGCCCGAGACCACGTTCGCGGAATACGAAGCGCTCATGGCGATCTTGGACGCCGGCAGAGCGCGCATGGCCGTGAGCATCGTGGGCGAAGCGAACGCGCGCGGACGTGCCTTCCCGATTCACGTCGTCACCCTGGGCTCGCTCGATCCGCAAGCGCCCGCGATCGGCTTCTTCGCCGGCATTCACGGGCTCGAGCGGATCGGCACCCAACTGCTGCTCGATTACATGCGTTCGCTCGTCGCTCGGCTCGAATGGGACGAGCTTTTGCAAGACGAGCTGCGTGCCGTGCGGCTCGTGTTCATGCCCATCGTCAATCCCGGTGGCATGTGGGCCATGACGCGCTCCAATCCGAACGGCGTCGATCTCATGCGCAATGCGCCGCAGAACGCGGAGGGACGCGTGCCGTTCCTCGCCGGCGGGCAACGGATCGGTCGTTGGTTGCCGTGGTATCGCGGCGCGAGCGGCGCGCCGATGGAAATCGAGGCGGCTACCTTGCTGCGTGTCGTCGAGCAAGAGCTGTTGCCGCGGCCGCTCAGCTTTGCGCTCGATTGCCACTCGGGCTACGGCTTTCGCGACAGCATTTGGTTTCCCTACGCGAAATCGACGAGGCATATCGGGCATCTGCCGGAGATGTTCATGCTCAAGGCGATGTTCGAGCAAGCGCATCCGCATCACGGCTACGTGTTCGAGCCGCAGAGCATGCAGTATCTGGCGCACGGCGATCTGTGGGACTACGCGTACGATCGATGCCCTGCGTCGTCGATCTTTCTGCCGCTGACGCTCGAACTCGGTTCGTGGCTGTGGATCAAGAAAAATCCGCTGCAGATCTTGCGACGCGAAGGCATGTTCAATCCCATCAAGGCGCACCGTACCGAACGCGTGCTGCGCCGGCATACGAATCTGCTCGATTTCCTCGCACGTGCGGCCTACGGATCGCAGCGGTGGCTGCCGTGCGGTGCGAGCCGCGACCTCTTGATGACGCGCGCGGTCGAGTATTGGTATCGGAGGCCGCGGCGATGAGCGCATGGATCTTGCTGCGCGGGCTGACGCGCGAAGCGAGACATTGGGCGCAGCTTCCCGAGCGCTTGCGCACGCGCGGGCTGGACGGGGAGATCGTGTGTCTCGATCTGCCCGGTAGCGGCCAATGGGCGGGCGAGCGTGCGCCGACGAGCATCGCGGCGACGACGGATTTCGTGCGCGCGCGGCTCGCGGCGCTTGGGCCCGCGCCGCCGTATCGCATCGTCGCACTTTCGCTCGGCGCGATGGTGGCCGTGGATTGGGCGCAGCGCTTTCCGTTGGAGATCGAGCGGCTCGTGCTGATCAACACGAGCCTGCGCCGCTATAGCGAACCGTTCGAGCGGTTGCGGCCGAGCGCATGGCCGCAGGTGCTGCGCGCGGCGTGGTGTTGGCATAAGGGGGCAAGGCGAAGCGCGGAGGCAGCGATCCATGCGCTGACCTGCCGTCGTTCGGACACGCGCGAAGCGGATCTGACAGCCTGGACCGCCCTGTACGACGATGCGCCGCCGAGCCGCGCGAATGCGTTGCGGCAACTCGCGGCGGCGGCGCGTTTCGAGGGGCCGGCTTTGCCGCCGTGTTGCCCGTTGCTGCTCCTCGTTTCGCGTGCCGACGCACTCGTGCATCCGGCTTGCTCGGTCAAGCTGGCGGCTCGCTGGGGCGCCCCGTTGATCGAGCACCCCTGGGCCGGACACGACCTGCCGCACGACGACCCGGCCTGGCTAGCCGATACGATCGCGGCGTGGGTGGGGAATGTCTTGGCTGTCGCCGTGCCGGCGGCGAGCGCATAATCGCGCTTCAGTTGGCCGAGCCCTTTGAACGTCGAGCATCGTCACCCGCCTGCGGAGGCCCCATGCTGTCGAACAACGAAGAAGCCGTCGCTCATCTGCTGACAGACGTCGTCGAATACGCGAGCGGACGCTGGTCGGAGCCCGCGTTCGAGGCGATCGAGTCGCTTCTGCGCTTTTACTACGAACTGGCTGACGCGCAAGACTTACAAAGCCGCAGCATCGCCGATCTATACGGCGCGGCGATGGCGCATTGGCAGACCGCGCAGCGATTCGTCTCGGGCACCGCGGCCCTGCGCGTCTATAACCCCGTGCTCGACGAGCATGGCTGGCACTCCGATCACACTGTCATCGAGATCGTCAACGACGACATGCCGTTCCTCGTCGATTCGGTGACGATGGAAGTGAATCGGTTCGGGCTGACATTGCACTCGGCGATCCACCCTGTCTATCGCGTCTGGCGCGACGCGCAAGGTGCCATCGCGCGTATCGAGCCCGGCGGCGCGGGGAACGGCGAGGCCGATTCGGGGAATCGCTCGCGGCTCGAGTCGTTCATCCACTTCGAAGTCGACCGCTGTAGCGAAGCGGCTAAATTAGCCGAGCTGCGCGCCAACATCGCGCTCGTGCTCGCCAACGTACGGGCGGCCGTCGAGGATTGGCCGAAGATGCAGGCCGTCGCCAAAGAGACGATCGCGGCGCTTGCCGCGCGTGGTTCCAACGACGAGGCGTCGGAGGCGAAGGCGTTTCTCGAATGGATGGCGGCCGATCACTTCACGTTCCTCGGCCTGCGCGACTATGCGCTCGTGCCGCACGAGGGCGGCTTCGCATTGCGCGGCGTCGATCATACCGGCGCGGGGATCTTGCGCGAAAGCTTGCGTCGTCCCGATGCGCCCGATCTCACGCCGCTGCCGCGCACCGCCGCCGCGATCATCGATGCCGACGCGCCGATCTTTCTCACGAAGGCCAATTCGCGTGCGACCGTGCATCGGCCCGGGTATCTCGACTACGTGGGCGTGAAGCTCTTCGGACCCGACGGGAAGCTCGTCGGCGAACGTCGCATCTTGGGGCTATATACGTCGACGGCCTACACGGGATCGATCAGCGATATCCCGATCGTCCGGCGCAAATGCGCGAACGTCGTGCGCCGTGCAGGGTTCCTGGCAAAAGGGCATTTGCATAAGTCGCTCGTCACGGTGCTCGAGCAGTATCCGCGCGACGAACTCTTCCAAGCGAACGAAGACGAGCTTTACGATATCGCGCTCGGTATCTTGCGTCTGCAAGAGCACCAACGCACGCGGATGTTCGTGCGGCGCGACCGCTTCGAGCGCTTCGTGTCGTGTCTCGTCTTCGTCGCGCGGGAAAAGTACAACACCGATCTGCGGCGCCGCATTGCGAAGCTGCTGGCCGGCGCATTCAACGGCACGAGTGTGGAATTTACGCCGCTGCTCTCGGAATCGCCGCTGGCGCGGATCCATATCGTCGTACGCACGAATACGGGCGTATTGCCCGAGGTCGACACGCGAGAACTCGAAGCGCGCCTGGTACTTGCGACGCGGCGCTGGCAGGACGATCTTGCCGATGCATTGCTCGAACGTTTCGGCGAAGAGGAGGGCAATCGTCTGCTGCAGCGCTACGGCGATTCGTTTCCCGCCGGTTATCGCGAAGACTATGCCGCCCGCACGGCGGTGCGCGATATCGAACTCGTCGAAGCCGCGCAGCGCAATGAGACGCTATCGATGAATCTGTACCGGCCCATCGAAGCGAAGCCCCGCGCCTTTCGCTTCAAGGTCTACCGTGCCGGGCAGTCCATTGCGCTGTCGCGCAGTTTGCCGATGCTCGAACATCTGGGCGTGCGCGTGGACGAGGAGCGGCCCTACGTGATCGAGCCGGCCGGATCGAGCCCGGCATGGGTGCAAGACTTCGGCCTGGAATTGACGGACGATGTCGAGTTCGACATCGAGCGTGTGAAGACCTTGTTCGAGGAAGCGTTCGCCCGCGTGTGGTCGGGCGAAGTCGAGAACGACGATTTCAATCGGCTGGTGCTGCGCGGCGGGCTCGCGGCACGCGAGGTGTCGATTTTGCGCGCCTATGCGAAGTATTTGCGACAGGTCGGGTCCACCTTCAGCGATGCATACATCGAACGCGCGGTGACGGGCAATCCGGCGCTTGCCCGAGGGCTCGTCGATTTGTTCCTGACGCGCTTCGATCCCGCGCTCGGTCCCGCGCGCGCCGAGCGCATTGCGGCGTTGCTGCAAGGCATCGAGGCGGCGCTCGATCAAGTGCCGAACCTCGACGAAGACAGGATCTTGCGACAGTTCCTGGGCGTCATCGATGCCAGTATTCGCACGAACTATTTTCACCGGGATGCCGACGGCGAGCCGCTGCCGTACCTCTCGTTCAAGCTCGACCCGTCGCGCGTGCCGGGGTTGCCCGAGCCCAAGCCGATGTTCGAGATCTGGGTCTATTCGCCGCGCGTGGAAGGGGTGCATTTGCGAGGCGGCCGCGTCGCGCGCGGCGGCTTGCGCTGGTCGGACCGGCGCGAGGATTTCCGCACGGAAGTGCTCGGGCTGATGAAGGCGCAGATGGTCAAGAACACCGTCATCGTGCCGGTCGGCTCCAAGGGCGGCTTCGTCGT
Organism: Trinickia sp.; assembly: GCF_051953405.1. Lineage (GTDB taxonomy): Bacteria > Pseudomonadota > Gammaproteobacteria > Burkholderiales > Burkholderiaceae > Trinickia. The sequence continues at coordinate 137,960 of NZ_JBQCIV010000012.1, read as the reverse complement.
CAAGAATCCGCCCGCGGCCGGCGATCGAGAAGCCTTCATGCGCGAAGGCATCGCTTGCTACCAAACCTTCCTTCGCGGCTTGCTCGACGTGACGGACAACCGCCAAGCAGGAACCATCGTCGGTCCGCCGGACGTAGTGCGTCACGATAGCGACGATCCTTATCTCGTGGTCGCCGCGGATAAGGGCACAGCTACCTTCTCCGATTACGCGAACGCGATCGCACGCGAATACGGATTTTGGCTCGACGACGCCTTCGCCTCGGGGGGCTCGGTTGGGTACGACCACAAGAAGATGGGTATCACGGCACGCGGCGCGTGGGAATCCGTGAAGCGTCATTTCCGCCAGATGGGCGTCGATACGCAGACCACCGATTTCACGGTAGTGGGCATCGGCGACATGTCGGGCGACGTGTTCGGTAACGGCATGCTGCTCTCGCGCCATATTCGTCTCGTGGCCGCGTTCGATCATCGCCATATCTTTCTCGATCCCGATCCCGATCCGGCAACGAGCTTCGCGGAGCGCGAGCGCATGTTCGCCCTCGAACGATCGAGCTGGGCCGATTACGACCACACGAAGATTTCCGCGGGCGGCGGCGTATTTCCGCGCACGGCGAAGGCGATTCCGATTTCGCCCGCCGTGCAGGCCGTGCTCGGCATCACGGCCTCGGCGCTGGCACCGAGCGAATTGATCCGCGCGATTTTGCTCGCGCCCGTCGATCTGCTCTATAACGGCGGGATCGGCACCTACGTCAAAGCCGCGCGCGAGACGCACGCGCAAGCCGGCGATCGCGCGAACGACGCCGTGCGTGTGAACGGCGCGCAACTGCGCGCGAAGGTGGTGGCCGAGGGCGGCAATCTCGGGCTCACGCAGTTGGGCCGCATCGAATACGCGCAAAAAGGCGGGCGCATCAACACCGATGCGATCGACAATTCGGCGGGCGTCGATTGTTCCGATCATGAAGTCAACATCAAGATTTTGCTCGGCCTCGTCGTGGCCGACGGGGAGATGACGGAAAAGCAGCGCAACGTATTGCTGGCCGAGATGACGGACGAGGTCGGCTTGCTCGTCCTGCGCGACAACTATCAGCAGACGCAGGCGCTCGCCATTGCCGGGCGCTATAGCAGCGAATCGTTCGAGGCCGAAGTGCGGCTCATGCGCTCGCTCGAACGCAGCGGCCGCTTGAATCGGGCGATCGAGTTCTTGCCGAACGACGAGGAAATTGCCGAACGTCAGGCCGCCAAGAGCGGATTGACGTCCCCCGAACGGGCGGTGCTGCTCGCCTACAGCAAGATGTGGCTCTACGACGAACTGCTCGAATCGGATTTGCCCGAAGACGCGCTCGTCGCCGACATGCTGCGCGAGTATTTCCCGAAGCCGCTGCAAACGCGCTTCGCCGATGCCGCCGCACGCCATCCGCTCAAGCGCGAAATTCTCGCGACGCACTTGGCGAATGCGCTCATCAACCGCGTCGGCTGCGCATTCGTGCATCGGCTGCAAGAGGAAACGGACGCAAAAGCGAGCGATATCGTGCGCGCGTGCATGATGGCACGCGACGTCTTCGATATCGACGATATCTGGCTACAGATCGATGCGCTCGACAATCGCGTTGCCGACGACGTCCAGGCGCGCATGTTCGTCGATGTGGCAAGACTCATGGAAAGGGCGGCGCTTTGGTTCCTGCGGCAGTTGCAGACGGAACAAAGCGCGCGCGACGAAGCAGGCGTGCGTGCGTTGATCGAGCGTTGCCGCGAGGCGGCGGCACGGCTTGCGCCGCGCTGGCCTGCGCTGTTGCCGAGCGTTGAACTCGAAGCGCTCGACGAGCGCCGCCGCGCGCTCGAGCTGGCCGGCGTCAATGCCGAATTGGCGGGACGCGTGGCCAGCGGCGAGATATCGGCGGCGGTGCTCGACGTGGCCGAGGTGGCATCGAACGCCGCGCAGCCGCTCGAACTGGTGGCCGGTGTGTACTTTGCGCTGGGCACGACGCTCGACTACGGATTCATCGGCGAGCGGGCGAATGCCTTGCCGACCCACACGCATTGGGACATGCTGGCTAGGGCCGCGGCGCTGGCCGAGCTGGCCAGGATCCGGCGCGCGCTGACGGTGAGCGCGCTCGCCCGCGCGCCCGAACGCGCGACGGCCGAGGCGATCGCGGCCGCTTGGCGCGAGCAGCGTGCGCCGCAACTCGCGCGTTTTGGGCAATTGATCGCCGAGCAACGCGCGGCCGGCGGGGCAAGCCTATCGATGTTGCTTGTGCTCGTGCGCGAAATGACGGTACTGGAACGCGGATGAATCGAGCCATGGACGATCGACACGAGACGCGCGTCGAGGCACCCCGGTTGACGAGCCTGTCTCATGGGGGCGGCTGCGGCTGCAAAATCGCGCCCGGGGTGCTGGCCGAACTGCTTGCGACGCAAGCGTCGCCCTGGCCGAACGCGGCGTTTGCCGACCTGCTCGTGGGCAGGGAAACGGCCGACGATGCCGCGGTGTATCGTCTGAACGACGAACAGGCCATCGTGGCGACGACGGATTTTTTCATGCCGATCGTCGACGATCCTTACGACTTCGGGCGCATCGCCGCCGCCAATGCCTTGTCCGATCTTTATGCGATGGGCGCGCGGCCGATTCTGGCGCTCGCGCTCGTCGGCATGCCGATCGATGTATTGCCGCGCGAGACCATCGCCGCGATCTTGCGCGGGGGGGAGAGCGTGTGCCTCGCTGCGGGCATTCCGGTGGCGGGCGGGCACTCGATCGATTCGGTCGAGCCGATCTACGGTTTGGCCGCGCTCGGCGTCGTGCACCCGGCCCGTGTCAAGCGTAACTCGACCGCTCGGATCGGCGACGTGCTCGTGCTCGGCAAACCGCTCGGCGTGGGCATTTTATCGGCCGCACTCAAGAAGAACGTACTGGATCGAGCGGGGTACGACGCGATGGTCGATTCGACGACGCGGCTGAACCGCCCCGGTATCGCGCTCGCCCAGATGTCCGATGTGCACGCGCTGACCGACGTGACAGGCTTCGGCTTGTTAGGCCACGCGCTGGAACTTGCGCGCGGTGCAACGTGCGGCATTCGTCTGCGTTATCGCGACTTGCCTTGGCTCGAGGGCGTCGAGGCACTGGCCCGGCAAGGCATCGCGACCGGAGCGTCGGCGCGCAATTGGGCATCCTATGGCGCCGAGGCCGAACTCGATCCGGCGTTGCCCGACGTGGCACGCGCATTGCTAACGGATCCCCAGACCTCCGGCGGCTTGCTGGCAGCGTGCGCGCCCCATGCCGTCGAAGACGTGCTCGCCTGCTTTCGCGCCGAGGGTTTCGTCCGTGCCGCGGCGATCGGCGAAGTGGTCGGCGGCAAGCCGCGCATCGTCGTGGATTGAAGGCTAGCGCCGAACGCCGGCACGTTTCGGGATCGTTCGGGTGAGAACGAAGTCACAAGGAAGGGGTGCGATCGCCGGCTCACGTACGGCACGCGCTTCCCGTTCCAGTTGGCGTTTCTTCCTCACGTCTTTATGCCTAAATTGCTATCCGTCGTTCTACTGCTGCTTTCTTTTTGCGTGTCGTCCGCCCATGCCGCGTCCGCCTCGGCGCCCGCGGCCGCGCAGCCCGTCTCCAATCCTTCCAGCGTCGTTCTGACGCCCGAGCAGGCCAAGCATGCGCTGCAGGTGCTCGGCGATCCGAAATCGCGAGCGCAAATGGAAGACACCCTGCGCGCCATCGCGGCGGCCGGTGCCCTCGCCACGCCGCCCGGCGCGAGCGCGCCGGCCGCCGCTTCCGCCACGGGCGCGTCGAGCGTGTTGTCGGCCATTGCCACGTCGAATGGGCTCGTCTCCCAGGTGACGCATCAGGCGGTGCATGCCATTCGCGAGATCGGCACTTCGTTGCGCCATTCCGTGGGCGCGTTGCTCGATGTGCGTTCGGTTCGCGCGTGGTGGGGCTACGAAATCACGAGCCGGGAGGGCCGTGCGCAGCTGGAACAGCTCGCTTGGACGCTCGCGGCGACATTCGTCCCCGCGTGGCTAATCAGCGCATTGCTCACCTGGCTGCTACGCAAGCGCGTAGCAGCGCTAGCCACGGGCAAGGCCGACGGCGATGCGCAAGCCGCAACGAACGACGGTTCGGAGAACGCCAATGCCAACGCCAACGCGCGGGCGGATGCCGACGTGCGCACGCTCAATGCGAACGTCCCCGCCACGAGCATCGACGAACATGCGCAGCGTGCGGCGCGCAATCAGCGCAATGCGGTGCACGCCGGGCGGCAATGGTCGTTGCTGCAACGCTTGCCCTATGCGCTGCTGCATACGCTGCTCCGGGCGATTCCGCTCGCGGCGTTCCTAGGCGTGGCGTTCGTGGCCATGTCGTGGCTGACCGACGACGGCACGCCCGAGGCCGATGTCGTCGAAACGCTCATCGAAATTTACGTCGTGGCGCGGGCGATCGTCCTCGCGAGCGGCTTTTTGTTTGCTGGGGATGCCCCCAGGCTGCGCATGCTGCCGCTCGGCGACACCTGGGCGTCGTTTAGCGATAACTGGGTGTTGCGCCTCGTCTTCGTGCTGGGCATCGGCGTCGCGGTGGCCGAAACGCCGGTGTCGCTGGGCCTCACGGCGGAGGCGCACCTCGGCATCGAGAAAGCCGTGGCGCTGATCGGCCACGTGTTGATTGCGGTACTGATTTTGGACATTCGCCGTCCCGTGGCCGACTGGCTGCGCTCGAAATGCGCGAAGAAGGGATTGCTGCGGTTCCTCGCCAATTGGCTCGCCGATACGTGGGCGGCCGTCGCCGTCTTCATCGTCATGGCGCTGTGGTTCATCTGGGCGCTCGACGTGCGCAACGGCTATCAAGCGTTGCTCGAACACGGCGGTTTTTCGCTATTGATTCTCGTCGGCGCGCGTGTCGTCGCGATCGTCACGCTCGGCGTGCTGGGGCGCATCTTCAAGCCGCGAGACGGCTCGACGCCGTCGATCGCGCTGCAGCGCGCGCAGCGTTACTACCCTTGGCTGCGCCGCTTGGTGGCGCTCGTGGTGTTGCTAGCGGCCGCCGCGTTGATCCTATGGGTGTGGGATATTCACGTGTGGCGTCTGTTCGCGAGCAACTTCGTGGGGCGCCGCTTGGCGTCGGCCTGCGTGACGATCGCGATTGCGGCCTTCGCTGCGCTGTTGGTCTGGGAAGCGATCAACGTCTCGATCGAACGCCGGCTGCACCGCTGGACCGACGCGGGCGACCTCATGCGCGCCGCGCGCTTGCGGACGCTGCTGCCGATGTTGCGCACGGCGTTGCTCGTCGGCATCGTCCTGGTCATCGGGCTCACGGGCCTGAGCGAAATCGGCGTCAATATCGGGCCGTTGCTCGCCGGTGCGAGTATTTTCGGTGTGGCCCTCGGCTTCGGCTCGCAAAAGCTCGTGCAGGATTTCATCACCGGGATGTTCCTGCTGATGGAGAACGCGATGCAGGTCGGCGATTGGGTGACCGTGGCGGGCCTATCGGGAACGGTCGAGTATCTGTCGATTCGCACAGTGCGTTTGCGCGGCGGCGACGGTGCGCTGCATACGGTGCCGTTCAGCTCGGTCTCGACGGTCACCAATTCGAACCGGGGGCTCGGCAATGCTTCGGTGAAGGTCAGCATCGCGTACGGGCAGGATATCGATCTCGCCGCCAAGACGCTCGGCGAAATCGGCGCTCAGTTGCGAGAAGATCCGAAGTTCAAGGACGGCATTATCGGCGACTTTAGCCTGTGGGGCGTCGATCAAGTGGACGGCTCGATGGTGACGCTCGTGGGGCAAATGCAGTGCCGCGATACGGCACGCTGGCCGACCCAGCGCGAATTCAATCGACGGATCGCGCAATGCTTCGGCGAGCGCGGCATCGTCATCGCCAATCCGCTGCGAAACGTGCTCGTGCCGCCGAAGGATGGCCTGAAGGTATCGGTGGCGGAGCAGGACGAGCACGCAAGCGAGGGCACCGAGAACGACGCGACGGATAAACAAGAGCCAGCGAGGCTAGAGGACGGCGCGCAGGACAAGCGCCCCCCGGCGGGGCAATGACGGGCGATGGGCGTACCTCTATACTGACGCGCGCAGTCCCTGCGTCAGCAAGCGGTTCTCTCCGACAAATCTCCCAATCAAAGGAACGCCCATGCTTATTCGCACCATCGCCTCGATCGGCGCCATCGCGCTGACGGCTTGCGCGGCCACGGCCTCGAGCGCGCAAGAAAACGACGCTAGCTTTGCCGAACACCATGGTCACGGCCGGCACGTCAAGGTCATGATCATTTCGATGTTCGCGCCGGAAGGCCAGGTCTGGCTAGATCATCTGGGTCCGTGGGAGGCGATTCCCGTCGCCGGTCTTTCGCCCGATTACCCCGATGTCCACTGCAACAAGCAGGATATTTGCGTGATGACGACCGGCATGGGTCATGCGAACGCCGCGGCGTCCACCATGGCGCTCGCGTTTTCCCCGCGCTTCGATCTACGCCAAACGTACTTCCTGATCGCCGGGATTGCCGGCATCGACCCGGCGCAGGGCACGATCGGATCGGCCGCCTGGGCGAAATATCTCGTCGATTTCGGCATCCAATGGGAACTCGATGGGCGTGAAATCCCGCCGGGTTGGAACACCGGCTACCTCGGCATCAACACGACGAACCCGAACCAGAAGCCGCCGCTCGATTACAAAACCGAAGTGTTCCAACTCAACCCGCAGCTTGCCGATGCAGCCTACGCACTCTCGCGCAACGTCGTATTGACCGATAGCGCGCAAGCGCAAGCGGCGCGCGCGAAGTTCAGCTATGCGCCGGCCAACCAGCCGCCTTCGGTGATCCAGTGCGATACGCTTGCCGGCGATACATGGTTCTCGGGCACAGATATCGGACAGCGCGCACGCGACTGGACGAAGATCATGACCGACGGCAAGGGCACCTATTGCACGACGCAGCAGGAGGACAACGCGACGTTCGAGGCGTTGACGCGCGCTGCCAACGCGCATCGTGTCGATCTTTCGCGCGTGGCCGATTTGCGTACGGGATCCGACTTCGATCGTCCTTATGCCGGCCAGACAAGTGCGGACAATCTGCTGAACTACGCGGCGCAAGGCGGCTTCATGCCTGCGGTCGCGAACCTGTTCGTGACGGGCAATCCGCTCGTGCAGGCGATTGCGACGCACTGGGGCGAATGGCGAGACGGCGTGCCGCAACACTAACCGCATCGGCCGCGGCGGCCGTCCGCCGCCGCGGCGCGAACGGCCTCCAAACGGGCGTGTCGCTGTCCCAGTGATCGAGCATGGAAGGCGAAACGTCGAACATTTAGCGCTCCTTATCGTTAGGAAGGCTGAAAGCCGAAAACGCTGAGGCTGAAGAACGCCGAGCGAATCGCTTACCGGCCGGCCCGTGCAAGTTGCACGTGTGCGTCATGGTTGTCGCTCAGCGCAACACGGTCGGCTTGCGTTTGGCCCGCGAGGCTCAAGTCGGGGTAGCTTTGCTTGTTCAACGTGGGCAGCGTGCCGTCGCGTTGAGCGGCGACGAGTTCGGCGCGAACTTCGGCGCGCGTCTTCGTGCTGGCCGGGATCGAGTCTTGATAGGTACCGTTGTGGCCGATGCCGCCTGCGAATGCGGCCGTGCTGGCGAAGAAGGAAACGAAAAGGGCGGTTGCGATCGTGCGCTTCATGATGTTGCTCCTGTCTGTTCGGTGTATCGGGTGCGGTGCCGGGGATTGGCGTCGCGACAGGTGCAAATTTAGGCGCTTCGGGTATCGGGATAAACCCGATTATTGCGAAATAATTTGTCAGCGTGGCGGAACAATCGGCTCTGGTGCCCCGCCGGGCGCCAGAGCGTTCGATACAAACGGCGCAAACAAGCCTAGACCACCCATTCCGTCAGCACCGGCGTGTCGAGCGTCGGCGCGCGCTCCAGTTGTTCGGGCGTGCGCTTGCTGCAGACGGCGTCGAGATTCTGGCGGCCGCTCAGCAGCGGGCAGCGGTCGAACACTTCCGCCACCCAGTCTACGAATACGCGTACCTTTGGCGAAAGGTGGCGGCTGTGTGGATAGACGGCCGAAATCGGCATCGGCAACGGCTTCCACTCGGGCAGTACTTCCTTCAGTGCACCCGAACGAAGATGCGGCAACACCATGAATAGCGCCATCTGAATCAGGCCGAAGCCTTCGAGCGCACAGGTCACATAGGCATCCGCATCGTTGACGGACACGGAGCCGGGCATCTTCACCTCGATTTCCTTGCCGTCGACGAGAAACGACCAATCGATGATGCGGCCCGTTTTACTCGAGAAGTAATTGACGGCTTGATATTGGCTCAACTCCTCGATCGTGCGCGGTTGGCCCGCGCGCGCAAGATAGTCGGGCGAGGCGCACGTCACGCACTCGAACAATCCGATCCTGCGCGCGACGAGCGACGAATCCTCCAATGCACCGACGCGCAACACGCAATCTACGCCTTCTTGCAGCAGATCGACGGGCCGATCGGAGAAGCCGAGCTGCAGCTCGATATCCGGGTAGCGAGCGCGGAATTCGCACAGCGCAGGGATCACGATCGTACGGCCGAGCGAACCCGGCATGTCGACACGCAACTTGCCGTGCGGCTTCTTGCTGCCGTTTTGCAGCGTGCTTTCGGTTTCGTCGACATCCGCCAAAATTCGCACGCAGCGCTCATAATAAGCAGCGCCGTCAGGCGTAAGGCTCAATCGGCGGGTGGTACGGTGCATGAGCCGCACGCCGAGATAGGCCTCTAAATTCTGGATGATCGTCGTCACGGACGCGCGCGGCAGGTCGAGCGTTTCCGCGGCCTTCGTGAAGCTGTTCGTGTCGACCACACGCGTGAAGACTTGCATGGCCTGAAGGCGATCCATCTTCGTGCTCCAAAAGAAGAATGAACGATTCACCGCCTGTGTGCGCGTCGGTGCACACGTCGGATCCCAACTAATGAGATCTATTGTTCGGGCGCAGTGAATTGTGTTGCCGGATTATAGGCATTTATCCGCAACCTTGCCGAACACACAATTCGGGGCATTGTGAAACAGTCGCGCACTGCGCGTTTCGACCATGCCAACTACGCATTCCCGTGGTCTGTCTCTGTCGACGGGATCGCTTTGGGGCACGCAGCCCCTCGAAGTGAACGAGGTACAGATAGCTGGGTATGAAAGCAATATTCGGGTACGGCTTTATCGCCGCGCCGGGGTAGGCTCTTTGCCGGTCATGCTCTATTTTCATGGTGGCGCATTTATCGGCGGATCGCTGGACGATGCCGAATTCGCCGCCAGGCATTTCGCCGAGCAGTTGCCGGTGTTGGTCATATCCGTAGGTTATTCGCTGGCGCCGAAGCATCCGTTTCCGGCCGCGCTCGAGGATGCGTACCGCGCGGCGCGGTGGGCCGACGGCGCGAGCCGCACGATCGGCGGCGACGGCAAGCGGTTGTTCGCGGCCGGTCATTGCGCGGGCGGGAATCTCGCGAACGGGCTCGCGTTCGTGGCGCGCGACCGCGGCGACGTGCGGATCGGGGCGATCGCGCTGTTCAGTCCCATGCTCGATCCGAGCATGACGTGCCTGGCAGACGAGCGCGCCGTCGATTCCGATATTTCGCCGCGGCAGTGTCTTGCGAGTTATCGCGCGTACCTGCCGAAGGCGTCGCAGCGTATGCACCCGTACGCGGCACCGCTCGACTCGGCGCGGCTCGCGGGTTTGCCGCCGGCATTCATTGCGACGGCGCGCAACGACGTGTTGCACGTCGAAGCCGAAACCTACGCCGCGCGTTTGATCGGCGCGGGCGTGCCGACACAGGTAATGCGCTACTCGAATGCGAGTCACGAGCGAATCGCGTACGATCCGCAAGCACTGCAAGATGCGACGCGTTTTTTCGAGTGTCATTTACAGCCACGTGGCGTCACGATCGGCTGATCTCGAACGTCATAAAAGAAGTCATTACACACCGGAGCCTCGACAATGTCCAAGAAACCTCTTACTCGTTCTCGCATCGCCTACGCGGTCCTTGCCGTTGCAGCGGTTGCCGGCATTGGCGCGTTCAGCGCGATTCGCGTCAACGCGAGTTCGCCCGCGCATGCGGCACCGATGGAGCCGGAGGTCGACGTCGCCACGGTGCTGAACAAAACCGTCACCGATTGGCAGAGCTATTCGGGCAGGCTCGAGGCCGTCGACAAGGTCGACATTCGTCCGCAGGTGTCGGGCACCATCGTGTCAGTCGATTTCAAGGACGGCTCGCTCGTGAAGAAGGGGCAGACGCTGTTCGTGATCGATCCGCGCCCGTACGCGGCCGAAGTCGATCGCGCCAAGGCCCAGCTCGCATCGGCTCAAGCGCATAACAGCTACGCGCAGACCGACTGGCAGCGTGCGCAGCGGCTGATGGCCGACAACGCGATCGCCAAGCGCGACTACGACGAAAAGCAGAACGCCGCGCTGCAAGCCGCCGCCGATGTGAAGGCGGCGCAGGCCGCGCTCGAAACCGCGCAGATCAATCTGGGCTATACGACGGTCGTCGCCCCCGTCGCGGGACGCGTCTCGCGCGCCGAGATCACCGTCGGCAACGTGGTGTCGGCGGGCGCCGGCTCGGCACCGTTGACGACGCTCGTTTCGGTGTCGCCGATCTACGCGTCGTTCGACGTCGACGAGCAGACCTACCTCAAGTACATCGGCCGCGCGCGCAACGGCGCGAACGTGCCCGTGGAGCTTGGGCTCGCGGACGAAACGGGCTACTCGCGCAAGGGCACGATCGCCTCGGTGGACAACCGGCTCGATACGTCGTCGGGCACGATCCGCGTGCGCGCGCGCTTCGACAACGCGGACGGCACGCTCGTGCCGGGCTTGTACGCGCGGATCAAAGTCGGCGGCGGCGAACCGCATTCGGCGCTTTTGATCGACGAAGCCGCGATCGGCACCGACCAAGACAAGAAGTTCGTGCTGGTCGTCGATCCGCAAGGCGCCGTGTCGTACCGCGAAGTGAAGCTCGGCGCCGAGCACGGCAATCTGCGCGTGATCACGGCGGGCTTGAGTGCGACCGATCGTATCGTCGTCAACGGCGTCCAGCGCGTGCGCCCGGGCCAGAAGGTGCAGGCGCACATGGTGCCGATGACGGACGATCCGGCGGGCGGCAGCGACGGCAGCGCTAGCGCGGATGCGGGCAAGGCCGGCCAATCGACGAATTCCTGAGCCAAACGCTTCGACGGCTTGAAGCGCTCAATTACTCAGAAAGCGACATGAACATATCCAAATTTTTTATCGACCGGCCTATCTTCGCAGGGGTGCTGTCGGTCCTGATCCTGTTGGCCGGCGTGATCTCGCTGTTCCAACTGCCGATCTCCGAGTACCCCGAGGTGGTGCCGCCGTCGGTCATCGTTCACGCCCAGTATCCGGGCGCGAACCCGAAGGTGATTGCCGAGACCGTGGCCTCGCCGCTGGAAGAGCAGATCAACGGCGTCGAGAACATGCTTTACATGCAGGCGCAGGCGAACAGCGACGGCAACATGACGCTGACCGTCACGTTCAAGCTCGGCACCGATCCCGACAAGGCGCAGCAGCTCGTGCAGAACCGCGTGTCGCAAGCGATGCCGCGTCTGCCCGACGACGTGCAGCGGCTTGGCGTGACGACGATCAAGAGCTCGCCCACGCTGACGATGGTCGTGCACTTGACGTCGCCCGATCACCGCTACGACATGACCTATCTGCGCAACTACGCGCTGCTTAACGTCAAGGATCGGCTCGAGCGGATCGCCGGCGTGGGCCAGGTGCAGTTGTGGGGCGCGGGCGACTACGCGATGCGGATCTGGCTCGACCCGAACAAGCTTGCCGAACGCAATCTGACCGCGAGCGACGTGGTGAACGCCATTCGCGAGCAGAACGTTCAAGTGGCGGCCGGTGTGATCGGCGGTTCGCCGTCGCTGCCTGACGTGCCGCTGCAGTTGTCGGTCAATGCGCGCGGCCGCTTGCAGACGACGGAGCAATTCGGCGCGATCGTGATCAAGACGACGCCCGACGGCGGCGTGACGTATCTGCGCGACGTCGCGCGCGTCGAGCTGGCCGCGTCCGAGTACGGCTTGCGTTCGCTGCTCGACAATAAGCAAGCCGTCGCGCTCGGTATCAACCAGCAACCCGGCGCGAACTCGCTGGCGATTTCGGATCAGGTCCGCAAGGACATGGCCGATCTGAAGAAGGATTTCCCGGCCGGCGTCGACTACGACATCGTCTATGACCCGACGCAATTCGTGCGCTCGAGCATCGAGGCCGTGATCCACACGCTGCTCGAAGCGATTTCGCTCGTCGTGATTGTCGTGATCGTGTTCTTGCAGACTTGGCGCGCGTCGATCATTCCGCTCGTCGCCGTGCCCGTGTCGATCGTGGGGACGTTTTCGCTGCTGCTTGCGTTCGGGTTTTCGATCAACGCGCTATCGCTGTTCGGGATGGTGCTGGCGATCGGTATCGTCGTCGACGATGCGATCGTCGTGGTGGAAAACGTCGAGCGCAACATCTCGGCGGGCCTGAGCGCGAGAGCCGCCACCTATCGAGCGATGCGAGAGGTGAGCGGGCCGATCATCGCGATTGCGCTGACGCTTGTCGCCGTGTTCGTGCCGCTGGCTTTCATGAGCGGCTTGACGGGCCAGTTCTATAAGCAGTTCGCGATGACGATCGCGATCTCGACGGTGATCTCCGCGTTCAACTCGTTGACATTGTCGCCGGCGCTCTGCGCGATTTTGCTGCGCGGCCACGATGCACCGAAGGATTGGCTCACGCGTGCGATGGATCGCGTGCTCGGCGGGTTCTTCAAGCAATTCAACAAGGTGTTCAAGCGCGGCTCGCAGTCGTACGGTCAAGGCGTGACGCGCGTGCTCGGTCGCAAGTCGCTGATGCTCGGCGTCTACGCGGTGCTCGTCGGCGCGACCTTGCTGGTCACGCATGTCGTGCCGGGCGGCTTCGTGCCCGCGCAGGACAAGGAGTATCTGATCGCATTCGCGCAGTTGCCGAACGGGGCGACGCTCGATCGCACCGAAAGCGTCATCCGCGAAATGGGCGATATCGCGCTGAAGCAGCCTGGCGTGGAGCACTCCGTCGCGTTCCCGGGCTTGTCGGTGAACGGCTTTACGAACAGCTCGAGCGCGGGGATCGTGTTCGTGACGCTCAAGCCGTTCAAGGACCGTGGCTCGAAGGCATTGTCGGCCGGGGCGATCGCGGGGGCGTTGAATCAGAAATATGCGGGGATCAAGGGGGCGTTCGTCGCCGTGTTCCCGCCGCCTCCGGTGCTAGGTTTGGGGACGTTGGGCGGCTTTAAGCTGCAGCTCGAGGATCGCGGCGCGCTCGGCTACGCGCAACTCGACGAAGCGACGCAGGCGTTCATCAAACGCGCGCACGAAGCCCCCGAACTCGGTCCGCTGTTCACGAGCTATCAGATCAACGTGCCGCAGTTGAACGTCGATCTCGATCGCGTGAAGGCCAAGCAGCTCGGCGTGTCGGTCACGGACGTCTTCGACACGATGCAGATCTATCTGGGCTCGCTGTACGTGAACGACTTCAACCGTTTCGGGCGCGTGTATCAAGTGCGTGTGCAAGCCGATGCGCCGTTCCGTGCGCATCCGGACGACATCCTGCAGTTGAAGACGCGTAACGCATCGGGCGAAATGGTGCCGCTGTCGTCACTGGTCAAAGTGTCGCCGACGTTCGGTCCGGAAATGGTCGTGCGCTACAACGGCTACACGGCCGCCGACATCAACGGCGGTCCCGCGCCGGGCTACTCGTCGGATCAGGCACAAGCCGCCATCGAGAAGATCGCCAAGGAAACGCTGCCGCGCGGCGTGAAGTTCGAGTGGACCGACTTGACGTATCAGCAGGTGCTGGCCGGCAACTCGGCGATCTGGGTCTTCCCGATCAGCGTGCTGCTGGTGTTCCTCGTGTTGGCGGCGTTGTACGAGAGCTTGACGCTGCCGCTCGCGGTCATCTTGATCGTGCCGATGAGCGTGCTGTCGGCGTTGACGGGCGTATGGCTGCTGCATGGCGACAACAACATCTTTACGCAGATCGGCTTGATGGTGCTCGTGGGCTTGGCATCGAAGAATGCGATTCTGATCGTCGAGTTCGCGCGCGTACTCGAGCATGACGGACGCACGCCCATCGCCGCGGCGCTCGAAGCGAGCCGGCTGCGGTTGCGCCCGATCTTGATGACGTCGATCGCCTTCATCATGGGCGTAGTGCCGCTCGTGTTGTCCTCGGGTGCCGGCTCGGAAATGCGCCACGCCATGGGTATCGCGGTGTTCTTCGGGATGCTGGGCGTGACGTTGTTCGGTCTGATGCTGACGCCGGTGTTCTATGTCGTGCTGCGTAAGCTGGCCGGCGGAACGATCCATGTGGCGGGCAAGGACTCGCAAAAGGAATCGGACCTCGAGCCCGAGTTGACGGACGCTTGAGGCCAGGAGAAACAGGACAATGAAAAGGTTTGATTCGATTCCCGGGGCTTCGCGCCTCGTGCTGAAGGCGTTGGCGGGCACGCTGTTGATGACGCTCGTGGCCGCCTGTTCGGTCGGCCCGACCTACAAGCGGCCCGACGTCGATACGCCCACGGCGTTCAAGGAAGCACCGTTGCCCGCCTCCGAGGCAGGCACTTGGAAGAGCGCGCAGCCTGCCGAGGCGCTTTCGCGCGGCCAGTGGTGGACGATTTTCGGCGATGCAACGTTGAACCAACTCGAAGACGAAGCGTTGGCGCAGAACCAGAACTTGAAGGCGGCAGCGGCGCGCGTGCGTGAGTCGCGCGCCTCGCTCAATGCCGCGCGTTCGGCCTGGTTCCCCGAATTCGACGCCGGCTTCGGCCCGACGCGCGAGCGCGTCGCGCCCGCTTCGCAGGGCCTGCCGGAAAACGCGTATCTGCCGCCGCAAACGATTTGGCGGGCGCAAGTGACGACGTCGTACGAGGCCCCGTTGTTCGGGCGCGTCAGCGATAACGTCGCGGCCTCGCGTGCCGATTCGCAGCAGCAGGAAGCGTTGTTCCGCTCGGTGCAGCTTGCGCTGCAGGCCGATGTGGCGGCGAACTACTTCTCGCTGCGCGAACTCGACACGGAGCGGGACCTGTATCGCAAGACGGTGGCGTCGCGCGAAGACGGACTGAAGCTGGTCAAGCATCGTTACGATGCGGGCGAAGTGAGCGAACTCGATCTGCAGCAGGCGACCAACGCGCTCGCCTCGACGCGCGCCGAGGCGGCGGGCATCGAGCGGCAGCGCGCGGCCTCCGAGCATGCGCTTGCCGTGCTGCTCGGCAAGCCGCCCGCGGAGTTCACGTTCCCGCAGGAGCCGCTCGTGCCCGTGGTGGCACGCGTGCCGGCCGGGCTGCCATCGGCATTGCTGGAACGCCGCCCCGACATATCGGCTGCCGAACGGGCGATGGCCGCGGCGAACTCGCGTGTCGGCCTCGCGAAATCGGCGTTCTTCCCGCAACTCGATATCACGGGGGCGTTCGGATACGAGTCCGTGGGGTTGGCCCAACTGTTCAAGTGGTCGAGCCGCACGTTCTTGCTGGGGCCGTTGGCCGGTACGGCGCTGACGCTGCCGCTCTTCGATGGCGGGCGACGCAAGGCGCAGTTGGCACAGGCGAGGGCGCAATACGACGAGCAGGTGGCCAACTATCGGTCGCAGGTGCTGACGGCTTTCCGTGAAGTCGAAGATAGTCTGTCCGACATCCGGCTGCTCGACGACCAGATCCGCGCTCAGAACGACGCGGTGAACGCGGCGGCGCGGGCGCAGCATCTGTCGGAGGCGCAGTATCGCGAAGGCGAGGTGAACTACCTCGACGTACTCGACAGCCAGCGCACCACGCTGCAGGCGCAACGGCAGGCGAGCCAACTGGCGGGTTCGCAAGCCGTGGCGACCGTGAACCTCATCCGTGCCTTGGGCGGCGGTTGGGGCGACATGAAGGCGAGCGACACGCAGCAAGTGGCCAAGCAGTGACGAAAGTGCGCCGCCCTCGCTTATCGGCGGGGCGGCGCGTAGAGGATCGGCAGAGCGCGGCTGCACAGCTAGGTCGAGTGTGTGCCGCGCTTCGTTGCCAAGCGCGTGCGCGATAGGCGCACGAAGGATGCGAGGTACAAAGATGAACTCGACGGTGACCCTCGATGACATCGTGCAAGGCGAAAGCTTCGAGCAATTCATGAATTCGCTGCGGGATCCGGCGTTTGCGGCGCCGATCGTATCGGCGCGGCGGTTTTCGGATGCGTTACACATCGATATGCAAACGTTGGCGAAGCAGGCGGGCGTGCATCGCAATACATTGAGCCGCACGCCGGCCTCGGAGAGCGTGCAACGTTTTCTGCGCGAAGCGCTGCGCGTGATTCGCGCTGCGACGGATATTCACGGCTGCGTGAAGCAGGCGCTGTTCTGGTATCGGAACGAACCGCTGTCGGAATTCGAATACAAGACGGCGGAGCAGCTTGTGTCCGGTGGGCGGACGGATGACGTGTTGCGGTATATCGTGGCGGCGGAGGCGCATGCGGGAAGCGGCCGCTAGTCCACTTCGCCTTGCTAGCCGTTAGTCTTTTGGTATGTCCCGCGATGCCCGCTCTGCGATGAATGCGGAGTGGGCGAGTGCGCCGCCGGTGGGGGCTAGCAGGTTAGACGGTTGACTCGTTTGTTCCTTCGGTGTCGGCGGTTCGCTTTTAATTCGGACCGCTTTCAGTCGTCTTGATCGGCGAGCCGCGCCGGGTGGGTCATAGCGGCGAGCCATCGTCCAAGAAATCATTCAATTTGCCTTCCGACCGCTTATAGCGGTGGATGCGTTTCTACAGCCTGACGCACATGTCTCGCTGTTTGAGAGCCGCTGAACCCTGCATCTGATTCTTCTACGCCTGCCGCATGCCGGTCCGTAGACGCTGCGCACGGGCTTTCGTCGGTCCATGCGAGCCATCTGTTCGTCTGATTTTTTTCCAACTTGCATCCGATCTAATCAGTCGGTCGTAGGCTTGACTCGCATCCGCAAGCAAGCGGATGTTTCTACTTTTTCAAGGATATTGCCATGAAGAATGTGAATGTCGAGCCGATGCTGTCGAGCCAATCGAACGATGCATACAACACTCCGGTCACCGTGCCGTCGCAGCTTCAGAAAATCGACCTAGAGCCGTCGTTGTCTGCCCAGTCGAATGATGCCTACAACACCCCAGTGGGGGCGTGAAGTAACTCCTCGGCGTTAGATGAGGTGTCCGATGGCCGGTTAAACACGGCCATCGACGATGTAACCACCGATTTTGAGTGAGCGTATGGAAACAAAATCTAACCCCCTATTTTTCGTAAAAATAATAGATGGAAAGCTGATTCTGTGGGATTACAGGGCACATGCGCAATACGAAGTGTCGCCGTCGCATATTCAACGGATTTTGGATATATCGCGCGGTTCCGAGATAACCGATTCGGCGCTGGATCGAGAAATCGCCGCTTCTCGAGTTCTTGCAGATGATGATCGGGATTTTGCGGCTTGGGGGTGGGATTGTCTGTCGAGAATTTTTCATATAGGGACGCAGGTCGTATTGGAAGAAGGCGCGAGCCTCCCCTCGGACGACAGTTACGAAGGCTATGTCGCTTATTGCACGTCGATCGCCGATAAAGTCCCCGAAGTGAAATATGAGCGGAAGGGAGATCCCATCGACCTCCCGCCCGCGAACAGAGATTTCCATGCTACACGGTTGCTTGTTGATGCATTATTGGAGCGTAAAACCAGTAGATCGTTTATTGCCGATCCAATATCGCTTCAAACGGTGGCGGATGCGATGTACTGGACGTTTGGTACGGTGCATGGAGATAAGCGAGAAGATATGCTGGAAGCTGGTATTAGGCCAGTTGGTTATCGACGCACTTCGCCATCCGGCGGCTCGCTACATCCCAGCGAAGCATATTTGGTCGCGCTCCACATCACTGGGTTGCGCCGAGGAATTTATCATTACCGCGCCAGTAAACATCAATTGACGCTGGTGACCGAGCAAATCAATGGTGAAACACTAGGCCAGTTGCTTTGTGCGCAGATGTTCGCGCGAAATCTAGCATTTGGGGTATTCATAACGTGTCGATTCGATAAAATGTGGTGGAAATATCCCCATTCTCGAGCATATCGGGTTGCCTTGTTGGATGTGGGCTGTCTTGCTCAGACATTCCAGCTTGTCGTAACAGGGCTAGGGCTGAATTCGTGGATAACGGGTTACTTCTTGGATCGAGAAATAAATCGCTTGTTGGGTGTGGATGAAATCAACGAGTCTGTTTTGTTTTTTCTCGGCGCAGGAAGCGGACGAAATACTGCCTTCGCCCCAGAATTGCTGACGGCTATCGAAAAACAAAGAAGTGTGGTTTGAGGAGGAACTATGCTCGTTTTGGGACTGAAGCCGGGGCATGATGGGCATATAACATGTATTGACGATGGCGTCCTGTCTTTTTCATATGAGTCAGAGAAGGACACCAATCCGCGATATGGCCCTGTGACCGTTGAATCGTTTATTGAGGCTTGTGCCGCAGTTAATCGGATTCCGGACATCATCGCCGTCAGCGGGTGGAGTAAAGGCGCGCATCCGGAAAGCGGCTCGCCTATTGGTGCGGGATATTGTGGCCTTGTTCCGCCTCGTTTGACGATGGGTCAAATTTTCGGAGCGCAGGTTCACTTAGCAACAGACTCGCACGAACGGTCGCACATAATGTGTGCATATGGCATGTCTCCGTTTCCACAAGGACAGGTGTGTTATGTATTGCTCTGGGAGGGCTATATAGGGTCGCTCTATTTTGTGAACGAAAATACGGAAATTAAGCATCTCGGAAAAATCATGTCATACCCGGGAATTCGGTACGCGTTTGCCTATAGTGTCGCCGATCCGACATTCAATTTTAGGCCCGGAAGTGTCAGATTGGGGGATGCGGGGAAGTTGATGGCGCTCGCGGCATTTGGACGGCGACGAGCTAGGGGGGATGGACAAGATAGGTTTATCTCCGATGTACTATCGGAGAATCTTACGTTGAATTTGCTTGACAAGAATCTATTTTTCAATTCAGGCTATTTTAATATTGGCGTCGAAAGCGAAGCTTTCAAGGATCTGGCGCGCGTCCTTTCTGACAGAATATTCGATACCTTTCTAAGGCGTGTGCGATTGATGGTTGATCGTGAGGCCCCATTGTTGATCGCTGGTGGATGTGGCCTGAATTGCGATTGGAATCGACAGTGGGTTGACAGTGGACTATTCTCCGACGTGTTTGTTCCGCCGTGCCCGAACGATGTTGGATCCGCGATCGGTACGGCGATTGACGCTCAGTTCGCGTTCACTGGGTACGCTAAGATCCAGTGGGACGTCTATCGTGGCCAGCCCTTTGTCGAGGACATCGACGAGATTGAAGGTTTTTGCAAAAGCGAGATGGACTATCATGCCGTTGCAAAATTCCTATACGGTGGGGCCATTCTCGGTTGGGCCCATGGCAGGGCCGAAATCGGTCCACGAGCCCTTGGAAATCGCTCAATTCTTGCAGCGCCGTTCGCGGTCGCAACCGTGGATCGGCTGAATTGCATCAAGCGCCGCGAATCCTTCCGACCCATCGCACCGATATGCTTAGAGGAGAGTGCGTTCGAATACTTCGACCTCCACGCGACAAGCCCTCATATGCTCTATTTCGCGCGCGTGAAGGCGCACTTCTTGCGTGCAGTTACTCACGTCGACGGATCAAGTAGGCCCCAGACGGTGAACCGACGCCAGAATCCAAGGATGTATGAACTGCTATGCGCGTTCGGCGAAATATCTGGTGTCGGTGTTTTGTGTAATACGTCTCTCAATTTCAATGGGGCTGGATTTATCAACCGAAGCAGCGATCTTGTGCGGTATGCGAGAGAGACTGGCTTGGATGGATTTGTCGTTAATGATAAATTGTATATGAAAATTGGTTGGAATGAGTGTTAACTATGACTGCAACGGTCTCTCTATTTTCGGTGCGTGGTTATTCATCGTTCCTATTCGGGCGTATTTTGAACTCGGTTGCCATATGGGTTGATTTCACATTAATATTTTCGATTTTGTCTTTTCATTATCAAGTTGATCCGAGTGGGTTGGGGCTTTCTGCTGCGCTCTACGGCCTTCCGGGCTTGCTTCTCGGACCATTCGTCGGTGCATTGGCTGATAAAAAATCACCCGCATTGATCATGATCGTGAGTGCGTTCGTGCGTTTCGTTACCTCTATGGGATTGGCATTTTCTGCAAATGAAACGATTTTTATTGTGTGGGTATTTTTGAAGGGTATGGGCAACTTGGGAGCAATTCCTGCGGAGCAGGTTTTGATTAGACGTCTGCTTTCTAATGAGCAGATCATTTCGACTGTCGCGCTTACGTCAGTGCTCGATCAATGCACCAAGATTCTCTCCCCGCTGCTTGGCGTCGGTTTTTCTGTCGCGCTTCATTCTCGCGGCGGTTTTGGGTTCACTGGGGGGCTAGCCCTTCTGTCTATGGGGTGTGCAATCGGCGTGGCCGGTGTCGTTGGATGGGGGAGCGCGGCGGGCGGTTCGCAGCGGCGCTATCCTGATTTTGCGCTTGTTCGGCGGGTGATATCCGAGAGTCCGAGCTTTGCGTTCGCGCTGGGACTTGCGCTCGCGTCTTCGATGGTTCTCGGGCTATATGACTCTATTGTAGTCGTGTTGCTTCGAGAGCATGGCTTGCCCGACAGTTCATTTGGGACAATCGTGAGTTGTACTGCACTCGGTGCGATTGGTTGTGCGGTCGTGCTTAAGAAGCTGTTGGCGCGCGCTTGTGAAGCTACCTCACTAAGTGTGTTTGTTGGCGGATTTAGTGGCTCGGTAGTTGCGGCGGGACTACTTGCGCTTACTCTTCCATCGTTGGGATTAGGCATGCTATGCATGTTATGGCTTATCAACGGGTTTTGTTATGGGGGCGGCATGATGGTGTACGGAATCGCCCTTCAGAAAGAGGTGCCTGCAGACGCACTCGGAGTTGTATCTACTTCGGTGCGTAGTCTGCAACTCGCCGCACTGGTCATCGGACCAATTATTGGATCTTGGATAGCTCAATATGTCGGCGTCGAAGTCACCTTTATAGCAGCGGGTGCGCTAGGGCTCGCGATAGTCGCTTGGGCTTTACTCCGACGCACTCGCAAAATGCGATGCGCCAATCGATCGATAGGCCCAGCCGCGTAATTGCTCCATAGCTTTCGGCTATGCGCGGCTAAGTTTCCTCCTCAAATGGTGGCGCTCCATCTGCACCCGCACGAAATCCCGGAAGCGGCTCAACGCAGGCGTCGGCGCAGCCGATGCGCGCTTGACGGGATCGACTGGTGCATCCGATCCCGGCCGTCGAACCGACGCATCATGCAGCGGTCGAAGCCGACGAGGCGAACAAATCCCGATAGCCCCCATAGATCGACAGCAACATCGGCGGCATCAATGCAAGCGACGTGATCAGCAGAGGAATCTGACGCGCAAGCAGCACCGCATCGGCCACGGCCACGACGTAGATGAGCGTGGTGCGCCAATTGCGGACGGCGCCGTGCAGGCTCGATGCCATCGCATCGAGCGGACCCGCGTCGCGAAGCACGACCAGCGCGGGCGCGAACCACGCGGCGGCCAGGGCGACCGTGAAAATCGGCAGGGCGACGAGCGTCGCGACCGTCCCATGCAAATCGGCGCCGCCGTAGGTAATCGACAGATGATGCACGCCGCTGGTGACGAACGACTTGAGCACCGTCGCATCGACGACGACCGCCGAGAGCACGTAGCCGACAACGATCAGCGTCGCACTGGCTAGCCCGATGGTCAGCAGCGCGTAAGCGTGCTGCGCGACGGTGCCGAGCATGTCTCGCAGGCGTGCGGGGCGCCCGATCCGTACGCGCTCTTGCGCGATCATCAACGTGCCCACGACAAGCGGTGCAAGCAGCACGATGGCAGGGCGCAGGAGCGGCACGCGCTTACAGGCGACAGCGAAAGCGGCACAGACGAACCAAGTGCCGAGCCACAGCAGCGGCTGGGAACGCACGGCGCGCCAGCCCGTTTCGAGCCAATCGAGGATGAACATGGCGTCGAGCTGAAAGCCGTCGAGATGCGCCGGCGCGGGAGCGGGCCGACGCCCAGCCGAACGGGAAACATCGGTGAGATAGTGCAGGCTCATGGCGATTCCTTTCTTTCGATGTGGCGTGAACGGTAGTGGCTAGTCATTAGGACTACTAATTGTCTGGCAAAACTGCCGGCCCTAATGTCGCCGGACCGGTCATACCTGAAGCGTGTGCTACGTCGTGCGTTGTTCGTGTCCGTCGAGCCGAGCCGAGAGCGCGTCGATTTGGCGATGCACATGGCGGGAGAGGGCGCGCCACGTCACACGCGTCAGCCAAATACATACGATCAGGCCGAGCACACCGCCTACCAGCATCGCCAACGCGCAGCGAAACGACGCGGGGCTCATCGACCATCCCATCGGTGCGTCGATACTGAACTTGTCGCTGCCGCTCTTGATGGACAGGCCTTTATCGGGATCGATGACCACCGAATCGGCACCGCTTTTGACCGCGAGACGGCTCGTATTGCCGCGAGCGTCTTGCTCGAACTGCACGTGATCGGCGCCGTCGTCGTCGCGGATATCCCAGACGAAGGCCGAGGGATTGTCATTGGCATGGCCGATCGATACGACTTTGCCCTCGTCGTCCTTGAGCACCAGGGAGGTTACATCCTGTGTCGCGATGCGATAGCGATGATCGCCGGTGGAGGTCAGCAGCTTGTCCGATCCGTGGCCGACGGCGACGATCTTCATCTCGTCGTCTTCGTTCTTGAGCACGACCAAGCCCTCGCGCGTCACGATGGACGCCTGGCTGCCGTCGTCGAGTGTCAGCACGAATTGATCGCCGTCCATCTTGATGCTGCCCAGGTCCGGCGCGCGGTCGCCCGCGTCTTTGTCATCGTTGCTCGAAGCGCCCGACGCTGGGCGGTGCGTGTTCGTGCCGACGTGAATGGACGGTTTGTCGGCCGGCGGCCAGCCGAACAGCTGATGGCTGCCGATGTAGACGACGGCGATCAGGCCGCCGAGCGCGAACGCACCCGATACCATGTAACCCGCCGTCAGCAGTGTGAGGTACAGCATGAACGGGATGAACAAGATGAGGTTCAGCAGGCCGAGCCCGGCGATCGACACCACCACGCGTGCGAGGTTGCCGAACGAGCGGCGCGCTTCCCATTGCCGGTAGGTGGCCTGCGCCTTCAGCTCGCGAGCGAGCTTGTCGGGGTCGCCCAGGGCGGCGAGCACGTCCTCTTCGTTGCGGCCGGCGGCCATCGCGTCGCCAATGTACTCGCGGTAGTCGGCGATAATTTCGTCGACTTCCTGCTTGGGCAAGCTGGCCAGGCCCTGCCGCAACCGCTGAATGAATGCGTCCTGCTTCATTGACGTTCCCCTTTGTCTTGTTCCATACCGGGCCAGCCGAGCACGTGGTTCACTTCGTCGACAAAACCGCGCCATTCCGCTTGCATCGCTTGAAGGCTTCGACGGCCTAGATCCGTCAGCGTGTAGTACTTGCGCGGCGGGCCGGAATTCGATTCGACCAGATACGTCGACACCCAAGCTTCGGCTTGCAGGCGGCGCATGAGCGGGTAGATCGTGCCTTCGCTGATCTCCATCGTCTCCGACAGCGTCGAGACGAGTTCGTACGCGTAGCTGTCGCCGCGGGCGAGCACGGCCAGCACGCACATGTCGAGCGTGCCTTTCTTGAGTTGGGTCTTCATGCTGCGCGCCGGGGGCCGGACTGCTGGGTGCTATGCATCGCAAGGTACTTGGTTTGACATGGTGCGAACTGTAGCAGCCAGTATTGTTTTATGCAAGGTACTGGGTGAAGTAGAGGAGCGGGATGGGCGATGGCGGTTCGACAAGCGCATACCCCCGTCCCCTATCTGCAGTAATATAGCCCCCTACCGTATTTTGGAGCTAGCCGTGAGCCATACGATTCGCGAGAAACAGAAGCTGCTCAACCGGGTTCGTCGTATCAAGGGACAGGTCGAAGCCATTGAGCGCGCACTTGAAGAAGAGCGCGGTTGCATGGATGTGCTGCAGCTCATCACGAGCAGCCGTGGCGCGATGAACGGATTGCTTGCGGTGGTTCTCGAAGACCACATTCGAACGCATCTCGTCGACGCCGAACCGGGCGACGAGCACGGCAGCGGCACCGAGCAACTGATCGAGGTAGTCCACAGCTACTTCAAGTGAGAGGGAAACATGACCAACTTTGAAGATTCCGCTTTCGGCGCGGGACATGATCACATCTTTCTGGGCGCAGCCCATGAAGACAACGAGCGCAGGACCTGGATGGTGATCGCGCTGTGCAGCGCGATGATGGTGGCTGAGATCGTCGGCGGCAGTCTTTTTGGCTCTCTCGCGCTCGTCGCCGACGGCCTGCACATGTCGACGCACGCCGGCGCGATGCTCATCGCCGCTTTGGCTTACACGTACGCGCGCAAGCACGCGACCGACAATCGCTTCGTGTTCGGCACCGGCAAGCTGGGCGACCTCGCGGGCTTTACCAGCGCCATCGTCCTGGCCATGATCGCGTTGCTGATTGCTTACGAGGCCATATCGCGCTTTCTCTCGCCCGTGCCCATCCACTTCAATCAGGCGATCCCTATCGCTGTGCTTGGGCTGCTGGTCAATCTCGCGAGCGTCTGGCTGCTGAGCGGCAACCACCACGGCCACAGTCATGGGCATAGCCACGGACACGGCCACGGACACGGACACGAAGACGAACAGGGTCACGAAAGCGAAGTGCATCGCATCTCTGACCGCAGTGGCAAGTTTGTCTTGTCGGTTTTCGAAGACGGTGTCCCACCCGTCTTCCGTATTACGCCCGAAACGGCTTCCGCGACACTGAGCGCCAGTGCTGTGTCAGTGACGACGATCCGCCCCGACGGCATGCGCCAAACCTTCGCGTTTGCCGATCGCGGTGGCTATCTGGAGTCGAAGGACGACATTCCCGAGCCGCACGCATTCAGGGCCATCGTCCGCCTGCCCGGTGGCGAACATCAGATCGAGTTCGAAGAACACGAGCACGATCGCGACGATGCACAGGCGTCCATGCACCGCGACCACAACATTCGCTCGGCCTACATTCACGTGATTGCCGACGCTGCGATTTCCGTGCTGGCGATCATCGGCCTGCTGTTGGCGCGTGCGTTCGGCTGGGTCTGGATGGACCCGCTCGCAGGTGTGATCGGCGCGCTGGTGATTGCGAACTGGTCGTGGGGTCTGATGCGCGATACGGGCCGCATTCTGCTCGACATGAATCCGGACAAGCGTATGGCTGAGAACGTTCGTCACGTCATTGAAGACAACGGTGACACCGTGCTTGACCTACATGTATGGCGCGTCGGTCCGGGACATATGAGTGCGATCGTATCGGTGGCTACCGGTCACGATCAGCGCACCCCGGGGTTCTACCGCGCGGCACTCAAGCGCTTCAAGGGGCTGTCGCATGTGACGGTCGAAGTGAACCCGACCCGCGTTGTGGCCTGAGGGATGGCAGTCAAATCGCCATGCATTGATGTCTGTGCGTTCGACGGCAAGACCGGTCTTTGCATCGGCTGCCGAGAGGCAGGCGCAGCCGGCCCCGGACAGGTCGTCCGGGGCCGTTGTCAGGCGAGTTAAAGCTCGGGATTAGGTGTTAGTGGGTTTGTCCGGCTTATTCGCAGGGTCTTGGCATCCGCAGGGGGGGGCCTTGTCGGACCCGCAGCTCGAGCAACCGTCCGGGTAAGGTTGGGTGGGCCACGAGGATTGCGGATAGCAGGCGTCGATCGCCTTCTGCATGAGCACCGTCAAGCTGCAAATCGACCTCATGATGTTGCCGAACTCGTCGCACAGGGGATTGGGACTCGGAGCCGGGCCGGGGCCGGGGATGGGGGTCGGGTTCGGGTTCGGAAGGGGGATCATCGACAAGTCGAGACGGGTCGCGGCGTCTATCCTGTCCGGATCTGTCCAGCCCTGCCACATGCTCGTCAGCACGGTGAACGCGCTGCTGTTCATAAACGTGCACTGGTACCGGCCGGTTTGCGGATCTTGTACGAGCATCCCGGGCGCGAGTGCGTTCGTCCCGTGAGAGAGGCTCGTCGGCCAGAAAACGTGCGTGCAGGCGAACTCCTTATGCGCTGGCATGTGTTCCAGCGGGTGAGGGATGACTTGCGGCCAGCCGGCCTTATCGATCCCCACCGCTGCGCTCAAGTGCACCGCACCCGTCAAGAGATCGGTCGTTTGTCCCTTGAGCGATACGTGCGCCTCGATCGGGTCGTGCGCATGGAGGGAGATCGTGCCCGCGTCTTCGATTGCCGCGCAGATGGTGCCCGAGAATCGCGGTGACTGGTTGTCCTGGGGCAACGGCAGAATGAAGTAGTTGCCTTGCATGCCGTGCGACCACTTCTTTTGTTTGAAGTTGTTGACCGCGCACTGGCCGCCTTTGAAGAAGATGAATTGCCCGATCGTATCGTCGCGACAAACGGCATCGAGGTCGCGGTCCATGCCCCAGGCCGCGAGTTCCGGCCAGATCGTACCGATCGGGAGGGTTTGCTGCACCTTTTGTGCGAAGTCGTCGACGATGATGCAGTCGCTTCCGCTGAATATACAGAGTAGTGTGCCGTCCGAGTTTGCCATTTTGTTTTCCTAGATCGGTACGCGAGGCTGAGCAAGCCACTGGCTCAGAGGGCTCCCGCCAGCCTCGAATCGTGATGTCGACGCAGATGCAAGGACAGGCGTCTATTTGCCTTGCGGGCGCACAGGCCCGGGCCCCACGATTACCGGGTTTCCGCCCGACTGTCCGTGGCATCCGCAGGGACGCTTTGTGCCCGAACTCGAGCATCCGTCGGGATACGGCTGCGTCGGCCAAGACGACTGCGGATAGCATGCGTCGATCGCTTTGTGCATCAGGACGGTCAAACTGCAGATCGTTTTCATGATGTTTCCGAGTTCGGCGCACAGCGGATTGGGCAGCACGGGGCCCGGCGGGAGCGGAATCGGATGCGGGATCGGCGTGGGCGCGGGGAGCGGAGTCGGCTTCGGATTCTCGTAAGACACCGGATCGGCGCGCGTTGCAGCTTGGATCGGATAGGCGTTGTCGTCGTATTCCGAATACAAGGTTTTCAGATGCATGGCGCCCGTTACCCCGGTAAAACCGGGCACGTTTCGCTGGTCGAACGTGAATTTGTACTGGCCGTCGCTCGTGTCGTGGACGATGAGGGCCCGCTCCAATTTATCGTCCCCGGCAGGACCGTAGGCCTTGAGTTCGGCCACCAGGGTGGAGGCGACCAACGTCTGGGTGTTCGTAAGCTGCCATCCGTCCTTGACGATGTCGCCGTATTCGTTGTTGAGCTGGACTTTGCCCGTGAAGGGGTCTTGCCCGGCGATTTTTCCGTTGACGAATTTCGTTCCCTTGTACAGCGCGTAGTATTCGTGCGCAACGCCGGTGCTGGCGGCGGTGAGGTCGCTGTAGAAGGCGTCGCTGTCGCCCGCCGGGAGATTGGACGCGGAGGCGTTGAAGTAGTCTTTTATCTTGCCCTGTATCCACTTCTTCGAGCTGTAATTAAAAAACGCGCATTCGTCATGCTTGAAAAATGCGACGGAGGTGTGCTCCGGGCAATAGTAGGCCGCATCCAACTGACTGTCCATGTTGTAGGTGGAAAGCGTCGGCCATAGTTCTTTGATTGCATAGACGTTCTGTAGTTTTGGCGCAAAATCGTCGATGATGAGACATTTGTCGTTGCTGAAAAGACAAAGCAAGGTACCGTCGGGCGCTGGCATTTTTGTTTCCTCGAAGATGTACTGTTGACGTGCGTGACGCAATCCGTCGGAATCGCCATGTGGGATTCTTTGTTTATTGAATTCGGTTTGGCTATGTCCGGAACGCGAACGGCAATGAGACGATGTTTTCGGGATTGCCGATCAAAGATAGCGGAAAATTGTTTTAAGAGGTGGGTGTTTCGTTACGGCAATCGACGAAAGAACTAGTCAGGGAATGGAGTATTCACTATTTGTAAATTGGCCTGAAACCATAGCGAAGACGGCCGTTCACTGAACCACGATTCCCGGATCCCAGGAGTAACAGCCATAGAGTGTCTGCTTCTCTCGATGACTATCGAGCCGGAAGACGGCAATGTGCAAGTAGAAGTATTCCGTGCCGACGTGACTTACTTTTGAGGCCAGGCTCACGAACGTGCTTGGCGAATGAGTGACGGCTAGCGCGCCCGCGCTGGGCACGTGCCTGACAGCGCCAGGAACCGTCACTGCGCTCGTCTGAAAATTGTCGAAGACGTAGTCGCTTGTTTTACCGGGCGGGTCCCAATGTTGGATGCGATACGCTATGACAGCGTCGTCCGAGTTGGCCGAGATCGACATCCCACGAAAACTCACCGTGTCGCCCTCCGTTGCCTTGACGATGAGATCCGCCGTCGCTTGCTTATCGACGAGATGGGTTGCCGCGCAGATCATATAGAGATCGTCGTGTGCGATCGTCGTGGGATTTGCCGGGTCCTTGCTCGGATTGAGATATGCCGTTTCCAAATGATGCGTGTCGACGACGACCAGAATGTTGATGTCCGACATGATTCGCTCCACGGGAGGTCGAAACAACGTGCAGACGATGCACCTGCACCAAGGTGAAGAATACGATTGGAAGTCGTGATGAAACGCCTAGCCCACTGCATATCGGTTCTTCCCGGGAATGTCGATGGCCGGGTCGAGCGAGAGTATGCCGACGCGGGTGCCCGTGCTGTCGAATACCGAAAAGGTAATCTTGTAGGTCACGTGTCCGGCGGCTTTGACCTGTGCCTCCATGCAAAAATCGTCGACTGTCTTTGCGACGATCTTGCCGTCCGCGAGCTGGACGGCGATGGAACTGCTGTTCGCCACCGGCTTGGCATCCGAGACGACGGTCGGGGCGTTAAACGTGAAGGGGTGGATGAAACACCGATGCTCGAAGCCGAGCGTTAGCCCGGCGACGCGAAAGCGAAGGTAATCGCCCGCATCGGCCTTAACGTCCAGGTAGTAGCCTCCCTCGTCGGCGGTTTCCCCCTGGCCGCGTACCCCGTAGGACGCTCCAAAATTCACGTCGCTCCAATCCGTGAGGAAGAAAATGTACTTTTGAAAATTTTCGAGGATAGTGACCTGAGATCCACTGATGGAATAACTTTTGTCGCTAAGAATGCCGCCGATGTCGGCGAACATCGTGACGTTGATCACCTTCATGCGCGACTCCTTCGAATGAGACACACGCCAGGGATTGTTGCTTCGATATGATCTATTCGGCGGAATCAATCTCAAGAAATGGAATAGGCGGACGCGCCGGGCCAACTCGCGTAAAGGTAGGTGGAAAATCCGCCGATTCGAGTGGCGTTGCTATCGAATATAGAGAAATGGATCGTACATTGATCCGTGCCCGTTTTGTCGCCAACGGTCAGTTCCCAGTAATCGTCGAAGGACTGCGCCGGTGCAGGCGCGCCGGTGGTCGCTTGCAGGGCTGCCGCAACGGCGTCGCACTTGTGGCCGGTGACGGTCACATTGGCGTAGTAGCACGTGATCGACTGAATGAAACATTGATACTTGAACCCGGCGCTCAGGGACTGAGTACGCAGCCTGATCTTGTCGTTAGCTTCGGCCCGGATGTTCAAGTTGACGCCACCTTGGAGGTTCAGATTGGAATTGGCGGTTCCGGGCCAATAGGGCCCGGCATTCAGATTGTCCCAACGGGTCAACCCGAATACGATGTCTTGGCCCGAGGTCGAGGCATCGTAGTAGGCATTCGGGCTATAGAATGAATCTTTGATAAGCCTTTCTATGTCGGCTATGTAGGTTACGTCGATATTCATGGTGGCCTCTCCAAAGGATGTCATGTCGGCACCGCGCTCGACGCGTTGCCGCCGCTTGCCGCCAAAGCCTAGGGTTGCACCATGTACCAGAGCGAACACACGAAGCTTCCACGAAGCGCGGCCTTGTCGTCGTAGATTCGAAATTTCATGTTGGCGGACGCTAATCCCGTTTGGATCGCCGTAAATTCCCAACAGTTGTCGATGAGCGGCACCGGTTTGACTTGATCGAGCGTGGCAACGGTTGGGTCGATAGCCGTGGAAGTCGATGTACGGCGTTCTTGTGTCGGCGGTGTGATGCAAAGGTCACCGCTGGCGATATCGATTTGCTCGATGAAGCACTGGTTGTCGCGCTGCAAGGCCAAGCTGGTCGTCCGTAGACGGAGAATATCGCCGACCTTGACGATGACGCGCAGATCGTTGCTGGCTTCTATTGCGTCTTGGTTGGTGGTTTTCGCGATGTTGTCTGCCGGAGCGAGTAAAAATAGGTAGGATCGGCCGCTGTATTTGAGCGCTATCCATGTGTCGTTGGCGGTGCCTTTATCGGTGCCGGCGTTGCCCGAGCCGGCGTTACCCGAGCCGGTACTCGCCGGCGTCGATTGTGTCGGTTGAGCGGGTTGCGTGCTGTGATCCTGAAGAATTTTTACGGGATCGAATACGACGGTGCAGTCGACGACGGTTGGCATGATGGCTCCGCTGAAATGTTGGCGTTGCGATAACGATTAACAGTCCGGTCACGTGATATACGGGTCGTGCGAAAAGATGCCTCGATGCGATCCATCGCTATCGACGATGGCGTACTGCACGTTGTAAGGTTGCCGAGTCGTGCCCACAACCACAGACTCCCACCAGTAATCGTCGGCGACTACCGGCGCCACGCGGCGCGGTGCGGTCGAGCCCGCGCCCGCCCCGACGCAGGCGTAGGTCACCCTTTCGATTCGCGGTTTAGGGGGCGTGACGAACTTCCAATCGGTCCAACCTTGTATCAGTGTTAACGACTGGAGATAGCATCGGTGCTGAAACGGCGACGATAGGCAAACTGCTCGCCATCGGATGATGTCGCCCACGTCGGGTTTGAGATTTAATGAATAGCCACCTTCTTGTTGATCTTGTACCCCTATCGGGTCCTCCATGTATGGGTCGAGATCGATGTCCTTATATTGATCGACGCTTGCCCAATAACTCATCAAGAACACGTAACCTCTTCCGGAATTCTTAAGGTCGACGGGGGTGTACCCATTGGGTTTGTGGTCTCGGAGGATGCTTTCTGCATCGACCACTACGAGTATCGGTATAGTTTTCGACATGGTTGATCCTTCGAGAACGATCGGCCGACAAGGCGAGCGCCTCGATTTTTTGGAGGTTCAGGTCGGTATGATAGGCGGCGATAATTTTCGGGCGATCAAGGATTGATCTTGATTTTCGATTGAAAACTATATCCGCCCAATCTGTGGGCTGTGTGATCGTAAATGGAGAAATTTAAAGTGAGGTTCACTGTGCCTGTACGTAGCATCGTCGCTTCATGGTAGTAGTCGGCTTCCGAGATGCGTAGATACTGAGTAAAAGGCGGCACTGCGGGATTCATGTCGGTTGAGCTGACCGAACGACAGACATCGTTCGGCTGTGTCATGCAATGGGGCGACGAGTCGGCGACGATTTGGTCGATGAAGCATTGATAGTCGCTCCGCCATCCCAAGGGTGTCGAGCGAAAACGGGCGACGTCGCCCACCGTGATGACAAGCTTGACGTCGTCGCCGCCTTCTTCCTCCTGATGGTCATGCGCTTGCTGCGCGCAGACCTCGCTTGCATCCGTGCTTTGTGCGATATCCGCGAAGGAAGTGACCGCGAATACGTAGCCGAGCCCATCGTTCTTGAGCGGGACGTATCCATCGGGGTTGCCGTGGTCCCTCATCACGGCGACGGGATCGATGGCGACCAGCGCATCGATGATTTTCGGCATTCCGCACTCCTCGCGAAGATATAACTTGGCTGGCGATCGGTAGCCGTAGTTTTACCGAAAACGTCACGTGATGGACGTACGAATCGCACGTGCAGTCAGGGCGTGCCGAGCGAATCTCACATGCTGACGATATCGTCGATTGACGCGCTTTTAACCGGCTTCATTTCCTGTCCGCGCGTGGCGATTCCGGTGCGGATCGTCGCCGAACGTCTCGGCCAGGCATTCGACGAAGCGGCGCACGCGCGCGGGAATGTGCCGCGTGCTGGGATACACCTGCTTGCAGGTCGAATTCGGCCGTACGGTAGCGGGGCAGCACTGTTGCGAGTTCGCCGCGCGAGAGCGTATCGCCGAACGCGAACGACGGGCCATAGGCGATCCCGCTGCCTGCCGGCGCCGCCGCCACGAGCATCTGCATATTGTTCGAGACGAGCCGGCACGGGCCGTCGATCGTATGGGCGCGGCCCCTCGTATCGACGAGCGTCCAATCGCCGGGCGAGACGGCATCCGTCACACGGCGAAAGGCGCGAAGCTAGGGGAGTGGGGTATCAAGCCGCGTGGGCGGCTTGCGCGGCTTGTGCCGCTTCGGCGTCGTGCTTGGCGGCGCTGGCGCGTTTGGTCTTGCCCGCGCGCGATGGCGGCTGGCACGCGCCGCAGACGACGTTGTTCTGGAGATCGTGCCGATGGGCCACGAACTTGCCGCCGCAGCGGCAGCACGGCGTCAGCTGCAAAATGTCCGCATCGAAAAAGCGCACGAGGGTCCAGGCGCGCGTCAGATCGAGTACGGGCTCGGCGTCGCTATGCTTGCAGTGCTCGAGATAAAGACGGTAGCCCTTCGTGAGCGCGTCGAGATGCGAACACCCGGCTTCATGCTTGAGGAAGACGTAGGTGTTGTAGAACAGCGAGGCATGGATGTTCGCGAGCCACGTCATATACCAATCGGCCGAGAACGGCAGCATGCCCTTCGGCGGCGACACGCCCTTGATCTCGCGGTACAAACGGATCATGCGATCGCGCGAGAGCGTCAGCTCGCTCTCGAGCACCTGCATGCGCGCCCCGAGTTCGATCAGCGCGATGGCGCGGAACACCTCTTGGGCATCTTCCGTCAGGCTCTTCTTCTGGACCATGGCGCGTTCCCGTCAATTCACGCGAACTGCTCGGCCGGCTGGCTGGCGAGCAAGATCGCAGTGTGCGTGGCGGCCACTTCGGCGTTCTTCGCGGTTTGCGTCAAAGCCGAGAGCATCGCATGGTCGTTGAAGCGAAAAAAGCACAAGAGCTGGTCGGAGGAAGCCAGCTTCACGCTTTGCGCGAGCGTTAGCCCGGCCAGCAGATCGGCCAACTCCGACGACAAGCCCAGGCGGAACATCCCGATGGCCTTGTCCTCGCGCAGCATGCGTTGCGCGAGCATGATGTACGACAAATTAATTTCGCGGATTGATTCCAGCGTCTCGCTGCTGCGGTCCATTTCTCACGTTTCCGAAGCCCCGTTGACCCGGTCCGGTATTTTCTACCGTGTAATTTTGTCGCTCGCGGGGACGTTATCGTTTGCGTTTCCCCGGTGCGCCCTTTGATACAGCTCGTTACAACTTGTAACACCACGGGGCCCATTCTAAGAACGGCTTTTACCGAAAGCAATCCCTTCCTAATAAAATGTAGGAAAAAAGCACTGTTAGGGTTTTCGGCAATTTTTTCACGTTCTTGTAACAAGAAAACTTGACCGATATCAATCAGGGGTTTGCCCGTAGAAAACGGGTGCGGAAGGGCGTTTTACATCGAAATGAAGGCGATTTGAAAGGATGGTGTTGTCGGCGAGTAAAAATTGCCATTCCTACCGATCGAGCAGGTCGAGGACCCTGTCGTCGGTCCCGGGCGTGAGCCGAGCCGATGCGCCCGGGCCGAATGCGGACGGCCCGCTACTTCGAGACGGCGAACAGCGTCGCGTTCATGAATAGCTTGAACGCTTCGCCGATCAGCACGGCGCTGCCCACGCCCATGCACCACAGCAAGACGAACCACACCCAGCTCGGTAGCGCCGCGCGCCGCTTAGTGGTAGTGATGCTCGCCATGGCGCACCTTTCCGCGAAAGACCCAATAGCCGAGCATGGTGTACGCCACGATGATCGGCAAGATCACCACGGCACCTGTCAGCGTGAACGTGAGGCTGCGCTCGGGCGCCGCCGCTTGCCAAAGCGTGACCGACGAGGGGATCGCGTACGGCCATAGCGTGGCGAGCAGGCCCGCGTAACCGAGCACGACGAAGCTCGTCGCCAGCACGAACGGCCGGGTATGGTGGCGATCGTTCGCGGCCCGGCGCATGAGGTAGGCGCAGATCGCGACGAGGAACGGGGCCGGCAGCATGCGGTGAAACCACTCGGCGCTGAACCAGCGTGCCGCGACGCCGGGTTCTTGCAACGGCGTCCAGATGCTGACCGCGACGATGAAGGCGATCAACACGAGCGTGAGCGGCCACACGAGCCGATGCAAGCGCCGTTGCAGGTCGTCCTCGGTTTTCGCGACGAGCCAGCAGCATCCGAGCAGGGCATACGTGGCGACGACACCGAGCCCCGTCAGCAGCGTAAAGGGTGTGAGCCAGCCGAATGCGTCGCCGGCGAACTCGCCGTTCGCAAGCGGGATACCTTGGACGAACGCGCCGAGCGAAATGCCTTGGAAGAACGCCGCGCCCGTGGAGCCTCCGATGAACGCGAGGTCCCACAAGTGCTTCGTGCGCGAGGCCTTGCCGCGAATCTCGAACGATACGCCCCGCAAGATCAAGCAAGCGAGCATCGCGACGAGCGGCAGATAGAGCGCCGACAGTACCGTCGCATACACGAGCGGGAACGCACCGAACAGCGCGGCGCCGCCGAGCACGAGCCAGGTCTCGTTGCCGTCCCAGACCGGCGCGACGGTGTTCATCATCAGATCCCGTTCGCGCTCGTCGGGAAAGAGGGGGAAGACGATTCCGATGCCGAGATCGAAGCCGTCGAGCACGACGTAAAAGAGCAGGCCGAGCGCAATGATCGCGGCCCAGACTAAGGTGACATCCATGGTAATCCTCGAATGACGAAAGGTAGGTATCGGTGGGCGTGTGTCGCGCCGGCTACGCCGTCGTCGCGGCGAGTTCGCGCCCGCCGCCGGGGTGCGACGCACGTGCGTCGTCGTCTGTCGGCGCGCGCTGGGGGCCGGCATGCATCAGCTTGAGCATGTAGTAGATGCCGGTGCCGAACACGAGGAAATACACGACGACGAACGTCATGAGCGAAATGCCCACCTGTTGCGTGCTGAGCGGCGATATCGCCTGCGACGTGCGCATAACGCCGTAGACGACCCATGGTTGGCGGCCTACTTCGGTGGTCACCCACCCGGCCAGCAGTGTGACGAAGCCGCTCGGACCCATTAGGAGTGCGAAACGATGGAACCAGCGCGTATCGTAGAGCCGGCCCCGGCGTTCCAGGACCCAGGCCGTGACGGCCAGCACGATCATGAGGATGCCGAGGCCGACCATGATGCGAAAGCTCCAGAAGACGACGGTCGAATTCGGGCGCTCGTCGCGCGGGAACGACTTCAGCCCGCGAATCTCGCCGTCCCACGTATGCGTGAGCAGCAGGCTGCCCAAATGCGGCACGGACAGCGCATAGCGCGTCGTTTCGGCTTGCATGTCGGGCAGGCCGAACAGATTCAGTGCGGTGCCGTTCGTTTCGGTATCCCAAAGCCCTTCGATCGCGGCGATTTTGGCGGGCTGGTAGCGCAGCGTGTTCAGGCCATGCTGATCGCCGACGAATGCCTGGAGCGGAGCCAGGGCGAGCAACATCCACATCGCCATCGAAAACATCTTCTTGACGGCCGGATCGCGCCGGCCCTTCAGCAAGTGCCAAGCACCGGCGGCAGCGACAACGAGCGCGGCCACGAGGAACGCGGCGAGCGTCATGTGAACGAGACGGTAGGGGAACGACGGATTGAAGACGATTTGGAACCAATCGAGCGGCACGGCGCGGCCGTCTTCGATCGCATAGCCTTGCGGCGTTTGCATCCAACTGTTCGAGGCCAGAATCCAAAAGGCCGACATCAACGTGCCGATCGCCACCGTGAGCGTGGCGGCGAAGTGCGCGCGCGGCCCAACGCGTTTCCAACCGAACAGCATGATGCCGAGAAAGCCGGCTTCGAGAAAGAAGGCCGTCATCACTTCATAGGTCAGCAGCGCACCCGTGATCGGCCCCGCGAATTTCGAGAAGCCGGCCCAATTCGTCCCGAATTCGTAGGCCATGACGACGCCCGACACGACGCCCATGCCGAATGCGACAGCGAAGATCTTCGACCAGAACAGGCACAAGTCCTTGTAGTAGGCTTTGCCGGTTTTGAGCCATCGCCATTCGAGCACGGCGATGAAGCTCGACAACCCGATACTGAGTGCGGGAAAGACGATGTGAAACGAAACGGTGAAGGCGAATTGAATGCGCGCAAGATCGAAGGCGCTGAACGGAGACGATTCCATAGCAAATACCAGTACCGGTGACGAGCGACGCGCGCCGGCCGTTGTCGACGCGCACTGCATGAGCAGCCGGTCGCAAGCGTAGATCAGCGAGGGAAAAAATGCTGCACCGCGTATCGAGTGCGGCATGCGCGCGCGGTGCGGCAATTTACCGTATCGACATGCGTTAACGCGCTGACGAAAAAGCGAAAAATCGGTGCGATGCAGCACGCGGCCGATGCGGCGCAAGGCGCCGTGTGCGGCAATAGACCGCGGCAGGGCGTGCGGCTAACTTGATGCAAGTCGGCTGCGACCGCGGCGCTCGAGTGGTCGCGCCGGGCCAGGTGCTCGTCGGGCCCGCGACGCGCGATCGTGAGGGATGCTGAAGGTTCGCGTTGACGGTATCGACGATGGATGGGCCGTTCGTGTCGTGACGGACCGCGCTATGCCAGGCGATGTTCGTCGAGCCACTCGCGCAGCGCATTGTTCATCCGGGTTTGCCACCCCTCGCCGGTCGTTCGGAACCGTTCGATGATGTCGGCATCGTAGCGCACCGTGAGTGCGACCTTCGGGTGCTCGAGCTTCGGCCTGCCGCCTCGCCGCTTCATTTGCGCGAACTGGACATCCGAGGGCACGAAGGTATCGGGATCGGCAGCGATGCCGCGTTCGATTGCCGCGTCTTCTTCGGGCGTCGGGATATACAGCTTAGGTTTGCTCGACATAACGTTTGACCTCTCTCGAATTTGCCTTGCGCAGGCTGATGACTCGGAATGTGCTGCCGCGCTGCGTAAACACCACGCAGTACAGATACCCCTCGATTTGCGTGTAGCCGATTTCGCGCAATTCGCCGTAATCGCGACGATCGTCCGGTGTACACCAGACCTGCGACCAGTCGATCGATTCGGCAAGCCTGAGCGATACGCCGTGCTTACCCCAGTTGGCTGCGCTCTTGGCCGGATCGAAGGTTGTACTGGCGGTTATTGTAGTTACGAAAAACATAGTACGCAAGCCTTATTTGTAGTGACGGAAACGGGCGGCTTGCGCGGAGTGCATTCCCGCGGCGCGCCGTGGGCGCGCGGTGCGCGGGTGGACTTCCGGCTTGGGAGCAGGCACGCGAAACCGCCGTGCCCGAGCATAGGCATCTCATTGGGGGCGTGGCGCCTGCGCGCGGCGACGTTGGCCGTCGGGCCGATGCAAGCCGCGCCGCCGCGCGCGAACGAAACCGGCCGTTATTCGCCCGGCGCGTACAGGTCGAGCAGCTTCAACGTGACGCCGTTGGTCCAGCCGAAGCCGTCCTGCAACGGATATTCGCCACCGCCGCCGCCGCCCGCATTCGGGCCTTCCACGACATATTTCTCGACGAGCTTTTGGTCCGATGCGTAGACTTGCTTCACGTCGGCGAGGAATCGGGTGCCGACTTCTTCGGCGAATCGACGATCCCCATAGTGCTCGGCACCTTTAATCGACAGCCAATGCAAAGGCGCCCAGCCATTCGGCGCGTCCCATTGCTGCCCGGTTTGGAGCGTTGTCGTCGCCAACCCGCGCGGCTCGAGCAACTGAGCGCGCACCGTGCGAATCGTTTCGACGGCGCGGTTGGGCCAAGCCGCGCGCACGGCAAGCGGGTACATGGCCGCGGCCGATACGCTGCCGCTCGGCTGGCCCGTGCGCCAATCGTAGTCGCCGTAATACCCCTTGGGATTCCACAAGTATCGATTGATCGCGTAAGCGCGCCGCTCGGCCTTTTGCACGTAATCGGCGGTGCAGCGGAACTCGCGCGAGAGCGCGCAGGCTTTGGCGATCGTCGCTTCCAGCGAGAACAGCAGGCTATTGAGATCGACGGGGACGATCGACGTGGTGCGGATCGTCGCGAGCGTTCGGCCGTCGCCGAGCCAGCGCGAACTGAAGTCCCAACCCGATTCGGCGGCGGCGCGCAGATCGCGATAGACCTCCTTCGGATCGCGGTTCGGTGCTTGCCTGGCCGTCGTGACGTCCTCGTAGTACGACTCGTCGCGCGGTGTGTCGCGCGCGTCCCAGTAGCGGTTCAACACCGTACCGTCCTGAAGTACGACGACGTTGCGCGTCGCCTGTCCGCGCGGCGTGGCGTCGGCGCCCTTCATCCAGTAGGCGTATTCCTTCTTCAGTTCGGGCAGATACTTTCGATAGACGCCGTCGCCCTCGGCCTTGGCGGCCAGTTGCACCATGAGGCCGAAGAAGGGCGGCTGCGAGCGGCTGAGATAGTAAGTGCGATTGCCGTTCGGGATATGACCGAACTGATCGATCTCGTAGGCGAAATCGTCGAGCATGTCGTCGACGAGGTCCTCGTTTCCCGATTCCTGCAGGCCTAGCATCGTGAAATAGGTGTCCCAGTAGTAGCCCTCGCGGAAACGTCCGCCGGGCACCACATAGGGCTTAGGTAATGGGATCAGCGAACTGTTGGGCGGCACGTCGGCGGCCGTCGTTGTGCGTGTGAGTTTCGGCCAAAGCCAATCGATATGCTCACGAAGCGTTTGCCCGCTAGGCGGCGTAATGACGGGCTCGCTGGGTAGGGTGAAGTGCGCGAGTACAAACTGCTTCAAGTCGAAATGGGGTAGGCCCTTCGATTGTTCGTACTGCTGAACGATCGCAGTGGGGTCGCCGTTGGGCACGGCATCGACGAACGTCTTCTGATCGGGAAAGATTTGCTGCATCTGAACGGCAACGAACAAGTCGCCGTAAAGTTCGGACGGCGGTGGCGGCAGCGTCGAGGCCGCTTCGGCGCGACAAAGCGACGATGCGGCCAGGCCTGCCAACAGCATCAGGCCGGCGATGCGGGACACGCGCGTGCGCGCCGTACCGGGACGATGGACAAGGGACGATTCGGACATGGCTCCTCCATGGAGTGGGATGGTTCGTTCTTGGTCCCCTCGTTTTCGATGCCGATCGACAGACGCCGCCCCCCCCCGCGGCGGTTCGGCGATTTTGCACACGCAGAAATCGAAAGAAAAATGGATGGGAAAATACTGGCGCCGCAAATGGAGTATTTCGATTTTGTTGCGGATGAGAATAGACGGTGTTGTCTATATGGCGATCGGTCGATGCATACGATAGTGAAACGATGCGAGGATCGATTGCGTTCGAGCCGGTAGGCGCAGTGGGACGCAAGCTGGCACGTCGAAATCGCGCTGGCTCGGAGGGCGTGGGAGCACCATCGGCGGCGGGCAGTGCGAACTGCCGCGGCGGCGATAAAACGAAGACACGGCAAAACGGCAGCAAAAACGGGAACGGCGCACCTATGCGGCACGCCGTCGCACGATTACATCGGAAGAATCAGTGGCGGTTTTGCCGGCGCTGGCTGCGCAGGTCTTCGCGCACGCGTTTGGTTACCAGGACAGGGAGGTAATCGGTGATGCGAGCGCCGTCGCTGAACGCTTGCCAGGTCTGGGAAACCATTGCCGATACGGTCTCGCGCGGGGCGCCGGTGTCGCTTGCGATCGACTGCACCAGCTCGTCCACGTTCGGTTGAGTCATCTTGGATCTCCGCGTGTGGGGCGAGGCGAATGAGTGCCGCGCACCTCCGGCTATTTAAGACGATCTCGGCCTTGATGCCAATTGAATTGGCCTATCGAAGCTGCGATGTTGCGTAGCAGGAGGAGGGCCGGCGGTCGGCCTGGCACCGATTCGGGGCGCGCCGACGCGATCGAACTCCCGGGGCACTCGCGCTAACGATCAGGCGCCCGGTGCATCCCTTCGAGCCCATTGCCTCCCTCGATCGCCCGGGCCGAATCTTGGATGCGAGGGGATGTCACGCTATCCGACGGCGAGCCGTCACGTAAAGGGTCGGGCCCAAGCGCGGCCAATGTCGCTTGCCAACCGGCTCGCTCGGACATTACACAGCCGCAATGCGCCAAACGGATGCCCTGCGCGTGTTCGTGGCTCGCGTAATGAAAGTCATCGTCGTAACTTGACATCGTGGTATCGTCCGCCCCGACTCCCGCCACGGCGTCTGCACGACGCCCGTCGGCCGGCCGAATTTCGCGTGCAACTTCCGCGAGGGTGAAACGGTCCGAGGAGCTGGCGTAGGTATCGATAGCGACAACGAATAGTATGAACGGACTGATGAGACTCGAACAGGTGACGGTGGTCGTCGTTGAGGACGACCCCTCCAGCAGAGAGTCGCTTGCAATGGTGCTGGAAGCCGAGGGGGCGCGGGTTGTGGCCGCGGCCGATGCCGAGGAGGGCGTGGAGGCGGCGTTGCGGATTGCGCCCGACGCCGTTATTTGCGACCTCGATTTGCCTGCCATGGACGGCTTTTACCTAATCCAGCGGCTACGCGACGACGAAATCCGTAACGACCGTCCCCCTGCCGTGGCGCTCGCCCTCACGGGTCACGCCGACGAAGCCTACCGCCTGCGAAGTATCGGCGAAGGGTTTCATCACTTCATGAGAAAGCCGGCCGAGCCCGAACGGCTCGTCGCGCTGCTTGCCGACGCCGTTGCGGCACGCGCGATCGGCTAGCGCCCCACGCGAGCCGCGGGCCACCGAAGTTTTTGCAAAAGCGATGTCAAAGTTGCTCGCGTAACGACCGATGCGGACGCGGCGTTTCGCTCGGGCGGGCTAACGCGGCGATGCCGTCCTGGCGGGACTTCGATCCGCTCGCGAACGCACTCGCCCGAGCAGGCGCAGCGCGCGCGTAGGCATGGGATGTGCTTTGAAGAATCCCCAGCGGCAACTCCATGTCGCATTTTCCAAAAACGAAACGCCGCCGTTATGCGTCCGGATAGCTTCGCCAGCGATAGCCAGGTTTTTTCGCCGCCACCCGAACCGGTGGTGACGTCCGAAGAACGTCTCCGGATTCTGCTCGAGTCCGTTCAGGACTACGCCATTTACTTGCTCGACGCGAACGGCTGCATCGTCAGCTGGAATAGCGGTGCCGAGAAGATCAAGGGCTACGCCGCGCAGGAGGTGCTGGGGCAGCATTTCTCGATGTTTTATCCGCCCGACGATGTCGCGAAAGGCACGCCGGAGGCCGAGCTTGCTACTGCCGCGCGCACAGGCCGCGTGGAAGACGAAGGCTGGCGCGTGCGCAAGGACGGCACGATGTTCTGGGCGAACGTGGTCATCACCGCAGTCTATGAAACGGACCCGGCGGGCCCCGCCGACCCGACACAGCGCGACGAGCCGCGGCTGCGCGGATTCGCGAAAGTCACGCGCGATATGACCGAACGCAAGCGGCTGCGCGAACTCGAAGCCGCGAGCCAGCACATGAATGAGTTTCTGGCGACGCTCGCGCATGAATTACGCAATCCCCTCGCGCCCGTCAGCAACGCGCTCAGCGTGATGATGCTGGAGCCGCTCGTCAGCCCGACGCTGCGGCAGTGCCGCGACATGATCGATCGACAGATTTCGCACCTGACCCGGCTCGTCGACGATCTACTCGATGCCGGCCGCGTGACGACCGGCAAGGTCGCGCTGCGCTTGGAGCCGGTAGAACTGTCGGACGTCGTGGTGCGGGCGATCGAGATGATTCGCCCACATGTCGCCTCGCGTCAGCAATCGGTCGAAGTGCGCGTGCCGCCGACGGGCATCGTCGTCAACGGCGACGGCACGCGGCTGGTGCAAGTCGTCCAAGGGCTGCTGAACAATGCGTCGAAGTTTTCCGAGCATGGCGGGCGAATTGGCGTCGAGATCGACAAGGTGGGCGCGTTCGCCCGCTTGCGCGTCTCCGATGAAGGCTGCGGCATCGACGCCGCGGCACTCGATTCGATCTTCGATTTGTTCGTCCAAGCCGATAATCGCTTCGAACGAAAGGAAAGCGGGCTGGGGATCGGACTGACGTTGTGCCGCTGGCTCGTGGAGATGCACGGCGGATCGATCGAAGCGACGAGCGATGGCCTTGGGCGCGGCGCCACCTTCACGGTGCGCTTGCCCTTGTTCGCCGTGCAGGACGCCGCCAACGACGAAGGCATGCGCGCCGATACGCGCGGCCGTGGCGAATCGGGAACGTTAGCGGTGCTCATTGTCGACGACAACTGCGATTCCGCGGACAGCATGGCGATGCTGCTGCGTATGAAGGGCCACCGCGTGCAGGTGGCGTACAGCGGCGCACAGGCACTCGACGCCGCCACCCGGGCGGAGCGGATCGACGTCGCGCTGATCGATCTGGCGATGCCGGGCGCCGACGGCTTTGCCGTTTTACGTCAGTTGAAATCGACGAAGGCGCTCGGCGATGCCTGCTTCGCGGCCATGACGGGATTCGGTCAAGAAAGCGACGTCGCGCGCTCGCTTGGTGAAGGCTTCGATTTGCATCTGACCAAACCCGTGCAACTGCCGCTGCTAGATGCGCTGCTCGAGCGAGCCGGAGAGCGGGCCGGAGAGCGGCGCGCTCAGTCGTGAAGCTTTGATGACGCTTCGACGCGCGTGCGGGCTCAAGTCAGAGGCAGATCGATGTACTTCTTGAAGCCGGCGCGCTGCGTGAGCCGCTGGTACCACCGCTCGAGGCTCGGCATCGGCGGCCGGTCGATGCCTTCGACGCCGAACCAGCGCTTAGCGAACGCACCCAGCACGATGTCGGCGATCGTGAACCGGTCGCCTTCGGGGTGAAAGCGCCCCTGCAGATGCCCGTCGAGCACTTTCCATCGCGCGATCAGCGTTTTCAGGTTGGCGGCGAGCGCTTCTTTATCGCGCTCGTCGGGCGGCGTGCGCACGAGCGTCAAGAACACGGGACGCTCCGCGGGCGCCAAGGTGGAGAGCGACCAATCGAGCCAGCGGTCGATGCTCGCGCGCAGTTGCGGGGCGGCGGGGTAGAGCGAACTCGACGCGCCGTATTGCATGGCAAGATAGCGCAGGATCGCATTCGACTCCCATAGCACGAACGAGCCGTCCACGAGCGTGGGGATTTGTCCGTTAGGATTGAGCGCCCGATAGTCGGGATCGTTGACGCGGCCGAACTGCAAGCCCGCATCGACGCGCTCGAACGGGAGGCCCAACTCGTCGCAGCACCACAGCAGCTTTTGTACATTGACCGAGTTGGCTCGTCCCCAAATCGTCAGCATTTGAACTTTCCTCCGGAAGAATGCGGTGTCGTCCAGGCATGGGCGGGTGCCGCGCGGTTTGTACAATACGCCGAATTCAAAACGTCAAAGCGAGGATTAACCCGCCATGGCACGCCTTATTCCCGACGATTGGAAGCATCTCGCCGCAACCGGCGCCGCCGAACGCGAACGCGAAACGCTGGCGCTGCTCGAGCAGGCGCTGCCCGACGGCTATACCGTCTATCACGGCGTGCATTGGACTCGCCTGAATCGGGCTTTCTCCGTATTCGGGGAAGCCGACTTCGTGATCGTGAGCCCCTCGGGGCGGTTGATGCTCGTCGAGCAAAAGGCCGGGTTCCTGCGTGAGACGCCGAAAGGTCTCGTGAAGGTGTACCTGCAGACGGAGCGCAATGTTTCGGTCGAACTGGCGCGGACGGTCGAAACGCTGCACCGGCGCTTCACGGCGGCGTTCGGCGCGGGAACGTACTGTATCGAAGCGCTGCTGTTTTGTCCCGACTACATGGTCAAAAACGCCGCGATCGCCGGGGTGCCGCCGGAAAGTATTGTCGATGCGACCCGCAAAGAGCGGCTGGTTTCCGCGATCTTGGCAGCGCTGCCCGCCGACGAGCCGAAGCTGCCCAGCGCCGCGAAGATCCATCATTTTCTGGCGGACGAATTGGCGCTGACGCCCGATACGAGCGCGCTGGTCGGGCAGGCGGGGACGCTCGTCACGCGCCTGTCGGGCGGCTTGGCGACATGGGCACGCAAGCTGACATTCTCGCCGTTTCGACTGCGTGTGATCGGAACGGCCGGTTCCGGCAAGACGCAATTGGCCGTGCAAGTGATGAAGGATGCGGCGGCGAACGGCAAGCGCGCGCTTTACGTGTGCTTCAACCGGCCGCTCGCCGACCACATCGCGCGTGTGGCGCCCGAGGGGGCGCGTGTCGCGAACTATCACCATTTGTGCGATTGGGTGGCGCGCGACGTCGGCGCC
Organism: Trinickia sp.; assembly: GCF_051953405.1. Taxonomy (GTDB): domain Bacteria; phylum Pseudomonadota; class Gammaproteobacteria; order Burkholderiales; family Burkholderiaceae; genus Trinickia. The sequence continues at coordinate 93,722 of NZ_JBQCIV010000012.1, read as the reverse complement.
GTGCAGGATTTCCGCGCCCCCGACGTCTTCAAACGGCTAGAGGCGGCCTTTGCCGATGCGCCGATCGGGGATCGATGGATTTTCGATGTCCTGATCGTCGACGAAGGGCAAGACTTCCAGGAGTCATGGGTCGAGGCGCTGTCCCGGCTCGTCAAGCCGGACGGCGCTTGGTGGTGGTTGGAAGATCCCTTGCAAAACCTCTATATGCGCGATCCCGTCGCCCTGCCGGGGTGGACCGTGCTGACCGAAACGACGAACTACCGCAGCCCGCGCGACATCCTGGAATTCGTGCGCGAGAAAGTGGGCGCGGCGGTGCCTCGCGCATCGAACCTCGTCGCCGGCAGCCCGTTCGACGGCTCGCAGATCTCGATCGCTTCGTATGGCGAAACCCACGACGAGGCCGTGCTCGAAGCCACCAAGCGGGCGATCACGCAAGCGCTTTCTTTGGGCTTTCGCAAGCAGGACATCGCTGTGCTTTCGTTCCGGGGGCGGGAGGGATCGGCGCTGACCGCGCTCGAGCATTTGGGGCCGCATCGATTGCGCAGCTTCACGGGCAAGTACGATTTGTTCGGCAACCCGGAGTACCGCGACGGCGACGTGCTGCTCGAATCGATCTATCGGTTCAAGGGACAGTCGGCGCCGTGCGTGGTCTTGACCGAAGTCGACTTCGACACGTTCGACGAGCGCGCCGCGCGCAAGCTATTCGTCGGCGCCACGCGGGCCACGATGAAGCTGATCGTGGTGGGGTCCCGGCGAGCTTGCTCGATGTTGGGGATGCAAGGCTGAGGGCGCAGCGATTGTCTGACGATCGCTTGTTGGGCCGTCGCAGCCACCATGTCGAGATCGAAGGCGTCGGTTCGAAGATAAATCGGCCGACGCAGAAAACGTTTTCATTCGTAGTTGAGAATTCAATTGCCGATCCGTCTTCGAAGGGGCGTGATGCAATGCGCAATTGATCTCGATCAAAGCGATCCACGGTTTTTATTTTAACGTCTTGCTTTTTCTCCACGTCGTCGATTCGCCTCCTCCAGACATTCGTGAGGTAACGCACGGACGGCTGGACAGCCTTTCCCCGGTTTTAAAAAGTACGATTGTTGCATTTAGAAGGCTGTCCGTCCCTCAATAAATTGGAAAACGATTTCTCTCGACTTGGCTGCTCCAATTTGAAATTCCTTCTCCATGTTTTCCCCTAAAACCGCTTGTAGAATAAAAATTCTATTGTTAGTCTCTCCTTGACCTCGGGCGTATATCGAGGCGATGAATGAGCAAGCAGGTTCGTATTGACGGTCCGTTTGCTACCGCACAATTGACTTGCCGTTCCCTGCGGAACGGTTCGATGTTTCCCGACGGAGTACACATGTCGACCGCTACTCGTGACCTGGTTGAGCAGTTTTGCGTAGGCGATGTCGTCACGCTGAAGGCGGGCGGCTCGCGTATGACGGTAACGGCCGTTTGCGGCGATACCGTGCTGTGCCAATGGTTCGACGAATACGGCGAGTTTCGGCAAGCGGCGTTTGCGCTCGATGCACTGGGGCACGAGCCGCGCTCGATTTCACCGGGGCTCGTGCATGTGCGCCGTTACGCCGCCTCCATGGCGGGTTCGGTCGCGGCCAGCCTGCCGTTCGTCCAGGGCGTGCTAAAACCGGGCATGTGACGCACGGTGGCGACGCGTTCGCGAGAAGTTCGCGAGAAGTTCGCGAGAAGCGCCTGCGGCCCCTAGCGGCGAGCGCTGCCCTGCTTGGCCGCGCGCCGGTCCACGCGCGCCATCAGCGCGGAGGAAAAGGCCGCCATCCTGACTAGCCGGCGCTTGGCCGCCACGTCGCGCGCGAGGCCCGGCGGCGGATTCGGCACATGGGCCCAGACCAGCGCGAGCAGCCATCCCACGACCGTCCAACCCATGCACGCGTTGAAGAGCGCGAGCGTGAGGATGTCGTGGCGTTTGCGATGGTCCGCGATGATGGCCGGCAAAAAGTAAATCGCCAGCGCAAACACCACCTCGACGACTTGTAGGGCAATCCGATCCAGCATGATGCTCGCCTCGAGAGTGGGGTGTGACACATTGTCGCGCTTTCCGCGTTTCTTTGCTCGTCGGCTCATTCCTCGGCTTGTTCGTCTAGTCGTCGGCGCGCTCGCTTTCGCGCTCGCTGAGCTGGGGTTGCCCGCCCGGCAATCGGGACTATCATGTGCGCTTTCACTGCCAGAGCCGACCGCCATGACCGCCCTTGATGCGAAGCAGCAAAGCGCCTCGATCGATCGCTCCGCCTTGACCGAGTTCGTCGAGCGCAAATGGAACGACGAGATCGTGCCCGCGCTGACCGATTACATTGCGATCCCCGCCAAGAGCCCCGCATTCGACGCCGATTGGGCAAAACACGGATACCTCGAGCGCGTCGTCGCCGACGCGGCGACTTGGGCGCAAGCGCAGCGGGTCCAGGGTCTCAAGCTCGAGATCGTGCGTTTGCCGGGGCGCACGCCCGTGATCTTCTTCGAGACGCCGGCGACACGCTCGGGCAGTACCGAGACGGTGGTGCTCTATGGGCATCTGGATAAGCAGCCGGAGTTCGATGGTTGGCGTCGGGACCTCGGGCCGTGGACCCCCAAATTGGAGGACGGCAAGCTATATGGCCGCGGCGGTGCGGACGACGGCTACGCCATCTACGCCAGCATGACCGCGATTGCCGCGCTCGACGCGCAGGGGATCGAGCGGCCGCGCTGCGTCGGCCTCATCGAAACTTGCGAAGAATCGGGCAGCTACGATCTGCTTCCTTACGTCGATGCGCTGCGCGACCGGCTCGGCGAAGTCGGGCTGGTCGTTTGTCTCGATTCGGGGGCCGGCAACTACGACCAGCTTTGGTTGACCACTTCGCTACGCGGTCTCGTAGGCGGATCGCTCGAAGTGCAGGTGCTCGACGAAGGCGTGCATTCGGGCGGGTACGGCGGCATCGTCCCGTCGAGCTTTCGCATCATGCGGCAATTGTTCGAGCGGCTAGAGGACGCCGCCTCGGGCACTTTATTGCCCGCCGGTTTTCATTGCGACATTCCGGCGAGCCGGCTGGCGGAAGCCCGCAAGACGGCGGAGATCCTTGGCGACGAAGTGTGGAAAGCCTCGCCGTGGGCTTGCGGACAGGACGGCAAGCCCGTGTTGCCCGTCACCGCCGATCCCTATGAAGCCTTGCTCAATGCCACCTGGCGGCCGTCTTTGTCGGTGACGGGCGCCGAAGGGTTGCCCGCGCTCGCGAGTGCGGGCAACGTGCTGCGCCCGCGCACCGCATTCAAGCTGTCGCTGCGGTTGCCGGCACTCGTCGATGCGGCGCGCGCCGTCGCCGATCTGAAGGCGTTGCTCGAACTCGATCCGCCTTACAACGCGAAAGTGACGTTCAAGCCGGACGCGGCGGCCTACGGCTGGAATGCGCCCGAGCTGGCGCCTTGGCTTGCGACCGCCGTCAACGAGGCCTCGCGCGATCACTTCGGTGCCGACTGCGCGTTCATCGGTCAAGGCGGCACGATTCCGTTGATGAACGTCTTGCAGGCCGGATTCCCGAAGTCGCAGTTCGTCGTGTGCGGCGTGCTCGGCCCGAAATCCAACGCGCACGGTCCCAACGAATTTCTGCACGTGCCGTACGCGAAGAAGCTCACGGCCGCCATGGCCGAGGTGATCGCGGCAGCGCGCTGATTCGAAGGACGAGCGCGGCGCCCGCTGAAAAGAGGCGCCCGAGGGAGCACTGGCGGCACGGAACGACCAAGGACAATAACGAAGGAGTTCGACGTGGCGATACTGATTTTGGGCCTGCTCATTTTCATCGGCGTGCATTCGATTCGGCTCGTTTCGCCATCATGGCGCGATGCGCAAGTCGCGCGGCTCGGGGAGCATGGTTGGAAGGGCCTTTACGCGGTCGCCTCATTGGTCGGCTTCGTGCTGATCGTTTGGGGCTACGGCATGGCGCGGCGTACGCCGGTGGTGTTGTGGACGCCGCCGATGGGCATCCGCCATCTCACGGCGTTGCTCGTTGCCGTCGCGTTCGTATTGATCGTCGCCGCTTATATGCCCGGCAATCGCATCAAGCGCACGATCGGACATCCGATGCTGGTGGGCACGGCGATATGGGCGCTCGGCCATCTGCTGGCGAACGGAACGCTCAGTGCGATCGTCCTGTTCGGCGTCTTCCTGATTTGGGGGGCCGCCGGTGCGCTCATCTGCCGTGGCCGCGATCGGGCGGCCGGCGTGCGGTATCCCGACGGGACGCTATCGGGCGATACGAAAGTCGTCGTCGTGGGGCTGATCGCGTGGGCGCTCTTTGCCTTCGTGTTGCATCGCTGGCTGATCGGGATGAGTCCGTTTGCGTGACGGGGCCGGGCAAAGCATTGCCCGCGACGCTTCTCGTCGGACCCCGCATTCGCAGTTAAAAGCGCGCCGATTCGAACTACCCGTCGGCTCGCCGGCAATGGGGATGCGGAATCCGTTCGTTGCTCGACACGCGCAGTTGATGAACCTGCCGCAATGCTTTGTTCAACCGTGCCTGCGACGCGATTCGCTGCATTTCCAATTGAGCGACGTCTTTCTTTGCTTGCTGTTGGTAGGTGTTGACGAACTGCGTCTGCTCCGCGTGGCGTTCGAGATCGTGGCGTAACTGCTCCGCTTGGGCCTCCGAGGCCGCGACCATTGCCTCGATGCGCTCGTTGTGCGCCACCAGTTGAACTTGCCGCAATTCGACCTCGGCAAGCCGCATGGCCTGGTCTTCCAAATGCCGAAACGCGGCTTCCGCCGTATCGAATTCGGCCGCGTGCAGGGCACGCCAGAGCTTGCCGTCCTGAGAAAGCGTGATGTAGTACGACAGCTCGGCGCCGTGAAAGAACATGTCCACCGAATACGAAAACGTGTGCAGCGTCCTGACGAGCGTCAGCGCTCGACTCGCAGCCAATGTTTCGACCGTGGCAAGGTCGGCCGGTTGCGCCGACCGTGCGCTGCTGTGCGGCAGCACGGCGTTCAGGGGGCGCAGGGGCGAGACCGTCGGCGCACTCATCGGTCCCGCTTCATCGTGGGGTGCCGGATGCGAAGGCTCGACGGCGGCTGGACCCTCGCCCACGAGGGCGTCCTTGACTGTTTCGGCGGCAAACTTGTTCGTGTAGAGCTTCATGATCGATCTCCTGCGTGCGGGCAGCCCGAGGTCTGACGGATGCATGCAGTGCAGGGAGTAGCATGCGGCGTTCCCATTTGAACGCGCTGAACGCACCGAACGCACCGAACGCGCAAGTAGGCGCATTTCGCTGTCGATGAATTCGACGAATCGGGCGGCGAATCAAGCGGCGGATCGCGCAGCCGTTAGCTCACGGCGCCTGCTCGAGTGCCTGGGCGATCGCGGGCGGCGCCGATCCGACCGCCAGTTCCGGGGTACCGTGCCAATCGGCGCAGCGCAGGAACGCTCGGCGCAGATCCGCTAAGAGCGACGCCCCGATGCGCACACCCGGTTCGAGATGGATCGCTTTCAACTCGAAGATGCCCTGCGCGCGATGCGCTTTCGCATCGACACGCCCGATCAATCGTCCGCGATGAAGGATCGGCAAACAAAAGTAGCCGTACTTGCGCTTGGCGGCCGGCGTGTAGCACTCGATCGTGTAATCGAAGTCGAATAAGGCGGCCGCGCGCTTGCGGTCCCATACCACCGGATCGAACGGCGAGAGCACCGTCGTAACCGTGGAGCGCAAGCGCCCCTGCGCGGCGTCGTCGAGCAGCGGTGCCAATTCGATCGGGACGAACACGTCCTCTTTCCAGCCCTCCACTCGCGCGGCAATCGCCTCGCCGCGATCGGCCAACGCGTGAAGTTCGGCGGTGTATTTGCGGCGCTCGATCCGGTAGTAATCGGCGATCCAATCGGCGCGCGCGACGCCCAGCGCACGACACGTTCGCGCAACCAGGGTCGGCAGCACCGTATCGGGCGCGGGCAGATCGCGCGCATCGCGCCAATGCGGCAGCACCCGTTCGGCAACATCGTAGACGCGATGAAAATTGCGACGCTCGGCCACCATCAAATGGCCCAAGGTGAAGAGCACTTCGAGGTGGCGCTTTTCCGGCTTCCAATCCCACCAGCCGTTGCTCCGTCCCGCCGCCCGCTCGAAATCGGCAGCCCGCACGGGACCGTTCTTCCGCACATGCGCCAGCAGCCGGTCGATATCCTTTTGGTGACGCTGGTGCCAATCGGCGGCGTATTTCCATCCCATGTTGCTCGGATCGAGCATGCGATGGCGCATGAGCCCGTAATCCTCGATGGGCACGAAACACGCCTCGTGAGACCAGTATTCGAACAGACGCCCCTCGGCCAAGTGTTCGTCGAGCCATTGCGGGGGATAAGGTCCGATGCGGCTGAAGACGACGAGATACGGGCTGCGCGCGACAACGTGGATCGTGTCGATCTGCAATTGCGCCATGCGCTGAATCGCGGCGAGCACGTCTTGCTTGACGGCTTTGCGGCGCGGCGGGGAAAGGAGCCCTTGAGCGGCCAAATGAAGGGTACGGGCGGCGGCGATCGGAAGCGTCGTCATGAGCGGCGTGCAGTGGCGTGTAGGCTGCGTATCGTAGATCGATGCCGCAGCCTACACCGCCTTCGCCGATCGTGCAGGCAGGTGTCGGCTCAGCTGCGCGCCGGCCGCGGGAACAGCGGATAGACGGCCAGTGCAACCAAGCCGGCCACGAACCATACGACCGCCCACGAGCTGGCCGCCAGCAGATGAGGCAACAACAGCGGCACGATGAACAGGCCGACGTAGACGATCGCGTTGGCCATGCCGAGTGCGGTGCCGGCGCGGGCAGGGCCGGCCAGCGTGGCAAGCTCGGCGTAGGCGACGCCGTGCCACGCCGACACGCACACGCCGGCGAACACGATCGAGGCGACGACGACGGCGATCGACAGGGGATGCCCGCCTGCCACGGCTGCGGCTAAGGCGGCGAACGAGGCGGCCGCGACGAGCGTCGAGCCGCGCAGGTAGCCGCGCCGATTGCCGCGACGGTCGGTATGACGTCCGCTCCATACGCGCATGACCATGGCGCCGATTTGTATCGCAGCCATCGTGGCGCTGATGCCGGCGGTGCCCAGGCGCCCGAAGTCGTGCAAGAACACGGCGCCGAATGTCAGGACGGCGAGCTGCGGCATGCACAATGCGCCGATGCCGAGCGCGACGCGCCAGATTTGCCTGTCGCCCAGCGGGCCGCGTGGCGCGCGAGCGCCCGGCTTCGTCGCAGCGACGGCGTGAGGCGGCTCATGGAGCCAACGAATCGCGAAGGCGGCCGGCGCCGCGCACAGCAAGGCGAGGACGCTAAAGACGGCGGCGAAGCCGTGCGTCGAGGCGAGCCACGGCAGGAGCGACGCGCCGATCCCGCCGCCGAGCGGCACGGCCGTTTGCCGAATGCTCATGGCAACGCCGCGTTCCCCTTCGTTGAACCAACTCATGATGGCGCGGCCGCTCGACCCGTTGACGCTACCGCCGAGCAAGCCCACCAAGGCCATTGCCGCGGCAAGGAGCGGCAACGGTGGGACCGACCCGGCCGACGGCACGACGAACAGCGCCATCGAGCACAACGCGAGCGCCGTGGCGAGCAAGCCGGCGATCAACACCGGCCGGTCGCCGAAACGATCGGTCGCGACGCCCCACGGCAGTTCGGACAAGGCAATGCCGAGACCCGTCGCGCCAAGCGCAATGCCCAGTTGCGCATTGCCGAGGTGGTAGCCCGTGCGCATCCAAACCGCCGTCGTCGGAATGCCGGCCGCGGCCGCCGAGAAACCGGCATTCGCCGCGACGCCGACACCGAGCACTTTCCACCGATGCGAGGCGCCGAACACTCTAGCCGGTACCTTGACTGCATATTCCGCGTCCATTCGTTGCTCCCTTCGAGATTTGACGGACGCAGTCTCGCACTCTATGATCGTCCTGAAAATCGGATAATTTTGAATTGATCGTTCGAAATTTCAGGATGGTCTGGGGGCGAGATGAGTCAAACGAACTTCGACGTCGCGGCACTGCGCAGCTTCGTCACCGGAATGGATCTCGGCAGCTTCGCCAAGGCCGCCGATCGCGTGGGGCGCTCGACGTCCGCGGTCAGCGCGCAAATCCGCAAGCTGGAAGAGCAGGTCGGCGCCCCGCTGTTTCGCAAAGCGGGGCGGGGGCTCGGCCTGACCGATGCGGGCGAGGTCATGCTTCGCTACGCGCGCCGTCTCGTCGAGCTGAACGACGAGGCGGCCGTGGCGGCGCGCGGCACGGATCTGCAAGGCTGGGTACGCCTCGGGTTGCAGGAGGATTTCGGCGAGTCGCTGCTGGCCGACGTGCTGGGCCGCTTCGCGCGCGCGCATCCGAAGGTGCGGATCGAGGCGCGCGTGGCGCGCAATGCCGATCTGACCGAGCGGCTCGATGCGGGCGAACTCGACCTCGCGCTCGTCTGGGACGATCTCAACCTCTCGACGCGCGCGCGGCGTGCAGCCGGTGCGAGCATCGAAGTGGTCAAGGCACCGTTGTGCTGGATCGGATCCGATGCGTTGCAATGGTCTCCCGAGACGGGCGAGCCGCTGCCGCTCGTGCTCTTCGACGGAGCCTGCATGCTGTGCTCGCTGGCGACGGACGCGCTCGACCGAGCGGGCATCGCCTGGCGCGTGGCGCTGACGAGCCCCAGTCTCGCCGGCTTATGGGCCGCGGCCGCGGCGGGGCTTGGGTTGACGGTGCGCACAAACTACGGCCTGCCGCACACTGTGAGGACGCTTGCGCCGCCGGCTTTAGGCTTGCCGTCGCTGCCCTCGCTCGGGCTTTCGCTGCTGCGGGCATCGAGCGCGGCAACGCCGCCGGTCGAGCAACTGGCGACGATCGTGGTGGACGCGGTGCGCGGCTACGCGAGCGCGAGCGATGCGCCCCGCGTCGCGGCTTAGCCGCGCGTGCCGCGCGCGATTTCGTCGCCGGCGCCTGGCGCCAGCCGTCGCGTGATCGGAATCGACCCGAACGAAAACAATCCGACGACGACGAACGACGGCCAGAAATCCGACCACAACGCGTGCGCGTGGCCGTGCAGGTCCCGCGAAATTTGCAGGACGATCCCGCCGACAGTCACGCCGAGCCCGAGCGACATTTGCTGCACCACACTGCCGAGGCTCGTGGCGCGGCCGACGTCCTGGCTCGCGATTTCCGCGTAAATCATCGAGTTCAAGCTCGTGAATTGCAGGGCCGGGAAGAATCCGCCGAGCAACACGACGAGCCAGATCGCCCAGATCGGCGTGCCCGGAAAGAACGCGCCATAGGCGGCAATCGCGATGCCCGAAAACACGGCGTTGTAGATCAGCACCGTCCGAAAACCGAAGGTGCGCAGCACGGAGGACGTCAGCGAACGCATGAACATGCTGCCGAACGCCGACGCGCAGGTAATCGCCCCCGATTGAAACGCCGACATGCCGAGCCCTTCCTGCAAGGCGAGCGGCAGCAGAAAGGGTACGGCGCCAAGCCCGATCCGAAACATCGATCCGCCCAGCACGCTGGCGCGAAACGTGGGCACACTGAGCAATCGCAAATCGAGCACCGGCCGTTGCGCGCGCTGGGCGTACAGCACGTAAAGCGCGAGCAGCAGGGCCCCCGTGACGGTCATTTCGAAGGCGCTGCGATCGGAGACGATCGCGCTGCCGATCAGCGACAAGCCGAGCATGACGAGCGAGCCGCCGATGGCCGACAGCAAGAAGCCGAACCAATCGAGCGGACCGGGATGCGGCTCGTGCGTGTTGACGATATAGCGGTTCGTGAGATAAATGCCGAAGATGCCGACGGGCACGTTGATGAAAAAGATCAGCCGCCAGTGCAAGTAGGTTGTGATGAAGCCGCCGAGCAGCGGCGCCGCGGCCGGCGCGAACATGGCGGGCAGGCTCAGGTAATTCATGGCGCGCACGAACTCGGTTTTGGGCACGGCGCGAAAGATGATGATGCGGCCGACAGGGACCATCATCGCGCCGCCGATGCCCTGCAGGAAGCGGGCAAGCGTGAAGACGTGGAGCGAGTGCGCGAAGCCGCACAGGACCGAGCCGACCACGAAGATGCCGATTGCCGTGCGAAAGACGGTGCGCGCGCCGAAGCGGTCGGCCAGCCAGCCGCAGATCGGGATGAACACGCCGAGCCCGAGGACGTAGCTCGTGATGGCCACTTTCAATGCGATCGGATCGCTGCCGAAATCGCGGGCCATCGACGGCAGCGCCGTCACGATGATGTTGCCGTCGACGCTTTCCATGAACATGGCGCAAGCCACGATCAGCGGGGCGATGAAGGCTTTGATGGCGAGCGGCATGGGCAAGCGGCGCTGCAACGACGTGTCGTGGGCAAGGACGCAAAGCAACGATTATGCGCCGAGTTTTGTCGACGCGCCCGGTAAACGAGACGTTTGTTGCGCGCACAACGAAAACGCCGGTCCGGGGCGAGCAGCCCGGACCGGTTGCGGCGCGCACTGCCGCATGCCTGAGACGCTAGATGGCCAGGCTCATTGCGATCGCCCGGCAGGGGCTTCGCGTTCGATCATTGTCCGAACGAATGGCTGTTGACATACGACGCGAGATTCGACATCACGAAGCTGCCCCAGCCGGTCGGATAGTCCCAGCCTTTTGCGGCGTTGTAGCCGTCGCCCTGGTAGCCGTTGTTGCCCGACGTGACGTCGTGAACGAGCGAGGGCGTCGACGGCACGGCGCTATAGATGCTCGATGCGGGAAAGCCGAGCGAATTCGAATGAGCCGATTCGAGCCGCGCCCATAATCCGACGAAGATCGGCGAGGCGAGACTCGTACCGCCGATCTGCTGGATCTGACCATAGTTGTAGACGAGCGCGCCGGAGCTTTGCGCCGCGTCGAACGAAATATCGGGCACTGCCCGTCCCGTCGGCTTCGGGCTGACCGTCAGCGAACTTTGCCAAGACGGCACCGCTTCGACTTGGCTGATCCCGCCCGTCGATGCCCACAGCTTGCCGTTTCCGTCGAGCCCTTCGTTCCAGACCGTTTCGTTCGCCCAGCCGCCGCTCGTCGTCGAAAATAGCGTCGTGCCGCCCACCGCAATGACATTCGGCGACGAGGCCGGCCACGAGATCGAATACGTGCTGCCGTCCGGATAGCCTCGGTTGTTGCACTCGTAGGCGCCTTCGTCGCCCGAGGACACCGAGAAGGTTTGGCCTTGCGCCACCGCGGTCGCGAAGATTTGATCCTCGGCGGCGACCGTGCCGTCGGCTTGTGCATCGGTTTCGCACCAGCCGAGCGAGACGTTGACGACTTTGGCGGTGTTGTCGCTGACGGCCTGGTTGAAGGCTTGCGTCAGGCCGGTATTGCCGGAGGCGCCCGCGTCGGCTTCATAGAAGATCAGTTGATTCACGGCGCCGCCGGCGGCGCCGACGATGTCCTGGCTGTCGAGATCCCATTCGCCTTGGCCTTGCTGATCGTCGCTATAGTTGCCGTTCGGATCTCCCGTTTGCACCGCGGAGACGTTTACGGTGGCGAGATTGTTCGCCTGCGTGAACTGATTCAGATCCTGCGTGGCTTGACTGGCGCCGCCGATCGTGACGACCCCGACCGTCGTATTCGCGGCCGTCGCCAGATCGGCGGCGCCGTACAGCGTCGGCCATTCCGTCGGGTAGTGGCCCGTCTCCGTGCCGCTTGCCATCGTCTTCGCTTGCGTACGCGGGCCCCTGACGGCCATCGTGTGCGCGCGCGTGACGTTCTGCAACCCGAGCACCGACAACACCGTCCCCCCAAGGTGTTCCGGCACCTCGGCCGGTGCCGAGTTTGCGAACACTAAGCGATCGCCCTTGCGGAAATGCACGAGCGGCGTGTTGAATGCCGTCTTCACGGTGCCGGCCGTACCGTCGGCGGAAACCAAGAGGCGATTGTTCGATACGCGAACGTTCACGAAGCCGCTTTTGCGCAGATAGGTCACGACCTTTTGCACCTGAGCTTCAGTAGGCGCGAAATCGGCCAGGAACTTCCGCGGTGTGAGGAAGCGGTGGTACTGGCTATTGCCGCGCTCGTTGACCGCGTGACCGAGCGCCTTCAGCTTGGCGAAGTTGCGCACGCGCAGGCTGACCACGACGTGCGCGGCCTCGCCCGCCTTCGCTTGCGCTTGCGGGGTCGCGGCCAAGGTCCTCATTTGCTGCGGCGTGAGAAACGCTCTCGTTTCGGTGCCGACCCAGGTAGTCGGCACGCTAGCCGCGTGAGCGGGAAACGCGGCGACGACGAGCGGCAATACCCATGCCGCCGCGTGACGAATGCCTGGTACCGACCCCTTCATTTTGACTGTCGACTTCAATTTGACCTCCTAGGATTGCAACGCCAAGAGACGCCGTATCCGCGGGATAGCGGTGAGTCAACGGATTTCGAATTTTATGCCGTCTCGAGCCATCGTTTGGATTGTGGGTAAAAACGCTCAACGATTTATTGAGCACGATTAACCTAACAAGTCAAAAATATGGTCGTGTAGCTGTTAATAGTGGTAGTGGAAGTGGGGGTCTGTCCGTATTCGTGGAGCCTCGTAGGGTACGGTTCGGTTGGCGGCGGAAGGGAAGATCGGATTGCGTTCGCTCTACAGGGTGTTCTGTTAGTTTACTATGAAAAATAATAGAACCAAGGATCTCATTATATGGCTCATTGATACGGATTAATGTGCAAATTAAAGCGTATTGATGATTTGGTGGATTGTTGGTTATGTGCTGCGCGATGCATGCGGCTTATCTGCTGAAAAACGCGCCCGCTACCGGTTTACCGCGCTGTCGTAAAACCGATCCAAATCCGCTTTCAAAGCATGCAATGCCGAATCGTCGAGATAGATCATGTGTCCCGTGGCGTAGTAGGTGATCTGCAGGTTCTCGCGCAGCGATGGCGCCAGGCCCATATGCGCGAGGTCGTACTCGGTCGCGAAGAACGGCGTGGCCAGATCGAAATAGCCGTTTGCCGATAGCACCTTCAGGTGGGGATTGCGGCGCATCGCTTCGGCTAGGTCTGCCGCTGCGTACGGCACGCTGAGGGTCTCGCCCCACGACGAGCGATGCTTCCAATCCCAGGTGTCGAGCACGTGATCGTTGAACACTCGGTACGGTGCCTCGCTTGCGTAATAGAGGTCGCGCGCGAGATGCTCGTGAAAGGCCGCGTTGAAGGCGCTCGCAATGTACGCTTCCGCAGCGTCGTAGTTCGGCGATGATGAGCCGTCGTCGTAATCGATGCCTTCGAAGCGGCTATCGTAGCGCCCGACGCTGCGATCTTGCTCGAGCAGCAATTGCTTGCGGAAATGAGAGGGCGAGATGCGCAGCCGCACTTTCGCCACGTATTGCGGATCCAGGCCGGTGTACTGTGCGACGCGCGCGGCGATCGCATCGCGCTCCGCGTCGGGCAGCGCATCGCCCTCCGCGAGCGCCGCGGCGTAAGGCCCTGTCGCGAAGCGGCGCACTTCGTCCAAGAACGCCGGCAGGTCGGCGGGTTTCGTGGGGCCGAGCTTGTTGTGGTACCAAGCCGTCGCGGCATACGAAGGCAGATAGCGGACGGACATGAGGTCGAGGCCAGGCGCGCGCATGCCCGAATTGAGTACCGAGGAAAGCAGCACCACGCCGTTTAGCGACACTTCGTGCCCGCCTAGGCGGTAGGCCAGCATCGCCGCGCGCGCGGTGCCATACGATTCGCCGATCAGAAATTTCGGCGAATTCCAGCGGCCGTTGACGGTCAAGTAGCGATCGATGAACTGGACGAAGGCATCGAGGTCGCCGTCCACGCTCCAAAAGCGCTTACCGGCGCCATGGCCGACGATTTTCGAAAAGCCCGTGCCGACGGCATCCACGAACACGAGGTCGGTCTTGTCGAGTAACGAATCGGGGTTGTCGAGCAGCATATAGGGCGCAGGCGGCGTAGCCGATGGGCTCGCGGTATGGACGCGCTTCGGGCCGAACGAGCCCATCAGCAAGAATACGCTCGCGGCGCCGGGCCCCCCGTTGAAGAGGAACGTGACGGGGCGCGGCGAGCCGTGGCCGGCGGCGCCGTCGCTCCGGGCCGGCACCGTGTACGCAACGTAGAACATGCTCGCGTCCGGCTCGCCTTTGTCGTCGCGCAACAGCAGGTTGCCGGCCGTGGCGCGATAGTCGAGCCGGTGGCCGTCCAGGCGCAAAGCGTGCTTCGTGTCGATCGACGTTTCTTGCGGGACGGGCATTGCCGCAGTGCTCTGCACGCAGGAGGCCATGCCTAGCGGGCTGGCTGACACGGCTGCTGCTGCGCTCGTTTGCGATGCCGGCGACGGATGGCGGGCCGCCGTGGCGCTTTGGCCTACGTCGGGCTGATTTTCCACGGCATGCGCGATGGCGCTTGCGCCGAATCCGCTGACTAGCGCGAGTACGAGCCCGAACCGAAGCCCCTGCAACACGGTATTGACGGTATCGACGGTTTTGATGCTGAACCGCAAGTGAGCAAAGCTCGAGCGCATGGCCGCTCCGCAGATAAGGAGGATTCGATGAGGTCCGCCGACTTTTTTCGAAAGTATGAAGGGAAATCGATGACGGTGTAATGGGCGCCATGCGAACTTCTATAAGATGTCGGCGATCGATACCATTCTCGCAAGGGCGATTTTTATGCCGCTTCTTCCGCTTGCCACGAAAGATCCTGCCGACGCACGGCGCAGGCAGCGCATCGCAACGCTAGCGCTATACGCCGTCCTCGTGGCGCTGGCGTTGTGGGTCATTCACGCGTTCATCGAGCCGATCGTCTGGGCGCTCGTGATTGCGATCGTCGTATGGCCGCTGTTGCAGCGGCTCAGTTCGCCCAAGCAATCGTCGTTGCGCGCCAGCGCAATCGCGTTGGCGTTGACGACGGTGGTGGGCTTGTTCGTCGTCTTGCCCATCGTCGGCATCTTCACTCAGGTGCTGCACGAGACCCATCATTTAATGCAATGGGTGGCGGATGTCGAGCAAAACGGCATTGCCTTGCCGCAGTTCGCACAGCAACTGCCGTTCGGCAAACAGATTGCCGACTGGTGGCAGACCAACCTCGCACGCCCGCTGGAAGGCTCGCCCGCCATGCAACAGCTACGCGGCACCCATGTCGCCACGGCTGGCCGCCATTTCGGCTCGCTCGCGGTGAAAGGCATCGTCCATTTCGGCTTTATGTTGCTGACGCTGTTCGTGGTGTTGCGCACGGGGCCGCGCATGTCCGAGCAATTGGTGAAAGCCGTACGCGGCGTATTCGGCGCCGACGGCACGCACCTCGCGATACGTATGGCGGCGGCTGTGCGGAGCACCGTGACGGGGCTCGTCGTCGTCGGGCTCGGCGAGGGGGCTTTGATCGGTGTCTCGTATTTTGCGACGGGCTTGCCGCACGCGGCCGAACTGGGGCTTGTCACGGCTATTGCCGCCATGCTGCCGTTCTGCGCGCCGATCGCATTCGGCCTGGCGGCGCTATGGCTCTACGTTCATGGGCAGGCGGCGGGCGCATTGATCGTCTTGGCGACGGGCGGCGTGGTGGTGTTTCTCGCCGAGCACTTCGTGCGCCCCGGCTTGATCGGCAGTGCCACGCGGCTGCCGTTTCTGCTGGTGTTGTTCGGCATCCTCGGCGGCGCCGAGACGTTCGGCCTCATCGGTTTGTTCATCGGCCCAGCCTTGATGACGATTCTGACCGTGCTTTGGCGCGAGGCGTTGCGCTGAGCCGAGCCGAGTTCAGCTAGACCCGACCCGACGTTGCCGGCAGGTAGCCGGGCACTATCACGAAACCATGGCGGTCATGCGGATACCGGCCGGAACCTCGCGCAGCCGAACCGCGGCGATAAGCAAAACGATGGCGGCCGCATCCGCCGCCAGACCGAGGGGCACATGCAAGAGGCCGTCCGTGAACGTGTAGAGAACGGAATCGACAATGAGCGAAATGCTTGCGCCCGCGATGAACGAAGCGAGGCCGGCGCGTCCGATTCGGTTGATCCAGTCCGAGCGCCGCGCTAGCCAGCCGATCCAGCCGCGGCGCGTCATATCGGCCGCCAGCCACGCGATGGCGGCGAAATTGACGATACGCAGCCAACCGAGGTCGGGTTTCGAGGCGAAGGCGTGCCACTCGCTGGCGCCGCCAAGCTTGATGGCGGCGAGACAGAGCGCGATGCCGATGGCCGCTACGCTGAGCAGGCGGGCACCGGGCCGCGTTCGGATACGCTGATAGACCGGTTGGCAGCGCGCGAGCGCCCCGAGCACGAAGATGAATTGCCAGGCGAACGGATTGAATTTCCAGGATGCCCGATCGATCGAAGGCAGCCAATCGGCGCCGAGCCCGGCGGCACCCCATGCCGCCGCGCTCGCAACGAGCAATGGCCAGGGGTGGCGTCGCGCAAGCGGGACGACGATCGGCGTTGCGAGCGCGAATCCGATATACATCGGCAGCACCGAGGCGAGGTAGGGCTGGCGCTTGAACGATACGACGTCCCACAGCGTTTGCGCGGGCATGTCGAGGAGCGCCCGCAGATCGCGCGCCGCGAGATTGGGCGCATCGATGCGCAGTGCGGCGAATCCGGCGCTGATGACGAGCATCAATGCCGCCGTGACGAGGAAGCCGCGATACAGTTCGCCGGCGCGCTTCGCGAAGCGTCGCCGTGCGGCCTGCTCGTTGCGTTTCGCCGCAAGCGATAGATAGGCCGTGGCGGCCGCGTACCCACCTAGAAACACGAAAACATCCGCGGCGTCGCTAAATGCGTAGGAGTGCAAAGTAAACCGCGACAGGATGCTGCCGCCGATGTGATCGACGACGATCACGAGCATCACGAGACCGCGGAAGAAGTCGAGTTCGAGCAGGCGCGACGCAGGTGGGGGCATGAATTCTCGACGATGGAGCGAATCGCGAAGGAGACTCGGTTTAGGTTCGGCGTGATTGTAATGGAAAAGAAAGGTGTATCCGACGCTCAACCGAGTGGATCTTTCGGGGAAGCGCGACAAGCGGGAAAATTCTGCCCAGACCTTCTTCGGCGCCGGATTGCATAAGCTCGCGTTGAGCAGATTGCAGGCGGTGATCGTCACGATGACGAACCCCTCGAATCGCGCGTGTGACGGGCCGTTCGCGTGTTATCGCGCGAGCGACTGCGGAATGCGAGCGAGCTTATCCGGGTTGCGGATGACGTAGACGCCCGTGATCCGTTCGCCGTCGGTCGCGAACGCCATCGCCGATTCCAACTTGCCGTCCACATAGCGCAAGATGCCGGGTTCGCCGTTGACCTGCGCGTGGCGATAAACCATCTGGGGCCCGAAGCGCCGCCCCGTGACCCAGAACAGATTGGCGATGCGCAGCGCGCCATGCAGCACTTTGAAGATGGACGGGACCTTGCCGCCACCGTCGCCGACCAGTTCGACGTCGTCGGCCAACAACGCCTGGATGGCATCGCGCTGGCCCGATTGGGCGGCAGCCATGAATTTTTCGACGACGCGCCGATGCGCCTCGCGCGGCACGTCGAAACGCGTGCGCGTTTGCTGCAGCCGCTCGGCCGCGCGATGCACCATTTGCCGGCAGGCGGCTTCAGTTTTGCCGAGTAGCGACGCGATCTCGTCGTAGTCGTGGTCGAACACCTGGCGCAGCAAGAATGCGGCGCGCTCTTCTGCGGATAGCCGTTCGAGCACCCAAAGCAGCGCGATGGACAGATCGCTCGCCAGTTCGGCCGCGACTTCGGGCGTATGGTCGTCGGATGCCTCGACGAGCGGCTCGGGCAACCACTTGCCGATGTACGCTTCGCGCTCCGCTTTCGCCGCGCGCAGCCGGTCGATCGACAGCCGCGTGACGACGGTGACGAGCCACGCTTCGGCCGATTGCACGGCCGAGCGATCGGTATTTTGCTGCCAGCGCAGCCAGGCGTCTTGCACGACGTCTTCGGCGTCGGCACGCGTACCGAGCATGCGGTACGCCACCGAAAAGAGGCGGGGCCGGAGCGCGTCGAACGGATCGGGACCGGTGGATGCACGAGTGGAGTCGATCGACATATCGGTTTCTCGATGAGGTATCGGTCTAAAGGTTAGGCACGAATTCGTGCTTAACCCACCTCAGACGATCCACGCCGGCATTTTGTGACAGCGTGACCGGATCCTTAGCTCGCCATCTTCAATCCGAACTCCCGGGCGAGCACGTCGGCCAACTCGTTCGGCGCCACGGTCCGTTTTTCCGTCCGGCCATGCGCGACGATCTTCAAGCTGTCGCCGCCCAAGATCTTACGGCCGGCCTCCGTCATCAGAACGGCGACGGTCATTCGTACGAAGATCGCGTCGGGGTGCGTCGAATTCAGATAATTGGCCGGCACGAAATCCACCCATTCCTGCGGAGAAAGGTCGAACGCATATTGGTTCGTCCATTGCCCGTCGACTTTGGCGCGAAGCAGATAAAACCCGTCCTCGCCCAGGGTCAACATGAAGGTGTCGTCGTCCTGCGCGATTTCCTCGTCGAGGGCCGAGAGCCGCATCGGGGCGCGCATGCCGTAACTGCCGAAACCCAGATCGCACAGCCAGCGTTCGCCGTCCAGCGTGAGCACGAGCGCCATATGCGTGCGCGGCCGCCGCGCCGGGTAGAACATCGGCCGCGCCGCGACGAACCGATAGGAAATGCCGAGCGATTCGAGCGCCATCGCGAACAAGCCGTTCACTTCGTAGCAGTAGCCGCCGCGCTTGCGGCCGACGATTTTTTCGACGATCTCCTCCGGTACGAGCGAGACGATCTTGCCCGCTTGCACGTCGAGGTTTTCGAACGGCACGGAAAAGAGTTGGCGCCGCATCATGCGCGCGACCGTTTCGATGTCGGCTTTCGGCGTGCCCGTGTAGTCGATTCGATGAAGGTAGTCGGTCAAGGAAAAGTTATTGGCTTGCATAGGCATGGCCCCGTGTGAAATCGATGATCGAATGCTGCGTCCCATGACGTCGATTCGGCCCGCTCGTTATCGCTGCAGAAATTGCGCTGCGACCGAGAGCGCGTGCTCGACGGCTTGCGCATCGACGTCGAGGTGCGTGACCCAGCGCTGACGCGTGGCTCCGTACATAGAGACGACGCCGATCCCGTGCTGCGTGAGGTGAGCGGCGAGCGCGGGACCGACGGACGCTTCCACGCCCACGAACACGATGTTGGTATCGGGCGGCGTGACCGTGAGCCCCGGCAGCTTGGCCAGGCCTTCCGCAAGGGCGCGGGCATTCGCGTGATCTTGCGCGAGACGCTCGACGTTATGTTCGAGCGCGTAAAGACCGGCGGCGGCGAGGATCCCCGCTTGGCGCATGCCGCCACCGAGCATCTTGCGCAGACGGCGCGCACGCGCGATCGCCGCTTTGGCGCCGACCAGGACCGAGCCGACGGGGGCCCCGAGGCCCTTCGATAGGCAGACCGACACCGTATCGAACGGCTGCGCCAAGGTCGCGGCGGGCACGCCAAGCGCTACCGCCGCGTTCATGAGCCGGGCGCCGTCCAGATGGCACGACAGCCCATGCCGCTTGGCCAGTGCGGTCGCGGCTTGGACGTAGTCGGTCGGTAGGATCTTGCCGCCGATCGTATTTTCGAGCGCGAGCAAGCGCGTGCGTGCGAAGTGCGGATCGTCGGGTTTGATGGCCGCTTCGATATCGGCCAGCGCGATCGTTCCGTCCGGCGCGTTTTCGAGCGGTTGCGGCTGGATGCTGCCGAGCACGGCCGCGCCGCCGGCTTCCCAGCGATAGCAGTGCGCTTGCTGGCCGACGAGGTATTCATCGCCGCGCTCGCAATGCGTCATCAGCGCGATGAGATTCGATTGCGTGCCGGATGGAACGAACAAGCCGGCTTCTTTGCCGATCGCCTCTGCCACGCGCGCTTCGAGCCGCTTGACCGTGGGATCGTCGCCGAACACGTCGTCGCCTACTTCCGCCGCGGCCATCGCCGCGCGCATGCCAGCGCTCGGGCGCGTAACCGTATCGCTGCGAAAGTCGTATTTCAATGCTGCTGCTTCCATCTTCGATCTCCTATCCGTGGTGCTCGGTCAGTGCGGCCATCATCGCACGGCGGGTGCGGTGTCCCTATACACAACAGGGCCGAATCTGTTACATAACAGATTTCCGCGTTTTTGCCCGACCGCCATGGATTTCGCCGACGACGATACACCGCTCTACCTGCAATTGGCGCACTGGCTGCGCGACAGGATCGAGCAAGCGGCGATGGGCGAGGGCACGCGTTTGCCGTCCGTGCGCACGCTCGCGGCGCAGCGCGAGATCAGTGTGTCGACGGCGCTGCAGGCTTTGCGCTGGCTCGAGACGCGCGGCTATATCGAAGCGCGGCCGCGATCGGGGTATTTTGTCGCGAAGCGTGCCAGACGCGTCAAACGAGGCGCCGGTGCCGGCGAGCCGAAGGGGGCGGGCCCGAATCGATGGGCTCGGCCGGCGCCGGAACTGGACGCGCAGTCGCGCGATCATCTGGCGATCGCCGCCGCGCCGCCGCCCACCGCGGTGCGGCTCGATCTGGCTTCGGCGGAAACGGCGCTGTACCCCGTCGAGCGGTTCGGCGTGCTCTTGCGCCGGCTCGCCTATCAGCATCGCGATCTCGTCGGATCGCACGTACGCGGTACCGGGTACCCCGCGCTGCGTGCCCAGGTGGCGCGGCAGGCGATGCAGTACGCGTGCGAACTCGATCCGGACGAACTGGTCGTGACGAACGGATGCGTCGAAGCGTTGAACTTGGCGTTGCGAGCGGTCGCGCGGCCGGGCGACATCGTTGCCGTCGAATCGCCGACCTATTTCGTCTTGCTGCAGATGTTGCGTGCCCTCGAGATGCGCGTCTATCCGATACCGTGCAAGCCGCGCACGGGTATGGATATCGACGCGTTGAAGGAGGCGCTCGATCGCGGCGTGCCGATCAAAGCGGTGGTGACGGTGGCGAACGGCAACAACCCGCTCGGCAGCGTCCCGAGCGACACGCACAAGCGCATGCTCGTCGCCCTGTTGCGCGAGCACGATGTGCCGCTGATCGAGGACGACATTTTCGGGGATCTGTGTTTTGGCGAAACGCGGCCGCGGCCTGTGCGATCGTTCGACGATGGCCATGGGAACGTCTTGCTCTGCGGTGGGTTCTCGAAGAGCCTGGCGCCGGGGTTGCGCTTGGGCTGGATTGCCGGCGGGCGGTTTTCCGAGCGCGTGAAAGCCCTCAAGTACACGACGAGCATGGCGACGGCCGAGCTTCAGCAGGCGGCCGTGGCCGAATTGTTGGCCACCGGCGGCTATGCACTGCACTTGCGGCGGTTGAAGGCGGCGTTGCAACGCCAACAGCGGATGTTGCGTGAAGCGGTGCTGCGGTTCTTCCCGGTCGGGACGGAGGTCACGGATCCGGCCGGCGGCCTCGTGCTGTGGGCGAAGCTCCCCGCGATCGACGGCCGGCGGCGGAGCACCCGTGCGCTATTCGAGCAGGCGCGGGCCGAAGGGATTGGCTTTGCGCCGGGCCATCTGTTCGGCGAAGGCGAGGCGTTCGACGATTGTCTGCGGTTGAACGCAGGCAATCGGTGGACGAGCGAATTGGAACAGGCCGTGCAGCGGCTGGGGGGGCTGGCTAACGGCGACTGTACTGCAGCCTCGTCCGCCGACACGCGCGGTGCCTGACGCTCACCGCAACAGCGAATCGAACGCCTGCAGCAACCGTTCCATATCGGCAGCTTCGATATCCCCCATCGTCGACACGCGGAACAGTTGCTTCGACAAGCCTCCTTGCCCGGCGTACACGACGAACCCGTGCGCTTTCAACCCATCGTGCAGGGCTTCGTACGCGATGCCGGACGGCAACGCATACGAACGCAGCACGACCGACGATTGCTCAGGCGGCAGGATCGACGCCATCCCTCGCGAGGCAAGGCCGCTGCGCACCTGCTCGGCCAATGCCGCATACCGGGCATGCCGCGCGCAAACGCCGCCTTGTTCCTCGAACTCGCGCAGCGCCTCGACGAGCGCATAGTACGCATGCACCGAAGGCGTAAATGGCGTATTGCGCTGCGCTTGCAGCTTCGCTAGGCGGGCCAAATCGAGGTAGTAGGTACGGCTTGCCGCCTGCTCGATCGCGTGCTGTCGCGCCACCACGAACGATGCCCCCGGTACGCCGTGCAAGCACTTGTTGGCCGTTGCCGCGACGGCGGCGACGTTGGCGCCGTCGAAATCGATCGCCTCCGCACCGAAGCTGCTGACGGCATCGACCAGCAATGACACGCCACGGGCACGGCACACCGCGCCGAGCGCTTGCAAATCGTTGAGCCGCCCCGTCGTCGTTTCGTGATGCACGATCGCCACGTGCGAAAACGGCCCGCTTGCATCGAGACACGCTTCGATCCGCGCTAAATCGGGCGCTTGCATCCACTCATGAACGACGCTCTCGTACCCGATCCCATACTGCTTCGCGATATTCGCGATCCGTTCGCCATAAACGCCGTTCTGCACGACGAGCAGTTTGCCGCCCTGCGGCACGAGCGACGCGATCATACTCTCCACCGCGCCGGTTCCCGAGGCGGTCATTAGGACTGCCGACCATTCGTTCGGATCGAGGCGATAGACGTTAAGCAGTCGCGCTCGCGCTTCGTCCTGCAAATCGTAAAACTCGCTTTCGCGATGGCATAAGTCGGGCTGCAACAAGCTCTTGCGCACTCGCTCGGTCAGGGTGACGGGGCCGGGGTTCAGCAACAGCGTTTTCATCGTGGGGATTCCTCAAGCAGCGCCAATGTGGCGCATCAACCGCGCTTTGACATCGGCGGGGGAAATCGTCGGGCGGGGTAAGCCGTCGGGCGTGCCGCGGCGTATCGCCAGTCGTGCGAAGCGTGGGCCGGCGCGCGCCGTGTCGTCGGCCTGGCGCGCAAACAGCGTATCGACGAGCGAAAGGTCGTCGCCTTCGAGTGCGCGAGCATAGCCGCATGCCGCGGCCACGCCCGCGAACGAGACATGCGGCGAGACCGTGGCTTGTCCGCCCGTGGAATCGTGCGCGCCGTTATCGAGCAGCAGATGCGTGAGATTGCGTGGGCCATAGGCGCCGAGCGTCGCAAACGCACCCATCCGCATGAGCGCGGCACCGTCGCCGTCCAGCGCGACCACATGCAAATCGGGCCGCGCGAGCGCGAGCCCGAGCGCGAGCGGCGTGACGCATCCCATCGATCCGACCATATAGAGTTGATTTGCGCGATCGTTCAGCGCGTACAGTTCCCGCCCGCAAAATCCCGTCGATGCAAGGACGACCGTCGAATCGAGCGGCGTGTGAGCGATCGCGCGCTCGAGCGCTTCCCGCCGCGACGGCAGGCGATCGGGGGCCACCCCGCGCCAATCCGTTTCCGGCGTGCACGTCACGGCTCGCGGCGTGCTTGCGGCGTCGAGCGGGTAGGGCGAAACACTGCCCTTTTGCATCACCAGCGCGTACGGACGACCGGTTTTGTCCATATGCGCGACGGCCCGTGCGAGCGCCGGTTCGATGGCATCGGCGTCGCGCGGGAACGGTTCCCACGGGATTTCCATGGTCTCGAGCAGCGTCGGCGTGATCGGACCCATGAGCGCGTGCTGCGGCTCATCGGAGACACCGGGCTCGCCGCGCCACGTCACGATCAAGAGCTGCGGCAGCCGGAAGGTCCAGGTCAGCGACGTCAACGGGCTCACGGCGTTGCCGAGGCCGGAGTTTTGCATCATCGCGATGCCGCGTGTACCGTCTCGCGCACCGAGCGTCACGCCTGCGATCAGGGCGACTGCATCGCCCTCGTTCGCCGCGCTGACGTAATGCAGCGACGGATCTTGCAAGACATAGTTGATGAAGGGCGTGAGAAACGAGCAAGGCACGCCCGCATACCAGGTCAGTCCGCGGCGGCGGGCCGCTTCGACGAATTGGGTCGCTTCGATCATGGCGTACCGCCCTGACCGTTGCGACCGACGGCGAACGGCGTTTGCGCGTGCGCGAAATCGCTTGCGCGCCGGAAGTCTTCGAGGTCGTTGACGCCGCACCAATGGCCGTGCACGTATTGCACTTCGATCGCTTCGCCGGCATCGATGAGCGCGTTGATCAGCGTGGGGACGTCGAGCGCGTCGAAGTCGGGCTGCCTGCGCAGCTCCGCCAGCATCGTGCGCAATCGTTCGAGACCCTGTCCGCGCACGCTCAGCAAGCCGATCCATCGGCCGTCGGGCGGGGTGCCGCCCGGTTTGCCGCTATGGATGCGTCGCAGCAAGGTCTGATGGCCGAACAGGGCGCGATCGTCGGGCGCCGAGCAGTAGGCGAAATCGCGCACGCTTTGATTCGACGTATGCGGTTGCGACGAATCGACGACGACGGTGAACGGTGCATCGTTTTCCGCGAGATCGCGCAGGATATAGCTGCGAAAGAGCAGGTCGCCGTACGAGAGCAAGGTGTCCGTCGTCAGTTCGCCCGCATCCACGGCGCACGCGAGCGAGGCCAGCTCGCCTGTCTGCGCGTGCCGCTCGTTGACGACGAGCTTGATGCCGGTCGCGTCGATTGCATCGGCGCGGTAGCCGCCCACGACGGTGATGTCGTTGACGTCTTGCTTTTTGAAGGCATCGACGAGCCAGCGCAGCAGCGGTTTGCCCGCCACGGGCAGCATGACTTTGGGCCGCTCGGCCGTGACGGCTTCGAGCCCGCGCCCGCGGCTGGCGGCCAGCACGACGGCCGCGCCGGGTTTGCGCGAGGCGGATAAATAGAGGCGCTCGGCCGTGGTGTACTCGTCGGCGTCTTGCAGCCGGAAGATCTCTTCGACGCTGGCGATGCGCTCCTCGACATTGACGAGCGTTTCGCTATCGTGAATCTCCTTTGCGACGGCCTGCATCGAAGAAGCGGCGGCGCGCACGAGATGGTTCGCCCAGATGACGGTGCTGATCCCCGCTTTGCGGAACACTTCGGTCGGCGTGCTGTAGTACTTCGTCGGGACGATCACGAGCGGCGCGCGTCCCGCCCATTCGCGCGCGAACGCCAGGATTTCGTCGGGGCGCGACAGCTTGCTGTGGATGAGGATCGCGTCGGCGCCGGCGAGGCGATAGGCTTCCGCGCGATCGAGCGCCTCTTGCAGCCCCCAACCCGCGATCAGCGCTTCGACACGGGCGACGATCGAGAAATTCGGTTCGCACTGCGAATCTTTGCCGGCCTTGATCTTGCCGCAGAATTCGTCGATATCGGCCAGCGGCTGACGCTCGCCGCCGATGAAGCTGTTCGTCTTCGGGAATTGTTTGTCTTCGATGCAGACACCGGCAATACCGCGCTGTTCGAGCTTGCGCACGAGGCGCCGGACGTTGTTGAAGTTGCCGTAACCGGTATCGCCGTCGAGCAGGATCGGCAGGTCGCTCGCATCGGCCATGAATTCGAGCGTGTCGACGACTTGCGTCCAACTCGCCTCGTTGTTGTCGCGCACGCCGAACTGCGCGGAAATCGCGAGGCCGGATGCCCAGATCCCCTTGAATCCCGCCTCGCGCACGATGCGGGCCGATAAGCCGTTGTGTGCTTCCATCAAGAATTCGAGCTTGTCGCTCAAGAGCATGTCGCGCAACCGTTCGAAGCGCGAGCGCGTGGTCGTTCCCGGGGTGCGCGCGTTCATCGTGCGACCCCCGCCGATTGAGCGAGCCGCGGCAAGACGTCGTGTTCGGCGCGTGCGACGTCGCCCGGAAAGTCGATTTCGATCCACGGCAGGCCCGTGACATCGGCGACGTCATAGCGGCGCCCGCCCTCGAGCAGCAAGTCGCGCACCGCCTCTTCGTGCGGCATGTGCTCGCGACCGCTCGTCACGTAGCCTGCGACGATTTCGGCGAGCCGCCGCGCGGTGTCTTCGCGAAAGCGGAAAAAGCCGACGGATTCGCCGATCGTGTCGTACTGGAGCCCCACGGCCAACTGCTTACGCAACTCTACGGGCACGCCGTCTTGCAGGCACAGCTTCACGGGCTCGTCGCCCGTTTCGAAGTCGCGGTCGATCAGCAGCCGGTCGGTGCTCGGGCCTGCGACGAGCGCTTGCAAGATCGCCTCGTCGTAGAGCACGTCGGCGTCCATGAGCAGCACGTCGCCGCCGCGCGTCAATGCATCGGCCATCGTATGCACGGTGAGCACGCTGCCCAAGTCGTATCGCTCGTTCAGCACCGCCGAAGGACGCGGCTGCCAGCCGATGCGATCGAGTTCGGCGGCAATCTGCTCGGGCTGAAACCCGAGCGCCAGTTCGACTTCGTCCACGCCGAGCGCACGCAAGGCGCGCAAGTGGCGCTCGAGCAGCGTTACGCCTTGAAAGCGCAATAGACACTTCGGAAACTGCTGCTGGGGCGGTTGCTGCAGGCGCAGCCCTAGGCCCGCAGCGAGGATGATCGCTCGCATCTTCTTGTTCTCCTAGCAAAAGCCGCGACGCCGAGGTGGACGAATCTGGCGTCAATCGGTAAGCGGCAAGCCGGCCGTGCGCCGGCGTCGCCAATCTCGTTCGCTCCACTGCAAATAGACCATGCCCGGCAAACCGAGTGCCAGTTCGCGGGCGCGTTTGGCGAGCGATAACGCAAGCGCTGCATCGGGCGGAAGGCCCACGACAGGCGCCAGCAGCAAATAGCCGCCTTCTTGCGCGCCGAGCGATCCGGGGATCGCAAAGGCCGCGCCGCGTATCGCTTGTCCTACGCTTTCGAGCAGCAACGCATCGAGCCAGTTCACCGGGTGACCGATAAAAGCGAGCGCGAGCCACACTTCGCCGATGCCGACCGCCCACCCGGCGAAACTGAGGGCGAACGTCGCTGCGATCCGGCCGCGCGAGCGGTACAACTTGCGCACCGCCTCGTCGATCGCATCGGCGTGCGCGGCCGATGCGAGGGCGCCGTGCGGGCCGAAGAATTTGCCGACGAGGCGCGAGAATCGGCCGAACAGGCCGCGTTGCTGGACATAGTAAAAAGCGGCGAGCGCGACGGCGAGCACGGCGCTCGCCCCGAGCGCCGCAAGATGCAGGGCGTGGGTTGCCGCGGCGCTGCTTTCGGTGGAGAACGCGGCGAATGCCGTCAACCCGAGCAGCGCGAAAGCGATTTGGGCGGCCGATTGCATCGTCGTCGAAACGGTCACGGCCGCGGCTGCATCGTGCATGGGCGTGCCGCGCTGCGCCAAATGGCGGGCCATGAGGACAGGGCCGCCGATTTGGCCGGCCGGCAGCAAGCTATTGACCGATTCGCCCGCCCATCGGGCGCGCAGGGCATCGGCGAACGAAGCGGGCGCGGCAATGAGCACGGCAATCGCCGCCGCATCGATGACGAGCGGGAACAGATGAAACGCCGCGACGAGCGCGAGGCCCCAGCCGGCGGTCGCGAGGGCGCCCATGACGGCCCCCGCGCCCTGCCAAGCCAGCAATGCGATGAAAATCGCCGCGCCCAGCGATAAGAGAATGGCCGTCGTGCGTGTCATACGCCGTCTCGGCCGTCTCGGCCGCCCGGCGCTCGGGTGCTTCGGCGAAGGGAGCGGAAAACCTGGCGAAAGCCGAAATAGGCGATCGCATCTTTCATGTTGGAAACGAACCGGCGCCACGGGCGCATCCGCGCATCGGTCACGTATTCGAAGGTCAAGGACACGCGCATCTCGCCGGCTTTCGCGGGCGTAATGCGATGACGCAGCTTGTCGCCGTCGAACAGCACGATCGCGCCCGGCGGATACTGGATCGATCCCGCTACCGGTTGCGCGCCCGGTGTGCGCGTGTGCAGTTCGTAGTCGAGGCGGCAGGAGGATTCGTCGATCACGCCCAGCAGCAGCGTGTAACGCCGACCATCGTAATACGACGTATCGTAATGCCAGCCGATATGGTCGCCTTCGCGCGTGTAGTAATAGAGCGCGTAGGCGTGCGGGTCGTCGTCGGGCGAGGGCAGCAGCTTATCGCCCGTGACGGCCTCGAGCCAATCGATCAGAACGCGCGAGCGATAAAGCTCGGCGATATGCGGTGCGAGCCGGTCGATCGTGTGCCGGCTCACGCTGCCGCCCTGCTTGTGACCGGGGAGATAGTTACGGTTGACGGCCGGCACCAGCGCGTGTGCGCTCTCGGCGAGCCGCGCCGTGACGTCCGCGGGCAGGAATCGGTCTAGATACAGGAACGCGCCCTGGTGGGCGAATCGTTCGCGTAGCGTATGCGGATCGAGGCTGCGTATCGCGACGCCGAGCACGTCGTCGATCGGCGTATCGACTGGCCGCGCAACCGCCACCGCGGGGGCGGGCGCCTCCTCCAACCGCGCGTTCACCGTGACACCCATGCTTCGCTGGGCTGTTGCCGCGGCTCGCGCATGCGGCGCACAATCCGCCGATAGTCGAACGCCACCCAGAGCGCGAACAACGGCGCGCCGACCGACGCCGCGATAACGAACGGTTCGACTTGATGCGTGAGCGTAACGAGCGGTAATAGATAGAGAACGTCCTCGGTCTCGAAGCCGGCCGCGGACGCTTGTCGCGTGCCCGCTTTGCCCGCCATCGATTCAATGCGCATCCGTAGGTAAAAGATGAGCGCCACGGCGACACCGGCGATCGCGCCGAGCCAAGTGGGCTGCGCGTAGGGGCTATCGCCATGCACGAGCGCAACGCCGACGCCCATGCAGACGAACAATGCGATGGTGACGAACGCGTCGCTCGCCAAGTCGTAGAAGTGCCCGAATTTGCTCGACTTTCCGCTGATGCGGGCGAGTTCGCCGTCCGTGTGGTCGATGAAATTCGACAGGACGATCAGCAGGGCGCCGACATTCGTCGAAACGAATTCGCCGCGCGCGAGCGCGGCAGCGCCGGCCATGCCGACGGCAAGACGCACGGTGGTGAGGTGATTCGGCGTGACGCGCGAGGATTTGAGCGGAGTGACGAGACGGCGAGCAAGCCTAGCGTCCCAAGTGCGCGGCATGGGAGGGACGGCACGATGCGAAGGGTCGACGCGGTTGTCCATCCGCAAGAATATATACGCTTTTGCGCAGTGATGTCTTTCAGCTAGGCAGGCAGGCCGAAGGTCCGGGCGCAGCGCTGGCATCCCTTGGCCGGGCGAGCGTTCGCTAAACGCGGTAAAGTGCCGGGCTTTCGCCTAGAGTGCATTCGGCACGCTGCGTGCAACGCGCAAAAACCCAAATCGTGACCGGCTCGGCCGTTTCCCGAGCGTAATCGCCATCATGAATCGTTTCGTCCTTGCCCTCACTGTCGTTCTCTCTGCGGCTTCGTCCGTGCCGGCGTTCGCCGCGCCGCTGGACGAGCCGCTGCATTGCGACCGTCCCGCGCGCGATTTCATTGGCGCTTTGGAATCGCAAGGCTTGATCGACCCTCATCCGTCGCACGTCGAATCGAACTCGATCAACGCGTTCGATCCGACGCCTCACGCGGATTTGACGGCGTTCGGGTTTCATGTGTTCGCCATCGTCGGCTATCAGAAAGGCGATCCCCTGTTTCGACAGGGCGACGGCAAGCCGCTCGCCGATTCCGCTTACGGTGCCGTGGTGCTGGGTTCGACCGATAGCGTCAAGACAGCGGTCAGGGCCGGCGGCAGCTCGGCCATCGTCCACCATGTCGCACCGTTCGTCACGGCGATCTTCTGCCAGACTGACTCGGGCAAGCCGGCGGATTAACCGAAGCTTTCATTTTTATTTCGCCTCGACCGATATCCACCCGTGTGGCGGTGAATTCGGTAGTTCATTCTAAGGGTGAACCCTAGGCGACCAGTAGGTTGCGTAACGTTCTTGCCGATGCCTATCGGTAAGGAGAAATCATTGCCGTCCCAGTAGTTGGCAATAAGCAACGACGCAGGCCAAGTGCGCACCGGGCGATGGACTTGCCGATACGGTCGTGCAACCATCGTCTCCATTGCGTTGTCACGACGAACGGTGCGAGGAAGACCGAGTGCGGCCCGAAGCAGATAACTAGAATCGGGCCTGGCAAAGAAAGTCTTTCCAATCCATTCGCCGGCTTGGGAGCATTCAATGAAAAAACATATTTTTTTCCTAGCGGCGTCGACGGCTTTTGCCGCGCCCGCATTCGCGCAGAACAGTGTCACGCTGTACGGTTTGATCGACGAAGGCCTGAACTACACGAACAATGTCCGTGGCGGACACAATTACGAACTCGCGAGCGGGGACGCTCAGGGCAGCCGTTGGGGCTTGAAGGGCGCCGAGGATCTCGGCAACGGCCTGAAAGCCGTCTTCCAATTGGAGAATGGGTTCGACGTCAACTCGGGCCGCTTGGGGCAAGGCTCGCGCATGTTCGGCCGGCAGGCGTTCGTCGGCCTGTCGAGCGACGCCGGCACGGTCACGTTCGGGCGCCAGTACGACGCGGTCGTCGACTACCTCGCGCCGACGACGGCGAACGGCAACTGGGGCGGCTACTTGCTGTCGCATCCGTTCGATAACGACAACACGGATAACTCCTTCCGCGTCAACAATACGATCAAATACGCGAGCCCGAATTACGCCGGCCTGCAGTTCGGCGGGACCTACAGCTTCAGCAACGGCACCGGGTTCTCGAACAACCGGCAATATAGCCTCGGCGGGCAGTACCAGAACGGCGGATTGCTCGTTGCCGCGGCTTACTTGCAGGCGAACAATCCCGGGGTGACAACCGGCGGAGCGATCGCCGCGGACGACGCGAATTTCGTTTCGTCGCGCCTGCGTATTTTCGGCGGCGGCATCAATTACACGTTCGGCCCCGCCACGGCGGGCTTCGTCTATACGAATACGAACATCACCAATCCGACGAGCAATCCCTCGTATCTGACCTCGTTCGATTCGCTTTTACCCACCACCGGGCCGCTCGCCGGCGCGACGTTGAACGCATTGAAGTATCAAAACTTCGAAGTGAACGGCAAATATCAGCTCACGCCCGCGCTCTATATCGGCGCGCAGTACGTCTATACGGTGGAGAACTACGAGACGACGCTGGGTGGCGTGAAGCCGAAGATCCATACGTTCGGGTTGATGGTCGATTACAACCTTTCGAAGCGCACGGACGTCTACATCCAAGGGGCGTTCCAGAAGGTGGCCGGCGACAGTACCGGCTCTTCGCTCGATCATGCCTTCATACCGGGTACGGACGATGGCTCCAGTACGTCGAAGCAAGCGGTGGCGCGCGTCGGTATTCGACATAAGTTCTAAGAAGAATAAGTGGCGGCGCGCTTTTGCGCCGCGTGTTTTGCCTCGACCCATCCGTTGCCTGTGCACGGATGGGTTTTTATTTTCCTCGCTCTCCGGATATCGTCATGGAGAGGTGGCGCGCAACTTGCGTGGCGGCGTATTCTTGGCGGCGATTGGAACGGCAGGACGCGAACGATAAGGAGGCACAGGGACATCATGAGCAATGCACAAGAATTGGCCGCGCGGATCGTGCAAGCGCGCAGCACACGGACGCTGATCGACGCGGGCTCGGTCGAGTCGTGCAAGCCGGCGAGCGCCGACGAAGCGTATGTCGTCCAACAACTCGTGCTCGACAAATTGGGCGGGTGCGCGGGATACAAGATCGGAGCGGGATCGCCGAGCGCGGTGCCGCAATGCGCGCCGCTGCCTTCGACGCGCGTGTTCGGAGCGGCGGCGGGCATTCGCGGGGACGAGTATGCGCGTATCGGTCTAGAACTCGAGATCGCCTTCAGTTTCGCCGAGGACATCGACCATCGGCTGTCCGAGCAGGCGGACGAGGTGATCGATGCGATCGATACGATGTCGGTCGTCGTGGAGGTGGTCGATAGCCGGTTCGATGCTTGGCCGAACGTCGACCCGCTGCTGCAACTGGCCGATTTGCAAAACAACGGCGCGCTCGTGATCGGCGATAGCCTTCCTTACGATCGCGGCTTCGATTTCAGCGCGCCGCATGTCAGTTTTTACTGCGGTAGCCACGAAATTTTCCAAGGCGCGGCACGGCATCCGGCGGGCGATCCGCGACGCTTGATTGCATGGCTCGTGGCGCGCACGCTCGAGACGGGCCATTCGATCCCGGCGCGAACGGTCCTCACGACCGGATCTTATACGCCGCTTTATATGGCGACGGGGCCGGGAGTGGTGCGCGGTATGGTCGAAGGGATCGGGAAGGTCGAGTTCGAGATTCGGTAGAGAGGAGGCGCTCGGGTTACTGGCGTGCCCGCTCCCCAACCCGCCGCGCCACAACCTCGACGAAGCGATCGCCGGCGAACGATGCCGCCGCTAGCGCCGCGACGTCGGGATACGCCGCCCGTGCGATATCGGTCAGCACCTGTCCCGGCGGCGCTTCGACGAGCACCGTCGCGCCACGTTCCACGATCGTCGTCAACGCGTCGAACCACCTCACGGTGTAGCGCATGTTAGTCGCCAGGTCTTCGCGGATATCCTCGCCCCGATGCAGCGCGCGCGCCCGGCGATTGCCGACGTAGCCCTGCTGCGGTGCGCGAAACGATATCGTCGCCGCATAGTCACGGAGCGCATCCGATGCCGCGTTCAATAGTTCGCAGTGCGAAGGAACGCTGACGGCAAGGCGCTTCGCGCGATGCGCGCCCGCGGCGCTCGCCCGCTCGTTGAATTCCTCTAGGGCGGCGTCGGCGCCGGCAACGACGATTTGCCGAGGGGCGTTGACATTGGCGACGTACACGCGCGAGCCCGCGGCTTGCGCTGCCGTGTCGATCGCGGCCTCGATCAATGCCTCGACTTGCGCCTCCGTCAATCCCTCGATAGCCGAGAGGCCGTAGCCGCTCGGGTAGGCTCGCTCCATCAATTCGGCCCGCATCTTCACCATGCGCAGCGCATCCGCGAACGCGACCGATCCGCATCCAACTGCCGCGGCATAGGCGCCAACGGACAAGCCCGCATGCCATTGCGCCTCGATGCCGGCATCGGCAAGACGCCGGTGGATCGCCACGCCGGCTACGACAAGCGATATTTGAACGGCCACACTCGATTTGAGCGCATCGCTGGAATCGAGCGCGCCGACATCGAGCGACAAAGCATCCGAGGCTTCTTCGATCGTCGTGGCGACGACGGGATGCGGCGGCAATCGATGCAAAAAGCCGGCGCTCTGTGTGCCTTGACCCGGGTAGAGTAGCGCGAGCATCAGCGTGCGGCCTCGCACGGCAACGCGTCCGGTGCCCATGGATCCGCTACGAGACTCGGGCCCGATGCGCCGCGCACCATCACGCGCGGCTTGTCTTCGATCCATTCGTTGAGCGCCACCCCGCCGCAAGGGGTGTCGAGTTGCGCATCGATGCGCAGGCCAACCTCGCGCTCGACGCTTTCCAACCGGGCGCGCCACACACGCGCCTGCGCGCGAGACAGCGAGCTGGGCGTGCGAACGAGCAGATCGAGATCGCTGGTTTCCTTGACGATCGGTTGCCCGGTTGCAAGCTCGAAGCCGACGCTGCCGGTGGGTCCCCATACGAGCGAATCGAAACCGCCACATTCGACCATTCGACGAAGTGCCGCGAAGGCGCTAAGCGTTTCCCGCTGTGGGTCGATGCACCGGTGTGCGATGGCTTCCGGCGAATGAACGGACACGATGGCATCCATCGCCACGAAGGCGCCGTGGCGTTCGGATCGCGACGCGCCGCGAAAGCCGACGGCGACGAATCCCGGCGGCGCTTGACCCCGCCGCACCACGGCGAACGGCGCTTGCGCGAACGCGCCGGCCAACCACGGCGGCGGGTTCCCGGCCGGCGGGAGCGCGCGCAGCCGAAGCAGATCGTGTGGGCGGTACGCCGTAGCGCCTCGGAACGTCGCCGGATTCGAAGATGCTTGCATGTCTCTATCTTCGCCTCGCACGCTGCCTGGTTACACGGCGTCCCATTGCAGCGCCATGCGTTGGCGCACGTCGATCGATGCCGCCCGCGTCGCGCGCGCGGTATCCGATTCGAGCCGTCGATCGAGTGCGCGCGACCCGGCCCGCGCCGACGCCACGGCTTCGACGATCGCCGCGCGCACCCGGCCCACCTGTGCGTCGGTCGGCGCATCGGCATCGACGTCTTCGATCAGGCGATCGAGCAACCCTAGCTTGGCGAACCCGCCGGTGAGCGAATACGACATCGGCGTGATCGTGTCGCCGAGCGCATCGAGCGCTTCGACACAACGCCGCGTGACACGGGCCGCCGCTTCCTTGCCCATCGCGTGAACCATCGTGCCCGGCGCGTCGAGCGCGAGGATGCGATCGGCTTGGTAGCCGTGCGCGAGAAATGCGCCCGACATCGCGGGCCCGACGATCAACGCGACGATCGGATGCCCGGCGAGCCGCGCTTGAGCGTAAGCATCGACGGCGGCTGCGCAGGCGAGGTGGATGCCGAGCATTTCTTCTCGATACCCGTACGCTTGACTCTTCACGTCGACGATCGCGACGATAGGGCGCTTGCGGGCGGTGTGCGCATCGGCATTCATCGCATCGCGCACCGCCTGCGCGACGCGCCACCCCTGTTCGAGCCCGACGACGTTCTCTCGGGCGCGAGGAAAGCGATGCTCGGGGGCGGGGACGACGGCGATGAAACGCGCAGGCTCATCGCCTAACGAGGCGTCGGCGTACTGGACGGGCGCGTTCGTGGCCGTCTCGCCCGCGAGGGCGTGCAGCCATCGTTCACCGCGGGAGGAGGGCATCGTGTCGTTCATTCGGACTCCTTCGCGATTGCTTCCGCATGGATCGCCGCAGGTTCGGGGGCGGGCGCTCCGCCGCTGCCGAACAGCGCTCGCATGCCGGCAGGCGAGATCGTTTGGGGATCGACGCGCGCGAGGAGCGCCAGATAGCGGTCGACAGCCTCGGTACGGTGCACGGCCGGCACGCCGGAGGCAAACGCGGCGCGCACGGCGGCGCCGATTTCCTCGGCGTCGTCTTCCACTAGATGGTCGGCCAACCCCGTTGCGACGCGCTGCTCGCCGCCGATCAGTTCCCAGATATAGCGCCGATCGCTAGCATCGAGTTCGTCGATCCCGGCTTCCTGCTCGATGACCTCGGGGCCGTTCATCCCGAGCCGCCCCTGCCGCGTCATGATCAAACGCGTGCACAGTGCCGCGGCGAGCGACATGCCGCCGAAGCACCCGACCATCCCCGCGATGACGCCGACAACGGGCACGTGCCGTCGCAACGCCACGATGGCGGCTTGTATTTCGGCGATGACGGCAAGGCCGAGATTCGCTTCCTGCAGCCGCACGCCCCCGGTTTCGAAAATGACGACGGGCCGCACGATCCGGCCGCGTTCGCAATCCCGGCGCGCCAGTTCGAGCGCCGCGGCGATCTTGCTGCCCGAGACTTCGCCGATGCTTCCGCCTTGAAAGGCCGATTCGATCGCGCAGACGACGGCCGGCTCGCCGTCGATCGACCCGCGCGCGATGACCGCGCCGTCGTCGGCTTGGCAGACGATGCCTTGGAGCGGCAGCCACGGCGAGGTGAGCCGATCGAACGGGCCGAGCAATTCGCGAAACGTGCCGGCATCGAGCAAGCGCCGCGCGCGCTCGCGCGCTGTCAATTCGATGAAGCTCTCCCGTGCGACGAACGCGGGCGTCGCGTGCGAGCCTAGCGGATTCGGATAAGGATTCGTCCCTGCGCTCATGCGCTTTCTCCCGCGCCGCTATCCGAGCGCTCGGCCGCTTCGGCGAGGCGCAACGCGACGACGCCCGGCGTCGCGCCGAAGTCGTTGATTTCGATCGAGGCTGCCCCGTCGTAACGTGTGAAGAAGCGCTCGAGTACGCTTTTCCAAATGTGCGAATAGCCGTCGACGCTCGTCTTGACGACGACGCGCGCTTGCATCGTTTCGCTGGGGACGAGCAACACTTCCAAGTCGCCCGAGCCGACGACGCCCACATGCGCACGCGTCGCGACGGTGCGACGCGCCGGGAAGTCGAACGTCAGATGCTCCATAAGGTTGTTCCTCCATCGGCGCTCGGCGGCGCCAGCCTGTCGATGAAAAGGGTAGCCGCGAGCAGATCGGCGGCGCCGCCTGGGGATGCATTCAACGCCAGCAATCGCGATTCGAGACGCTCGAATGCGGCCTGTCCGCTCGGCGTCGAGATGCCGCCGAGCGACAAGACCTCCCGCGCCCCATGCTTGGCCGCGCTGAGCGCGGGGACGCCGGCGCGATGCAGAAGACAGGTATCGTCGAGCGTCGTCATGATGGCCAGCAGCGCATCGATGCGCGCGGCGTGCTCGGCCATGCCGCGATGTCGTGCGGCGCGCAACGCAGGCAAGCCGACTCGCAGCACGTGCGGGAACCCTTCCTGTGCTTCGCGCCGCGCGCCGCCCACGCCGTAGCGCGCACGCACGCGCGAGCCATGGGTGGCGACGAGCGGGGCGCCGTGATCCGGGAAGCACGCGATTTGCGCGCCGATCGAGCACAGGACATCCGCGACAGGTACCGGAGGTTGGGCAAGTTCGCTCGCGATCGTTGCGCCCGCAACCAATAAGCCGACGATCCAAATGGCGCCGCGATGCGCGTTACTGCCCTGCGTGGCATGCATCATGACCGCTTCGCCGTCGCGTCCGATCGCGGCGAGATCGGCGCGCAATGCGGCCGACGGCCGCTTGCCTTGCGAGGCGCGCGCGAGTGCCGCGAAGGTGGGCTCCAGCGAGTAGGCGGATCGCTCCATCACAGCCAGGCTCAAATCGCGATGCGCCCCGTTGCCGCGCCGATCGACGAGGGCCGGCTTCGGTGTGGCGTGCGCTTCTTCGATCAGTGCGTCGGTGGCGAAGCGGGCAAGCCGCATGGGCAGGTCGCTATAGGGCGGCGCCGCTCCCGGCTCGAAGCAGTGCGTTCGACGAACGGCTCGCGCGGACATGGATCACCAGCTCCGAAAGCGTGCCGGCGGCGTGTAGAGCCCGCCCGACCACGCGACGAGGTCATCGATGCTGCGCGCGGCCAGCAGTGCGCGCTTCGCCTGCGCGCGCCGGATACCGAGGTCTTCGGGATAAGCGACGATACCGCGGCGCCGCAATTCGGCGGTGCGCTCGGGTTTCGCGCGCAATCCGATCGGCGTCACGCCGGCCACGGCCGCGAGCGCTGCGCGCCGCTCTTCGATGCCTTCGGCTTTGTGCAGATAGGCGATGCCTTCCTCGGTCACGACGTGGCTGACATCGTCGCCGTAAATCATGACCGGCGCGATCGGCATGGCGCTCTTGCTACCGAGGGCGATCGCATCGAGTTCGTCGACGAACGTGGGCTCGCCCCCTTTCTTGTACGTCTCGGCGAGTTGAACGACGAGCTTATGACCGCGCGAGACGGGGCCGTCGGCTGCTTTCATCAATTTCAGCCACGCCTCGCTCGCGTGGCGGCGCCCACGCGGATCGTGACCCATGTTCGGCGCGCCGCCGAATCCGGCTAGGCGCCCGCGCGTCACCGTCGACGAATTCGCATCGGCATCGATTTGCAGCGTCGATCCGATGAAAAGATCGACGCCATACTGACCGGCCAGTTGGCACAACACGCGGTTCGACCGCAGGCTGCCGTCGCTGCCGGTGAAGAAGACATCGGGCCGCGCGGCGACATAGGCTTCCATGCCCACTTCGCTGCCGAAGCAATGGACGCTGTCCACCCATCCCGATTCGATCGCGGGAATGAGCGTGGGGTGGGGGTTGAGCGTCCAATTGCGGCAGATCTTCCCTTTCAGGCCGAGTTCGGCGCCGTAGGTGGGCAGGATCAGCTCGATCGCGGCCGTATCGAAGCCGATGCCGTGGTTGAGCGAGGTCACGCCATACGGTTCGTAGATGCCGCGAATGACCATCATCGCCGTGAGCACCTGTAAATCCCCGATATGGCGCGGATCGCGCGTGAACAAAGGTTCGACGGCGAAGGGACGATCGGCCTGGACGACGACGTCGACCCACGAGCCCGGAATGTCGACGCGCGGCAAGGTATCGACGATCTCGTTGACCTGGACGATGACGATGCCGTGTCGGAACGCCGCGGCTTCGGCGATCGTCGGCGTGTCTTCGGTATTCGGGCCGGTGTAGAGATTGCCGTGCCGATCGGCTTGCTGCGCGCAGAGCAGGGCCACGCGCGGCGTCAAGTCGACGAACATGCGCGCGTAGAGTTCGACGTAGGTATAGATCGCGCCGATCTCGAGCAGACCGTCTTCGAGCAGTTGCGCGACGCGCAGGCTCTGCGGCCCTGCGAATGAAAAGTCGACCTTGTGCGCGATGCCGCGTTCGAAGAGCGTCAGATGCTCGGGCCGGCTGATGCTCGAAATCAGCAAATGAACGCCGTTGACGATCTCGGGATCGACCCGCGCCAGCGAGCGCGAGAGGAAATCGGCTTGCTTCTGGTTATTGCCTTCTAGCGCGACGCGATCGCCCGGACGAATCAAGGCTTCGAGTGCATCGACGATACGCTCTCGCGGCAGGATGCCGTCTTCGAGCCAGGGCGACACGGCGGCGAGCCGCCTCGCTTTTTCGTCGCGCAAGGTGGTCCAGCTGCGCTGCACGCTCTGTTCGGTTGCGGAAGTCATCGGGCGAATCGACTCCTATACGTGGGACCGTGGGGCCGTGAGACGGTTGAAGGCCGTGTTGCGCTATCCGTTCGTGCGCCGAGCGCGCGGTTTCGGTGCGAGCATCGATGCCGCTGCGGAGCTCGACGCCGACGCCTTGCCGCGTTTGCGCGAGGCGGTGCCGGGCTCCGGCGCCTGTTCGCTGAGCAAACGGTGAAGGAGCTCGCCGGTACCGAGCAAGTGATCGGCAATGAGTTTCTGCGCGGCGGCGACATCCTTGCGACGGACGATCCGCATCAATTGGCCGTGCTCCTGATCCGATACGCGCTTGTGTTCGGGCAGGCCGAATTTGACGCGCAGATAGCGTTCGCCGCGCCGGTGCAGCACCTCGATCATTTCGATCAATTGCGGGCGGCCGGCGGGCGCATAAAGGCTCATGTGAAACGCCTCGTTGCGCGACACATAGCGCGCCGGGTCGCGTTCGCGTTCCGCCGCCTCGAACAGCGATTGCGCCTCGCGCAACGATTCCTCGGTGTGATTCGGAATCGCGAGCGTGATGGCCAGGCCTTCCAGCGCGGCGCGGATTTCATAGATTTCCCGTGCTTCGTCGGCCGAGAGCGGCGCGACGGTGGCGCCCTTGTGCACCTCGACCTTCGTCCACCCTTCGCTTTCGAGTTGCCGCAGCGCCTCGCGCACTGGAATCGCGCTGACCGAAAAATGCCGTGCCACGGCGTCCTGGCGAAGCGGTGCGCCCGGCGGCAAACGGCCGTCGACGATCGCTGCGCGCAGCGCGTCCGCCACCATGCGCGAGGCGCTCGTGCGCGGCGCGACAGCGACCGCCGCAAGCGGCAAGCCCGGCTCGGAGGCGGGTTCTAAGGGAAAACGATTCGTTGCGTCGTCGATCATCATGGTCGATATTATATACAAAATATTCGATCTAAAAATCGGGCAAACCCGAGGCTCAACAGGGTCCGAGGCGGGCGCGGCCATTCGCATGCGTCCCCCCAGTCGTCAGACATCCGTAGTCCTAACCGCTTCACCGGAGGAGTCACATGAGTTCTATGACAGACAGCGCGCGTGCCGCGCGACGACGTACGCCGCTCAATCGCTCGCAGATAGCCGGGTTCTGGGGGGCGTGGGCGGGATGGACGCTCGATGGGATGGATTCGTTCATTTATGCGCTGGTGCTCACGCCGGCATTGACGGAGCTGTTGCCGCACTCGGGGTTTGCCGCGACGCCCGCCAATGTCGGCTTAGCGGGATCGATCTTGTTCGCGCTGTTTTTGGTCGGCTGGGGGCTCTCGTTCATTTGGGGGCCGTTGGCCGATCGGTTCGGTCGAACGAAAGTATTGGCGGGCACGATCTTTATGTTTGCGATCTTCACGGGTCTTTCCGCCACCGCTCACTCGGTCTACCAACTGGGCATCTATCGTTTCCTGGCTGGCGTCGGTATCGGCGGCGAATGGGCATTGGCCGGCACCTACGTGGCGGAGTCGTGGCCCGAGGACAGGCGAAAAATGGGTGCCGGGTATTTGCAGACGGGTTATTACGCCGGGTTCTTCCTGGCGGCCGCTTTGAACTACACGGTGGGTGTGCACTTCGGATGGCGGGCGATGTTCCTGACGGGGGCGGTGCCCGTCGTCGTCGCGATTCTCGTGCTGTTGCGCGTGAAGGAGCCCGACACGTGGAAGCGGGCCGAGGCGCGCGCCGTGCAGACGAAACCATTGGCCGAGATCTTCGGGCCCGGTTACCGTCGCCGTACCTGGGTGGCCTGCGTGCTGCTGACGATCGCCATCGTTGGGCTATGGGCCGGTGCCGTT
Organism: Trinickia sp.; assembly: GCF_051953405.1. Taxonomy (GTDB): domain Bacteria; phylum Pseudomonadota; class Gammaproteobacteria; order Burkholderiales; family Burkholderiaceae; genus Trinickia. The sequence continues at coordinate 53,612 of NZ_JBQCIV010000012.1, read as the reverse complement.
TATGAACCGTCTGCCGTCATTCAACTCGCGCTGAAGTCGGGCATGGATAAGGCGGGGGCAATCAAAACGGCTTCATTGGCGACCGGTCTGCTCTCCATCGGAACGATCCTCGGCTGCTTGGCGCTGCCGCCGCTCGCCGAGCGGATCGGACGTAAGAAGACGCTCGCCGTCTATTTCGCGGGCATGGCCGTTTCGATCCTCGGCAGCTTCGGCTGGGCGTTTTATCTGCCGAATGGATTGGCGCCGTTCATCGCCTGGCTGTTCGCACTCGGATTTTTCGGGGGCAATTTCGCGCTGTTCAGCCTCTGGCTGCCGGAGCAGTTCGAGACGCGCGTTCGTGCGACGGCCTTTGCATTTTGCACGTCATTCGGCCGGTTTATCGGTGCGGGCGTGAACTTTCTGCTGGGTGCAGCCGTGCTTCAGACGCATACGCTGGGCTTGCCGGTTGCGTTGACGGCAGTGGTGTTCGTGCTCGGCCTGTTCGTGATTCCGTTCGCGCCGGAAACGCGCGGAGAGGTGTTGCCGCAGTAGGTCGGTCTCGTCGTGGCTGCGTCGGCGCGACCAGGACTGCGCGTTGCCGATCGCCCCAATGAAGGCTGCTTCGTTGGGGCGATTGTCGTGTACCTAGGTATTCGTACTGAAGGCACTTGCGGGCCGGCCGACTTCTAACTTTTCGGCGCCGCTTTAGCGCCGCTTCAGTCGCGCTTTAGTATCGCGAGATCTGATTGCCGTCGATGCGCACGCGGTCGCCCGGCCGCAAATCGCCTGGCGTTTGCATGTCGAACGCGCGCATGGTGCCGTCGCTCAGTTGGACATCGACGCGGTAGCCGGAGGGCTGCCCCATGTTTTGTCCGATCTGATTGCCGGCCACGGCGCCGCCGAGCGCGCCGATGACGGTGGCCGCGTCGCGTCCATGTCCGCGGCCGATCTGGTTGCCGAGCACGCCGCCCACCACCGCGCCGACGACGGTGCCCGCCACGCCCGAAGGGCTCGTGGCGCCGCCGATCGGGCGGATGCCTGCGATCGTGCCGTATTGCTCGCCATAGCCGCCGGGTTGTTGACCGTAGGCGGGCTCGGGCTGCGGCTCATAGGCCGGTTGCGGCGGCGGGGCGTAGGCCGGTTGTGCGTAAGTGGGTTGCGAGTAAGCGGGCTGAGCGTATTGCGGTTGCGCGCCATACGTTCCGTACGGCCCCGGCGCGACGCAGCCGGTGAGCGTCGACGCGGACAACGCGACGAGCGGAACGAGGAGAAGGGTGCGGGTTAGCGTGGGGCGTTTCATGGTGTTTCGCGTATCGATTTAGGGGCTCGCAACGCGCGATGAAGCATTGCGGGTCGGAGTATAAGGAAAGCCTAATCGGCTGTACGCGAGGGCGGGGTAACAGTATGTAAAGTCTGTTGCCGCACGGGAATATGCCTTCGGCCCCGCTCCAGGGCCGGCGTGTCATCGCTTCTTTCTAACGAGTCAATTCGATTGGGTGGGCCGGCACTCCGTCTGGTACCAGTAGTCGACTAGGCGCTGCGCTGCCTGCAGATCGTCCGGGTAGTAGGGATCGTCGAACAACGGCGACGGATCGTACCCGGCTTCCCTGAGCGCGGCGATTTCGCTCGCGTTGCGCTCGCGGGTGAGCGGCTCGTGGTGTCGAAGCGCGGTGAGATCGCTGCATTGGGTTGGCGTGAGATGCGCGCGCGGGCCCGGCTGGACGCTGCTCATGACGCAGCCGGTGAGGGAGAGCGCGAGTACGCACGACAATGATGGAAGCTTGAGTATTGATTTCATGTAGTTCGTCCTGTCGGATGCGCGTCCGATCGGGCGCGTGGCGACGCGAAAAATCGTTTTTCAGCGATAAGCATGCCATGATTTTAGGGGCGATTCGCGCGCAACGGTGGGCCCCTCATTGCAGGCGCGCGATCCGTAAGCCGCCCACCGCTCAACTCGCCGGATTCTCCTCGCTAGCCGGCGGCGTCGCGCCGCTCGGCACGCCGAGCACGCTGATCTGAAAGGTGTGCGTGGCCGCAAGCGAATGGAGCCTCGGGTCTTCGGGAATCTTCAGCAGCAGCGGAAAAATCACCGAGCCGCCGATCACCGACCGGCGGCTGTTGTGATCCGCCGAGAGCCCCCAAATGTCCTGATAGACGAGCGGCACGGTGCGCCCGTCGCGCGTCGTGCTACCCAGATAGAGCATGACGTGGCCGCCGATATAAATCAGCGTCCGCATCGGCTTGCCGTGCTCGATCAAATAATCGAGCCGTTGTTCGGGCGTTTGCGACGTTAAGTCGGTCATCTCGCCGGCCGTCATCTGCGCCGACGAATGGCGCGGCAACCAAACGCCGAACGCCGCGAAGATGCTCTGCAATTCGGAAGAGCAGTCGTTGTAGAAATTCATGTTGCCCCAGCCGTAGGGGCGGCCGATCAGCGCTTTGATCAGCATGGCCAAATGATGCGGCGTCGCGGCGATCGGGGCGGGGGCAATGGCCGTATCGGGCAATTGTGCTTGCCGGATGACCGCGCGGCCGTCGATCTCGCGAGCGGGGACCAGGACGGCAAATTCGCGTGCGCTGGCTGCCGGCGTTCCCGGATAGGGCGTGATCGGCAACATGGTCCCCGCCGTCGCATTGAATCGAAACGTGCCGCGCGCATCGCTCACCGGCGTCGACGCGGCAATCACCACGCCCCAGCCATCATCGGGGCGACCGGCCCAGGTGGAAACGAACGCATCGTCGACGAACCCCACCCCGCTCGCCTGTACCCAGCCTTGCACGTCGGGCGTCTGCACGTAGTCCCACGCACCGTCGATGCTATGACCCAGCACATAGAGCGGCGTACCGGGGCGGATCGACGAAATTTGCAGGTTGTCGAAGGGATAGCCCTGACCCGCGAGCCGGTGCGAATAGAACGAGGGATCCATCGTCGGCAATTCGCGCACGAGCAGCGCATCGGTCGCAATGGCTCGCGCGTTTGGCACGTAGTGGGGCGCTTTGGCGAACTGCTGCACGTTCATGTTGCGCTCGATGTCGTCGATCCAGGCTTCCGTGTGCGGGCGGAAGTTCTGTCCATATCCGATCGTGCGCGGCGACTTGCCTTCATTGTCGTAGCTGCCGATGCGCCGCAACTGCAGATCGACGATGTCGGCGCCGCCCTGACCGTATAGGCGATTCGCGATGAAGGCCGGATTCCACGGCGACGCGTTGTGCTCGCCGGTGCCGAAATAGCGCGCCAGATAGGCGCGCCAATGCGCGTGCTGCTCCGCTGGGCTCAAAAATGGGGTGTCGTAAGTGGCGCTCGCCGGGTCGATCCAATGGTCGACGTTTTGGTCGTAGTCGGCCATGGGAAACAAGCCGACCGGATCGACGTAAGCGTGTTGCGGGGCCGGCGGGGTTGCGGCGCAGGCGGCGAGGGCCAACGCGAGGGAGGCAAACGCGACGCGAACGAACCATAGAGGCTGCTTCTTCGAGGCGGCAAGGACTGACATCGAGTGGATCGTCGTTCGAGAGATAACGGGTAACCCCATTATGATAAAGCTTGTCGCAAACGGCCTTCGCTGGCGCAAAGCCGGCCAAAGGCCAATTTCGCCCGCCGCACCACATTGTGATAAGAAACTCGCGAATCGCGTAAGGGGAAACCGATTCGGCAAACGAGCGACCGTCTCGCCGCTAGGCGATATCGACGCGCGGCAGTCCGACGCGGCGCAAGAGCGCCATCGGCCCGATATGCCGCAACGTTTCGAGTTGCTGCGCGTCGCGCACGAACAGCGAGCCTGCAAAGCCCAACGAATTGACGGCGATGCCGTCCGCCTTCTCGGCGCTGCGCGGCACGAGCAGCATCCATCCTGGCGTCACGAGCAAGTTGTAGGGCGCGCACTGGTGCGCACGGCCGCCGACATCGACCGCCGATAGCCCCACCGCATCGAGCAAGAGGCGATAACGCTGCAGGGCCTGCGTCGCCGCTTGCGCCAAGGGTACAGGCGTTAGCCGGGCGAACGCGTGGCGAAACGGCAGCCCCGGCAACGTCCCGACCGAACCTTCGAAGGTTGCGGCTTCGATCAGCGGGTCGATCGGCAGCGCTTGCCCAGCGTCGCCTAGCGGCAGCGGCACGATTTGCAAATGCTTATGCGGTTGACTCGCTCCCGCCTCGCGTCCGCCATTGTAAAAGCCGAGCCCGTCGAACGCCGACAGGCAAGCGAACCAGGCCGTGAAATCGTCCAGATCGAGCAGCGCTTGCTGCGGTTCGAATGCGCGCGTCACGATCAGCAAGTGATGATCGATGACGTTGAACTTGTTGAGCAGCGCGAAATGCGTCGCCGAAAGATCGGCGACAAACAGGTCTGGGTCGTGCGGGAGGAAGGGATCGACGAACGGCTGCGGCGACGATGGCGGCGCGCTCGGTTTGCGAAGCAAACTCGTGACTTGCCGGACGACGAAGCGCACGCCGCTGTCGGCGAGCGTCGCTTGTACCGTTTCGATGGGACGCAGGGCGCCGCATTCGAGCGCGCGGGCCGTTTGCGCGACGATGGCGGGCCAGAGCGTGCCGGCTATACCAGGCTTTAGGGGGCGAGTGGACATGGGCGATGTCGATGGCATGACCGCCGCTTGCGGGGCCGGCGGCGCGACACGGTGCGCTCGATGGGCGATGGGCCGGGCCGGCCTTACTCGCCGAACAGGCTGCGGATGTCTTTCGTATCGTCGGCGTCGGACAGGTTGTATTCGGCCCGCACGGCCGTGAGCACCTCGTCGACGAATCGCTCGTACCCCACCGCATTGCCGAAATGCTTCATCGTCCAATTGCAGCCGCTTGCGTCGGGCGCTTGTTTTTGGGGACGCGGCACCCGAATCTTCGCGCCGTCTTCCACGATCTCGTGAATACGATGAAGACGGCGGCTCACTTCGTCCTGCAACTGCGAAGCGTTGCGCGTTTTACGGATCATGTCGTGCTCCTCGTTCAAGGTTGCACGACAGTCTACGACACGCGCCGCTTCCTTGGGAGCGCGCTTATATGCCTGTGCCGTTCATGATCGGCAACAGCACCCGGTAGACCTGAATGATTGCCGGCCCCAGCAACACCACGAACATCGCCGGAAAGATGCAGAAACACAGCGGCAGCAGCAATTTCAAAGCGATCTTCGCTGCCTGCTCCTCGGCGCGCATTTGGCGGCGCGTGCGCAACGTGTCGGAAAGCACACGCAACGAATCGCCGATACTCGTGCCGAATCGTTCGGCCTGAATGAGCATCGTGCAGAACGATTCGATATCTTCCACGCCGGTGCGTAAAGCGAGGTTACGCAGCGCTTGTTCCTTGGAGAAGCCCGAGCGCAATTCGAGCAGCATCAATTGAAGCTCGCTCGCCACAATCGGGCTGCGCAGCTCGATCTCGTCGGCTACCTTCAACATGGCGGCGTCTAGCCCCAAGCCGGCCTCGACGCAAACGGTCAGCAGATCGATCGCATCGGGAAAATCCTCGAAGATGGCGAGCTTGCGGGCGGCCACGCGGCGCTTGAGCACCCAGTTCGGCAGGTAGTAGCCGAATGCCCCGAGCAAAAGCAGGGCGCCGATCAGCTGGACTGGGGTAGTCGATAACGTGCTGGTGGCCAGCCAGGGCAACGCGATCAGCGGCAGCGTCAGCGCCAGTGCGGTCTTGGCCGCAAAATAGACAGCGGCTGCGTGAGGCGATCGCCAGCCGGCATTCATCAGTTGCAGCCGCAATGCCGACTTTTCCCAGTTCTCTTTGGGAATCGATAGCTTCGCAATAGGCCCCGAAATGGTCGCGATCTTCTCGAGCCATGCCGAGCCCGGCGATTGCGCGTCGGAAGGCAGCGTCGTTTGCGGCCCGCCGGCCTGTTGGATGCGCTTGCGCATGTCGCGTGGCGCGAAGAAGATCATCGCGCCGAATGCGCCGGCGAACACGATGACGAAAAGGCCAATCAGCAAAACGAAGTTCGTCGTATTGGGCGAATCCATGACACCCCCTTATAACAGCGTCGCGGCGAGTGCTCGCGCACTCACACACGGATCTTGATAATCTTGCGCATCCACATCACGCCCGACACCATCATGACCGCCATGGCGGCGAGCATTTTTTGGCCGATCGGATCCTGCCAAAGCACGGGGAGAAATTGCGGGTTGAACATCATGACGGCCCCGCCGGTCACGAACGGAAGCAGCGCAAGCACCCAGGCGGACAATTTGCCTTCCGCCGCCAGGACGCGCACCTTGTCGAACAGCTTGAACCGCTCGCGGATCAGCAAACCGATACCGTCGAGCACCTCCGCCAGATTGCCGCCCGTTTCGCGCTGAATCAGCACGGCGATGACGAAATATCGCAAATCGCGGATCGGCACCCGATTGGCCAGATTGAGCAACGCCTCGTTCAAGGGCACGCCGTAATTGATTTCATCGAAGGTGATCCGAAATTCGCCGCCCATCGGTTCCGCGAATTCCGCACTCACCATGCCGATGGCGCTGGCAAACGAGTGCCCAGCACGCAGCGCGCGGCTCAGCGTATCCGCGACGTCGGGTAGCTGCTTTTCGAGCTTGTGCATCCGCTTGTTGCGAAGCCGAACGACGCGTAGGTAGGGAAGGGCGCCCGCCAGCAGCGCGGCAACAGGGGCCGCTGCCTCGGGCACAGGCAAAAAGCTCATGAGCGCGAAGGCGCCGACCGCCATGATCAAGCCCGCGATGCCCAATTTCGACACGGTCGTGCGCGCCCCGGATTGCTGAAGCAAAAGGTCGAGCGACCTCGCCCGCGGCATCTGCATCATCAGATTGTCGAAGAAGCTGGCGTCCTTCAACAGGTCGTCTTTCAGGATCGACAAACGCTCCTTGTTCACATGGCCGCCCGCGGACAATGCACGGATCCGAGAGTCGATACGCTTGGCCGCGACGCCATGACGGCTGTTCCACCAGATGTAGATGGCCTCGAACGCTAGCACGACGGCGACGAACATCAAGACGATAAAGGCATAGAAGATCGAATCCATGCGAGTCTCCTGGGTTCCGATAGATAAGAGCGCGGGCCTGGCCGTCTCGCTACGTGGTTTCGAATCGCCGCGCGGGATCGTAGAGGTGATCGGGAAGGCTGATCCCGAACGCTTGCAATCGCTCGACGAATTTCGGCCGCACGCCGGTCGCGGAAAAATAACCGCGTACGTTCCCGTTCGAATCGACCCCCGTGCGCTTGAAGGCGAAAATCTCCTGCATATTGATGACTTCGCCCTCCATCCCAGTCAGTTCCTGGATGCTGACAATCTTGCGCCGGCCGTCATTGAGCCGCGTCGCCTGTATGACGACGTGAATCGCCGATGCGATCTGCTGACGCATCGTCTTCGGCGGCAGCGACATGCCGGCCATGTTGATCATGTTTTCCAGCCGCGTGAGCGCGTCGCGCGGGGTATTTGCATGGATCGTCGCGAGCGACCCTTCATGGCCCGTATTCATGGCCGCGAGCATGTCGAGCGCTTCCGCACCGCGCACTTCGCCGAGGATGATCCGGTCCGGGCGCATCCGCAGCGCGTTGCGCACGAGGGTGCGTTGCGTGATCTCGCCGCGGCCCTCGATATTGGGCGGGCGCGTTTCGAGCCTCGCCACGTGCGGCTGGCGAAGCTGAAGTTCCGCCGCGTCCTCGATCGTGATGATGCGCTCGTCTGTCGGAATGAAGCCCGACAAGATATTGAGCAGCGTCGTCTTGCCGCTGCCGGTGCCGCCCGATATCAGAATGTTGACCTTGGCCCGCGCCAGCGCGTCGAGCAGATCGGCCATGGGCGGGGTCAGCGTCTGCAGCTCGATGAGATCCTTCACCTGCAGCGGATTGACCGCGAAGCGCCGGATCGATACAAGCGGCCCATCCACGGCCGAGGGCGGGATAATGGCATTGACGCGCGATCCATCCGGCAGCCGCGCATCGACCATCGGGCTCGATTCGTCGATACGCCGCCCGACGCGCGATACGATCTTCTCGATCACTTTCATCAGGTGCGCGTCGTCGTAAAACGTGACGTCGGTCAGTTCGAGGCGTCCTTTGCGTTCGACGTACGTTTGTTGAAACGTATTGACGAGAATGTCGGAAATGCTTGGGTCGCGCAGCAGTGTTTCCAGCGGACCGAATCCGAACATTTCGTCGTAGACGTCGACGACGAGTTGCTTGCGCTCGAAATCGTTGGCCGGCGCCCGTTCCTCTTCGAGGATCCGCATGATCAGTGCGGTGAGTTCCTGGCGAACGAGATCGGGCGATAGGCGCGAGATGCGTTCGAGTTCGACGCGCTCGAGCACCAGCGCATGGACCTCGCGCTTGAGCTTCTGATAGGCGCCGCGGGCCATGCCGTTGTGCGAGCTTCCTACTGCGTTGCGTTCATTGAGCGGCTGCACGAGTTGACTGGAAATTTGCTCACGTAGCGACATGGTGTTCTCCCCGATCCGTATGCGTTTCTGTATCTGTATCCGTTACATGGACGTCTTGAGCTTAGGGGCGGCCAGGCGGCTGAAGAAACCCGAGCGCCGTGCCTCGGTTTCCTTGTGCCCTTGCGTAGAGGCCGTCGCTCCCTTGGCGATCTCTTCCGCGAATTGCTGCAAGCCGCGCGCGATGCCGCTCTTGCGGTTGACTTCGAAGACGGGCAGGCCGTGATTCACCGCCTCGGTCACCACTTCGTTGTCTTCGGGCAGCACGAGATGAGGCGACATATCGAGGACCTCTTGGATCGCCGCCTTTTCGCGTTCCGCGTGGCGCGTATATCGGTTCAGCAGCAGGCGCAGATTCGGATGCGGATAGCCGAGCGACGTCAGAATTTCCTGGAGACGGCGGCCGGCGCGGGCGTACAGCATGCCGGGCTGCAACACCACATGGATTTCGTCGCTGCGGTCGAGCGCAACGATCGAAAGCTGATTGATGGACTGCCCGAGATCGAAGATGACGAAGTCGTAGCGAGGCGCGGCGACGCCGAGCATCCATTCGAGTCGGTCGCTTTGGACTTCGGCCGCCTTGATGGGATCGCCCGCGCCGGCCAGGAGATGAAACGTGTCGCTTACATGCATGAGGCTCGCGTCGAGGAACGCCGAATCCATGCGCTCGATATTTCCGCACACTTGCGGCAGCGTGGAAGGGGCGTTTTCGCTCGAGAGAAGAAACGATGCATCGCCGTACAGTTGATTGAGATCGACGAGCAGGACGCGTTTCTTTTGAAACGCGGAGAGCGCATGCGCCACGTTGCAGGCGATGAAGGTCGTACCCACGCCGCCCTTGCACGACATAAAGGACAAGACGCGCGTGACATGGCCGCCCTGCAGTACGCGGTTTTCTTCGACGCGATGCAGTGCTTCGCACAGCGCGTGTTTCTCGAGCGGCCAGCGCAAAATATCGCGCACGCCCGCGCGCATCGCTTCGATCAGCGTCTGCTGCGATGTGTCGGGCGTCAGCAAGATGCAGGTCAGCCGCGTGAGACGCTGGCATAGATTCGCGATGACGGGTAATTGCGCCTCCTGTAGCGTGGCCGCATCGACGATCAGCACGTCGAATGACTCCAGGCTGTCTCCGCGCTCAGCCAACTGCGCGGGCGTGCCCACGATGCGCGTCGTCCTATAGCTGCCGCATTCGCCGATGTGGCGTGCGATCTGGGCAAGCCGCGAGGCGTCGCTTGAAATGCTGAGGATATCGATCATGATTTTCTGCCCGAGCTATCGAATTATTGACATACGGTGCCGCCCGTCGACGACGCGAGACTTTCGCGCGGCAACGTGGTCGTAAGCGGCGGCATGGTGAGCGTGACCGGAACGAACGGGATCATCGTCTTGACGCTCACGTTGGTGACGCTGACGGTCACGAAGGTGCAAGTACTGCGCGCCGTGGCCGGATCGGAATCGCATCCCGACGGGGTGTAGGCGAGCGCCACGTTCGACGAGGCGAGCAAAGGCAGCAACCCGGTGATCCTAGATTTGATGACCGATGCATCGGCATCGCAGACAGCGGCGGTGCGCGCACCGAGTCGCACGGCTTCGCTTGCGGTATTCCAGTAAAAGAGCACGCGACCGAACTCGAGGATGCCGACCAGCAGGGTGCAAAACAGTGCGGCAACAATCGCAAATTCGACCATGGCCGCGCCGCGCTGTTTGCGCTGCCGGCAGGCGAAAGAGTGGGTGCGCGGCTTCATGATGCTTGCCTCATCACGGTGAAGATGTTGCCGAAGACGAGCCCCTGCAGATTGAAGAACGTCTCGATCGGCGTGTACGGATAACCTTTGATCTTCACTTCGACGAGGTTGACGCTGCCCGTCGGCGATCCGTTGGACGCGCCGTTATTCGTGTCGTAGGTCGCGACACCCGAGAATTGCGGCGGGTCGGAGGCATCGGTGCAACCGGCGGTATGCGACGCGTCGCAGACAACGACCATCGATGTCGTCAACCCGTTGACGAGCGGCGTTGCCGTGCTGCTCGGGCAGGTTGCGTTGCCGTAGACAGCGAGACATTGGGCGCTAGCGATCGGGTAGGCGGGATCCGTCGGCAGGTACGCCGATAGAAAACGCGTTGCATCGCGTGTCGCCTTGGTCAGCGCTTCGTACTGGTAGATTGCGTGGCCGAATTCGGCCACGCCCAAGGCGAGCAACAGGAGCGGGACGACGACGATGGCGAATTCCACCATCGCTGCGCCGCGCATGCGTTTAGGGGTGGGGCGGTGGCTTCTCATGGTCGCCTCGCTTATTGAACCAACACGGGAACGAGCGGGCCGACCGAGGTACCGTCACCGGGAATCCCGGCCGTCGCGCACGGCACGCTTGCGTCGGTCGACTTTCCTTCGTATTCGAGGTGAACCGGGTCGCCGGCCTTGTCCATCGGATCGAGCATCAACACGCAATCCCACCAAGCGATGTTCGCCTTGTGGCCGCTCAGCAACTGGGTGCAATCCACTTCAGGGGCGAGAGCAAGCCGCCGGTCGGCGCCGGCCGAATAAGTCGTCCCGGACGAGGAGCCACTCACCGTGAAACCAAAAGCCGCGTCCCCCTGATAGGGTGTGAATGTCGAACGCTTGGTGACGAAATCGCTATAAACGTTGTTTCCGGACGAATTTAAAGTCGAATAGGCATATCCGGTGAAATCCGGCGTGTCGGCCGATTGCGCATAGGGATTCGCATAGATGCCGAAGCGCGAGTTCCAAGCACCGGTGTCCGTGATCTTGTTGCCCGGCGAGCCGACGCTCGAACCGGCTGCCGGCAGCGCGCAGAAGTTGCCGGTCAGCTCATTCTTGATGGAAACCGCGTTGTTGCTGCCGTCGAGCGCTGCCCAGCCAAAATTGCCCGGCCCGTAGGCGGGCGGCGAGCCGGCTTTGGACAAGATCCATTGGCCCTTTGTATAGCTCTCGCCGGCTACCGGCGGACTCACCTCTGTGCCCGCCTGGCAGACGAACACGGGAATGGCACAGGTGGTTTGAGCGGGGCTGATCGTGGCGACGGCCACGGTCGATACTGAAGCGTTGGCCACCGAGTTGCCCGGCAGCACGTTCAGCACCTGGGCGAACCAGTTGGAAATATTCGCTAACGACGTCGTGCATTTGGCGTACTTCATCGTTGACGGTTTGGCCACCGAGCCCTTCGGCAGGAACGGATTGCTCAGCGAATCGCTGAACGTCACATTGCTGTCCGTTGCCAGCTGTACCTGCGTGCTTTGAAAGAACACGCGGTTGAGGCTGCCGGCCGCGATGCCGGCCGCCTCCGATACCGAGAGGTTGATCGTGGCGCCCGTGAGATCGCGAACCGCGGCCAGTGCGCAGGCGTCCGCACTGTTTTGCAACTCGCTTCTCACGACGTAGAGCTTGCCGAGATCGAGCGCGAGCCCGACGACCCCGATCAGCACCGCAAGGGACAACGCGACGATGACCGCCACCGCGCCGCCTTGAGTGCGTCGAGTCCTGCGTGGTATGCCTGATTTCCATTGGCGACGCATGATGACTTCTCCCCCTCGATATGTTGGTTCACTGACCTCCGCCGCCACCGCCGCCGCCGGTGCCGACACCGATCATGAGCGGCGTGAACGTCGGAGGCGGTGTTTCGAACGACTTCTGATACTGGCCCATCGCGGAATCGGCGGCCTTGCCGTCGATCCCCGCTGTCGACGGGTGATGAGTGCCCGCATCGGGATCGATGACTTGCGCTTGCGTCACGGTTCTGACCGCTTCCCCGAAGTGCGCGTCCCAGATCGGCGTACTCGTCATGCAGCCGCCGAGCGCGGCGCAGGCTGGGGCCGCGACGATAAGGAGTGCCCGGCGTGCGAAAAGATACTGATTGAGTTTCATGAGATTCCCCTTGGCTCAAGCGTTACTGCTTGGCTGAATCGTTCGATTCTTTCGACATCGCGAGCTCGCCGCGCTTGTCCGCTGCATCCAGGCGCGCGGCCGTGACATCGGCGGTCGGCACGGGTTGGGAGACGGCCGGTGAAGGCGATGGCGCGGACGATGTCGACTCCGTTTCGCTGGGCGCGACCGCTGCCGGCGGCTGCGTCGTCGAACTTGACGGCGGAGCGCTCGGTGCCGGCGTGGTGCCCGCCGGTGCGGCAAGCTGCTGCGTCGATTGGCTCGTCGGTGCCGCCGACGTGTTCGGCGCGGTAGCGGCGCTCGTGCGCCGCTTGGCGCCACGGCCTTCCATGTTGCCGGTGGCGTAGATGTCCACCTCGTTCGGTTGCGTGAAGCTGTCCGTCGGCAACGGCAGGTTCGGGTTCGCCATCGGCTTGACGAGGTGCGGCGTGATGATGAACACGAGTTCGGTGCGGTCCTGCTGGAAGTTCGTGCTGCGCATCAGTGCGCCGATAACCGGCACCTCGCCTAGCCCCGGGAACGCCTTCAAACTGCCGGTGATGTTGTTCCCGATGAGGCCGCCGATCGCGAACGATTCGCCGTCGTTCATCTGTACCGTCGTTGCAGCGCGGCGCGTGGTGATGAGCGGGAGGATCGACGTCGCATTCACGCCGGTCGCAGACACCGCAACGCCGGTGGGCGACAGGTCCGATACCTCCGGCGCCACTTTCAGATTGATCCGGCCGTTGGCGAGCACCGTCGGCGTAAACTTCAGGCCCACGCCGAACTCCTCTTCCTGCAGCGTGATCGTGTTCGAACCGCCTGTGCTCGTTTGCGGGATGGGGATGAACACGCGGCCGCCGGCGAGGAATGACGCTTCCTGGCCGCTGACCGTCACGAGGTTGGGCTCGGCGAGGATCTTGGTGAGCTGGTCATCCTTTTGTGCGTCGATTTCTCCCGCGAACGGCAGCCTGTTGGCTTTGCTGGCCGCAATGGCGGACTGTGCGCCGCTCAGCAAGCTGCTGACCAGGGCACCCGTCCAGCTGCCGAAGCCACCTTGAAGGTTAAGCGACGAACCCATCTTATTGACGAGGGTCTTCGCCACCTCCGCCACTTTGACTTCGAGCATGACTTGCTGCGGCGAATCGACCGTCATCATGTTGAGCACGCCCGTCGATCCGCCGGACGTCGAAACCTGCTGAGTCGACGAGGCGCCGCCTACGTTCGATGTGCTCGATTGCGATTGCTGGGTAGGCTGCGACGCGGCGTAGGCCGTGGCGATTTGTACCACCTGTTGGGCGGCCGGCGCATTCGAGACATTCCCCGACAGCACGAGATTGCCCGCCGCGGTCGTGACGCGAATGCCGCGCTCGTTGGGCATCAATTGCCTCAACGTATGCTGCAAGCCGTCCGCGTCGACGCCAACCATGACGTCGATCATCTGGCAGGCGCCGCTACGGCCCTGGATGATCATGTTGGTGGTACCGACGGACATGCCGACGATATAGAGCGTGCGTGGCGAAACCAGCGTCGCCTGAGCCACGACCGGATTGCCGATCGTTCGCGCGGTTGTGGCTTCCTCGAGCGGAACGAGGGTAGACTTGCCTACCGGCACGACGACGTTCGCGCCTTCGCGCACTTCGCCGGTGCAGCTTGGGCCCCGCAGCGGCTGTGCGGCTGGCGCTGCTGCTTTCGGGTCCGCAGCGGCCCGGAAAGGCTCCTTGGCGATGGCGGGCTGCGCGCAAATCACGCCGGCCGTGACGAGTGCCGCGAACAGCGCGCTGCGGCTCTTGCAGCGCCGCGGGCCTCGGCCCGAATTGAACTTTGTTCTCGTATCCATTTGGTGATACCCCCCGGTTACCGATATCGGCGATACCTGTACTTCGTTGATTGATGCTGTCGTGTTTTTTGCGTTTATTTGTGCATGTGCTTGTCATGCGCACGCCGGTCCCTCACGTGCGCACGACATTCACCGCTAAAAGCATTCCTCGCTGCCTGTTACGCCCGACAGAACGCCAATGCAATCGCGTTTGGCGCGCGGGGCAGGCCGGGCTTCCACATAGCGCACACGGGTGGTCTTGGCCGGTGCGGCTGCCGGCGCGGGCGCCGATGCTGCGACGGGAAGACCGAGCAGGGTGAGCTTGGTCGCGCCCTTCGTGGCGAGCTGGTCTTTATCCACTTGATTGCGCAGGACGAGCGATAACGTGCCGACGCTGCGTGCGAGGTCGAGCTTTTCCGCCTGGTCGGGCGACACTTGAAGCGTGACCGCGTTGACGACTTTCGGCTGCGTGTCGTCGCGGCTCACCTGCTGTGCGACGGCCAACACCAGAATCTTTTCGAGCACGATCTTCGAAATGCTCTGCTGGTCGCCCTTTCCGGGCTCTTGCGTGTTGACGATGACGTCGACATAGTTGCCCGGCAGCGCGAAGCCCGCCACGCCCACCACGTCGTTCACGCGCACGGTGATGGCGCGGTCGCCTTTGTCGATCACGGCGGACAGGCCGCCTTTCGTGCCGATCGGCGCGAGCTTCGTTTCGAGCACCGGCTCCCCGCGAGCGAGACTCGTGCGCAGCACGCGTCCATCCAGCGATTTCATATCCGTGAACGAGCCCGGCGGCACGCTGCCGCTCGGCCAGTTGACGATGCGGACCATGTTGACGTTGAGCGGCTGGCCGAGATTGATGTCGTCCCTCGCGACTGCAACGGGTGTCAGCGCACTCGACGAGGTGTGGATGAGCCACCGGGACGCAAAGATGACGGCGGCAAGGCCGGCGATCATCGCCAACGCCAGCATGGTGAGAGCGCGACTATTTTTCATGGCAAGACTCCTCGTGGATCAAGAGACGAACGCGGTTCAACGCGCCGCCAGTCGTTTATCGGGCTGCTTCATGGCGGGCGGATGAGGCCCGTTGCGACTTCCGACATCGCCGAAATAGCTCTGCCATGCCTCGAGGAGCCCGTCCTCGGTCACTTCGCGCGCGGCGCCGCGATATTCCGCGGAAGCCGCAAGCAGGTGGAGCAGGTCGCGCGGGTAGCACGCGAGAAATGGCTTGTTCGTTGCCATATGCAGGTCGTGCAGCAAGTAATCGAATGCCGGCTGCGGCATCTTGTAGCCGATCGATGCACAGCACGCGTCGAAGACGGCGCGGTAGTCGTCGATCGAAAGCGGGCCGATTTGAAGCTTCGAGCCCAGGCGCCGGAGGAAGGCTTCGTCGCCGATCTGCGCCGGGTCGAGGTTGCTCGAGAACACGGGCCACACGTCGAACGGTGCCGTAAAGCGTGTGCCGGACTGCAGCGTGAAGAGATCGATGCCGCGATCGAGCGGCATGATCCAGCGGTTGAGCAGTTCGTGCGCCGCTACACGCTGACGCCCTAGATCGTCGACGATGTATAGGCCCATGTTCGCCTTCAGGTGCGGCGGCGCTTGGTAGAAGCCTGCGTTGACGTCGTAGCGTAGATCCAGCCCTTCGAGCGTCAGCTCGCCGCCGGAGATGATGACCGGCCGGCGGCATAGGCGCCACCGCTTGTCGCCGATAGCGTTCTGGGCGGCGGAGGAGGCCTCTTGATGGACGAGAGGATCGAAAAGCTGCACGATCTCGCCGCCGATAAAAAGCGCGTAGGGAATCGGTACATCGCCGCGCAGCAGTTTGCCGAGCCGTTCGGCGATGAACGTCTTGCCGCTGCCGGCGGGCCCGTACATCAGCAGAGGCCGTCCCGCATTGAGCGAGGCTGCGGCGCTATCGAGCAGAGCATGGTTGACCCGTACTTCGCCGAATGCGGCATGGACATCGGCTTGCGTAATGCGCTGCTTACGGACCGAATGCTCGCGTACGACTTCGGCGTATTGCTCGAACGCGATGGGCGCGGGGCCGCAGTAGCTGCAGCGGGCCAACTCGTCGGCGGCGAGCGTGCGGCCGGCCTCGGTCAGACGCATCGTCACATCGATATCGGTCGCGCCACGGTGCGTGATCTCCGCGAGATGCTCGCGCACGAGGAACTGGAGCACATCTTCCAAGACGGCAATGGGCAGCCGGTGGCGCTCGGACAAATCGGAGAACGTCGATTTGCCGTTCAGCAGCGTGGATTTGAGAATGAGACGGCCGACGAACGTGGGCGGCAAGCCGGTGTCTTCCAGTGTGCGCGGTGCGCGCAGCCCAGCCGGCGCCGCCTCGGTATTGCGCGCGCGCAGGACCGGCGGCTCAGGCAGGCGCGTGATGTGCGCCGAGCTGCCCTGTTCGATGTTGTGTCCGTCCATGTCCAACCCCCGGATAGTTATCGGTTGGAATGCAGCCGTGAACGACGGTGTGCACCCCATTGCTTGTCTCGTACTGCGTTTGCCTATTGGTCCTTAGACCGCCGACATAAAAAGCACGACCAACGTGCCGGCGGCAATGGAGACGCCATAGGGCAAGGTCCCGACTGACTTGATACCGGACGAAACGCCCGCTCCGTCTTGTTGCAAACGCCAGCCGCCGTGTGCGAGGGACCAAAGATTCAACAGAAACTGCTGCATGCGGCCGCGCAAGAGCGTCCAGGCGATCGACCACACGCCGCCGATGATGAAGGACACCAGCGCAACATAGAGAATCATCGTGGGGCCGACCCATGCGCCGATCATGGCGAGCAGCTTGACGTCGCCGGCCCCGGTTGCGCGGAGCAGGTACAACGGAATTAGGAGGGCAAAGCCGGTCAGGGCACCTGCCAACGCATCGCCCAAACCCGTCACAGGCCCGAGAAGGAATGCCTGAACCATGAACGCGGCAACGAGGCCCATCGCGATCAACGGATTCGGGATGCGACGGCAAACGATATCCGTGCTCGCGGTCAAAATGACCAGTCCTACCACGAGAGGCGGGATCGGTTGTGGCGGTAGGGGTAGGGTCAACATCAAGAACCTCGGTCCGGTTGGTTGGCTTGCAGTGGTCGCTCGGATCGCGCGCTTGAACTGCGCTCAAACCTGCTTTCAAAAATCGTTGGCGACGGTGTTATAGACAGTGTTCAGCTTCGAGCCGATCGATGAAATGGTTGCCACGCATACGAGCGCGATCAGCATCACCATGAATGCGTACTCGACCATCGTTGCAGCGCTGTCGTCGCGGAGAAAGGCGCTTGCCTTATCGATCGCGCGGGAGCGTTGCGCAGGGCCAATTAGGGCCCGCACGATGGGGCGTCGAAAGAAGATATTTGCGTTCACGGTCCACTCCTTCGGCACGTTGCCATTGAGTACGTGGGTGTTTGGAGAAAAACGAACGAACGCTCGGGGAGCGGGTCCGTTCGTCTTGCCACAGTGCATTCGCGATCACCTTGAAACGTGTCTGTATCACCGCGGATCAAAGATCGTTGCTGATCGTGGTGAACATCCCGTTCGCACCCGTGCCGATCGCGGCAACGGCGACGATACATACGACCGCGATGAGTGCGAGCATGAGTGCATACTCGACCATGGTGGCGCCGTCCTCGTCGCGCATGAAGCGCTGTGCCCGCGTGAGAAAGCTTTGCATTTGTCACTCCCCTGTCAAAAGAGACCTGGCGGTTTCGACCAATTGAAAACCTACCCCTCGGAAGATGGCGGACGAGCCGGCTTAGCGGCTCGGTCCGCCGAAGTCCATCAAAGGTCGGTCGCGATATTGCCGAACAATGTGTTCGCTCTGGTGCCGATCAAGCCGACAGACGCGATACAGACGACGGCGATGAGGGCGAGCATGAGTGCGTACTCGACCATCGTGGCGCCGTCTTCGTCGCGAAGGAAACGCTTTGCTTGGTTGATGATGGTTTGCATTTTCTGAGTCTCCATGACATACAGAGTGACAAAGCCCTCGCCGGGATTGGCTTCGGGAAGGTACTGCTAGAGGTACTGCTGGAAAAAACCTGGGCCATCGGTCGGCCGACGGATACGTGCGTGAACCGGTCGAAGCTCGGGTGTCGCGAATAGGGATTCATGCAGCGCGATGCCGTGCATGAAGCGCAGAAGAGGCAGGGCCCACGCACAATGGCGCTCTGCCGTAAGCGCATGGCGGACAATGCGCTCGATGCGTGCGGCTCCTCTCGTCGTTGCGACAGGAGATACACCGTGTCGGTCCGTGGTACGCATGCTGATCCCCCCCGGGTGTTCAGCGCTTTGCTCCGGCATCCGGTCTAGCCCGATGCCAACGTGTCAGTCGGCGATTCACCTCGGTCCCTGCCGCATTCCCGCCATCCGGATGGGTGGCGGGAACGGGAAGGTCCTCCCCTCGGACTACGCCCATTTGTGGTTCTTCAGCTCGTTCTTTGTCGAGTGGTCCGAATCACTGGGTCGTCATGTCGTCGACTGCGCGGCTACCAAGGCAAGGTCCAGACCAGCGTCCGCAATCCTTTGATTTGCAACGGTTCCGGCAAATCGTGCCGCCGTGCGTCACGCGGTTTTTGGACTGACTGTCTCAGGTGTGCGACAAACGAGAGGTGTTTTCGAGGTTGGGCGTATCCAATCGTGCGACGCGCGGACTGCTCATGGTTCTCATGCAGGCCCGATTTGCTGGAGTCGAGGCGGATGGATGTGAATGCCCATCATCCTTCGCGCGTATGGCAGTCCGCCCGGGGACGGGGTTGCCGGAAGTGTATCGATGTTGAAACGTGCCGCCGCGAGCGATGGATTCCCGCGCCGGAAGGCGGGCGTGCGCTACCGCACGTACCCGCACGATGCTTCGCATCGCCAAGGGGAAAACTCTCTTGAAAGCCCATTTCGTTTCTGCCAACAATGGGCCAAGCGATTCGCACACGAACTATCCGGAGCGAAATCGCGCTATACGAACCAAAAGAAAAACCGATAGGGACCGGCTCACCGCATTTCGGGTGATGGCCACACTAGGCGAAAGACATGTACTGTTCGGGTCGGGGGAAGCGCGGCGGCGACCGCCGCGCGCGCGGCTGGTTGACGCAGAGCCGGTTGCTGCTCTACAGCTGCGTCATGATCGCGATCTACGCCATCATGCTGAGCGCCTGGGCGTGGACCACGGACGGTTTCCATCGGTCGGATGTCGCTCGCCCGGGCATCGACTTCGCCGTGTTCTGGGTGGCGTCGCACGTCGTGCTGCACGGTTCGCCGTGGCAAGTGTATAACCACCTCGCGTTCGCCAAGGCCGAAGCGCTGCTCCTGCCCGGCATGCAGTCGAGCCACTTTCTACCCTGGCTCTATCCACCGGCGTTCCTGTTCGTCGTCGCCCCTCTTGCATTGCTTCCGTTCGCGCTCTCCTATCTGTTGTTCATCGGCGTCGGTGCACTGCTGTTCACCGTTGCGGCATTGCGCGTGTCGGGGCTCGGCCGGACGATCGGAAATCCGCGCCTGGCCGCTCTGTTCGTGGTGGGTTCCCCGAGCGTATTCGTCGCCGCGCTGGCGGGGCAGAACTCATTGCTGACCGCGGCGTTCGCTGCGCTGGCCGTGTATTGGGTGGATCGCAAACCGGTACTCGCCGGTCTGTGTATCGGCCTGCTCGCGATCAAGCCGCAGATGGCGATCGTGTTTCCTTTCGTGTTGATCGCGGCAGGGGCTTGGCGAGCTTTTTTGGCTGCCGCGCTCAGCGCGTTGGCGATTACCGTGGTTGGTCTGCTCGCGGCTGGGGGGGAGGCGGCGCACTTGTTCCTTCTCAACGCGGATATCCAGCGCAGCGTCGTCATTCAACATTATTTTCATTTCTGGTTGGCCTCCCCAACGACATTTGCCGCGCTTCGCTTGAACGGCGTCGGAATCGCGCTCGCCGAGTGTGGGCAGGCGTGGGTGGCGGTCGCCGCCATCGCGATTGCGTGTCGCGTCTGGAGAAGAACGACTGACGCCCGACTGCGCTGTTCGGTTCTGGTCATTTCGACATTGATCGCCAATCCTTACGTTTGGCACTACGAGCTGACGTGGCTCGGCATCGCGCTGGCATGCCTCGCATCGCTAGGGTTCGAGGAGGGCTGGCTTTGGGCGGAACAAGAGGTGCTGGGATTGGCGTGGTTGTTGCCGTTCTACGAGTACTTCAACCCACATTTGAATCTGCCTCAGGTCGGCCCGATCGTCTTGCTGTGCGCGTTGTTGACCGTACCGCGGCGCTTGCGTGCGACGGCGGCAGGCGTGTTTTTACGGAAAGAAGAGAGCATCGCAGCGGGACGGGTCGCTCGCGATGGCCAATATGGTGTCAATGCGGCAGAACAGAGCTTGAATAGCGGGGGCTAACATGGACGCACCTACCGGAAGACCATTGATTTCGCTGGTGGTCCCGTTTTATAACGAAGTTGATACGGTCGACGGGTTCTTCGCCACGATCGTGCCGCTTCTCGAGGCGATGGAATCGATCAGATTCGAGATCGTCTGCATCAACGACGGCAGCACCGACGGCACGCTCGACAAGCTCGTGCGCGTCGTGACGAACGACAAGCGCATCCGCGTACTCGACTTCTCGCGCAACTTCGGCAAGGAGGCTGCACTGACAGCCGGTATCGAGGAAGCGTCGGGCGCCGCCGTGATCCCTATCGATGCCGACTTGCAGGATCCGCCCGGTCTCATTCCGGTCATGATCGACCATTGGCTGAAAGGGGCGGAGGTCGTCGCCGCGAAAAGAAGCGACCGGGCTTGCGATACGTTTCTGAAACGGACGACTGCCGCGCTCTACTATCGCGTCCATAACGCGCTCTCCGAGGTCAAGCTGCCCGAAAACGTCGGCGACTTCCGCTTGATGGACCGCGCGGTCGTCAATGCGTTGTTGAGCCTGCCCGAACGCCACCGCTTCATGAAAGGGCTCTTCGCATGGGTCGGTTTTCGTACGGTGATCGTCGAGTATCAGCGCGAACCGCGTACAGCGGGTAAATCGAAGTTCTCCGGATGGCGCCTTTGGAACTTCGCCCTCGAGGGCATCACGAGCTTCAGCACGGTACCGCTGCGCAGTTGGACCTATATCGGGCTTGCGATGGCGGCGCTCGCATTCTGCTATGGCGGGACGATCGTCGGGCGCACGCTCCTGTTCGGCAATCCCGTACCGGGATACGCGTCGCTGCTTTCGATCATGCTCTTCTTGGGCGGGATCGAACTGGTCGGCATCGGCGTGGTGGGCGAGTATGTCGGGCGCATCTACGACGAAACCAAAGAACGTCCGATCTATATTGTGCGGCGGCGCTATCAAGCGAGCGAAAACGTCAGCACGTTGCCCGCGCGCCGCGGCGAAACGGGCGCGCGCAACGTCACGACGCTGCACGTCGCTCGCAGGCGCGCGATGGATGCGCGGATGGGCCGTTGATCGGGGAGGAATGCGCGATGTCACCGGAAGCTCGCTTCTCGGACTGTCTGGAACACATATCGGACGACGTCGGTGCGCTAAGGGGCATGCATGCGCTGCTAGCGGCGGGTGGATCGATTGTGGTGACGGTCCCGGCCTGTCAATGGTTGTGGAGCGCGCACGACGAGTTTCTTCGTCATCGTCGCCGCTACCATCGCACCTCTTTAAAGAGGTGCGCACGGGCAGCGGGGTATCGCATCATACGCTCCCCTTTGGGGTCTCGTTGCTTGCCGTATTGAAGGCGGAATCATGAAAGTCGACCCGAACGGCGCGTCGGAAGATGCCCCGAGTCGTATAGTGGCTCGCGAGCTGCCTCGTGCGGCTAAGGCCCTACTGAGACCGTTCGCACATGCGTCGGTCCGCTATTTACTCGTCGGGTGCACGAACACGGCGGTCGGCTTCACGGTGATCTGGGTTGCGCTGCGCTGCTTCGGGCTCGGCAATGTCGCTGCGAACATTGCCGGGTACTCGGTTGGGTTCCTATGGAGCTTTGCGCTCAATCGAAAGTGGACGTTCTACCACCAGGGCGCCGTCGGCTCCTCTTTGCTGCGTTACCTGCTAGTGACGCTCCTCGCCTATGGGCTGAACCTGCTGGTGGTGATCGTGGCCGAGCGTTGCTTGATCCGAGGCAGTCTATTCGTGCAGTTCGATGGGATGCTGACCTACTCCGCGGCTGCCTATGTCGGGGCGCGGTATTACGTCTTCCCAGGCGGTTCGGGCCCAACGCGCACTGTCTTGGCGTCCGCGGGATTGAAGCATTCAAACAGGGGTCAAGGCCCATGGGGCCTGTGAAGGAACGACATGAGACAGCTCCCTCAGCCGTGGCTATTTCGGATCGCGTTGTGCTCGTGCGTGATTCTGGCCATTGAACTTGCTTTCACGTCCAGCCTTGCGTGGAGCACATTCACGCGGTCCGGGGCGCCGCAAGCGGGATTTGGAATCGATTTTTCCGTGTTCTGGAGTGCGGCGGTAGTGGCGCTTGCGCACGGTCCCTCAGCCGTATTCGATCAAAGTCTCTTAATGACGGTCGAGCGAACCGTCCGATCGGGAGCGCTGTTCGCAGGCACCAGCGGACCGTGGCTGTACCCGCCTACCTTTCTTCTTTTTCTCCTGCCGCTGGGGATGATGCCATTGAACGTCGCACTGACCGCGTTCAGCTTCGTTGGGGCGGCAGCCTATCTTCGGGCGATGTGGGCGACGGTGCGCCGCGCGGGACCGCTAGCGCTTTGTCCGGTAGCGGCATTCCCTGGCCTTTGGCTTGCGCTCTGTTACGGACAGAACTCCCTGCTGACCGCGGCCGCGGCTGCGGCGGCGCTCGTATCGATCCCTACTCGGCCGATATTGGCCGGCATCTTCATTGGGCTGCTGAGCGTGAAGCCTCAACTCGCGTTGATCTTTCCGTTGGCATTGATCTGCGCGCGGCAGTGGCGCTGCATCGTGTCCGCAGCGGCGTGTTCGTTGCTCCTATGGGGCGTCAGCGTGGTCTTGCTTGGCGCCGATATGCTGCCGGCTTGGGTGCACACGGTCTCCTGGTTTAAGCACACCTGGATCGAACATAACTCCGAGATATGGCGCGGGATGCCGACGATTTACGCCACCGCCCGAAGTGCGGGGGCATCGGCTCGGATGGCATACGGACTACAGGGAGTGGTCGCGATACCCGCCTGCGCGGTGACGGCATGGCTTTGGAGGGGGAGCGCCCGATACGAGTTGAAAGCCGCGGCATTGTGTTGCTGCACGCTGGTCGCCCAACCGTATCTGCTCTATTACGATCTCGCGTGGCTAGCCATCCCCATCGCGTTCATTGGCGTGGATTTGTACCGGCATTCGGGGCGCGGCTTCGAGTGGCTCTCGCTGCTTGCCGCGTGGGCGATGCCCTTGCAGTCCGTCGCGGCGACGATGACTCCTGGGGTGGGCCAGTGGGCTCCAGCGGTGCTGGTATGGCTGCTGTTCCTGATTGTCCGCAGGCATGGACGGCAGGCGTTGCAACCGGCGAAGCAGGGCAACGTCAGTGGGTACGATCGCCTAGTGTCTTGAACGTTCGGCGATGATAAGCAGACACGCCGCAAGATCGGATTTAGGCCAACCGCGCTTGTCGCGCACGACCGCGTTCCTGATGTCCTTCGAGGTGTCGCCGCCGTCGCCTCATGCGAGCGGCAGCGACACCGAAGGAGCCCCGCTGCGGGAAACGCGATGCGCCACGTCGTGTCGGCCCTCGGGTGGGTAGTGCTCGTGGCTGTCGTGCGTTGCCTGCGGGCGAAACGATGCAAGGGGCGTGCCAATCCGGCCGAAATGCTGCTATTTCAATGGTCCTCGTCGCGTTGGTGCGCGTGCCGAACGGCTGCTGCGTCCTCTTTGTTGCAGGGCTGCTACACGCCTAGGCGCCTCAAAATAGCGCGCAAAGCCCGCTATCGCCGTTCGCAGGCTAATCCACTGTGGCACGAAGGCAATAAAGCGGCGTCGTCGATGTTTCGGAAACGAATAGGATGACTATAGGCCGACATAACGGTTGAATTGGTTGACGAAACCAATTCGATGTCTATACGGCGCATGTTTCATTTAGGCGTTAAATCACCTCCAATACACAGGCCATTGAAGGCATTAGAAGCGATTGCGAAGAACGCGCCTTGCGGAGCACAGAATTTCCGCGTCGCAGCAATCCAGGCAAAACATACGAGGAATCGCGGGCGTTCCCGCGAGGAACTGTAAGGAAACAATGGATGCGCAGGCTCCAGAACACGTCATTTTTACCGGGTGCACGCTCGAAATCTCCGGCATCGGCGGGGGCTGGATGCCAGTGCGACGCTACATTACAAGGAACGAGCGGCGGCGCACATGAATCGGTAAGAAATGCCGCGACTTGGTGTTCGGCCTAATGGCGTTTTTTCCTATAGTAATTCGTAAGGTAGGGGGCTATGTTGCAATGCATAACGAAATAAACGCGCAACAGGCATCAGGCGCGACGCTTTTGAGAGATTCCGAGGTGGGGGCGTGTGTTCGGTACGATGACTCGGCCGGAGGCAACCGAGCGTCGTGGCCAATGCATGCTAATGCGCGATGGTGGGCATTGCCGAATGAGACGGCGTGCCGATGTGGTTTCGGATGGGGTTTGCCGACGTAACGACTCGGCGCAAAAACACTGATCGAAATCAAAAATGGCTTCGATGCGACGGGGTACGTTGACCGAGGACACTCGCGTATCGATTCGGGGGCAACACAACATGACTAACATTTTTAATCCGCTGCACGCAGAACGTACCGTTCTTCTCGTCTCGCTCAAGCCGGACACGGATTGTGTCGACTGGCTCGTGGCGGCGGGCTGGCACGTCGTTCACGCGAAGACGCCACAACAAGTTCAGCGGACGCTCGAGCGCGGTGCGATTCATGTCGGCCTCGTGCAATTGCCGGTTGCCTGCAGCTCGCAACAGTTGGCCGAACTCGAATCGTGCATCTCGGGTAACGATGTCGCTTGGATCGCCGAGGTGCGGCCCGGGCAGGCCGAAGACCCATCGATTCGCCGATTCATTCTCGACTTCTGCTTCGATTTCGTCACTCTGCCTTGCAACGACGAGCGGCTGACCATTCTGATGGGCCACGCCGACGGCCTCTGGTCGTTGCGCGACACGGCCAACCACGCGAAGCCGATGGCGGTGAGCAGTGCGATGATCGGGCAATGCGAAGCGATGCAGCAGCTCAATCGCGGCGTCGATAAATGCGCCCGCAACGAAGCGCCGGTTTTCATCGCCGGGGAATCGGGTACGGGCAAGGAACTGACCGCCCGCGCGATTCACGACCGTTCCGGTCGCGCCAAAGAACCCTTCGTCGCCATCAATTGCGCGGCGATCCCGCCTACGTTGCTGCAATCGGAATTGTTCGGTCATGAGCGCGGCGCATTCACGGGCGCGCTGCAACGCAAGATCGGCCGCATCGAAGCGGCAGCGGGCGGGACGCTCTTCCTCGACGAAATCGGCGACATGCCGCACGAATGCCAAGCGGTGCTGCTGCGCTTCTTGCAGGAAGGCACGATCGAACGGCTCGGCGGCACCGGCCCGATCAAAGTCGACGTCCGCATCGTTTCCGCTACGCACGTGGATTTGATGGCGGCGATCGACGCGGGCCGCTTCCGGATGGATCTTTACCATCGGTTGTGCGTGCTGCGCTTGGACGAGCCGCCGTTGCGCGAGCGTGGCGGCGACATCAAGCTGCTCGCGCAGCATGCGCTCGAACTCTATCGCCGCGACGGAGCCCGCAAGATCCGCGGCTTCTCGAGCGATGCGATCTCGGCGATATTCAACTATAGCTGGCCGGGCAACGTGCGCGAGTTGATCAATTGCGTGCGCCGCGCGGTCGTGATGGCGGAAGGGCGATTTATCACGTCGTCGGATATGGGACTGCCCGGCGTGGAAACGAAGTGCGGTCGGACCCTGGCCGAGATTCGCTGCGATGCGGAGCGTGCCGCCGTGCGCGACGCTCTTGCGCGCCATGCTTACAGTTTGTCGAGCGCCGCAATCGAACTGGGCATTTCGCGTGCAACGCTGTATAGGCTGCTCAATTCGAGCGGGCTGCGCGACGAATCGCCTTCGCCGCGCGCCGCACGCGGTGTGCCCGAGCACGACCCGGCCGGCGATTCGCCACGGCACGGTGTCGAACAGATGGCGCGATAGGCACGCGTTCGGTGAGCGCCAACCCGTTCGGCGCTTGGAAAACCGCGCCGTAGCGCATATCCTGACCTTCGACGTCCGCGCGCCGCGAGGCGCGCGATTTTATTTCGGGACTCGGAGGACTAGATACATGACGCGTGCCGTCGATTCGGGAATCATTCTCATTGCACGTTTGGCGCTCTCGGTGCTCTTTCTTTGGTCGGGCGTGATGAAGCTGCTCGGCTATGGCGCCTTCGTCGGCTACCTGCAGGCGAAGGGCGTACCGTTCGTGCAAATCGCCGCGGCGGTTGCCACGGCGATCGAGGTGATAGGCGGCATTCTCCTCGTCGTCGGCTTCATGATTCGTCCGCTCGGCCTGCTCATGGCGGTCTACACCATTGCAACGGCGATCCTGGGCCACGATTTTTGGAACGTCGCGGATGCTGCACTTCAGCACGACATGGTGATTCATTTCTGGAAAAACGTGGGTATCGCGGGCGGCTTTCTGCTGCTGTACGTCACGGGTGCCGGCGGCGCCAGCATCGACGCGGCGCGTGCCCCGAGGCGCTCTTCGCTTTGATCGGGCCGGCTAGGCGCATCCGCTTGGGCGCCAGCGCGCACGTTACTTGCTTGCCTTCGGCGAAGGACGTGCGCGAGAAGGAGGGCTTGCCGATGATTCAAAGTTTCGAGCAACAAATCGACGGACGCACCATGCAGTTTTGCGCCAGCTTGGGCGAAGGCGAATCCAAACATCGCGTCATCATCAGCCGCGACGATTCCGCCGAAACGCTCGTGGTATTCGACGCCTCGGGCCTGATCGGATCGTTGAAGGCAGAGATGGCTGCCCCCGAGCAATTGATCGCCGACGCGATTCACAAGGCCCGCGACGAAGGACTCATCGAGCGGGCGATCGATACCGGAGCAATTCAGAACGCCACGCTTTAGTTGCTTGAGCGTCGATTCGATTGCGTTGGCTCGGCAGTTCGACGGTGCGGCCGATCGGCCTCGACGAGGTCGATCGGTTCGCTCGCTCGTGCGCGTGCTTATCGGCCGGCGCTCGAGCGTTCCGTTTCGCCCGCGACGCCTTCCCTGGCGTGTGCGTCGGGATGAACCAGGCTCGCGAGCAGCAGGCCGACGACCAACAGCGCCGCCGCAATCGCCGCCGATATCCGCATGCCCGAGACGACGGCGGCCGCGCCGGCGCCGCTCGCGAGCGCACCGAACGCCGCGACGCCCACTGCACCGCCTGCTTGTCGGGCCGTATTGAGGAGGGCGGATGCCGTGCCCGCGCGCTTATGCTCGACCGAGGCGAGCACGGCGGTCGTCATCGCGGGCACGGCCAGGCCCATCCCGGCGGGGATCAACAGGAACGGGACGAGCATGGCGACGATCGGCGTGCGTGCCTGTATGAGCGGCAGCAGCCCATAGCCCACCGCGCCGATGACGGCACCGATCATCATCGGCCGGCGCGGCCCATAGCGCGAGACGACCCATCCGCTGACGACGTTCGAGACGAGGAAGCCCCCGGTGAGCGGCAAGAATGTGAGGCCGGCTTGCAACGGCGTCTCGCCGCGTGCGCGTTGCAAGAATAGGCTCAACACGAAGACGGTGCCGTAGTAAGCCATATTCACGCAAACCCCGAACACGACGGCCGCGCTGAACGTTCGATCTTTGAGCAATGCAAGCGGCACCATCGGCGCACGGCTTTTGCCTTCGACGAAAACGAAGGCGAACGCTGCGCATGCGGCCGCGATGAACGCGCCGACGATCAGCGGGTGAGCGAGGCCAAGCGGACGCAGCTCGATCACCGCACCCGTAAATGCAGTCAACGCGACGATGGCGATCAGCTGACCGGGCAGATCGATTCCCACGGGCCGGTGCGCATGCGCCGCCTCGTCGTCGTAGCGAGGAATCCACACGAGCGCGGCGGCGAGGCCCGCAAGGCAAAGCGGGACGTTGACGAGAAAGATGCTGCGCCACCCCCAGGCAGCGATTAGGAAACCGCCGAGCACGGGGCCCGCGGCGATGGCGATAGCGCCCGAAGCGGTCCACAACCCGACGGCCCGCGCGCGCAGACGCGGATCGTGGCTGCAGGCGCGATTGAGCAGCGCCAGCGAATTGGGCAGCATGGCGGCCGCGCTGATACCTTGAGCGGCGCGCGCCGCGACGAGGGCTTGCGCATTTGGCGCGAGCCCGCACGCAAGCGAGGCGGTGCCGAACAGCACGAGACCCGCTGCGAACAAGCGCCGGGCGCCGTAGCGATCGCCGAGTACGCCCCCCGACAGCATCAAGACAGCGAATGCAAGCGTGTAGGCGTCGACGATCCACTGCAGAACGGCGATGGGGGCCTGCAACTGCGAGCCAATGCTCGGCAACGCGATATTGACGATGGTCACATCGAGTTGGGTGACGACGAAGGCCACGCTGACGGTCGCGAGGACGCGTGCGACGGCGGGCGTAAAGGCAGGGGATGAGGTGGATGAGTTCATGCGCACCATGTTAGCAACGCGTCCTAACCGATGTTTCGCAGTTCGACGAAACGTCGAATGCGATGCGGGGCGGCAAGCGCATTGGCACTTGGCGAACGATTCGCTCATGGAGGGGCAGCAACCGCCGTGCCGGCCGATTCTGCCGGCGTGCGTGGTTCCAATGCAAAAGAGGGCGTTCGAGCTGGACTTTCTACACCCTGCTAGCACCGGCCGACGAATTGTCGTCATATGAAATCGGGCGCAAGTTCATTAGGCTTAGGCAACGTTGATAATTTCTGAATAAGAAATTATCAAAATATCAACTGCGCTAACACGGCGGCGGCGCAAATCAGTGTGCGCGCCCCGACACTTTCAATAGATTTCATCGCGCGCGGTCGCGCTTAACCGTGCATGCTAATAACGCAGGGTAACGGATTACGTACGAACCCCCTTCGTCGTATCCGGCCCGTGCTGACCCACATGGACGCGTCTCCGAGATGTTCCCCCGAACATCGCGGCGGTCCGCTGCACCCTCAAAACCCGTTCGCTCCCTGGACCACGCAGGCAGGCGAACAAAAGGAGCCGGCTATGCCTGTTCACTACCTCTGCGCCCGTCGTCGCCGATTCGTCCCGTTGGCGATCTCCGCGGTTTTAACTGTCGTGTTTTCCAGCGGCTTGGCGATGAATGAAGCCAAGGCGCAAAGCACGAACAATAACAATGCGAAGGGCCCGAATCCGGCCACCAGTTACAAGGTGCCGCCGCGGCCCATTCTTTCCGGACATTTTCAGATTCAGCCCGGCATGTCGAAGAAGGACTGGACCGACGCCTATAAAGAAACGGGGCGTCCCAAGTTCAACCTCAACACCGTCAAACGCGTAGGCGGCACGGTCGAACGCGACTAGGGAGACCCAAGATGAAAAAGTTCATTCTCATCCTGGCCCTGGTGGCCGGGTTCGCACAGCTTGCCGTGCCGGTGAGCGCACGCGCGCAAGCCACGACGGCGAGCACGTTGATTCTGTACGACAACCCCCAAAACGATCCCTATTCCAAGCTCGGTTTGATCTACGCGATCATGCTGCGCAATCTACTCGGGCATTTCAACACGACGGTCACGATCGAGCCGGTCCAGAACTACACGGCCGGCCAAATCGGCAGTACCACGGCGACGTTCTATTTGGGCGACTACTACAACAACCCGCTGCCCACCGCGTTCATGAACGATGTGATGACGGCCAAGAATACCGTTGTCTGGTTCAAGTACAACCTCTGGGAAGTGGCTTGGAATAACGCTTATACGTTCACCCAGACCTACGGTATCAACTTCCTCGGTTTGGCGGGTCTAAACTCGGCGCCTTCTTCGAGCAACCCCAATCCGGGCTTCTACGATACGGTGACCTACAAGGGTCTGCCGATGGTCAAGTACTACGCGTACGACGCATCGACCGGTACCGTGAATGCGGATCCGGATGTGGGCCTGACGTCGGTCGCCAATGCGGCGCTGGCGCAATCGCTGGTCACGATCACGAACAGCCAAACGGGCGCCACCGCGCCTTACGTGATCCGCTCGGGCAACTTCTGGTACTTCGCCGACGATCCGTTCTCGTACATAGGCCCGACCGACCGGTACCTCGTGATCTGCGACATGCTGCACGACATTCTCAATACCGGCGCGCCGGTCAATCATCGCGCACTGGTTCGGCTCGAAGATCTCGACGCCTACACCACGACCGCTTCGATGAAGCAACTGAGCGACTACCTATACAGCTCGAAGATTCCGTTCACGATGGCGACGATCCCGCTCTACACGGATCCGAACGGCTACTACAACGGCGGCGTGCCCGAGACGATTCACCTCGCGCAAGCGACTGGGCTGAAATCCGCGCTCAATTACGCGCTCCCGCGGGGCGGCTCTATCGTCATGCACGGCTACACGCACCAATACGATTCGACACCTAACCTGCAGAACGCCGTATCGGGCAACGACTACGAGTTCTGGTACATGGTGCAGAACCGGCCCGTCGACGAGGATTCCGTGCAGTGGGCCGAAGGGCGGATGGCGGATGGCTTGGCGGAGTTCAAGAACAACGGCTACAAGGTCGCGGGCTGGGGCGCACCGCAATACCAGATGTCGCCGCTCGCCTCTCAAGCCGCGGCTGCCGAGTTCCCGACATCGTTCCAACGTGCGGTCTATTACACCTCGGCAAACCCCCAGATCGGCACC
This sequence comes from Trinickia sp., assembly GCF_051953405.1. GTDB lineage: Bacteria > Pseudomonadota > Gammaproteobacteria > Burkholderiales > Burkholderiaceae > Trinickia. The sequence continues at coordinate 22,736 of NZ_JBQCIV010000012.1, read as the reverse complement.
GGCGCGGCGAACCAGGATTTCTCGGCCGGGCAGTTCTTCCCGTACATCATCAACAAGGACTACTACGGGGAACGCATCATTCCGGAAAACCTGGGCAGCATCCAATACAACATCTGCAATATCGACCCGTTCTCTTGCGTCGCCTATACCTGGCAGCAGGTTTTGCAGAACGCGCAGTATGCGGCTGTCGTGCGCGATGGTTTCGCCTCGCTGTTCTTCCACCCGTACTGGCTCGAACCCGATTTGAATCTGCCCGCCATGAGCGACTTCAAGAGCCTGATTTCGGGCATCACCAACCTTGGCTACAAGTGGGTCGACGGTACGACGGCCAAGTAACGACAACCGAGAGAGTTTGACTTCGATCATGCGAGCGCGTCTTCGGCGTGCTCGCGCGAGGCCGAACGCCGCACTCGCGCGAAAGCTATGAGGTGGCTCCCACAGACATTGCAAGCACCGAACTCCTACGCTCTGACTGCAAGCTTTTTGCAAGCATGAGGCAAGCAAGCGACAACGTACTGGCGCGGGCATCGATGCCCGCTAGAGATCGGTATTTGCCAAATCAGCGGGGAAAGAGATGAAGAAGGTTTTAACGGTATTCGGTACGCGCCCAGAGGCGATCAAGATGGCGCCGCTCGTTCAAGCGCTGGCCGACGAGGAAGGCATTTGCGCGAAGGTGTGCGTCACCGCGCAGCACCGCCAAATGCTGGACCAGGTGTTGGAGTTGTTCGAGATCGTGCCCGACTACGATCTCGATTTGATGCGTGAAGGACAATCGCTCGGCGATCTCACGTCGGGCATTTTGCAATCGATCGGCACTGTCTACGACGATTGGCAACCCGACGCCGTGCTCGTCCACGGCGATACGACGACGACGCTCGCCGCGAGTTTGGCGGCGTTCTATCGGTACATTCCGGTGGGGCACGTGGAAGCGGGGCTGCGCACGGGCAATGTATGGTCGCCGTGGCCGGAAGAGTTGAACCGGCGTGTCACCGATGCCGTTTCGTCATGGCTTTTTGCGCCGACGGAGCAGGCGAGGCACAACTTGTTTAGCGAAGGCGCGCCGGCTTCTCAGGTGATGTTGACGGGCAATACGGTGATCGACGCATTGGTGCGGGTCAAGCGCAAGCTCGATCACGACACGAAACTCGCGGACAGCATCGCCGCTCGTTATCCGTTTCTCGATGCCTCGCGCCGGCTGATTCTGATCACCGGGCACCGCCGAGAAAGTTTCGGCGATCCGTTCAAACACTTCTGCGAGGCATTGCGGCAGATCGCCGTGAAATACGACGACGTTCAGCTCGTCTACCCCGTTCACTTGAATCCGAACGTCCGCGCACCGGTGAACGCGGTGCTCCGCGATCAACCCAACGTCCATTTGATCGAGCCGCAGGACTACTTGCCGTTCGTCTATTTGATGTCGAAGGCCTATCTGATCATTACGGATTCGGGCGGCATTCAAGAGGAAGCGCCGGCGCTCGGCAAGCCCGTGCTCGTCACGCGCGAGACGACGGAACGGCCGGAAGCCGTGCGCGCGGGTACCGCGAGGCTGGTCGGTACGCATACCGAACGTATCGTGTCCGAGGTGCGCCAACTGCTGGACGACCGAAGCCAATACATGGCCATGGCGCACGCCAACAATCCCTATGGCGACGGCCATGCAAGCGAGCGAATAGTCGACGGATTGATGAGCGTGCCCGCGGCGGTCGGATCGATGAACCACGCGACACCGCATCCCCTGCCGTTGCATAACGCAATCGCTTCCGGATTACATGCATTGCGTTCGGCGTGAGCTGTGTGTGACCTGCGCATGACCTGCGATCAGTGTGGGACGACGAACGGTCGCCGTCCCGCATTCATCGCACGATGCTTGGGCAGGGTCAACGAGCGTTGCTAGAAAATGCACGAGATATCGGTGTGGGGATCCTATATAGACGGGTTGAACGCAGTCGCAATGGCGACGGCGATCATCATTTTTATTAGCACGTTGGACGACCTGTTTCTCGACTGTTGCTACTGGCTATTCGAAATCAGACGCATGCTGCGCGGCGAATCGAGCGCGAGCGTCGATGCGCAGGCGCTGCGCGATCTCGACGAGCAGTACTTGGCGATCATGGTACCGGCGTGGAAGGAGTACGACGTCATCGCCAAAATGATCGAAAACACCTTGGCGACGATGGAGTACGAGCATTACGTCATCTTCGCCGGTACCTACCACAACGATGCGGAAACGACGGCCGAGGTCGAGCGGATGGTACGACGCCATCCGGGCCGCGTCGTACGTGCCACGGTGCTCAACGATGGGCCGACTTGCAAGGCCGACTGCTTGAATTGGATCATCGGCGCCATTCGCCGCTATGAAACGACCCATCACCTCCAATTCGCGGGCGTCATCATGCACGACTGCGAAGACGTGATTCATCCGATCGAACTCAAGTACTTCAATTACGCGATCGTCGATCACGATCTCGTCCAGTTGCCGGTGTTGTCGCTGCCGCGAAAATGGAACGAGTTCGTCGCCGGCACGTACATGGACGACTTCAGCGAAACGCATCAAAAGGATATCCCGTCCCGGCAACTGTTGACGGGCATCGTCCCGGGCGCAGGCGTAGCGTCATGTTACAGCCGCCGTGCGATCGAAACCGTCTCCGTCGAGCGCGGCGGCAAGCCGTTCAATACGTCGACGCTGACCGAGGACTACGATTTCAGCTTTCGCCTGCGCGAACTCGGCATGAAAGAGATGTTCGCGCGGTTTCCTATCGCCGAAGTCGTGCGGGAGAAAGTGAGGCGGCATCGGCGGCGCGCCGCGAGCGCACGCAACCTGCTTGCGACGCGCGAATATTTCCCGAGTACGCTGCGCACGGCCTATCGCCAGCGGACGCGCTGGATTTTAGGCATCTCGTTCCAAGGGTGGCAGCAACTCGGCTGGCGGGGCAGTTGGCGCGACCGCTATATGTTCTTTCGCGATCGCAAGGGAATGGTCACGTCGCTCATCTCGATCGTGGCGTATGCCGTGCTGATCAACTACCTGGCATTGGCAGGATTGCGCGCGGCGGGACTTGCGCCGCCGGGCGCGGCGGGCGAGGGGCTGGTGAGCGGTTCTCTTGCGCCGCTGCTGGCGGCCAACACCGTCATGCTCGCGCTGCGACTGAGCGAGCGCTTTTACTTCGTCGCGAAGCTGAACGGCGCATTGCAAGGCGCGCTGTCGTTGCCGCGCATGTTCGTCAACAACCTGATCAACTTTTTGGCGGTCTCCCGCGCGTGGCGCATCTTTATCAACCACCTCATCACGGGCAAACCCATCGCATGGGATAAGACGAGTCACACCTACTTGTCGAACGATCAACTCGGCAAAGCGAGACGCAAGCTGGGCGAGATTCTCGTCGAATGGGGCGTCGTCACGCTCGCACAGATCGAGGCGTGTCTTGCGCGCCAAGCCGAATGCGGCAGGCGGCTCGGCGAGTTGTTGCTCGAAGCCGAAGCCGTCGGCGCGGAACGCTCGCTGATGCGCTCGCCGAGCAGGCCGAATTGCCGCGCGTGAGCCTCGCCAATGTCGCGGCCGGGCATTTCAAAGCGGCCTTCGCACTCGAGCTACAACAAACCTATCGGGCCGTGCCGTTTTCGACGGCCGACGACGGCACCTTGAACGTTGCCGTCGGCAGTCCCCTCACGGAAGACGAGCGCGAGACCGTCAAGCGTGCCGCGGGCTGCAACGTCGCGTACTTCGTGGCAAACGATGCGGAAATCGCGGCCGAACTCGCGCGTCACGCGCGGCGCGCGGACCTCGATCGGGACGCCGGCACCGCATCGCAAGCGAGCTGCGTCGTACCGTCGGCCAAACCGGGGGAATCCTGATGAAACGCGCACGATCGAAGCGAACGAGGCGCCTTCGGGCGATCGTCCGCACGGGCGGGCTTGCGGCGATAGCCGCACTCGCGCTTTACGCGAACGCGGCCTTGGCCCAGCCGCAAAAGCTGACGCCGCGGGCGTATCGGCTCGCCGATGCCGCGTACAAGGCGATCGCGGCGGGCGATCTGCCGCAGGCGGAGACCTACGTATCGCGCGCGTTGAAAGTGCAGCCTTCGAACATGCAGCTCGGACTGCTGCTGCTCGACGTCTATCTCCGCGAGGGCAAGATCGAAGAGGCCGATAGGCAGGCCAACGGACTCCTTGCCCGCTATCCCGACGACGGCAACGTACTCGCACAACACGGCTTCTTGGAACAAAGGCAGCAGCGTTACGAGCAAGCGATCGGCGATTTTTCGGCGGCACTCGATAAGGGCTCGTGGAACGCTGCTCAGCAACGCAACTTGCGGCTTGCGTGGGCCGATAGCGCGTTGATGGCGCACGAGCCCGATCAGGCAGGCAAGGCACTTAGCCCGATCGAGAACGACCCCGACGTGGCGGTGCAATTGCGCGTGGCCCAACTGCGTCTACGCAACGGCGATCGCAAGGGCGCGCTCGCGGCGGCACAACTTGCGCAAGCCAATGCGGTAACCGACGACGATAAGAAGAGCGCGGCCGCTTTGATCGGCTTCGCCCAGCAAAGCGAGCCCGATCCGCGCGATGAGCAAGCGCAAAAGACGCTGCAACAAGCCTACGATCTACTGCGAGAGAACAAGGACAACGATGCGCTCGCGGCATTTCAAAAGGGGTTTGAACTCGGGGGAGGCAAGGCGGGCAACTATGCCGACGCGGGCTATGCGGCCAAGCGCTTGGGCGAGAACGACGAGGCAGTCAAGTTGTTCGAAGCAAGCCTAGACGCGGACGACCATGAGCATGCATTCGACGATCAGCGGCGCTTCGGCTATCGCCGCGAGGTGCAGCAGCTCGAACGAACGTGGGGGTTCGTCGTCAGCTTGCCTTATCAAGTGTCGGCGTTTTCGTATCAAGGCACTGTGAGCGTCTTGCAGCCCGGTATCGAAGCGTATTGGCAGCCGCCGAAGATCGGCAATCGAAACGGGCGGCTGTTTCAGTTCTTCGTGCGAGGCTACGGCACGGCCTACGACGGATCGGGCAACGTGACCGGTTTGCCGACGCTGCAGGGATCCGTCGGTGCGCGTTATAAACCGCTTGTCGATCAGAATCTCGTTCTGAGTGGCGAACGCTTGGTGCGATTAGGCAGTCTTTCGCAAAACGATTGGCTCTTGCGTTTCGGTTATTCATCCGAAGCGGGTAATGATTTGCGCGTCACCGAACCGAGCTGGCGAGCGTGGCAAGTCTATGCGGAGGCGGACTACTTCCTTCACCAAGGGCGTTACGTTTTGTATTCTCAGTTACGATACGGACACACTTGGTCGATCCCTCAAATCAGCGACCATCTGACGGTTTACCCGCACGTCGCACTGATTTTTGATCGCGACAGCCGGGAACAAAATCAAACGGCAATCAGTATCGGCCCTGGCGTGCAGTTTCGTTTTTGGTTCAGGGAAAGCCGATATAGCGCGCCGGCGAGCTATGCCGACTTGACGGTGCAGTACCACATTCCGCTGACGTCGGCGGCGCGTGCGCGCGGGGTCGCCGCGCAGTTGACGCTGTGGTACTGACGGCGTGCCGTACCGTGCCGGGTATCGGAGGCGGTTATGTGGCAAGGCATGAGCCGGCGTTGCGCGATTCGAGTGGCGGTGCTGAGCGTGAGTTGTGCCGTCACCGCGTTGACCGCTGCGTGCGCGGATATGCCCAACGATAGCCACGCGCAGGGCGTCGTCTGGCAGGTCGACAATGCCACGGCCAACCCGGTAGGCGAATGGCAACTGCTTGGTGTGCGGGCGTTACTGGTGCAATGGACGGTGGTCGACGACACGGCATTCGTGCCCGACGCCGGCTTGCCTACGGCGGCGAATATGCCGGACTGGGCCCGCATCGGCCGGGAGCCTTGGGCGCGCGATGTGATTCTTGGGCTGGCGGGCGATGCCGACGAAAGGCGCGCACGCGCCGATATCGACAAACTGGTTAGCGAGTCGCTGAGCGTGGCGCGTATCGCGTTGCCGTTGCACGTGACCGGCTACTACTTTCCCGTCGAAGTGGATCCCACCTGGGCCGATGCGCCGAAGCTCGCTTCACTGTTGCGAACGTTGCCGCGGCCTTTATGGATTTCGGTGTACGACCGCTCGAACATCGGCGGCACGGCTTTGGCCGATTGGCTCGCATCGTGGCTGCCGCCCGATATCGGTGTGTTCTTTCAAGACGGTTGCGGGGTCTACGCGCGGGGACCATCGATTGCGCGCGACTATCTCGATGCGCTGTCGGCCCGGTTGGGCGGCGACCGCGTGCGCGTCATCGCCGAGGCGTTTCGCCCGAGCGAGCACGGCGGCTTTCGTGCGGCGAGCGCCGACGAGTTGCGGGCGCAACTCGCGGCGTATCGCGGCTATTCGACCTACCTGTTCGACGGGCCGCATTACGTGTCGAACGACTTGGCCAGAACCTTGGCGCCCCGCGCCGCGGCGCGGCACGGGACGAGCCCTCGATGAAGGCGACGCATCACTGGGGGGCTTTCAGCGGAAGAATGGTATTGCGAAGCAGTTGGAAGTACTGGCTCGTCGAATAGGGCAGCATTTGCTCGACGTAATTCCACCAGAAGAAGCCGCCGATGAACTTCGGATCGTTCAGCGTATCGACCATCGGGTAGTACGTCTTGATCAGGTTGGACTGAACCGACCAGGGCGCCGATGTGCTCGACGTGCCGATTTCGCCGAAGCCGACCTTGGCGTTGGGGAACAGCGATTCCAGCGCGGCGAAGTCGTTCTTCCACGACGGAGCCAGATCCGGGCAATCCTGATACGGGTAGTAGCTGAACAGCGCATAGTCGGCGCCGTTACGCACCGTCGACGACAAGAACTGGGTCGGCCACGTGCGCCAGTTGTCCATCGGCAGTTCCCAGCAATTGTTGCCGGAGGGATCCTGGTTGTAGTACATCGTTACGGCCACCTTGCCGCCGGCGCTCTTCACGACGTTGTAGGCCGATTGAACCATCTGACCGATTTGTTGCTCTTCGGTCGTGGCCGTCGACGTCGGGCCGGTCGGATCGTTGCGCAACCATTCGCCGTTGATCTCGTTCGCGATTTCCCACACGTCGACATTCGAGCCGAGCGTCGAGACGAGTTCTTGCGCGCGGGCCGTGTAGGTCGACAGATCCGTCGGGAAATAATACGAATCGTACATTTCGCCCATCACGTAGGCGTACTGATGGAGCTTGACGATGTAGGGGTAGTAGTCGGCCGCCGACGTACCCGGATCGAACACGACGCGCACGGTCGGGCGGTAGGGAAGATTTTGCAAGGACGCGATGATCGCGTTGAACTTGGTCAGATCGTCGAGCGTCACGCCGTAAATGGGGGCTTTCGGCGTTTCGACCTGCGCGTGCGCGGATTGTGCGAGCGGCAGGAACATGGCGCAACCGATGAGCGCGGAACCGGCTAGTTTTGAGAGGAATTTAAATCGTCTGAACGTCACGTTTCTTCCTTGGGTTGGGTGGAGGAAGCGCGATGTTACATGGAAATAAATGCTAATTATCGGACGATAGAGGGTAATTCGTGTGAAGAAGAGTGTGATGGTTTTGTTGTGCGCGCAACCGTTTGCGCGTCGAATCGGGCCGTGAAGACGGCGTTTTAAAACGAGACTTTGGCGTTTCGAGCGGACCCGAAAGGCGTAAAGAAGGAAGCGGCCTTAATAGCCGCTTCAGCAGAATGGATTTTAAAACTACGGTTTAAGGCGACGGTTTAGAGGGTCGGCAATGAAGGCCGCGATTCAATAGTATTCCTAATCAACCGCTCCACCGCCTCGCGTTCTTCGCCGACGAGCGGCAGCCGCGGCGGACGAACGGGTTCGGTGCCCAAGCCGACGATCGCTTCGGCGAGCTTGATGTTCTGCACGAGCTTGGGCGAGACATCGAGCGCGAGCAGCGGTGCGAACCAGCGATAGATCGTGCGTGCTTCCTCGATTCGCCCTGCCTGCAGTAGTCGATAAATCGCGACGGTTTCGTGCGGAAACGCACAGACGAGCCCGGCGACCCAGCCGTGCGCGCCCATGAGGATTGCTTCCATCGCGAGGTTGTCGACCCCGCAGAAGATCGCGTAACGGTCTCCCGTCGCATTGATCAAATCGGTCACGCGCCGAACGTCGCCGCACGATTCCTTGATCGCGACGATCTTCGGTTCGTCGGCGATTTCCTTGAACATGTCGGGCGTCATATCGACGCCGTAAGCCAGCGGATTGTTGTACACCATGATCGGCAATGCGCTTGCGTTTGCGACCATACGGAAGTGGTTGATCGTCTCGCGCCGATCGGACAGGTAACGCAGGCCGGGCAACACCATGTAGCCGCTAGCGCCGTGTTTCGCACCGCGCTCCGCTTGGCGGCATCCTTCGAGCGTGCTGTCTTCGGCGATCGTCAACAGCACGGGCACGCGGCCGCGCGACGCATCGACGGCGATATCGAGCACGTCGAGTTTTTCATCGAGCGAGAGCGTGGACGCTTCGCCGAGCGAGCCGCAGACGATGATGCCGTCCACGCCGGCATCGATTTGCGCTTCTATGTTCTTCTTGGTCCACGCGCGGTCTATGCTGAAATCTTCGTGAAACTTGGTCGTGACGGCGGGCATGACGCCTTGCCAAACTGGTGCCATTTGCTTTCTCCGGAAGCGGTCGATGAGATCAATGCGAGGGCAGTTTAGGCTGGCGACACCCGTGGCGTCTTGCGCCGTTCGCGCATGCGCGATGACGATTTCGGCATAATCGGCGCGCGCGGCCGGGGTGGCGCGGGAGTATGCCGAAATCGGCATGCGCCGCGCGCACCGGCGCCAAGACGCGACGGCCGCGCCTGCCTACCATGACCCCCATGAAAACCCTCCACTTCATCGATTCCCATACAGGCGGAGAACCGACGCGGCTCGTGATCGCGGGCGGCCCCGACCTCGGGCGCGGCCCGCTCGCCGAGCGGCTCGAAATCTTGCGGACGCGGCACGACGATTGGCGTGCGAGCGTGGTAACGGAGCCGCGCGGATCGGACGTCGTCGTCGGCGCGCTGCTGTGCGAACCGTTCGATTCGAGCTGTGCCGCGGGCGTCATTTTCTTCAACAACGTCGGCTATCTCGGGATGTGCGGGCACGGCACGATCGGCCTCGTCGCTTCGCTCGCGTACATGGGACAGCTCGCTCCCGGGCGTCATCGCATCGAGACGCCGGTCGGTATCGTCGAAGCGACGCTGAACGACGATCGCAGCGTATCGGTGCGCAACGTACCCGCTTATCGTTACCGGCACGAGGTATCGGTCGACGTGCCCGGTGTGGGGCAACTCACAGGCGACATCGCATGGGGCGGCAATTGGTTCTTTCTCGTCGCCGACCATGGACGCATGCTCGAACCGTCGCGCATCGCCGAATTGACGGCGTTCACGCACGAGATTCGAGAGGCCCTGATCGCACAAGGGATCACAGGTGCCGACGGCGCGTTGATCGATCACATCGAACTGTTCGCAGCGAGCGGCGCGGCCGGCATCGATAGCCGCAACTTCGTGCTGTGCCCCGGCGATGCGTACGATCGCTCGCCGTGCGGCACCGGTACGAGTGCGAAGCTCGCGTGTCTCGCCGCCGATGGCAAACTCGCGGCCGGTGCCGCGTGGCACCAAGAGAGCATCGTCGGCAGCGTATTCGAGGGGCAATATGCACCGCTCGATTCGACGCAAGGCCTGCCGCCCGGCGCGCGCGCGATCGTTCCGACGATCACGGGCCGCGCGTACGTGATGGCCGAAGGCAAGCTCCTGTTCGATGCGGACGATCCGTTCGCCCTGGGCATACCCAGCACGCGTCCGGCATGAGCGTCGATGCCGTCGTCGTCGGTGCCGGTATCGTCGGTGCGGCCTGCGCCGCCGAACTCGCGGCGCAAGGCATGACCGTCGAAGTGATCGATGCGTCGGGTATCGGCGGCGGCGCGACGGCGGCCGGGATGGGCCACATCGTCGTGATGAACGAAACGCCTGCCGAACTCGCGTTGAGCCGCTATTCGCGCGAGCTTTGGCTGGCGCTCGGGCCGTCGTTGCGCGCAGCCGACGCCTTTTCGCGGTGCGGCACGTTGTGGGTGGCGGCCGATGCCGAGGAATGGGACGCGGCGCGCGACTTGCAGCGCGCGTTCGCCACTCAGGACGTCGAAGCCGAACTGCTGGATTCGGCAACGCTGCGCGAGTGCGAGCCGGCGTTGGCCGCACCGATGGCCGGGGGGCTGCTCGTGCCGGACGATTCGATCGTCTATGCGCCACGTGCCGCGCAGTGGCTACTCGAGCATTCGTTAGGAGCCCGAAACATACGCGTTCGATTGGGGGCGGAGGCGACGGCGCTCGAGCGCGGCGCGATCCGGCTGGCGAGCGGCGAGACGATCGCCTGCGGATCGATCGTCGTCGCGAACGGCCTCAGTGCGCAACGGCTCATACCCGCATTGCCGATCGCGCCGAAGAAGGGGCATCTGTTGATCACCGATCGTTACCCCGGCTATCTCCATCATCAAGTGCTGGAACTCGGCTATATCAAGAGCGCACACCAGACGCACGGCGCCTCGGTCGCGTTCAACGCGCAGCCTCGTCCGACGGGGCAGGTGTTGCTCGGCTCGTCGCGTCAGTTCGATACGCTCGATCCCGCGACCGAGTGGTCCGTGTTGGCGCGCATGTTGGCGCGTGCGGCGCGCTATCTGCCGGCACTGCCTTCGATGAATGCCATTCGAGCATGGACGGGCTTTCGCGCGGCGACGCCCGATGGTTTGCCCCTCATCGGCCCGGCCGGCGATGGCTTACCGGACGTATGGGTGGCGGCGGGGCACGAAGGGCTCGGCGTCACGACTTCGCTTGCGACGGCGAAAGTATTGAGTGCGCACATGTTCGGTACGGCAGCGGCGATCGATATGGCGCCCTACCGTGTCGACCGATTTGCGACGGAGGCACACCATGAAGCATGACGCGGCGGATCGCGAAAGCGCGCGCGTGACCGTCACGATCGACGGTATCCCACTCGACGTGCCGGCCTACACGACGGCGGCGGCCGCGGTCGTGCGCCGGTACGGCGTTCGCGGTACGCGCCTTTCGGTGAGTGGGCAACCGCGCGCAGCGCTTTGCGGCATGGGCGTATGTCAGGAGTGTCGAATGACCATCGACGAGGTCGCGCATGTCTTGGCGTGCCAAACGATCTGTCGCGACGGCATGACGATTCGTACGGAAGGCTCGCCCGCATGAAAGCGACGTTCGATTTGGTCATCGTCGGGGCAGGGCCGGCGGGTTTGGCCGCTGCGCGAGCCGCGGCGGGGGCCGGTGGCGGTCTAACGATCGCCGTGGTCGACGACAATCCGCGCGCGGGCGGCCAGGTATGGCGTCAGGGGCCGGGTGCCGCACAACCCGATGCGCTGCGCGAGGCGTTGGCCGGGCTCGATGCGAAACCGAACGTGACGCTCTTTAGCGGCGCCAAGGTATCGGCGCTGGCCGAGGCGAACGCATTGTCGGTCGAATCGGCCGAACACGGCGGAATAACGCTTTCGTTCGGACAACTGATCATCGCAGCGGGTGCGCGCGAGCGGTTGTTGCCGTTCGATGGATGGACGTTGCCCGGCGTGACGGGCGCAGGTGGACTGCAGGCGCTGATCAAAGGCGGCGTGCCGGTTCGCGGCGAGCGCATCGTGGTGGCTGGAAGCGGCCCCTTGCTCATCGCCGCGTTGGCCACGGCGCGTGCGGCCGGCGCGCGCGTGCTCGCGATTGTCGAGCAGGCGCCGCGGCGGGCCATTCTGTCGTTCGGGCTGTCGCTCGGCGTCACACCGTCGAAACTCTGGCAGGCGCTTCGATTGACGCGCGGATTTGCGGGTACGTCGTATTGGCTCGACAGCATCGTCGTACGAGCGCTGGGAGACGAACGTGTCGAAGCGGCAGTCGTGCGCCGTGGCGGGCGCGAAGTCACGCTCGAATGCGATCGTATCGCCTGTGGATATGGGCTCGTGCCCAACGTCGCGCTCGCACAAACGATGGGATGCAGGGTTGCGCGCGGCGCAATCGAAGTCGACGAGCGGCAGCGTACATCGGTGCCCGGTGTGTGGGCCGCCGGCGAATGCACGGGCATCGGAGGGATGGAACTTGCTCGGGCGGAAGGCGAAATCGCCGGGCTCGCGGCCAGCGGTCAACCGGTGCCCGTTCGACTCGTCCACGAGCGGGCGCGTTGGCGGCGCTTCGCCGCGCGTGTGGCCCGCTCGTTCGAGTTGAGCGCCTCGGCGCGCGCATGGCCTAGTGCCGAGACGATCCTATGCCGATGCGAGGACGTGCCGTTCGGCGACGTGTCGCCGCATGCCACTTGGCGCGATGCCAAGCTCCATACGCGGTGCGGGATGGGCCCGTGTCAGGGACGTCTGTGCGGTGCGGCGGCGCAGACGTATTTCGGCTGGGATGCGGCCACGCCGAGACCGCCGCTTGCGCCGACACGCATCGGCGCGTTGCTTTGCACGCAAGCGCAGGACAACGCTCCCCTATAATCGAGGCGCTTTGCGCGGCGCATAGTCCAGCCGCGCCACTTTTCGCGCCTCGCGACGATGCTACCGACGATCTCCTTGCCGATCATGCCTGCCGCCGAAACGCTAGCCGATATGCTGCCGTACTATGCGCAGCTCGAACCGGTGCTCGATGCGCTGCCCGACCTGGTCTTCTTCGTCAAGGATCGCGACGCACGCTACGCGCTCGTCAATCGCACGTTGGCAACGCGCTGCGGGTGCAAAGACAAGCGCGGGATCGTCGGCAAGACGACCGAAGAGGTATTTCCCTCGCGCTTCGGCGCCGCCTACTTGGAGCAGGACCAATCGATTATCAACGGCGGCGCGGCGATGATCGATCAGCTCGAATTGCATCTCTATCCCGGGCGTCAGCCGGGCTGGTGCTTGACCTCGAAGGTGCCGCTCTTCAACGCGGCGGGACAGGTGGTCGGCATCGCGGGCGCATCGCGCGATCTGAAAGCGAACGAACGCACGCACCCGGCTTATTCGAAATTGGCCGAGGTCGTTCAGTACATTCAGGAAAATTACGTGCAGCCGCTGAATTTGACGCATCTTGCGTCGATGGCCGGCATGTCCGTTGCCCAGCTGGAACGATATTTTCATAAGGTCTTTCATTTGACGCCACGCCAAGTGTTGCTGAAGACACGGCTCGATGCGGCCACCGCGCTACTTGCATCGGACGACAAGGTGACCGACGTCGCGGCGCTTTGCGGGTATACGGATCACAGCGCGTTTACACGCCAATTCAAGGCGACGGTGGGCGTTACGCCTAGCGAATACCGCATGTTGCTGCACGGCGCCTTGTCTCGGTAAGGCTGTGCATGGCATGAAAGCCTACGTTCGCGCGGCGTGCGAGGTTAAATAGCGTCGAAACCGAATGGCACTCAGGCACGAACTTCTGGCGGATTTGGCTGGCGCGTAAACGCGACTGCGGCTTGACGCTCGGGAGCCGCTGCACGATAGTGGGCCACTGGTTCGATTCGACTAACGATGTCATGCTCATGCTTTCCCATCGAATCGAGCGGTTAATCGCGCTCGCACGCACGAGCGCTCACTCGAAGCGAGGCGCAACATCTGCCTCGTCCGTACGTTAGGAGTACGGACATGCGCGATCAAACCGCTCGCGAGCCGAAATTTCCGGCGGCTTGCGCCCGCTGTGGCGGCCGGATTTCGGAACCCGTTACTTTCTGTCCGCACTGCGGCGCGCACGCGCGCTTCGCACTGGCCGGCGATGCGCCGCATGCCAGCGAGCCTGCTCGTGCCGACCAAGCCGCGCATGCCAGCCAAGCTGGGCATGCCAGCCAAGCTGGGCATGCCGGTCGCGCGCGGCAGGAGCCGCACGGCGCGGCGGCATTCACGCGGCCCGCACCCACAGTACCGCCCTACGATTTCGAAGGCGATCTGGATCCGCCTTGGCCCGGGCCGCCCACGCCGCTATTCGCTTCGCCCGACGGCGATCCCTACGGCCAAGTGCACGCGCCGGGCTTGCGCGGCGAGCGGCAATGGGGCTTGAAATGGGGAACGGCGCTGGTCGTCGGGGCGTTCGTCGTGCTTTACGGCGGCGCGGTAGCGGTGCATCGGTACGACGGGGTCTTGCCCTTACCGCAATCGTCTTCGTCGAAATCCGCGGAAGGGGCGATCGCGTCGAATGGCAGCGGTTCGAACTTCGCTGCTCCGTCGAGCGGAAATGCCACATCTAGTAGCAATAGCAACGGGTCGAGCAACAATGCGCCGCCGCCACCTGCTCCGGTTGCGGAGAATGCGGCGCCTGCGGCCGATGCGAACCGCCAGCGCGCGCAACCGACCGGTTCGCCTTCGCTGAGCATGCCGTCGAATACGTCGCCATCGAATGGGACGACTTCGTATGGCTCGGCGGCAAACGACGCGGCGGGCAACAGTGCGCCGCCGACGCCGCCGACGCCGCAGAAGACAGACGAATCGCGGTCGTCCGATACGTCCGTCGCTCAAGTGCCGCCGGCAGCAGCCACTGTGCAAGCGCCGCCGGGTGCGGCGCCCACGCAGGCGCAACCTCAAGCGTCTCCGAGCACCGCGCAGGCGCAGACGCCTCGTGCCACCGCTCCCACGCGAAGCCGTGCGCAGTCGGCCGAAGCGCGCAGCAGCATCAACGCCGCGGTGGTGGCCAACGCCGCGGAGCGGCAATCGCGCCGTTCGCAGTCCGAGGCCCGCGAGCCGGCGCAGTTTGGCCGTGCGGCCGCCGCCCGCGCTGTAGAGAACGCGCAAGCGCAGCTCGCGAAAAGCGATCTCAGAGGCGCGCGTGGATCGCTCGCCCGGGCGTTGGCGGCCGACCCGAACAACGGCGAGGCGCTTTCCTTGCGCGATCAATTGCTCGCACGCGAACAGGAGCGCGATGCGTCGTTGAGCGCGGCGCACGCGTGCGTCGTTCAATCGCGCTGGAATTGCGTGTGGCACAACGCCGGCAAGGCCCTGGCGGTCGATGCGAGCAGCACCGAGGCGAAGGCGCTCGTGGATCGCGCGATCGTCGAATCGGGTGCCGCGACGACACCCGCAGGGCCGGGGCCCGACAACGTCCAAGTGCCGATGGTTCAGTAGCGCGCGGCCGAGCGTGGCTGCGCCGCGCTTACCGGCGCAGGCGTTCGGCCAGTGCGTCCTGGGCGATCTTCGTCAGATAGGTGAGTTCGGCTGCCGCGAGCCCCAGCACGCCGTGCGTGGGTTCGAGGCCGAAGCGAGCGAACGGGGCGGGGATCGGCCGTCCTTCGCCGATCGCCGCCGCGAGCAGCTCGCCCGCGGCTGTCGTCGGCGTCACGCCGTGTCCGCCGAAGCCGACGGCATGCCACACGCCATCGCCGCATTGACCGATCTGCGGCATCTTATGGCGCGCGTAGCTCATGAGACCGCCCCAAGCATAATCGAGGCGAATGCCCTTCAGTTGCGGATAGACGCGCAGCAGGTCGCGCATCAAGCGTGTCGCGATTGCCCGCGGGTTGCGCTCGAAGATCGAAATACGTCCGCCCCAAAGAATGCGCGTGTCTCGCAACGCCCGGTAATAGTCGAACGAGAACCGCGTGTCGTAGACGGCCGAGCCGCAATCGATGGCATCCGCCAGGCGCGGACCGAGCGGTTCGGTGGCGACGACATACGTAGCGATCGGTAACACGGCGCGCTCCACCGGACGATAAACGCCGCGTGCATAGCCTCCGCCCACCATCACCACGTGGCGCGCTTCGATCGATCCATTCGTCGTGCTAACTAAATACCGATCGTGTTCGCGCTCGCGTGCGATCGCGAGCGCCGCGCTCCGCTCGTAAATGCGCACGCCGGCGTCCGTCAACGCCTTCGCAATTCCCAATGCATATTTGAGCGGATGGAAATGGAAGCCGTTTCGCTCGAGCAGTCCGCCGTGATACCGGTCCGTTTTCAGGCGTTCGCTTAGGGCGCTTTTCGAGATCGGCTCCCAATCGACGCCGAACGAGGTGCGCATCA
The DNA here is from genome assembly GCF_051953405.1 of Trinickia sp. Lineage (GTDB taxonomy): Bacteria > Pseudomonadota > Gammaproteobacteria > Burkholderiales > Burkholderiaceae > Trinickia. Next base: position 6,770 of record NZ_JBQCIV010000012.1, on the reverse strand, counting down.
GTTCACGTTGCGCGGCGAGGCGCTCCGGTTGGCCGAACCAATCGGCGAGAATCACGCCTGCGTCGACGACATCGCACTCGATCGCATGGCGAGCGATGCGCGCGCGGATCAATTCGAGCGCATCGAGCGTCAGCCGATAAAGCGCGCGCGCGTCCGTCGGCCCCAATACGCGCAGCATGTCCGCGCATTCGAGGCTGTAGCCGCCGAACACGAAGCCGCCGTTGCGACCGGAGGCGCCGAAGCCCACGCGCTGCGCTTCGAGGATGACGATGTCGCGCATGCCGCGTTCCACGAGTCCCAGCGCCGTGGCCAGCCCTGCAAAGCCGCCGCCGACGATGCAGACCGAGGCTTGCTCGCGCGCAGTGCACAGCGAGGGGCGCGCGGGGCGTTCGACGGTGGCTTCGTAGAAGCTCGATGCTGCTGTTTGCATGGCAAGGCCCTCGTTTAAAGTCATTCGATGCGCCGTCTCGCGACGCGTTGATTGTTATCGTCGCGCGAGTCCTGCGATTCGCGCGGCCCCCGCCTGTCCGCTCGCATCGTTATGCCAGGTGCCGTGAGACGGTCCGGGCGACCTCGGCAATCGCGGCCTCCCGAGCGCGATCCGTCGCATCGGTCTCGGTCAAGTACACCGTCACGAGGATCGGCGCGCGCTCTTCCGGCCAAAGCACCCCGATGTCGTTGGTCGCGCCGCGCTCGCCCGTGCCGGTCTTGTCGGCGACGCGCCACCCGTTGGGGACGCCGGCGCGAAGGCGCGCGTCGCCGGTGCGGTTGCCGACGCCCCACGCCAAGAGCCGCGCGCGCGACGCCGGCGATAGCGCATCGCCGAGCAAGACCTTATGCATGCTGCCGAGCATCGCGAGGGGTGTCGTGGTGTCCCGCAAGTCGCCGGGGATAGCCGTATTCAACGACGGTTCGGTCCGGTCCAAGCGCGTGACAGTATCGCCCAATCGCCTCATGAACGCGGTGACCCCCGCGGGGCCGCCGATCGTCTCCAGCAGCAGATTCGCCGCCGTGTTGTCGCTCAACGTGACGGACGCGCTGCACAGTTCGGCGATGCTCATTCCGGGCTCGCCGACGTGGCGCATCGTGACCGGTGCATAGTGTTCGAGCCGATCCGGGCCGAAGACGATGCGACGTTCGAGGTTTTCCTCGCGGCGATCGACGCGCGCCAAAATGGCGGCGGCCAGCATGAGCTTGAACGTGCTGCACATGGCGAAACGTTCGTCGGCGCGATAGCCGGCCTTAAGGCCCGTCTCCAAATCGTGAATCGCCACGCCCAGTCGTCCGTCGACGCCGCGCTCGATCGAAGCCAGTTCCGCTCGGATCGCGCCCGCCCGAGCATCGAGCCGGGCCGGACGTTTCGGCGAGTCGCTTCGGCCGCGGACCTCGGCCAACACGGGAGTCGATAGGCCAGCTATGATCCCGCCGAGTGCGGTCCCGATGAATCGTCTTCTTTGCATCTTGTTGGCTCCGTGGAAAGAGGCATGAATATCGCGTTTTCCGCCTCTCGGGACAATCGACGATAATTTTTCAGACGCAATACTATTTCTTATAGGTCCACGAGGATGGCCAGACATCTGCCGCTCAATGCGTTGCGCGCATTCGAATCGTCGGCGCGCCATTTGAGCTTCACGCGTGCGGCGCGCGAGCTGAACGTGACGCAGGCCGCCGTCAGTCAGCAGGTCCGGGTGCTCGAGGAACGGCTCGGCGCGCGGCTTTTCAAACGCCTGCCGCGCGGGCTCGGCATGACGGACGAGGGGCAGGCGTTACTGCCCGTTGTTTCCGATGCGTTCGGCCGGATCGATGCGGTGCTCAAGCAATTCGAAGGCGGGCATTTTCATGAGGTGCTGACCGTGGGCGTCGTCGGCACGTTTGCGGTCGGTTGGTTGATGCCGCGCTTGAGCCGGTTTCGTGCCACGCATCCGTTCGTGGAGTTGCGGCTGTTGACGCATAACAATCTCGTCGATTTCGCGGCGGAAGGCTTCGATTTCGCGATTCGCTTCGGCGACGGCAATTGGCCCGGCACGCAGGCCGCCGCCTTGCTCGAGGCGCCGCTGACGGCACTGTGCGCGCCCGATGTGGCCGAGCGGCTCGAGGCGCCGCGCGATCTCGCCGCCGAAACGCTGCTGCGTTCGTATCGCGCCGACGAATGGGCCTTATGGTTGGCGGCGGCGGGTTTGCCGGCCGGGGCGGTTCGCGGGCCCGTATTCGATTCGTCGCGGCTCATGGTGGAGGCGGCCATGCTGGGCGCGGGCGTGGCGTTGGCGCCGGCCCGCATGTTCGAGCGCGAACTGCAATCGGGACGGCTCGTGCGCCCGTTCGACATCGAGGTGCAAACGGGCAGCTACTGGCTCACGTGGCTCAAGTCCAAGCGGATGCCCCCCGCCATGCAAGCGTTTCGCGACTGGATCGTCGAGCAAGCCGCCGCCTAGCATTTTGAATCCCTCACGCGGGCTCGCCGGCGTGCACCTGCGGCACGAGCGACATGAGCCATTGCGAGAGCGCCACGAACGGCTCGTCGTTCGCGACCGCATCGGGGGCGACCAAATAGTAGCCCGCATCGCTGGCAAGCGGCATGTCGAGCGCCACGGCGAGCCGTCCCGATGCGAGTTCGTCGGCGATCAAGATCTCGGGCACCAGCGCAACGCCCATCCCCGCCAGCGCCGCGCTCGAGAGCATGGTGAACAGTTCGTACCGTGGCCCGCGTACCGCGCGAGCATCGTCGCCGAAGCCATGGGCGCGGAACCAGTCGCGCCAAGCATCGGGCCGCGTGGACAAATGCAGCAGCGGCATATCGACTAAGCGCTCGCGCGTGAGCGGCGCGCAATCGGCCGTGAGCGCGGGGCTGCACACCGGCACGGCCCGTCCCTCCCTGAACAGCAGCGCGCCCTGGGTGCCGGGCCAAACCGTGCGGCCAAAATAAATCGCGGCATCGAACGGCGAATCGCTGAACAAGAAGGGCTCCGTGCGAATCGAGAGATTGATCGTGATGTCGGGCCGCAGCGCGCGAAATTGCGGCAGGCGCGGAATCAACCATTGACTCGCGAAGGTCGGTACGACGGCGAGTTCGAGCACGCGACCGATGCCGCGCTGGGCCATGAGTTCGAGCGTATCGCGCTCGATGCGCTCGAGACTCTTGCGAATTTGCGCGGCGTAGTGGCGTCCGTGCGGCGTCAGCACGACCCGCTTCTTGATGCGCAGGAACAAGGCGACACCGAGCCGATTCTCGAGCGAGGCGACTTGCCGGCAAACGGCGCTTTGCGTGAGCGCGAGTTCGTCGGCTGCGCGCGTGAAGCTCTCGTGCCGCGCCGCCGCTTCGAATACTTGCAGCGCGGCAAGATTGGGGATGCCTTTTCTCATCGTGACGTCGCGCTCGCGCAAGGGCAGCTTAGGCGAGAGTTGGTGCGTTTTTGGAATGAAGTCGTGAGTTTAAATCAATTGTGACGCGCTGGCTCGGCGGCGACAATGCGTACCGATCGACGGGGTGCCAAACCGGGTAGGACATCTACCCCTACGCGCACTAGCGACGTGCCGCGCCAAACGTAAACGAGGAACGATGCGATGAACAGCAATCTCGACGCCATGCTGAACGCCGCCTGCGGCGCGAGCGCTGCCGAGCAGTTGGTGAAATTGATGAATATTCCACCTTCGATGGCACGCAGCGAGGCAGGGATCGTGACGCGCGCCGAATTGGCGCAGGCGCTCAACATGGCGCTGTTCGCCGATTTGCTCGAACGCGTGCCGACGGGCCGCGCCTATACCGAGGACGTCGTGCGCGAGGGTGCTCGCGTGCAGTTCGACCACGGCGCGCTGCGCACGGTGCGTTGGGCGCACTGCGGCGCCTTGCCCCCGGGAGAAGCCGCGTTCACGCGCATCCTGAAGCCGCTTGGCTATCGCTTGAACGGTACGTATCCGCTCGACCGGATCAAGATGACGGGGCGCTCGTACGCGCACCTCAATGCGCCCGAGCACATCGCTCAATTCTTTGTCAGCGAGCTGCATCCCGAGCGCTTCTCGCACGCGTTTCGACAGGCGGTCACGAATGTCGTCGGATCGTCGGTGGATCCGCTGACGCCGCAAGCGGTCGCGTGGCTCGCGGAACTCGAGCGCGATGCGTCGTTGCCGCTCGCCGATGCCTGCACGTTGCTACCCATTCTCGTACGCTGCTTCGATCGGCAACACATCGAGCCGCGCTTGACCGATTACCAGACGCTGCTCGCCGAATCCGCCGAGATGGCGTGGATCGCCACGGAAGGCAACGCGTTCAACCATGCGACCGATCGCGTGTCCGACGTGTTTGCCGTGGCCGACACGCAGCGCGCTTTGGGTCGGCCGATCAAGGAACGGGTCGAGGTGTCGAAGTCGGGGCGGGTCAAGCAAACGGCGTTTCAAGCCGATCCGGTCGTGCGCGTGTTTCGCGCCGACGACGGCACGCAGGTACGCCGCGAGGTGCCGGGCTCGTTCTACGAGTTCATCACGCGCGACACCTATGCGGACGAGGCGAGCGGGCGCGTCGCGCTCGATTTGGGCTTCGATGCGGGCAACGCGACCGGCATCTTCAAAATGACCGCGGCGGCGTGATCGAAGACGACACGCCCGCCTGTCTCCCGCTGCCACTCCCTCAGCGCGATCGAAGCGATCGAACGGAAAGGAATGCGATGACGTCTTGTACTACGGTCCGCCCCGAGGGGCCGGAGGAAGCCTACGCGTTCGCGGCGCCGTTTCGCGCGCCGCAAGGCTCGCCGATCCGAGAATTGTTCAAGTACGTGGGCCGTCCCGGCATGATTTCGTTCGCGGGCGGCTATCCGTCGAAGGATTTGTTCGATCGCGAAGGCCTTGCGCGCGCGCTCGACGCGGCATACCGCAGCGACCCGATCGCCTGCCTGCAATATGGCGACACGGCCGGCTCGCCGCTGTTGCGCCGATCGCTGGCCCGGCTCATGGCGGCGCGAGAAGTGAATTGCAGCGCCGACGATATCGTCGTGACGACAGGCTCGCAGCAAGGGTTCGATTTGCTGTTGCGCACGCTGATCGCGCCCGGCGATACGGCGCTCATCGAAGAACCCGCTTATCCAGCCGCCATTCAAGCGCTGCGGCTGGCCGGCGCGAATATCGTCACGGTGCGCACCGATGGCGATGGGATCGACGTCGACGCGTTGGCGGCGCAACTCGATGCTTGGCCGCAGGCGTGCCGGCCTAAGCTGCTCTACACCGTCCCCACCTTCGCGAACCCGACCGGCGCGACGCTCCCGCGCGCAAGGCGCGAAGCGTTGGTACGCTTGGCGACGCAACACCGGATCGTATTGATCGAAGACGACCCGTACGGCGAACTACGCTTTGCCGGCACACCGGTGCCGCCGATCCTGGCACTGGCCGATGCTTGCCCGGGCGGGCGCGATTGGGTCGTGTATTTCGGCAGTCTGTCGAAGATCGTCGCACCGGGCTTGCGCATCGGCTGGGCCATCGCGCCGGCGCCGATCGCGCGCAGAATGATCGTCGCCAAGCAAACGAGCGATTTGTGCACGTCGCCGCTATCGCAAGAGACGGCCCGCCATTATCTCGACAGCGCAAGCCTCGAATCGCATCTGCGCTCGATCGTCGGTGCCTATCGTTCGCGTTGCGAGGCGATGCTCAAGGCGCTGACGCATTTCGCGCCGAACGAGGTGATCTGCTCGGCGCCCCAAGGCGGCATGTTCGTCTGGGCCCGGCTGACCGGCGGACGCGATGCCGCCGACGTGCTCAAACGCGCGATCGAGCGTAACGTGATGTTTGTTCCGGGTCATGCGTTCTACGTGCGGGAAGCCGATGCGAGCAGCTTGCGCCTATCGTTCGCGGCGCCGAACGAAGCGGAAGCTTTCGAAGGCGCGCGCCGGCTCGCGTCGGCGCTCTCGCAGACATAGCGCGGCCGAGGTGCCCGCGCTTGCGCATACCGCGCGAACGCGTTTCAATCGCTGGGCGACGGCGTTTCGCTCAACCCTTGCGACGAAACGCCTCAGACGAATTTTGACGAAGTAACTCGACACATTAAAGAGGACGTGATGGTAGTCAACGATATTCTCGCAGCGCTCAACGTCGATCTTTCCCCCTTGAAGGGCGATGCCCTGACGGCGCGTTCGCCGCGCGACGGCGCAACGCTCGCCACGCTGGCCGTCGATTCGGCCGCGAGCGCCGAGCGCAAGATCGATCGCGCCCACGCCGCCTTCTTGAAATGGCGCACCGTGCCGGCGCCGTTGCGCGGCGAACTCGTCCGCGTGTTCGGCAATGTATTGCGCGAGCACAAGGACGCGCTCGGCCGCCTCGTGACGCTCGAAGCGGGCAAGATCCGCTCGGAAGGGCTCGGCGAAGTGCAGGAAATGATCGACATTTGCGATTTCGCGGTCGGTCTGTCGCGCCAGCTTTACGGCCTGACGATCGCCTCCGAGCGCCCCGGGCACCGGATGATGGAAACGTGGCATCCGCTTGGCGTGTGCGGCGTGATCTCGGCTTTCAACTTTCCCGTGGCCGTCTGGGCATGGAACGCCGCGCTCGCTTTCGTTTGCGGCGATTCGGTGGTGTGGAAACCGTCGGAAAAAACGCCCCTCACGGCCATCGCCTGCCAGGCGCTGTTCGAGCAAGCCGTCCGCGAATTCGACCGAGCGCATCCGGGCGTTGCGCCCGAGGGCTTGGCGCAACTGATCGTCGGCGGCCGCGAGGTGGGCGAAGCGCTGACACATTCGCATAAAGTGCCGCTCGTCAGCGCGACGGGCAGCGTGCGGATGGGCATCGAAGTG